>CAJXUN010000022.1 GCA_913061475.1 uncultured Colwellia sp. | reverse complement strand
TAGTTAACATGTGGGGGTAGCAAAAACGTTTTCAAGCAAAAAATTAAAAAAACATCTGAGATAATTCGTCGTTGCTAGCTCTGTTATTCCGACTATTAACATGTTTTAGATTTATGGCTCTTAGGTTTCAACAAATTATCCATAACAAATAATGAGTTGCTTTGCGTTAACACTGTCATTTACATTAGAGTCTTGGCAGTTTATTTTTCCGCCGGTATGCAAAGACATTTTTCAGCATCCGCAACACATAAGGATTCGCACGCTTGTTTGATCGAAATAACAATGCCGCTATTTTATTAGCCGGTATTTTAGCTTTGGTGGTCGGTGTTGGGGTTGCGCGCTTTGCCTTTACATCGTTACTGCCCGCGATGCTAGAAAATCACCTCAGTATTGCTTTTGCCGGCATGCTCGCGTCGGTCAATTATGTTGGTTATTTATCAGGTTCTATATTTTCAATTTTTATTAAAGACATTCACACCAAAGTACGGTTTTTTAGGTTTGGCTTAGCGCTATGTATTATTACTTCATTGTTATTGGCACTTACGCAAAGCCAAATCATATGGTTGATTGCGCGTTTATTAGCAGGTTTTGGCGCTGCTATGGCATTGGTTGTTGGCTCTGCCATCGTCATGTCAAAATTACAAAACACCAATAAAACTAAAGCCATGGGCATTCACTTTAGTGGTCTTGGTTTCTCAATATTAGTCTCTGATTTAATTATGCGAGCGGTTTTTAATTTCAGTGATTACTGGCAACATGCGTGGTTAGTTTTAGCGATTGCAGGGACAATTTTTGCCAGTTATTCCGCTTATATTTTAAGCTTTGATAAGCAAAGCGCTGATCAAGTGGTTAAGCACAAATTTGATAAAGCTCTATTTAGCCCATTAGTGATTGTACTTGCCCTCGCCTACTTTACTGAAGGTGTCGGTATGGTGGTACAAGCCACCTTCTTACCTGACATTGTCAATTCACTGCCGGGTTTAGCCGGATACGGCGGCTATGCTTGGTTGGCGGTGGGTTTAGCGGGTATTCCTTCGTGTATTATTTGGATGCGATTAGCCCATCGCTACAACAGTATCGATATGATGATATTAGCCATGGCGCTACAAGTAATAGGCATTCTAATTCCTATTTTCTCTACCAATATCGTACTAAACTTAATTAGCGGCATATTATACGGCGCGACGTTTATTGGTTTAGTGGCGCTATTTATGAATTTAGCCGGTCAATTAGCAGGAAAGAACCCAGTATTTATTATGGGTATGATCACCGCCGCCTATGGCGTAGGACAAGTGGTTGCCCCATTATACTGTGTCGCACTGATTGAAAAATTCGATAATTATAATGCCGCACTTTATGTCACAGCTATGATTGTGGTTGTTGGCATAATATTATTGAAATATGCCAAAAAACGCTTAATGAGTGATAATCGTAATGTCATTAATTTATGATATGTTTATTACCTTGACCTGTTCGCTTACATGGTATTTTGAACTAAATAAAAAGAGCACCCAAGGTTAGTGATGAGTAAAATAATATGAAAAATTTTTGGTATTCCTACATATTCGTATCGAGTGTGTTTCTTTGCTTCTCGGCTCAAGCAAATGCAGCGATTAATAACAGTAGCTCATCTTTGGTAAACACTAAGAAATCTTGTCTTGATGCCCCACGTCTATGTATTTATCAAGTAGATGAAAGCATAAGCAACATTAAAAAACACAGCATTCAATGGTATCGCCTAATTAACCTTAAGTTACTCGCTATTTGGGAAATTAGAGATGCTAAATGGATGAAACAAGAAATTAACAAGTACGTCGATTTAAATGATGCTCCACCGGTGTTCTTAACCACCGTATATACCTTACATGCAAAGATGCTATTTAGTGATGGTAATGTCACGCAAGGGAATTTATATGCCAATAAGGCGGTTGAACTCATTAAGCAAGTCAATGAAGTTAGTTTTGATGCGGCAAGATATGCAGAAATTATTATTTTATATAATCAATTAAATCAGCGCAAAAATGCAATTGAATTCATCAATTGGATTAATCAACGTATAGCCAGAATGGGGCCTGCTCATTATTTTCCAAACCTGCAAACGGCTATTGCACATACCTACTTTAAGACTGCCGATTATGATTTAGCATTAAGCCATTACCAAAATGCCTCAACCGGTTTCATTGAAGCAAGTAACCTATTAGCAACAGCTGAAAGCTATCATAATATAGCACGGGCACTACAAGGTAAGAATGAGTATTCACGTGCGATTACAGCGTTTAAAAAAGCACTTCAATGGATGGAACCAGCAGTAAAATCTGGCGGTTATGCGATAACAGCTAAAAACTATACACAGCTGCGACTTATTGAAACACTGCAACAAAACAAACAGTTTTTACAAGCCAAATTACTCTTAAAGCAAATAAAGCCAAAAGAAGTTAATCAATCGTCGCTAACGCTATATCAGCAATTGAAACTGATCCAACTTAATCAATAAGATGTGCACTCAACACAAGTAAAGATACGCCCATCAAATGCTCGGTTGCTACTCGTTTGACTATGCAATATGCTCACAAATCGCTAGAAAAAATATTCGTTAACTATCTTTTAGAAGCTCACTTCTTCACCTTCATTCAATATATACAAAGGTATTTTAGAATTCATTTCTTTATGCATTTTTAATAAACGTAATAAGGCTGAATGCGAACTATGATCGCCCATTTTCCAACTATTGTTACCATAACCCCACGGGATCATCACTTTACAATTAAGCTCTTGTGCGGCGACTAAAGCATCTTCAGGCGTGGTATGCACATAACGATACCATGCGCTGTTTTCTTTATGATAATAAGAAGCAATAGGGATTAAGCAAACATCCATGTCGCCATAACGCTGTTGAATATCAATGAAATGCTTCGAATAGCCAGTATCACCAGCAAAAAATATTCGTTTACCTTGTTGCTCAATAACCCAACCGCCCCAAAGCGTAGCGTCGTTATCTTCATAAACATAAGGTACTAAAATTCGGCTACTAAAATGATGAGCAGGCACAAAGTTAAGGGTTAACTCAGCTAATTGAGTGGTTGAAAACCAGGTCATTTCATTAATGCTATAGCCGTCATCAGGGAAATGCTCGCCAAAGCCTAACGGCACAAAGTATTGCGTCTTAGTGCCGATATTTTTAATATCACCTTTATTGAAATGATCATAATGAATGTGCGAATACAAAGCGGCATCGACATCCTTGAGTTCACTGCTTGTTAACCACTTAGGTTCATGGCGAAAAAAACCATTAGCTACTCTAAAAGCCCAATCAACCGGCCAGTCAAATTGCTTGCTGACGGGGTCTAGCAATAAAGTGCTTCCTTCGGAACTTTTAAGATAAAAACTTGCGTGTCCTAGCCAGCGAAAAGTGAAACCGGTGTTAACCTCTGGTCGAAATTGCTCACCGACAAAGCGACAATTTTCAGCGGGGCTTTCACATACAAGTGCCTTGGATGGTTGATAACAGTTTTCTTGGCAAGTCACTGGATAGGTTTTCTTGCTAGAGTATAAATTAGAAAAACGCCCTAGCTTATCAGGGTTTTCTTTATATTTTATAATAGAATCAGCCTGCTCTATATGTGTTACTTGGTTTGTTGACGTACAGCCAACAAAAAGAGTAAAGCTAAGCATAGCGCTTATTCGCAACAAGTTTTTGATAGTAATATAGATATTTATTCTCTCGTAAATATTGTTTTAACGGTAAGTTCTCTTGCTTAATAACGATTAATTAAAAGCGACTAACTCTAAGCTAAAAGCTATAGTTTTTACGTCCTGATAAGGCGTGTGACAAGGTATTGCCATCAACATATTCCAACTCACCACCTACCGGCACACCATGAGCAATACGCGAAATGTCTACATCATGCTTTTGGGTCAGTTCAGCAATAAAGTGGGCGGTTGCTTCACCTTCGACTGTCGGGTTCGTGGCTAAAATCACTTCGCTAAACTGTCCCGTTGCCAGTTGTTGTTCTAAAACATCTAAGCCTAAATCGTCCGGGCCAATGCCATCAAGCGGTGATAAATGTCCCATCAACACAAAATAACGACCTTGAAATTCACCGGTTTGTTCTATGGCAATAACATCCGCCGGTGTTTCAACAATACATAATTGCGTGGCTATTTTACGCTTTGGGCTTTGGCAGATATCGCATAAATTTTCTTCGGTAAAGTTACGACACTGCTGACAATGACCAATATTTTCCATTGCTCGCGCCAAGGTTTGTGAAAGCTTGTTACCGCCATGACGGTTTCGTTCAAGTAAATGGAATGCCATGCGTTGTGCAGATTTTGCTCCTACACCGGGTAAACATTTGAGGGAATCAATAAGTTCTTGAACTAACGGGCTAAATTTCATTACGACTCTTTATTGGCTGAGTTAAATTTTTATAAAATGTTCGCCATCTCTTACATGGCTGTGATATCGCGCCAGTAGTATCTACCTAACAAACAAATTATTTTTATGGTCGCAGTTTATCATTCGACTTAGCGATTGATAATAAATAATTAAAAAGATTTATTGCCGGTTAATCTCGCTAATTTTACCCACGGCAGTAAAATTTCAGTATCATGGTGTTTAACGTATCTCTTGAACTTAACTTCTGCAAGGGCAGGCAATGTTAATAAACATCATCATCACGCTGACGCTATTATTATTAAGCTTTTATGGCTTGCAACGGCTGTTCACCCTACCGAAGAATGTTTGGTTACTTTTTTTGGTGCAACCTTTAGTTATGGCGGCCTCGCCAGTCATTGTTTTTATTGGCGGTATTTTGGCGACCAGCATGGGCGCAGACCCTGCACTAGTGACGTTACCGGTTACGGTAATGATTTTAGGTGTAGCCAGTGCAGCAATTCCAGCGGCTTTATTAGCAAAAAAGAAAGGTCGACGCTTTGCGACATTTAGCGGCTTTACGCTCGGCTTTATCGGCACAATATTGGCAATGTTTGCCGCGCTAAATGGCAGTTTTGAATTATTGGTTTTCGCGAGTTTACTTTTTGGTGCCTGTACGGCCTTTATTCAACAACTGCGTTTTGCCGCAATTGAAAGCATTTCAAATACTAAAGACGTGCCTACTGTATTATCGATATTAATGTTAAGCGGCATATTTTCTGCCTTTCTAGGGCCTGAAATAGCCGTTACCGCCAAAGACTGGTTAAGCTCGCCACATGGTTATGCCGGCTCGTTTTTGTTTCTCGCAGGGTTATTTTTAGTGGCTATGCTATTAATGTTAAATTTTAACAATCCTGAAGTAAAACCAAGCGATAACCATGGTGAAATACGACCGTTAAGCAAAATAATCAAGCAACCTATTTTCATTATTGCGATATTATCAGCGGCTATTGGCTTTGCCTTAATGAGCTACTTAATGACCGCGACACCATTAAGTATGCACCACTTACATGGTCATAGTTTAAACGACACAAAATGGGTTATACAAAGCCATATCGCGGCAATGTTCATTCCGTCCTTATTTACCGCTTTGTTAGTAAAGCGTATTGGTTTAAAAAACTTAATGCTCGCAGGAACGATAATTTACGCCGTGGTTGCGGTTATTGCGTTATCGGGTGAGCAAGTGATGCACTATTGGTGGGCATTAATTTTACTGGGTATAGGCTGGAACTTTCTTTTTCTTACCGGCACCTCGTTGTTACCCCAAAGCTATCGATCCAGTGAACGTCATAAAGTACAGGCAATTAATGATTTTATTATTTTTGGCTTTCAAGCAACAGCCTCTTTAATGGCGGGATGGATTTTATTTAAAGCGGGCTGGCATGTTGTGGTATTAACCAGCTTACCTTTTATTGTTATTTTGTTCGCCGTTAGTGGGTTTTACTTTACAAAAGAAAGGCAAAATACCAACCAAACCCTTATCAATATTAATGATGCTAAAAGTCATCAGGAAAATGAAGCAGAATCATGAGTGATAATGGCCAACGACCAAAAAATAATTTAATCATTTTACAACGCGGTGAGCCCGTTTTAGCGCAAGTAGCAAATCCAGTTACTGATATAAATTCAGAACAAATTAAGCAACTTATCACCGATTTAAAAATAACGGTTGCCGAAGCTAAAGGCGTTGGTATTGCAGCTCCTCAGGTGGGTGAAAGTCTGCGACTATTTCTGATGTGCTCAGCGCCAAGTGAACGTTACCCTGACGCGCCTTTATTGCCCATTAGCGTTATCATCAATCCCGAAATACGTTCGACGAGTGAACAACAAGCGTTAGGCTGGGAAGGCTGTTTAAGTGTTAAAGGCAAACGAGCACTTGTCGCTCGTTATACGAGTATTGATGTCAGCTACCTTGATGAAGCGGGCACTAAACATAACAAAACGCTTACAAACTTTCTTGCCCGTATCTTTCAGCATGAATTGGATCACCTTGATGGTATTACTTTTATTGAACGACTCAATAATGAAAATGACGCCATTGACGAGCAGCAATGGCGAGAAACCTACTTAACCTGAACTCAAATTAACTACAACATGAGCTCTTTTACTTGTGGTTGACTCAAAAACAGCTGCGGACTTGCTGTTGGGCCATAAGCCCCTGATTGCAGAACAGCAATAACATCGCCGATTTTAGCTGGCGCTAAATTAATCTGGTTTGCTAGTATATCTAACGGCGTACATAAAGGCCCCACCACATTAACTTTTTCAGGTGCGTTATGCCCCATCTCTTGTGGCATAACGACAGGATAGTTCTTACGGATCACCTGACCAAAGTTACCCGAATTTGCCAAATGGTGATGCATACCGCCATCAACAACGAGGTAGGTTTTACCCCGTGAAACTTTTTTATCAACAACTCGGGATAAATATATACCCGCTTCACCAACCAAGTAACGCCCTAACTCCAAATGTATTTCTTTAAAGCCGAGCAAAGGTTGATATTTTTCAAGCAGTTTCGTTAAATTATCAATAACAGCGGTAAGGTCTAGTGCTTTTTCATTGGGAAAATATGGAATACCAAAGCCACCGCCAATATTAAGGTGGGTTATTTCGACACCCGTTTCTTTAAGTAGTTGATAAGCCAACTCAAAAGTATTAGATTGTGCTTGCATTAACGCTTCAGCATTTAAGTTTTGTGAACCGGTAAATATATGTAAACCTTTAATATTCACTTTATCAACGTCTAATTTTTTTAGCATCGCAGTAATATTTTCGGCATCTATACCGAACGGCTTTGAGCCGCCCGCCATCGACATACCTGAATTTTTCAATTCAAAACTTGGATTTACTCGCAGCGCAATATTCGCACGACACTGTTGTTGTTGAGCTATAGCATAAATTTGATTAAGTTCATGCTCTGATTCAACATTAATGATGACACCACTAGCAACGCCAGCAGTTAAATCTTGAGATGATTTTCCAGGACCGGCAAAGCTAATATTCGCTGCTGGCATGCCACTAGCTAGCGCTAAAATTAATTCTTGATGCGAAGCGACATCAAAACCATCAACATGGTTTACCATTTGGCCGACTAAAGGCGCGTAAGGGTTAGCTTTAATTGCATAGTGAATTTTAACCGTTTCAGGTAACATTGATCTCAGCGCTTTAACTCTGTTAACAACGAGCGATTTATCATAAACATAACAAGGTGTGCCACCAGCAATAGCAATAATTTCTTCTGCGCTCTTTCCGGCAAATATAAGCTGATTATTTTCGACATTAAGACGATGATGGATGTCATGCGTTTTCATTTTTTATACCCACTTCTGCTGACTTTACTGATTCTGTTGATTCGACTAAATCATTAGTTTTTATATTTTCATTGATTAAGCGGGCAAATAAATTTTTGTATACTGCTTTCCAATGATTTCTTTCAAATTTATTGTTGGCATTTCTAGGTAATGAATCCACAAAAGCAATGTGCTTTGGCAGCATGTAGTTCGGCAATGAGGCTAAGCAGTGTCTTAATACACGTTTTTCGGTTAACTCTGCAGATTTAGCAACAATAATTGCCACAAGCGCTTGCCCTAAAACAGGATGAGGAACGCCAATCACAATCGCCTCACTGATATCATCAAGCAAATAAAGCACATTCTCTACCTCATCTGGGCTTAAGCGATAACCTGAGGTTTTGATCAAATCATCTTTTCTACCAATGAAATATAAAAAACCTTGCTCATCTTTTTTTACCACATCGCCCGACCAAACCGCCATTTCAGTCAGAGGTACTTGTGGCAAAAGATTCGCAGCTGGCTTAAAACGTTGTTTGGTTTGCTCGACATCATTCCAGTAACCTTGGCTAACAAGTACCCCCCTGTGAACAAGTTCTCCAGGCTCATGGGGCCGACATTCATCGCCTTGCTCATTAATAACAGTAATTTGTGCATTAGGAATAGCTTTGCCAAATGATTCAGGTCGAATATCAAGTTGTTCGGGCGGCAAATAACAAGAACGAAATGCCTCGGTAAGTCCATACATTAAATACGGTTTGGCATTAGGCATATAGTTTCTTAATTTTGATAGTGTCGACCTTGGCATTGCGCCGCCAGTATTACAAAAGTAGCGAATGTTCTTGCCAACTTCTGCCGGCCAACACCCTTGCGCCAACTTTATCCAAAGCGGTGGCACTAGCGCTAAGGTGGTGATTTTTTGTCTTTTTATAGTCTCAAATAAATCTTTTTCAAACAAATATTCATCCATATAACAACTAGCACCAATTAAAAAACAAATGGTCAGTTGACTAAAACCATAATCAAAACTAAAGGGTTGAATGGCCGCCATAACATCTGTGCTTTTACAAGGTAAGTATTGCGCAACACTTTTTGCTCCCATCACAAGATTACGATGACTTAATACCACACCTTTTGCATTACCCGTACTACCGGAGGTATAGAAGATAGCGGCGATATCACTATCAATAATATCATTGCCGATATACTCTGAGCGACTAGTCGTATCTGAAGTGCTTGAAACTAAAGTATTATTACCAAGTGTCATAAAACCAGGCCAGCTGATGATATTGACTGATTCACCATGGCCTTTATTGACAGAAAATTCATCGTCACATAAGTCATCGTCCTCAGTAGCATCGATAAGGATAATCTGCTCAAGCTTCGCTAAGCTTTTTGCGTTAGCTTGCTCAGTCAACGACTGCGTTATCATTTGCCTTAAACGTGCCGTGTTGGTGATCAGTACCTTTGCAGTACTATCATTTAGAATATGAGCAACTTGTCGCGCTTTTAGTGCGGGATTAACCGGGATAAAAATTCCGCCAACTTTACTGACTGAAAAATAGCTTATAACCGCCTCTTCTACCTTAGGCAAATATATTGCCACTCGATCATTCTTACAAATGTTCAATTGCTGCAGGGCTTTAGCCGCAGTTTCAAAAGCTATTTGTAACTCTTGGTATGTCATCCATTGATTTTCTCGACCTAAGGCTTTTTTATTCGGCTGACATGCCGAGGATTTTTCTAATAATTCATGTAATAACATAGCGGCTCTAGTTTTCTTCTTGAGTAAATTGTTGTTGATGCATTTGATAATAATGACTGCGATTTAAAAGTAATGCGCTGTGATGGCCTTGTTCGACTATATGACCTTTATCTAAAACGATAATCTGATCAGCATTCTCGATGGTCGATAATCGGTGCGCGATAATCAACATGGTTTTATTTTCACCTAAGCGAGCGAATGCCTGTTGTATTAAAAACTCTGACTTATTGTCCAATGCTGAGGTCGCTTCATCTAAAATGACAATCGGCGCATCTTTTAGCATGGCGCGAGCGATTGCAATACGCTGGCGTTGTCCACCCGACAATAAGCAGCCATTTTCGCCAATGGCAGAATCTAGACCTAACGGCAATAACGATGCAAATGACATAACATTAGCTTGTTCGGCGATATCTTCTAACTCAGCACGACTAACATTTCGTTTACAACCAAAGAGAATATTGTTCGCTAAACTGTCATCAAATAGGACGATTTGTTGTGAAACTAAGGCAATATTCGAGCGTAATGATGCTAATGAATACTGCTCTATTGGGGTATTGTCGATATAAACTGAAGACTCAGGTGCGTCATAAAGTCGGAGTAGCAAATTTGCCAAGGTAGATTTACCGCTTCCTGTGGCCCCAACAAGCGCAATTGAACTTTTCGCTGGTATAAATGCTGAAATATTGTTTAAAATATTAGCCGTGCTTTTGCGATACGAAAAGTTCAGCTGCTCAAATTTAATACTGAAGCTATCTCCAGTTAACGATTTGCTACCACCATCGTTTTCTTCTGTTTTATCTAATAACTCAAAAACACTGTTAGCTGCTGTAATACCGCTTTGTAATTGTTGATTAACCATCGTCAATTGTTTCAGAGGGCGCAGCAGTGAACCAATGGCGAATAGCACCATGGTAAATGTGCCTGGTGTCAGTTCTTTGATAATGTTTTCATTACTTGCAAGCAACAACACCGCAGAAATTGAAAATGATGCAATCAGCTGTATTGTTGGGTTACTCAGCGCGCTAGCGGTTGCTAATTTCATTATCTGTCGTCGATTTTTATTGTTCGCTTGTGAAAACTGTTGCGACAACTTCTCCGACATATTATACGCCAGTACCTCTTGATGATTACTTAACGACTGGTCCGCCACTTTAGTGATATCACCCATACTATTTTGCAGCGCAACACTGACCTGCTTAAAACGCTTAGTCACTTTGGCAATAATAATGGCGATTAGCGGCCCAATAATGACGAAAATCAATGACAACTGCCAACTTTGATAAAACATCATCCCGAGTAAAACAAGCACAATAAGCGTTTCTCTAAATACAGTAACTAAGGCAGTTGAGGTGGCTTTAGAAATTTGCTCAGTGTCATAAATAAGTTTTGAGATTAATGTCCCTCGGTTACATTCGTCAAAATAATACATAGGTAAGCGCTGTAGTTTTTCAAAGGCTTGTTGACGAATATCATGAGTAATATAACTACTGACATAGGCTAATATATAGTTATAAACAAAGCCTGCGATACCACGAAAGAAAAAAATAAGCACCACAACTAATGCCCCTGTTTTAAGAGTTTCAGCATTAGATAGCGCTAAGCCATCATCAATTAATGGTTTAACAAAATAGATCATGCCAGCATCAACAATACTAAAAAGGCATAACGCTAACAGCGCGACCAATAGTTTCAGTTTGTGTGCACCAAAATAACCTAATAATCGTGGCCAAGGTTTTATATGTGAAGATTGATCTTCTTCAGTGTCCACTATCGGTTGAGCATTCATTTTTATATCCATAAGATTAACTACGCCAACGGTTATATGACCAATACCATTGTTCTGGGTGGATTTTAATTATTTCTTCAAAACGTTGATATACCGAGCCTATCGCCTGTGTAATAGCCAATTCATTATTTTCAACGGGGACTTCAGTAACCGTTTCTAATACCGCTTTATATCGACCGTTTGCTTGCAATGTCGCATAACAAATAAGTAAGGGCACTTTTTGATAAGCCGACACCATAGCAATACCGCTCGGGGCACTGGTTTTTCGACCAAAAAAGGTTACTGGTACATTCGTTGAAAAGTGATCAGTGTGTAGGCAAATAACATTATTTTCTTTCGTCGCACGCAATAGCTCGATAAAAGGATGAGGTGCATTGGAATTAATCACTTTAATATTCGATTTTTTATAAATATCACTCGCTGATGTTATAAAAGCCGGTATTTTAGACATAGTGGTGGCATTCCCCACTAATCGCTCGATAATGATTGGCGCGATTTCGTAGCAACTCATGTGCATAGTAGCAACTGCTGCGCCTTTTTCGTTATGAAGTAATTCCAACGTGGCTTCATCACATTCGATATCAATTTCTACTTCATCAAGCCAAAAACACTCAAAAATACCACAGACAATATTTTCATAAGACTCAAGCGCTAACGCTTCAACCTCGATAGCCGATAAGGTTGGCAAAGCTAACGAGATATTGCTCATTGCGCGGCTTTTAGTTTTTTTTGCATGACGTAAAATTTTTCTAGCAATAAACTTAGCCATTTTTTGTCGCTGATGACGTTTAAATAATTTAAAAAAAGAAATGATTAAATAAATCAGCATATTGGCGAGTGAGTTTTTCATGGTCACTAAGCTGTCAACCTTAGGTTGATAGCAGATTCCACCGAACGTTGCAGGCTATCAAAGCTTGCAAATGTTTCCATCGATAAATCTATATCATTTATATCAACTGAAAATTCTGACTCAATTTCCATCAGTAAGGTCATAATCCCCATTGAGTCTAACTCAGCATATTCACCGATAAGTGGCATTTTGAGGAAAATAGATTCAGATGGAATGTTGATCACTTGGCTTAATATGTTTTGTAATTTTGCTACCGTATTCATGGTGTAGTCCATTAATATAATTTAGCGGTATTTTATTGATAAACATCATTTGAATCTGCGGCTTAAGTTTTTAAAAACTGTTACCTTTATACGTAGGAGTGTTAGATTTTGTAAGAAAGTATTTTTTAATGATTTAAATTTCACACCGCATGCCTGCCAATAATGAACTTAACGGTTGAATAAATACTTCAGGTGAATACGTATGCAATAAATACAGATATTTGCTCGCTGATGTAATATGCATAAAGTTAAGTTAACTGCTGTCATTAAAAACACCTCTAAAGCTTGTTGATTTTCATTACTGAATAGAGTTAGCACTTAGCAGAACTAAATATGGGGTTTAAAAATTTAATTCCCTATTTGAATACTTAATAACAATAAGAGTTCACTGATGACCACAAAAATGATCACAAAACCTCAGCTCAACTTTTGGCAAATCTGGAATATGTGTTTCGGATTTATGGGCATACAGTTTGGTTTTGCTCTGCAAAATTCTAATGTAAGTCGAATATTTCAAACCTTAGGCGCTGATTATTCAAATATGGCGATTTTATGGGTTGCCGCTCCAATAACGGGGCTACTTGTTCAACCGATTATTGGCTATTTTAGTGACAATACTTGGAATCGCTTAGGTCGACGTAAACCTTATTTTCTCTTTGGTGCTATAGCCGCTAGTTTATCGTTATTTATTATGCCTAACTCCCCTACGTTATGGGTTGCAGCAGGCATGTTATGGATAATGGATGCCTCGATTAACGTGTCTATGGAACCCTTTAGGGCCTTTGTTGGTGATATGTTGCCGAGAAAACAACGTGCAATGGGCTATGCTATGCAAAGCTTCTTTATTGGTGTTGCCTCGGTTATTGCCTCATCACTTCCTTGGATGATGACCAACTGGTTTGACATTAGCAATGTTGCTGAGCCCGGCATGTTGCCCGACACCGTGAAATTTGCTTTTTATGCTGGTGGCGTGGTCTTTTTACTCGCGGTTTTATGGACCATTTATTCTACTAAAGAATATTCTCCAGCCGAGCTAAAGGCCTTTCAAGAAGCAGAAGATAAAGATTATAGTGAAGAAAATATTATTGCCCGTAGTGCAAAAAAATATATCACTGGCGGCTTAATTTGGTTAGTGGTTGGGATTGTAAGCTTTGCTTTAGTCGCATTAAATGTCGAAAAACTTGATAAAAATTTATTTATTCTTGCTGGCGGTTTTTGTTTCTTTGCCATTTGTCAGCTAGTAGCCGGCTTGATGGCAAAAAATAATAGTAAAAATGGTTTTGCACAAGTGATGTCAGATTTATTTTCCATGCCGCAAACCATGAAGCAATTAGCCTTTGTACAATTCTTCTCATGGTTTCCATTTTTTGCGATGTGGACCTATACCACGGCAGCGGTGACTGATTTTCATTTTGGTAGTTCTGATGTCACGTCGGCGGCGTTTAATGAAGGTGCTGACTGGGTCGGTGTGCTATTTTCAGCTTACAACCTAACCTCTGTATTTGCTGCTATTTGCATTCCTATGGTGGTTAAGTACTTTAATTTACGTATCGCCCATATGATTAACCTATTTTTAGGTGGTGCTGGCTTTATTTCCTTCATGTTTATTAAAGATCCAACCTTACTGATTATTTCCATGATAGGTATCGGTTTCGCTTGGGCTTCTATCTTATCAATTCCATACGCTATTTTAGCTAACGCTTTACCAGCTAAAAAAATGGGCTTGTATATGGGAATATTCAACTTTTTTATTGTCTTGCCACAAATTTTAGCGGCAAGTGTTTTAGGCTTCCTGATCACCAAAGTTTTCGATAACCAACCTGTATACTCATTAGTTATTGGCGGCGTAAGTATGGTATTTGCGGGCTTATTAACGTTAAGAGTAAAAGAACCTGAATATCAATAATGAGAATCCCTTAGCTTAACAAGTTGCAATCGATACAAAGCATAGTATTTCACTAAGTTTTTAGTTAACATCCCGTTAACTTTTGAATATAGATAAATACTATGCATCATTTTTTAAAATTTAGCCTGCTCGCACTCTCAATGACATCAACAACTATTTTGGCGCAAGAATCTCCTCATGTTGTTGGTGTTCAAGTTGATTTTAGTGCTATTGACACTGAAAACAATAACAACACCCGTGAGTTAAATGACGTCACTACAGCGCATTACACCTTGTCATATCAATACCATATTAATGAGTATTTCGCCGTTGGAGCTGGTTACTTAAATGGTGACAGTAATTCATTTACTAGCATTGCTGATATTTTTACCGATTCAAAACTCGACTATAACGCTTTCATGATCAGCGCTAAGGCGCAATACCCTATTTCAAAGCGTAATAGCTTCTACGTGCAAATTAATGCCCTGCAATACGACTATGACATTATTGATGACAATAAAACCGTTTTCAGTGACGACGGTTCAGACTTTGGTTTCTCAGCGGGTTGGAAGCATCAGTATGATATGGGGATAGGTCTAAAAATAGGCTATGATGTGGTAAACCTTGGCAGCAACATTACCATTAATGGTGTCAGTGTCGAAGCAAGTTATCGTTTTTAATATTCAGCCGTAAGCATAATAAAGCAGGAAATCATGACAGTAAAAGTTATTAAAGAAGTGGCAGCAGTAGCTGATTTTTTACGTTTAAGAGTGATTTCCGGCTTAACGCCTCGTCCTGTAGAAGCGGCTAAAAAAGCCTTACCTAACAGTTTGTTTGGTGTGCACCTAATCATCGACAATAACACAGTTGCTATGGGCCGAGTGGTTGGCGACGGCGCATTGAATTTCGAAATTGTTGATGTTGCGGTCGACCCACAATATCAAGGCCAAGGTTTAGGGCGTATCGTTATGCAAAATATTATGCAATACCTAAATGAAAACGCACCTGAAGGTGCTTATATCACCCTACTGGCTGATGTGCCCGAGCTTTATAAAAAGTTTGGCTTTGTGCTAAGTCGTCCGGAATGTGAAGGTATGCACTGGCAACCAAATACGAAAAATTAACACCCTATTCTCGTAATATTAATCAAGAAAATCTCACTATGTTACAAGCAATAATTGGCTTTACTACCGACGAAGAAAATCATTGGGTTGCTAAATTACAATGTGGCCACAATCAACATGTCCGTCATCAGCCGCCATTTGTTAATCGCCCTTGGGTAATAAATGAAGCCACGAGAATGGAAAAGTTAGGTCAGCAACTCAATTGTGTTAAATGTGACCACGGCACGGTAAAAGACTTTACACCATACCAAGCCTAGTTAGATTTAAAAAGCTTAACTACCGCAAGACTTACGCACCACTAAAGTGGTTGGCATAAGTTGGGTTTGCGCCTCTTCGCCACGCACTAATTGCAGTAGCTTATCAACTAATAGCTCACCAGCCAATACGGTATCTTGCTTGGCAGTGGTCATAGCTGGAAAGGTAGAACTTGCCGTGGCAATATCATCAAAGCCAACAACCGCGATATCTTTGGGAATATTATAACCCGCCTCCTGCACGGCGCGCATCGCACCAATGGCAATTAAGTCACTCGCGGCGCAAATAGCATCAAAAGTAACACCATTTTCAAGTAATTGTTTAGCGGCAAGATAACCTGACTCGTCAGTTGAAACCGCATCAATTTGCAACTTGCTATCAACCGCCAAATTATTATCTTTCAGCGCTTGGCAATGACCTTTATATCTGTCTAAGAATTCTGGTGAGCCAGTAGTAACACCACCTAAAAACGCAAAGTTTTTACGGTTTTTGTTAATCACATGTTCGGTCACTTGGTAACCGCCATGAAAATTATCACAACCAACAGAAACAACCGACAATCCTTTAACATCAGCGCCCCAACGCACAAAATGGGTTTCTTGTTTGATTAACTGTACCAGTTTTTCTTCATAGTCGGTGTAGTCACCGTAACCTAATAAAATAATACCGTCAGCTTTACGAGTATCTTCAAAATCGGCGTGCCAATCATTACTCATTTGTTGAAATGATACTAATAAGTCATAACCTTTTTTCGCACTAGCACGAGTAATACTGCCTAGCATCGATAAAAAGAAAGGATTTATTAATGAGTCATCATTGGTGGGGTCTTCAAACAATAACAGCGCAATAGTACCGCTTTGCTGCGTACGTAAACTGCTGGCATTTTTATCGACTTTATAGTTCAGCTCTGCCGCAATTTCTTGCACACGACGACGTGTTTCTTCATTAACTAAAGGGCTATTACGTAATGCTCGAGATACTGTCGATTGAGAAACGCCAGCACGATAAGCAATATCAAATGATGTTTGTTTTGATTTCACAATTTACCTACAAGTGAAAATTATTAACTCATCTTAACCGAGCACTTTGGCTAAGTACATAATTTAATTAGTGATGCAATGTCGCGAATATCATTACTTACGCCTCAATTTTACCTGAAAGTTGCTAACACTAATTTTCTATAAATCGTTTATATAAGCACACTATAAGGATAGACCGACAATCGAGAAGTTTACTTCAGTAATAGATAAAAAATACATACGTATGCATGCGCAATATCAAAAATATCTGCTGTGCATACGTATGTAGTTCATTGCTCTACCGTCAGACATCGGCATAATTAATTCATCAGTTAAATTACAGATTAAATGCATAAATATATTGAGCGTTAAGTTGCCACTGGCTAATTTATTGTCCGAACGCAATTTTAAAAAATAAAATTATAACTTGATTGTCGCTCCATCAATTACATGTTGTCGCATTAAGGGACTAATACTAGACATGCCGTATTTTCATCTTGCTGCCAAATCGCAGCGGTGAAAATTTACCGAGATTAATTTACCGACATTAATTTACCGACATAATAATGTCCGAAAGAAGAGTTTGTAGTTATATGGTTTCCAAAACAAAAGCGTCAACTAAAAAGCCTGCAGTAAAAAGCAATAAACAATCAATCACTGTGGCAGACATTAGCCAACGTATCGAACACCATTTACAGTTCACCATGGGTGAACAAAGCAGTGCTAACCAAAAACCCGCTTATTGGCGTGCAACGTCACTCGCGCTTAACGACATTATCGTTGAAAAATTACAGAGCACTAAAGCCCGTCAAAATCAAAATGAAGCAAAGTCAGTTAACTATTTATCACTCGAATATTTAATGGGCCGTTTGCTATCTAACAATTTACATAACTTAGGTTTATATACCAATACAGAAAAAGCGCTACAAAAAATGGGCTTTGAGTTGGCTGACTTATGTGAAGAAGGTGCTGATCTTGCCCTTGGTAATGGCGGTTTAGGCCGTTTAGCAGCCTGTTTTTTAGATTCACTAGCAACACTTGATTACAACGCTATGGGTTACGGCGTACATTATCAACACGGTTTATTCAAACAAAGCTTTGTTGATGGTCACCAAATTGAAACCCCTGATATGTGGCGTGAATTTGGCAGCCCGTGGGAAGTTTGTCGTCTTGAATCAAGCCAAACTATTCCGCTTTATGGTCATGTTGAAGAAATTGCTCAAGCTGACGGTACTACAAAATCAGTATGGCATGCAGGTAAAATGCTCAAAGGTGTTCCTTGGGATGTGCCAATTGTCGGCTATAACTCACAAACGGTAAATGCATTACGTTTATGGGAATGTCGCGCTGACAGCGCTTTTGACTGGGATCTATTTAATAATGGTGATTATTTAAATGCTCACCAACAGCAAGTTGCCGCTGAAACGGTTTCTAAAGTACTTTACCCAAATGACGAACACGACGCAGGTAAAGAATTACGCTTTGTTCAACAGTACTTCTTCTGTGCTTGTTCAGTACAAGACATTATCGCCCGTTTTGAAAACCAATACGGCTTAATTAGCGATAGTAAAAACTGGCCAACATTTTGTGAAAAGGTGGCGATTCAGTTAAATGATACCCACCCCACTATCGCCATACTTGAGTTAATGCGGACATTAATCGATGACAAAAACATTGATTGGGACAACGCCTGGAGTATTTGTCAGCAAGTTTTTGCTTACACTAACCACACATTATTGCCTGAAGCCCTTGAAAAATGGTCAGTAGCATTATTTGAACGTGTATTACCGCGCCATTTAACGATTTTATACCGCATCAACGAAGCGTTTTTAAATAACGATGTTGAAGCGCTTTGGCCAAACAATAATGAAATGCGTGCGCGCTTATCACTGATTGAAGAAGGTCATGAACGCAAAGTACGCATGGCGCACCTTTGTGTTGTTACTTCTCATAAAGTTAACGGCGTGGCACAAATTCACTCTGATTTAGTGAAACAAGATCTATTTCCTGAATTTGACCAATTATGGCCAACAAAATTAACTAACGTGACTAACGGTATTACGCCACGTCGTTGGTTAAAAGCTTGTAACCCTTTACTAGCTGAATTACTCGATAAAACTATCGACGGTGACTGGGCGAAAGACCTTAACAGCTTAAGCGAACTAGCAAAGTTTGCTGATGACGCAACATTCCAGAAAAAGTTTATGGCAATAAAACATCAAAACAAAATTGCCTTAACTAAAGAAATTAAAACACTAACCGGTATTACAGTAAGCCCTGACGCAATTTTTGATGTACAAATTAAGCGTTTACATGAATACAAACGCCAACATTTAAACTTGTTACATATCATCGCGTTATACCGTCGATTATTAGCGAACCCAGAACTCGATATGCAACCTCGCGTGTTTATCTTTGGCGCTAAGGCCGCACCAGGCTACGAACTAGCAAAAGAGATTATTTACGCAACCAATAAAATTGCTGAAAAAATTAATAACGATGTTCGTATTCAAGACAAGTTAAAAGTAGTGTTTTTACCAAATTACCGCGTCAGTTTAGCCGAAAAAATCATTCCCGCAGCTGATGTTTCTGAGCAAATATCAACTGCCGGTAAAGAAGCTTCTGGTACTGGCAATATGAAACTAGCCCTTAACGGTGCAGTAACTATTGGCACACTTGATGGCGCTAATATTGAAATAGCTGAAGAAGTGGGCGACGACAATATCTTTATTTTCGGCTTAACGGTTGATGAAGTGAAAGCGCTTGATGAAAAAGGTTATAACTCGCACGAGTATTACGAAAATAGCGCTGAAATTCGTGCTTGTTTAGATTGGTTAGACACGGATTACTTTACACCAGGTAACCCGGGGGAACTATCAGGCCTTAAACACTGCTTCTTAGCCGGTGGCGACCCTTACAAAGTATTAGCAGATTTTCAAAGCTATGCTAATGCCCATCAAGCACTAGATAGTGCCTATAAGAATCAGCAACAGTGGGCAAAAATGGCGATTTTAAATACCGCGCTAATGGGTAAATTTAACTCTGACCGCTCAATTGATGACTACGTACAAAACATTTGGCATTTAACACCGAGCATTTAGTGCTAGGCGTTTAATCGATAAATATTTATCGATAGATAACAGCGGTGAGCAATACTTGCCGCTGTTATTACTATCAACATTTGCTAGTTAGAGAAAATAAAGGACAAACAATGGCAGTAAAAAATCGTGATATATCTAGCTTGTTAAACGCTAGTCATCCTAAGCCACATCAGGTTTTGGGTTTACACCCCGAGTCTGCAAAAGGCTACTTGGTGATCACGGTTTTTCTGCCGCACTTGATTAACCATAAGGCCACTGATGCCGCCATTGAGGGTGGGGTTGAGGGCGGTGTTGAATGCGTTATTGAAATACTCGATAGCAAAACACAAAAGTCGCTCGGTAAATTAAAGCCGATTGCCGCAGAAGGTTTGTACTCACTCAAGTTGAGAAGAAAGAAAGCTTTTGATTATCAACTGAAAATCACCCGTCATATCAACGGCGAGAAGCAAAGCGTTATCTGTGATGACGCTTTTGCCTTTTCATCAACACAAGTACTCGGCGGACTCGACTTACATTTATTACGTGAAGGGTGTCACCAAAACGCCTATAAAAAACTTGGCGCACACTTAACAAATTTAAAGACATGCTCAGGACGAGAAGTTAGTGGCTGTAGCTTTGCCGTTTGGGCACCAAATGCTAGTCATGTTAGCGTGATTGGCGACTTTAATCAGTGGGATGGTCGTTGCCACCCAATGGTTTCTTGTCAAGTTGGAGATAGCGCGATTGAGCATAGCGAAAGTAGCGGTTATTGGGAGCTATTTATCCCGAACATTGACGCGGGCGCCTTATACAAATTTGAAATAAAGGATCATGCCGGTAACTTACAGCCGGCAAAGGCCGATCCGTTTGGTCTACAAGCGCAGTATCGACCTGATACCGCCTCCATTGTCGCCAATGAACATGACTACCCATGGCAAGATCAACGATGGTTGAGCGAGCGCGCAAAGCGTAATGCCCACAACGCGGCAATCTCTATCTATGAAGTGCATTTAGGCTCATGGCAACGAGATGAAAACAATCAGTATTTAAACTATCGCACCATTGCCGATAAGCTTATTCCCTATACCTTAGAGATGGGTTTTACGCATCTGCAATTAATGCCAATCAGCGAGTTTCCATTTGACGGTTCTTGGGGGTATCAGCCGGTGGGTTTATTTTCACCCAGTTCGCGTTTTGGTAGCCGAGAAGACTTTCAATACTTTGTTGATCAATGTCACCAAGCGAACTTAGGTTTGTTAATTGATTGGGTGCCCGGCCATTTCCCAAGTGATCCACATGGTCTTGCCCAATTTGATGGCAGCCATTTATATGAACATGCAGACCCTCGCCAAGGCTATCATCCTGACTGGAATACCCTAATTTATAATTACGGTCGCGTCGAAGTCGCCAACTTTCTACGTGCTAGTGCCTTACATTGGCTTGACACTTTCCATGTTGACGGTATTCGCGTTGATGCTGTCGCATCGATGTTGTACTTAGATTACAGCCGTAAAGCAGGTGAATGGATCCCTAATAAGCACGGTGGTCGTGAAAATCTAGAAGCAGTTGATTTTCTAAAGCGTTTTAATGAAGAACTTTACTCGCTCTACCCCGGCACGTTTTCTATCGCTGAAGAGTCTACATCATGGCCTGGGGTTTCTCGCCCTACCGACAATGGCGGTTTAGGTTTTGGTTACAAGTGGAATATGGGTTGGATGAACGACAGCCTAGAATACATGAAGCGCGATCCGGTGCATCGTCAACATCACCATAATGAGTTAAGTTTTTCTTTGGTTTACGCCTTCGATGAAAACTTTGTTCTACCGCTAAGTCATGACGAAGTGGTGCATGGCAAAGGCTCTCTTATCGCCCGTATGCCGGGCGATGCATGGCAGCAATTTGCCAATTTACGTGCCTATTATGGTTTTATGTGGGCGCATCCCGGTAAAAAATTACTCTTTATGGGCTGTGAATTTGCACAAGGCAAAGAGTGGGATCACGATAAAGCACTCGATTGGCATCAACTCGATATTCATTGGCATAGCGGCGTACAACGTTTAGTGCAAGACTTAAATAAGGTCTACACTACAACACCTGCGCTCTATCAAAAAGACTGCCAGCAACAAGGCTTTACTTGGTTAGATCATGAAAACGCGCAGCAGTCTATTTACAGCTTTATTCGCTTTGGCGATAACGGCACTTCGCCCGCAGTTGTGCTGTGTAATTTCAGTACTCAAGCTCAACAAAATTTTACCGTCGGTGTACCTGAAGCAGGCAGCTATAAAGAACTCATTAATACCGACATGGAAATTTACGCTGGCTCAGGCCAAGGTAATTCTTTTCCATTACAAAGTATTAACTCGCCGTGGCAAGGACAACCTCATCAAATAAAAGTGACGGTTCCGCCCATGGCAACGGTAATATTTTGCTTACAAGGAGCGAACTGATCCTGTGAGCCAATTTGTTATCACATCAGGCCGTTGTTTTCCGCTTGGCGCGAGTTTTATCTCTGGCGACCAACAAAATGACCGCAGCGGTACTAACTTCGCGCTATTTTCAGCCCATGCTGAAAAGGTCGAATTGTGCCTGTTTGATGAAAATGGTGAAAATGAAATACAACGTTTAGTATTACCCGAATATACCGATGATATCTTTCATGGTTTTGTGGCCGGCATCAAGCCCGGCGCACTCTATGGTTATCGTGTTTACGGCCCCTTTGAGCCGCACAATGGCCATCGTTTTAATCCGGCAAAATTATTGCTCGACCCCTATGCAAAAGCCTTGCATGGCGAAGTTAAAAACTCGCCTTTACATTATGCCTATCAGCCAAGTAGCGCTGATGACGGAAATTCAACTCAATGTCCTCGACAGGATCTAACCTTAGATCTTCAAGACAATGCCAAGGCCATGGCTAAGTGCATTGTTGTTGACTCAAACGCTGTTGAGCCATGTAGCACTCATCCACAAGTTCGCCAACGCGACAGCATTCTTTATGAAATGCATGTAAAAGGTTTTACCGCACAACACCCCAATGTTCCGGTTGAATTAAAAGGTACTTTTGCTGGTTTGGCAAATGAACATATTGTTGAATACTTAGTGGCACTCGGTGTTACTAGCATAGAATTAATGCCCGTTCATCAGTTTTTAAATGAAGCATTTATTGAAGAAAAAAGCCTCAGTAATTATTGGGGCTATAACAGCGTGTCATTTTTCACACCGCAGGCAAGTTATTGTTATGCCAAGGGTGCTGCAGAAAGTATTGATGAATTTAGAGCCATGGTAGAAACGTTTCATCAGCATGGTATTGAAGTGATGCTCGACGTGGTTTACAACCACAGCGCTGAAGGCAATGAACTTGGGCCAACCTTAAGTTTTAAAGGTATCGATAACGCCAGTTATTATCGTTTACAAAACCAAGACAAACGCTTTTATGAAAACTATTCTGGCTGTGGCAACACTTTAAACATTGCCCATCCACGGGTATTACAGTTAGTCACTGACAGCTTACGCTATTGGGTAGAAACCATGGGCGTTGATGGTTTTCGCTTTGATCTCGCCACGATCTTAGGCCGAGAAACGCCTCATTTCAATGCAAACAGCGCGTTCTTTAGCGCATTAAAACAAGATCCTGTTTTAGCCCAAACTAAGCTGATTGCCGAACCCTGGGATATTGGTCAAGACGGTTATCAATTAGGTCGCTTTGATAAAAACTGGCTGGAATGGAATGACAGATTTCGTGATACTTGTCGACGATTCTGGCGAGGCGATCTAGGTATTGCGCCTGAGTTTGCTGCGCGTTTACATGGTTCAAGTGATATTTTTGAACAACCCAGTCGTCGCCCTAGCGCCAGTATCAATTTTATTACCTCTCACGACGGTTTTACCCTAGAAGATTTAGTCAGCTATCAAAGCCCTGATAACTTAGCCAATGGCGAAAACAACCGTGATGGCCATGGCAGTAACTTTAGTTGTAATTTCGGTCATGAAGGTGCATCTGATAATGCGACTATTGTCCGCCTTAGAGCCAGACAAAAACGCAACTTATTAACCACGCTATTTATTTCCCAAGGCACCCCCATGCTGCTTGCTGGTGATGAAATGGCTAATAGCCAAATGGGCAACAACAATGCTTATTGCCAAGACAATGAAATATCTTGGTTAGATTGGTCGCACTTAACGTTAGAAAATAGCAACAAAAGTTCCAGTAAAAGTCATGAAATAGCGTTTGTTAAACAACTTATTCAATTAAGAAAACAGCACCCGTTATTGAACCGTAGTCATTATCATCACGGTCAACAAATCTCGGATAAAACCACTTTAAAAGATATTGATTGGCTTAATTGCCACGGCGAGTATATGCAAGCATCGGATTGGCAAGACCAAGAAGTGAAATGCTTTGCCATGCTACTTGCACAAACCGACGAGCAATTATCAGAAAATACTGAAGGTGCCATCCAAGATGACGCTCTTTTAGTTATTTTCAATGCGCATCCGTGTGAGATAGATTATCAACTGCCAGTACTTAACGGTTACTGGCAGCAACTGATCAACACCGCTGATGAAGTAATCACTTCACCAGTACATACGAGACAAACAAGTATTACAAAATCAAACACTGAGCAACTTAATATTACCGCATCAACGATCTCTATTGCTGCACATAGTTGCTTAGTGCTGAGCTTTTTTGGCCCGCAATACCAGCAAAACATTGACTCAGCGTCAGCCAAATCAAATTTGACAAATCATAGCGCTCACGCGAATCTGCGTAGCGATAAGCAAAGAGAAACATAGAATGAATTTAATTGAGAAACTTGCCGAACTCGTTGGCTTTCATCCGACATACATTAATTCATATGGCGAGCTAGTTTATGCCAAAGATGAGGCGAGACACTCGTTACTTAACGCTATGGGTTACGATCTTTCATCCGATGATAAAATCAGCACCAGCATTGCTGAATTAGAGCAAACGACATGGTGCAACATGTTACCTCCTGCGCACATTGCCAAGCAGGAAGCTGAGCAGCACCATATTATCATTAGTATTGCTAACTCAGATACCAAGCAACTTAGCTGGGAAATCTGTTTAGAGTCAGGTGAAAAGGTTAACGACACGCTTGCACTTAGCGAGTTAGCCACAGTAGACTCTGCCACTTTTGACGGCTGTCGCTTTATTAAATACGCATTGCCACTGCCAACGCTAGCACAAGGCTATCATCAACTCACGCTACATTATGGTGAAAACACGGCAAGCTGCCCATTAATTTTCGCCCCACAAACGTGTTACAGCCCACAAGAAGCTTCAGGCGATAAAATGTGGGGCTATGCAGCACAGCTATATTCTTTAACCAGTAAAGATAACTTAGGCATGGGCGACTTTGGCGACTTAGCTAAGTTGGTTGAAAAATCAGCCGCGCAACAAGCTTCAGCCATTGGTTTGAATCCGTTACATCCGTTGTACCAAAACAACCCAGCGCATCGCAGCCCTTATTCGCCAACCAGTCGTTGTTTTTTGAACACCCTTTATATTGACGTTAAACAAGTACCCAACTTTGCTTCCTGCCAAGCAGCACAAGCTCGTTTTAATAGTGAAGAAGTTCAAAACAAAATTGTCTACGCAAAACAAAGCCAATTGATTGACTACCCTGCTGTGGCCGATATTAAATTCGATTTATTAGAGATTTTATATCAAGACTTTATCACTACTAAGCAAAACGAAACGGTAGAGTTTAACGACTTTATGACTAGCCAAGGCGCTGACTTATTACAACTTGCCACCTTTGAAGCGCTTTATGAACATTTTAGAAAAACCGACTTCAATGCCTATGGTTGGACAAGTTGGCCAAGCGCTTTTCAATCACCAAACAGCGATGAAGTAAAGGCCTTTCAGCAAGAAAATAAAACCCGTATTAACTACTTTTGTTTCGTGCAATGGCTTGCTCACCGTCAACTAAAATCAATTGCCAATAAAGCCGAAGAATTAGGTATGCCAATTGGCTTATACCTAGATTTAGCGGTAGGTTGTGATGGCTCTGGTGTTGATGTTTGGTCAGACAAAGACGTTTATGTTGCCGGCGCTGCGGTTGGTGCACCACCTGATGCCATGAACACCTTAGGGCAAGACTGGGGCTTAACGCCAATCAATCCTGTTGCGCTACAAAAACAAGGTTACCAACCGCTAGTTAAAGCGTTGCGCAGCAATATGCAATATGCCGGTGCTTTGCGTATTGACCACATTCTCGGATTGATGCGCCAATATTGGGTTGCGCCAGGTATGAAAGCTAACGAAGGGGTTTACATTACCTTTCCATTAGAAGACATTTTACGCATTATAGCGCTAGAATCTCGTCGTAATAACTGTGTGGTTATCGGTGAAGATTTAGGTACAGTGCCAGACGGTTTTGGCGAAATAATGGCGCGCGCAGGCTTACTGTCATACAAAGTACTATTTTTCGAACGTTGGGACTCAGGCTTCTTTATGCGTCCAGAGCTCTACCCAGCCCAATCTATGGTAACGGTATCAACACATGATTTACCAACACTGGCCGGTTGGTGGACAGGTAAAGATCTGGAGTGGCGTCAAAAGCTCAACCTTTATCCGAATGAGGAAATGGGTCAAAACGAACGCAATAGCCGCATTGAAGACCGGCAATTACTGATTTCTGCCTTAGATGATTTACAGGTTATCGATATCAGTAAAGCACCAGAGCAAGCGCCGGCAAAAATGAACCGTGAGCTTAACCTCGCCGTGCAAAAATACATGGCACAAGCGCCAAGCCATATTCAGTTAATCCCATTGGAAGATACCTTAGATGTTATCGAGCAAGTTAATATTCCAGGCACCATTGATGAACATCCGAATTGGCTACAAAAACTGCCCGTTAGTATTGAAGAATTTTCTCAAACCGAGTCAGTAACTGATTTAGCAACAGCAATGAGAGCAGCGCGCCCTCGCTCTTAACCAGACAAATAAATAGGATAGATAATATGTATAAAAAAAATAAAATATCTAGATTACTGTTTTCAACGGCTATCTCGCTGAGCTTAATGGCATGTGGAAATGCCGGCATCACAGGCAATGAAAATGAAGCAGAAGTTAAAAGTAAAACGGTGGTTGAAGTTCAAAAGTCGTCAAGTATGACTAACAAAACAGCGGCTGATTTGCCTCATTACCTTGAACGCGATGTACAAGAAGAAGTATTTTATTTCGTTATGCCTGACCGTTTTAACAATGGCGATACCGACAATGATCTCGGCTCAAAAACTCAGCCTATTTCTGCCGGTGGTTTCGATAAAACCAACAAAGGCATGTTCCATGGCGGCGATATTCAAGGTCTGAAAGACAAACTCCCGTACTTAAAAGAATTAGGGATTTCGGCTATTTGGTTAACACCCATTTTGCGTAATCAAGCCATGCAAGCCGATAGCTCAGGCTATCACGGTTACTGGGTGTTAGATTTTACCGAAATTGACCCGCATTTAGGCAGCAATGATGATTTAAGGGATCTTATCGACAGCGCCCATACTGAAAATATCAAAATCTATTTTGACATTATTACCAATCATACCGCTGACGTGATTAAGTACACGCAATGTCATGGTGAAGACGGCTTACAATGGTTAGTCGAAACAGATAAAGGCTGTCCGTTTAAATCCCTAGCGCAATTAGCGGCCGGTGATAAATACACCACGGTTATTCCAAAAGGCCAAGAGCAATTAAAAACCCCTGCTTGGTTAAATGAGACAAAATATTATCACAACCAAGGTGATTCATTTTGGCAAGGTGAAAGCTCAAAACGTGGTGACTTCGCAGGGCTTGACGATATTGATACCAATAATCCAGCAGTGCTTAAAGGTATGATCGATATTTTCAAAAACCTGATCACTGAATTTAAACCTGACGGCTTTCGTATTGACACGGTAAAACATGTTAACACTGAATTTTGGGCTGAGTTCTCGCCTGAACTCGTTAAACATGCGCAAGAAGCCGGCATCAAAAACTTCTTTATGTTTGGCGAAGTCTATAGCTTTACCAGTAAAGAATTGAGTGAATATACCACCGCCGGCAATATGCAATCGGTATTAGACTTTGGCTTTCAAAGCGCGATGACACAGAGCTTAATAGAGCAAAAAGGCACCAAAGTATTAGCCACATTATTTGCTAATGATAACGATTATCTTGATCACGACAGCGATGCCAATCAACTAATGAACTTCACCGGTAATCACGATATGGGTCGCTTTGCTTACATGCTAAAACAAAGCCAATTCAACTACAGTGAAGAGCAAATGGTTAAACGCACTTTGCTTGCGCACGCCATGACTTACTTTATGCGTGGCGTACCGATTATTTATTACGGTGATGAACAAGGTTTTGTTGGTGATGGTGGCGACCAAGCAGCTCGCCAAGACATGATGCCATCACTCGTGGCCAGTTATAATGACGATGACTTACTGGCAACCGATGCTACAACTGCTGATGATAATTTTGACACCCAACACCCTATTTATAAGAGCTTCGCTAAATACGCTGATATTTTTTATCGCTATCCTGCACTTCGTAGAGGCGAACAAAAGACCATATTTCAAGCTGACGACAATGCTATTTTTGCCATTACACGCAGTTTAGCGGCTAGTAAAAACACGGCAGGTGTCGGACAAGAAATGTTAATCGCCTTTAATACCAGTGATAAATCTGCCGAAGCGGATATTGCAGTCACCAGCAATAATTATCGCTTAGTTGCTGGTAGCAGTAGCTTGCAGGCATCAAAAAACGGCAGTACAACGCTTAACACGCCAGCCCTTAGCTTTGCCATTTACGAATTAATAAAATAAAGCGAAACAATCGCTGAATTTTCGATACGCTAATCCACACATAACGCTATGTGTGGATTTCCTTTCTAGATAACCTAAAACTAACATTTGTTTTCGTCACTAAATGGCAAAGCATCGTTATCAAAACTTGATAAACAAAAAAAACCGCTATTGCTGATAGTCACACAATATGTGATATTTGGCATGTTTTCTAGCTAGCCACCTAGTATCATGCTGTTAATTAACACAACCACAAAAACGAACAATGGGTGTTAGTGTTTAACATGCTAACAATAATTAATGCTTCACTATGATAAGGAAGTTCGATGATTGATTTTAATAACAAAGGTTTTTTCAAGTTAAAACAAGATATAGATTATGCTGAAAAAGTTACTGATTTATTGCTTGAAAATGAGCAAGTTGTTGATGCTTATAAAACCATGCGAGACGGCGTGGTATTTACCAATAAGCGCGTAATAGCGGTTAATGTCCAAGGTATTACCGGCAGTAAAAAAGATTTTACCTCACTGCCTTATAAAAATATTGTTGCCTACTCCATTGAAACATCAGGCACTTTCGACCTCGATTCTGAATTAGAGATCTATTTTTCAGCCTTAGGTAAAGTGAAGTTTGAATTTACCGGCCAATCGTCAATGCTAGAAATATCAAAAATAATTTCGAGTCATTTGTTATAACCTGAACGCTGATAAGCTTTATAGGTAATACCAAGTTCATAGCTACGTTGGCGCTTGCCATTGTCGTTAAATCGTAAAATGTTAGCTGTGTTAAAGCCGCTAACATTCTACTCATCGACTTATTCATGGACTTACTCATCGACGTGTTAATCGAATAGTAAATCAGATATTTATCCGCGCTAGCGCTAGTTTCCGACCGGCTTTAAAACCACCTTAACGCTACCAACCATTTTAGGGTGTGGACCACATTCGTATGGAAATACGCCTTGTTCCATAAACGTACGCTGATAGCTTTCGCCAGGGAATATATAATCAGGCTCTTCTTTAACTTGTTGCTTAAACCAAACGTTATGGTATTGGCGTTTTTCAACATTCTGCCAAATAACCGTATCACCTTGCTCAATGGTTATTTCAGTAGGTGTAAATTGCTTTTTAAATATTTCAACTACATGCTCTTTGGCATTTACTTCAGCTAAAGAACACAGTAATAAAATAATTGAGATAGATGCACGCATACTCGCTCCTTTGTTTAAACACAGCATAATAATTAAATTCAGTGTCGGTAAAACTTGCAATAAGTTATCGCGGTTATTCAGTCAACCAATTCAAGGCATCAGCAAAGTTTTCAAAGTATTTAACCTCACCCGAAATAAACCAGCTACCTATCTTAGCGACAATTTCCTGCCAGTTTTTATTGCCATAAATCGCTATTTTACGAAACTTATTATTGTGCTTGAGCGCCAATTTTAAGTCATCCCAAGCAGCCCTAAGCTCCCAACCTTCTAGCTCAGTTCCATCAATTAGCACATTTACTTCAGGATCAGTTACCTGTGACAAGGCAGAATCTATCATAGGCGTGATCAGTTCATAATCAGCATGGCTCAACTTACCCACCGCTTTTAATGAAAGGAAAACATCACTGCCAATGCGTTCTATGCCAATTGATAAGCCGTGCCTTACTGCTGTCATAATTTTATCCCTGCGATAGTTTTAAGTTAAACATAGACCTAATTAGATAATTTTTACGCTGGACAACCGATATGCGAATAAAAGCTATAAAGCCTTTATTTTTTCAAGGTAATAATTTTTACGTGAATCACGGCAATTCCCACCTAATTAGTGGGCTATTAGTTGCAAACTTACGGTTTTTTGATTCCCGATAAAAACCAAGTACCTGCATCCACGCAGGCAACGCTGATACCAGCAAAAATCGTGACATTGACGTATGTAGCTTATCCCGGGTTCAGGCTACCTAATATACGTCGTCAATAACGAGGATTTATTGCGCTGTATCAAAGTAATGTTTGATACTAAAAAACAGTAAATTAAGTCAGTGTTCAATCATTCACAAAGGTGTTTTTAGCGCTTTGCGAACGATATAAATAAGGTGCCCATAGCAACAAAGCAATTAAGCTTGAGGCAAAGTTAGTCATATTATCAGTCGATGCAAAGTCTATCGTTGGATAAACAAATGCCACAATGTAGGCATCTGCCAATATAAATGTTGTCGATAGTGTTGCAACAATTAAATACCACTTAACAAATATTGCTTTCTTTTTAAAATATAGTTGCAACAAATGGATGGCTAAAAATAGAAATACAACATTGGCAATGAGCTCTATAATTACTAAAGTGCCCCAATAAGGATCATAAGATAAGGAATTCATCGAAGTGATTTTATCCCATGTTCCATCGGTAAAAATCGGTAAATATGTTGAATACAATTCAGTGACCAACCTAATAGGTGAGAGAACAATACCTATGCCTAGCAGCACTAATAACCCTTCAAAACCCGACGCTACTTTTACGTTGTTTTGTTCATTTTCATTTTCGTTTTGTTCGTTTTCTAATGCTGCTTTCATTGATATGTCCATAATTTAATTATTATTCCACTCACAACTTATATACTTATTAATTTTTTTAGAAAACTTTACACCATTGTTATGCCAGTTAGCTAACCATACACATTAGTTATCGATAAAACTATTTAGCAAAAATTGCTGTGTGATCATAGCCTAACAATAGCGCCAAGTATCTACAATGCATTGTTTTATCTGCATAACATTGAAATTTCACGCATAAAAAAAGCCTTTTGTTTACACAAAAGGCTTTGTCTTCTTTGCTTAGTTAAGCGCTATCAATTCGTCCTGAACTGAGTAAACAATGCTATAAAGCTACAGTTTTTTCGCATTAATTTCCGCTTCAGTATTGTCGAGTGCGAGCTTATAACCAAATGAAACATGGTGATAACGACCACTGGTATAGTCATCATGAATAGCAAAACCGAAGTTATAGATGCTGCCAGCGTCGATGCTAACATCACCTGTTTTATCAGATTTAAGCTTACGTTTAACCATTACTGTCCAAGTGCCATTTTCAAGCACAGCGCTTACTTCACCGCCTTGACCTCCGTGCATTTGACGTTCCGCTAAGATATAACCATCTTCAATGATGCCCTCGCCCGCTTTATAGCGCACTATATCCATAAACTTATTAGCGTCAGCCGCTGCTTGTATTTCACCTTCAGCTTTCAATTTATCCCAACCACCTAACGCTTTACCGCCTCGACCTTTAAGTTCAAGATCAGTACGAGACTCAGTAATGTATTTGGTTAGTCCGTTATTAAAATCTAAGCGTTTGGCTAAGTCGGAGCCCATTAGCACGTCATTTTCTGGTACAAATGGCATACCATTTACATCAGCATGACATGTGCCCCAGCAGCCTGCACGATCAGCGTATTCAACTTCATCAGTGGCTAACATAAACGCAAGTTTCATTGAGTTAGCAGGGTCCATTTTACCACCGTCAACAAATGGTGCGGGCATGTGGTCGGTTTCCGGCCAGCTAAACTTCAAGTAAAGATTTTCTGCATCATGTGCGGCATTAATGGTGACATCGAAGCTACCACGCTTGCCTGGGATTAACGCTGGGTCTTCAATTTTCTCACTTTCACCTGAAGCAATATTGTTGCCTATATCGGCAATTTCTTCACCGTGGCATTCAATGCAACGATCGCCCTTCGTGAAAGCACGTTTGCCGCCATGGTTTCGACCTAAAATCCACTCTATTGATGCTGTTCCTGGGTAAAACACACTAATGTCTGTGGTATTAGCTTTGCTCCAATCAACATTAATGTTACTAGCACTCGTCGCAGTATTATCATTCGCGGCATTGCTCGCTGCTTTTGGAGCAACAGTCATATTACTTGTTGCATCCGCAACCGCCTGCTCAATTTGTGCTTGTACTTTGGCTTTTTCAACTTCTGCGTCAGCTTTTAACTGTGCTTTTTCCGCCGCTTCTTTGGCTTCTACGCGCGCTAAACCGTCGAGATAAAGTTGTGGCACTTCACGAATAAATTCTGGATTCGGCGCTTCGAGTACTTCAAGCTCTTCATCGGTTAATTTATCTCTCACGCCATGATGAGCAATTCCCTTATGGCAATCAATACAGGTTTGCCCAGTTTCAAAGGCATTTAAATGCTGCTTACGTGCCCGCGGTTTTTGAAACTCTGGGTTCATTGATTCAAAGTTATGACAGTTACGACATTCACGTGAATCTGTATCTTTCATCGCACCCCAAACGCTTTTAGCAAGAGTAAAGCGATGTTCATTGAATTTTTCTTTGGTATCTAATTTACCGGTTAACCAAGAGAAGACTTCTTTTGATGCTTGTATTTTTCGCACCACTTTGTGGATCCATGGTCTTGGTACATGACAATCAGGACAACCTGCTCTGACGCCAGTTCTATTAGAATAATGTATAGTGGGTTTGTATTCTTGGTACACGTTGTCTTCCATTTCATGACAACCGATACAAAATTCAGTGGTGTTGGTTGCTTCCATTGCGGTGTTAAAGCCACCCCAAAAAATAATACCCACGATAAAGAAGATCACCGCTCCTGCTACGGTTGTACCAAGGACCAGTCGACGATTCCAAAAACTGGGTTTGCTAACTGTGTTATTTACCATAATTGACTCTTGATGAATTCAGCTCTCTTCCCTTGAACAGTCAAGCTTGAGGGAAATTATTATTCACTGCCTTCCCGATTAATCTTAGCAAGGAAGTCACAATGCTTATAAGGCGTAGTAACGTGTGTATAAACACGGTTACAACCCTTTCTATTTCCACTACTAATAATCATTTAAAATGAAAATAAAAAGGGCACGGCATTAGCCATGCCTTAACGGGTAAAACTAGCTACCTAATAACTGTTCTACTTTAAGCTGTATCGCTTTATTTAACGGAAAGAGTAAGGAGTCGACGCGCACTCTTGACGCCTAAATTAGACGATACAGCAACAAGTAGAGCCGTTATCTAAGTTTTATGGTTCATACGGTTAAATACGTTGAACTTACCTGTTGGTGTAGTTAAGCCTTTGATACGTGTTTTCTCTTTAAGGGTTTTCGCATCATAAACCACGATTTCACCGGTTGGGTTTTTCGCATCTTTACGGTTCCACACTGAAACCCAAACCTCTGTGCCATCGTCGTTGAATTCCATGTGCAGTGCCGCTTTACCCGGCTCTGTTGTTACACGGATAGTTTTAACGATTTCGTGAGTTTTCTTATCAAAAACTTGTACAGATTGTTGTACTTCTGGCTCAGGATGTTTCAGCTGATCAGCCCAAACGTATGGTGAAGTTTCATGCGTACGGATGAATACACCAGCACCATCAGTTTCCACTTCATAACAAAGTTTCCACGCGTTGTCTGGATGACCAATCGGATCATTACCCCAAACAGATACTAGCCCAACACCTAAATGCGTTGTGCCGCCCACTGGGCCACACTCTTCATCAATCCAGTTAGCACCTGGACCTGGATGAGGTAAGCTGTCAACTTTGATGATTTTTTCTAATGCGCGTTCTTTCGTATCAACCACCACCATAGCATTTGACGCGTTAGCCGCAATTTGGAAGTAACGCCCTGTTGGGTCAAAGAATCCATCATGCAAGAATTCTGCAGAAGCAATGCTGGTAATGGTTAAGTTATCTAAGTCGTTATAATCAACTTGTAACATTTGACCGGTTTCTTTCACCGCAACGATAAATGAAGAAGTGTTTGGCGCAGTATAAATTGCCGCTACACGTGCTTCGTTAATGAATTCACCTTTCGTGTTGTAACCACGTGTTGAAACCACTTTCAGTGGGTTTAACGTTTCGGCATCCATAATAACGAAATGCGCAGGCCAGTAACCGCCGGCAATAACGTACTTACCATCACCTGAAACAGCTATGTCACGCGCGTCGTAAGCCATTTTAGTTTCAGCAACTAGCATTTTATCTGGTGTTTGCCATAAATCGATTTTATTAACTTTACCGTCACGACCAATGGTGTACCAAAAGCGACCTACATCTTTCGCATGATCAACTTTATGATGTTCAGTACCTTTAATTACATGAACCGCATAGCCAGTGTCGATATGTGTGATGATTTTTTTCGTATCGCCATCAATAATTGCCGCAGTTCCTGCGTCACGTTCGATAACCACAAAGAAATTTTTCCAATTTAGCCCGTGCATAGGTTTAGTTGGGTAGTCTTTTGGCGCAATATATTCTTTAGTGTAAGAACGCATTTGCTCTAGAGACATTTCTGGTGGTACTGGCGGAGTCATTTGAATAAATGTCGCCAAGTTACTGATTTCTTGCTCACTGAACAAGTCATCAAAGTTATTCATGCCGCCTTCTGTGCCTAAAGCAATAATTTTCTCTAAACGCGTTTGACCTTTTTTTAAGGTGTTTTCTGGCTCAAGGTTTTTACCGGTCGCACCTTTACGTAAAACACCATGACAACCAGCACAACGCTGAAAGTAATGTAACTGTGCTTTTTCAAAGTCTGCTTTTGATAGCGTTGGCTCTGCTGCTGATACTGTCATACTAAAACCAGTAGCTGCCATACCAATAGCTAAACCAAGTGCTGAAAGACTATATTTAATCGTTTTCATCGGATCATCTCCATTTACAAAATTAACAAGCTTTATGTTTTTAAAATATTATGTTTTTTATCTATCTAAAATTTCTATCAGCTACTTGGATAATGCAGACAATAGTTAGACAAATGGACCGCTTATAAAATGTGGCTCTGAAATACAGCATTGAGTCAGCCGATTATTTATTACTTATAAACTTCAAGTTCAGAGCGCAAATATAAAGTAGTGCAACTATTCATTACTTTGCGAAGAAAAAACCTGATGCAGATCAAGTTTTAAAAGTATTCAAACGGAATGCATTTACAACTTGATCGAGGTCAACAAATAAATAGGTTTTACGCGAATCTATGACGATTCGTATTAGTATTGGTGAGAACTTTATAATTTAACCACAATATTTAAATGAGTATTATTTATGAATAGTCGCAGTAAATCGTTAATATATGCCGCCACCGTTGGCTTGATTATTGTCGCCATATTTTTAGGTTTTTTATCAAGCATAACTAACCCAATCTCTTGGATACTCATCGTGGTGTTAACCTTGATCCCCGTGTTTTATAAAAAGGTCAGCAAGGCTGATGAAATGGTATGGAAAGAGGAATATAGTGTTGGTATTGACAGCTTAGATAATGACCATAAAAAATTGATTAGTTTATTAAATCAATTCACCACTGCATATGACTATGCCATGAGCGAAGAATACGAGCGCCAAGCGCTGAAAGATTTAATTAATTACACCAAATATCACTTTGAGCGCGAAGAGCAATTATTAGAACAACATAGTTACCCAGACGTAGTGGCGCATAAAGCCCAACATAAGAAAATGATCGCGCAAGTGAACAACTTTATGGATTTATATAACGAAAAAGGTCATGACGCGCTAAATGAAATTAGTGTATTTCTTTCTAATTGGTTGATTAATCACATTAATGGCACTGATAAAGAATACAGTGAATTATTAATCGAAAAAGGTGTTAAATAGCGCTCAATAGCTTATTAAAAACTGCGAGTTAGGCAAAACGACAGATCATCAATATTCAATGCTTGCACGGTGATAGCGGTATAACTAAAAACGTTAGTGATACCGCTAAACACCGCACTCACCTATATCAATAAAAACAGTATCAATACCTTAATAAGTCATTCTGATAGCGCGCCTTATATCGACAAAATATAAAACGCTAGTTTTATCTTCATTTATAGGCATGACGAGAAAGCTAATGATAAAAATATTTTGCTCGCTCGCCCCCTTAGCTGTTAAAGTAAATAAACACTCTGATAATTTACTTTAAGTATGTTAAGAACTCTTATTGTATTACTCGTAACTCTATTTCCCACTATCGCTCAGGCCACAAAACCTAAGCCTACTTCCGACTCTCTGAAAGTTTATGTGACCTACAATCATGAAAACTTCATAGAGAGTAGTCGCTCTTACAAAGTAGGCTGGACCTTGTTTGAACAAGCAGCAACTAAACACAAAATAAAACTCAATATTATTAATGCGCCTTGGGCAACATCCTTAGAACTATTAAGTCAGAGTAAAATTGATAGTGCGTTTTTAGCTTTTTACTCTGCAGACAGAGCTGAAAAAATTTCTTATAGCGTACCGGTTGCTTACGACAGTATTTCAGTTTATAAAAGCTCAAAAAAAATGCCGCCAAGTAATTTTAAAGAAGCGACTGTTGGCGTTCACAAAGGATCTATTCATGCAGAATTAGCAAAAAGCATGAATTTTAAATCGACATACGAAAGCGCTTCAAGGCCAGAATTACACCGAATGTTAAACGTCGGCCGCATAGATTATATTTTAGAAAATGAGTCTTTAATCAACAGCGTTTGCTTTAACGCAACGGGAACAACTGAGAAAGGCTGCCTTTCGAGTGTAGGAACGCCAATAAAGCACAGTTCACTGCATGTTATTTTCAATAAAAACAGCAAACGAGTTAATGATTTAATGACGACTATTAATCGCGAAATCATTAATAATCACCTAAATGATGAGACCAAAGCGGTTTTTATAAGCTCAGGCTACAGCGCAAATGAATATTTAATTTGGCAAGAATTAATGACTAACCATCTGCGTACTCAATTAGATACAGGTGAATAAAATATCTCATATTACTGTACTTATCATGATGTTCGTTAGCAATAAAACTTTTTCTCTCCTACAACGACTATTCACCTTAGCCAATTAAGAGTTGGTGGTTAAGCTTTCAATATATTGTATTTCATTCAGTGCATTTTTATCGTTTGGGTCGAGCGCTAAACATTGCTCAAATTTTAACTTTGCTTTATCTAGCTGTCCGAGTTCTATTAACACAAACCCCATGCCGCGTTTTGCTCTGGTTATCTCAGCCAATTTTACTTGGTCAGGAGAATACACAGAGGCGTTTTCTTCTGCTTTAGAATATAACGCCAACGCATTATCCCAATCTTTATTTACTTGATAAATATGCGCTAATTCAGACAAATACATCGCATTAACCGGAGAAAACTCTAGCGCGCGTTTTACATAACGCTCAGCGTTATGAATTTGACCTAAATCGAGGCTAGCGTAGCCCATAAAATAATTGCTTTGTGCACAAGTAGAGCTCACCACAATAGCGTCTTTATCTTCTGACATTGCTTTTAGCATATAAAATAACGTTTCAACTTGGCTGCGTGCGGCATAAACTTGCTTCTGTGAATTAGCATACTGTTTTTCACACTGTTCAGTTAACTCTTTAAAATGTTTATTTATCGCGCCAACAGCATTGCCATTCACTAGCATTTTATAGCCCGTATTTAACGATACTTCTTGCGCTGACAGCTGAGTTTCAACATCAGTGGATTTTGCTAATTGATTATTTGTACTTGCACAACCGGTCATAAAAATGGCAAAAAGTGTCAATATAGTTTTCATGCTAAATATATTTCTAATGGCTAAATAAAGGATAAAATAGTGGCTAAAGTGTAAAAGCAGAAAAACGTTTAGGCATCTGTATAACTCACTTTTGTTTTGGCAATATAGTCATGTAAACAACGCTTTTGCTTGCCAAAAATAAACAGCGGATTTATAAAACCGGAAATAAGTTGTCCAAAGGATGGTATCAATGCAATAAGCTGCATTGGCAGCATACGTTTAAAATAAATGGTGGTTAGGTTGGCTTTTGTACCATCTAAATTTTCGATACGAATTGACATGTAATTTTTGCCAATAGTTTGCCCATAATGATACAAAAGATAGCCGTGTAATATCACCACCGTTAACACGCCATACAAGAAAAACGCAGCAAGCAAGGTTAACGTGGGGGCTTTTAAAGCATCAAAGCCAACATAGCTAATAACAGGCACCATAGCAATTATTGCCAGAATACCATCAATCAGTGCGGCAACAAATCTATCGCCTCGCGTTGCCACTTTACCTGTTTCTTTACTTGTATCGAGCTCTTCGGGACAATTAATTAACTTATCTTGGATCAAGCGATCTATTTCTTTGGCTTTTTCTGGGTATTTATCACGATCAATCGCTTCTTTAGATTCATATAACTCTGCTAAAGAATATGATGAAAAATTTACTTTTGAATCCATGTAGATACTACTCCCTAATGTTTAATGGCTTAATGGCTTAATGGCTTAATGGCTTAATGGCTTAATGGCTAAACATACGTGTTAATACCCGTAAGCTATATTTTTTTATTTTAGCCTCAGCCCTTTGGGCAATGGCTATTTTTAACGCTAGCGGTATTAGAATTTGACTTATTTGGAACAAGCAAACCTCGTTCATTCTGCTTTGCTAACATTAAAAACAACCTATTGCAGAAAATATAAACAAAGATCAACAACCCTTAATTTATTAGCGCTAATATCACACAATTTCAGATAATTATAAAGATTCGAAAGTAAATAAAACCATAACTAACAATATTTCTTAGCATTACGATTTATCAAAACACAACCTAGGAGTTGAGAGGGAATACTGTTAATATCATTCAATTAAAACTGAGCTAAAAACTAGCTTAAACATACCAACAGATTTAAGTGGCTAGCTAAACACAGCCACTAAGCTAATGCTCTGCTATTGCGCTATTTCCAACAAGAGTAATAAAAAGCTTATCTGCCATGGACAATTTGTAACGGACCAATAGTAACGCTGAGCCACCACTATGCCTGATTTTTTACTTTCACAATTGCTAGTTACCGTAACACTTATTATCGAGTGTTGTGCAATGCAGTTAAAAAACAAAAACTATATTTTGGCGGCGTTATCGGTTAGCTGCTTGTTTAATGGTTTTCATTATTTACTGCTTGACCAGCCGACAGCCGGCTTTATATTTTTATTTTCGAGTATCAGGTTTTTAATTTCAATCAAGTGGAAGTTTCAATGGCTTTCAGTGGTAGCGCTCAGCGTCAGCTTACTGATCACCATAACCACATTCAATGGTCCATTAAGCATTATTGGCTTTATCGCGACGGTTTTTATTACCATTGGTTCATTTAGCCATAATGATAAATTTTTACGCGCTATGATGATAACCGGTGGCTCATTATGGTTATTGCACAACCTTATATTATGGACACCGGTAGGCATACTGGTTGAAGTGATTTTTGTCGGCAGCAGCGCTATTGGTTATTACCGATATTATATTGCTAAAAAACCGGTTGAGCTTTCCTCATAAACAAACCGTTAGGAAAAGTTTTGCAGATAAAACCTTGTTATGAACGTGCTTATTATTACACTGTTTTTGCCTTACTCTTGCCTTTGTTATTACTGCAAGCCATTTGGCTGCGATTTACTATCGTAAAACTACCTGAAGCAACGGGTGAACGCACAGGAAATAGTGGTAATAGTGGTAATAGTGAAGCCGTTAACGTATTAATTCTTGGCGACTCGGCAGCAGCGGGTGTTGGCGTAAGTCAGCAAGAAGAAGCACTAGCGGGGCAATTGCCATCATTACTCGTAACCCCATACCCAATCAACTGGCAGTTAGTCGCCAAAAGTGGCTTAACATCAACCAACATTATTAACGAATTAGAGTCATTACCGGCGCAGAAGTTTGATCTTGTTTTAGTCTCCGTTGGCGTTAATGACGTCACTCACTGCACCCGACAAAAGCAATGGACTAAAAACATAACTAAACTGGCGACACTACTTTGCACAAAATTTAGTGCCGATAAGGTATTATTTTCTAGCGTACCGCCGATGCATTTATTCACTGCCCTACCTCAACCATTGCGTTGGTGTTTAGGTTTACGCGCGACTCAGCTAAATACCTTAATGGCGGCTGCACTCGCTGATGTATGCCAAGCTTCAATCAGTAATTGTGCTAACAATAAGTGTTCAGTATTAACCGTCGATTTACCCTTTAGCCAAAAATATCTCGCAAAAGACGGTATGCATCCATCAAAATTAGCTTATAGCGTTTGGGCCAAGCAAGCGGCAGAGCAATTCAATATATACCCGCTCCACTTCAAAGTGCAGATATCAGCAAGTCGATAAAGGGTTAGGACCAAGGCATTGATTGAAGAGAATAGTTATTCTATTATCGAAATCAATAACGCTGGAGATGACCCGTTATCGGCTTGCCCGCAGTGCGCTACGCTAGAAAATCAGTCCTGCGTTGCATACATGGATGTATGTACTTAGCTTTTGTCTGGAGCAAAAAAGCTGTGCAGTACTTGATAAGGGAGTGACCATTATCCGCGTATCGCGCCTTGAGCTGAGCTCCTAGCTTAGCGCTGAAGCTGCATCTTGAAGTGAAACGGGTATATAGATTAAGGGTCGGTGTTTAATGTTTAAAAAAATATTACTGCTGCTAATCGTGATAAGTTTAACGAGCTGTAAAAGCACAGCCAACCTTGCCTCTATTCGTAGTGCTGAAAACTTAATTAAACAAATAAAAGCTGACAACACTGATGTGGTTAGCATTGCCAATCAAGCAATTAAAACTAACAAACTGATTCAGCAAGACATCAGCAATATCAAAGCTTTACTCAATGAGCTAAGCAAGCATATTCATGATGTTTGGGGTGAAGATAACCCCCGACTGCCCAGTAATAAAAAACTGGTGAAATATACCAATAATTATAAAGCCCGTGCCATCGTAGATTTTGAAAAAGGCCTGGTTTTAATTGAAACGCTAGCCGATAACACAAAAGCTAAAACCATCGGCAACTTGCAAAACGCCATAGTTACCACCTTACTAACAAGTGCGGATCCAAATAAAACCGATATATTTTCCAGCGATGCGCCAAAAATTTCAGGCAAACCTTATTTATACCAACAAGTGCTTGACCAAGACAAAGAGCCCATTCAATACTCATGGCGCGCTAATCGATTCTCGCAATATTTGACCGAATTTAAACTGCAGAAATACACTAAGAATCGAAAACAAATTTATGCCGTTAGCATTAACATGGTTGAACAACATCAACATCTACGTGAGCAGAAATACAGTCAGCATGTACTAGCATCCGCTAGGCGCTATCAAATATCACCACAACTAATTTATGGGATAATAGCAACAGAAAGCAGTTTTAATCCTTTTGCCGTCAGTAGTGCTAATGCCTACGGCTTAATGCAAGTGGTACCGAGCACCGCCGGTACTGATGTATATCAACGTATTAAAAATAAAAATGGTGCGCCAAGCAAACAGCAACTCTTTGACCCTGCGTTTAATATTGATATCGGCGCGGCCTATTTACATATTCTCAATAACAACTATTTAAAAGACGTGACCAATGCCACTAGCCGTCATTATTCGATAATTTCCGCCTACAATGGTGGTAGCGGCAATGTGTTAAAAACCTTTCACCGTAATCGCAAAACAGCCATGAAAGTACTCAACACAAAATCGTCTAAAGAGGTTTATTATTTACTCACCAAAAAGCATCCAAAAGCAGAGTCTCGTCGCTATTTAGAGAAAGTCATTAAGGCTGAAAAAAATTATTTATAACGGGCTATGTGTAAAGAAGGAGGTAAATTGAATAAACATAGCAAAAGCACCTTAACACTAAGCTGAAACTAAAGCTCGATTGTATTAATGGGTAGAGATATATCGTACCGCAAGCCCTTACCGGGTTCACTTTCAACATTTATCTTGCCATGTAAACTTGAAGTAACAATATTATAAATTAAGTGCGTTCCTAAACCGCTACCTCCCATGCCTCTTTTGGTGGTATAAAAAGGTTCAAACAACATTTTTATCTCATCGGTATTTAAGCCCTTACCGTCGTCTTGATAACAAATGCCAAAGCAATCAGCTTCTTTTACCACGGTTATGTTTAAACAGCCTTTATCACCTTTATTAAAACCATGAATAATTGAGTTATTGATCATATTGGTCAGTATTTGAGAAATAGCGCCAGGTATCGTTTTAACCACTAAATTGTCTGGGCAATTAACTTTTACTTGATGAGGTGTATTTTTTAAAATTGGACTCATCGTAAGCAATATTTCGTAGATATATTCCTTCATGTTTATTTTTCGAGACACTTCAGAAGACTGATCAACAGCTATTTCTTTAAAGCTATTTATTAATTCGGCTGCTCGAAGCGTATTTGACGCTATTATCGTACAAGCTTCATCGACATCTTCAAAAAAATAATTTAAATGTTTATCTGAAGCCGTATTATCAGCTATTTGTTTTTGCAAGTTTTTATATTCATGATGTAAATTGGTGATTGCTGTCACGCATATGCCGATAGGTGTATTAATTTCATGGGCAATGCCTGCAACTAAGTTACCAAGCGAGGCCATTTTTTCTTTTTGTACTAACTCATTTTGCGCACCTTTTAGCGTTTCCATCATCTCCTCTAGCGCCAAGTTTTGCTCTTTTATTAGCTGCAAACCACTTTCAAGAGATTTTTTATCTTCTCTTTCCTTATCAATAAGCTTTCGTTGCTGAAGAACAATAGCTAAGTTGGCCGCCACAAAAGAAAGTAATTGCAGATCATCTTCCTTATACATATGCTCGCTTGAATAGCTTTGCAGTATAATGATTCCTGTAACGCCGCCATCGTTAGCAATAGGCACCCCCATCCAGCTTTCACTTAATGACCCAATAACGTTAGATATTTTACCTTTTACTTGCATCTCCTTTTGCTCAGCACTGGTAAACATACAAGGTTTGTTTTTTTTAATAACATAAGAAGAAATACCATTACCAATAGGCATGGTTGTACCAATAACCACCTCATCTTTTTCATCAACAAAATAGTCAAAAACAATAATCTTTTCCATGGGATCATATAAAAATATAGCGATATTTTTTACATAAATGATTTCAGCAATAATCAGGTGAATTTTTTTATAAATTTCAGCCCGACTTAACTTAGACTGGACAAGCGAAGATATTTTCAATAACGCATTTATAACATTAATGTTATTTTTATTAGCACTGGTAATAGCAGCGTCATAAGCACTGACTTCAGCATTTATGCTAGTTTTTTTGCTTGAGTTGTTATTTGAATTCATATAGTTACAAACAGTCGCTTTGGGTTAGTTTACTATTTATTTCAAGTATTTCAGGAAGTCTACGATTAAAGGCCGCTATAACATCGGGATCAAAGTGCTTATTGGTTTCCTTTTTAAATAATGCCAAAATATTGTTCAAAGCCCAAGGTTGTTTATAACAACGCTTATGAATTAAGGCATCAAACACATCAGCAACCGCAACTATTCTGGCAAACATATGGATTTCTTCGCCTTTAAGGCCCGCCGGATATCCGGTGCCGTCAAATTTTTCATGATGCTGCTGGGCAATAATTGCAGCAGCGTTTAATATCGGACGTTCTGAACCCGCAAGAATATCAAAACCCAACGCTGAATGTTGCTTCATGATCATCATTTCATCATCTGTTAGCCGGCCTGATTTAAGCAAAATACTATCTGGAATAGAAATTTTTCCGACATCATGCATTGGCGTTGCTTGCTTGAGAACGTCGCAGTCATTGTCCGATAAACCTAACTCATGCGCTAAAATAAAACAAAATTCTGACATGCGCTTAATATGATTACCTGACTCTTTAGAACGCGACTCTACCGCATTACCCAAGCGGTTTATCAGATCTTCTTGAGTTTTAATTATTTCTTCATTTAACAATAAATTATCAAAGGCAATGCCAATACTATTTGAGAATAAATTGAGCAATTGAACATTAACATCAGTTAACTGCTCAATTTGATTACCTTTTAAATACAGTAAACTTTCTTTATCACTATTAGACGGAAAATAAGCAACATAGTGTTCTCCTTCAAAAACACTGCCTTTTACCCGCCTTGCTTCATCAAGCAACTCAATGGCTTTTGGCCGTAAGCCATCTTTGACTGAAATATTTCCGCACTCGGCAATAATTTGGTAATCATTAGCACAACAAATAGCTCCGGCGCCGTCTATCGGCTTTACTAACGCGCCTTTTTGATCAACATGAATGAGTGAAACTACTTGTTGTAATAGTCCATTGAAGAAGTTCTGGAGCGTTTTCTCTTGAAGTAAGTCTGCTGTAGACTCAATAACCTGCTGTAAACCAAGTCTATAAGCCCTTTCATAGATTCGAGATTTATCTATTTTAATTAAATCTCGATAAGCTCGTAACGCCGTTACAACTGCAGTAAATAGTTTAGTTCGGTCTAGTTCAGTTTTTTGTTTATAGTCATTAATATCATAATTCATAATGACATCTTCTTCAGGTGCCTGCCCTGGCTGTCCAGTTCGCAATATAATACGTGTTAAAACATTCTTTTTCTCTTCTCGCAGCCATTTAGCTACGAGCAAACCCGCATCGTCTGTTTCCATAACAACATCAAGAAAAATTAATGCTATATCATCATTTTCTTCAATAACTTGTTTTGCTTCTTTTGAAGAGAAAGCACTTAAGAATTCCACAGCTCTTTCTTCTAGCTCGAAACGTTTAAGCGCCATTTTAGTTACAGTATGAATATCGATTTCATCATCAACAATAAGTATTCGCCATGGTTTCAAGTGCATTTTTACTACATTACTTTTAAGCAAACTGAAAGGCATACGTCTGACACTAATAAATGGAGTTATATATTTATCTTAGCTCTAAATATTTAAAAGTGAAGAAACTCCTACACTTATATAAACAAGTCGTTGAGTTGTTACATTTTAAAGTCACTTGTGCTAATGCCAACTCTGTATTTTCTGCAGGCTAAGACAAAAGCCCATAGCAATAAGCCTTAATAGCATGTATGCACCAAATGAGATACATAGATAGCTAATAATATCTTTGAGAGCCGACAAATGAGAAAGGTGATGAGGTACATTTGAAAGAAATTTCAGCGTCTAGAGCAGATCCTAGGATAGCGGCATTGTGGTTTTCGATAATGTCGGAGAGAAGGTGTTACTTGGCAAGGCCTAAGGCCTTTTCATTATAAAACTGAGGTGTCACTGCATCATCCTAATTACATTTATTCCATAAACTCAAAATAATAATGTTTGAGATAATCCTACCCTGTTGGTATTTTTATCTCAAAACACATGATGTAACACTAAGATTGATTTAAGATAATCAATTCTCAATAAACATTTAGTTAAGTAGTTAACTTTAATAAAGTTATTAATGCTAATGCGTAAAACATTAAACTTGTAATGTTGCAATTGAACCTTTTTAAGCTAGCAAAAATGGACCTAATTTATGAATAAAGAAGCGTATTTAAATTGCTGTTATGAGCAATTGGTGAAGATTTTTCAACTTGCGACCTTGCACAAAAAAGATGACAAACAAAAGTTTAGAACAGAAGGATTTATTCATGCAGGTAAAGCACTGGGTGTGATATCCCATGATGAAGCTGTGGTTATTATGGAAAAAGCTCATGTTGATGTTTTTGGCGAGAGTATTAATGTTCGGCGTAATCGAAAAGCCACTTTAAAAGCGGCTATTGCGCGAGGTGATGATAATTATATCAATATTCCTGCCTATGAGCGCGCTAAAATTTGACCGAGTATTGCGTGAAAAATATCGGTAATAATGGCTATGGTTAAGAAAAAAAGGCTTGAACAACTCCGTGTAAGAAAAAGCCTTAGAGAAACGTTTTTATTGCTAAATTATTTTTCCAACTTAAGAAAGTAGTCAAAGATTTCTGGTACATTACCGTTACCCAAACCTGCATCAAATGCCGCTTGTAGATTGGCAGAAGAGCCTTCAGCAATTTTAGATTGCGTGCCTAGCTCTTCAAGCATTTTGACAAAATACCCTAAGTCTTTATTGGCGTTAGCAATTGAGAAGCCAAGGTCGCTTACACCATCAACGGCATAGTTTTTACAAAACTGCATAAACGGTGAGTTAGATGGACCCGTCGACATAATATCAAACAGTTGCTGTCGATCTACGCCTGCAAGGTCTGCTACCGCAAATGCCTGTGACATTGCACAAACTGTGGTCATACCCATAAAGTTATTAATTAGCTTAGTGGTGTGCCCTGCGCCCAATGCGCCCAAGTAAAATACATTTTCACCTTGGTCTTGCAACACAGGCTGAACTTTTTCAAACGTTGCTAGGTCACCGGCGGCCATAATGTTGAGTAAACCATCTTTGGCGTGTGCTGGTGTGCGCCCTAACGGCGCGTCAATCATACCGGCGCCTTTGGCCGCTAGGTCCGCACCAATTTTTTTAGTTGATGCTGGAATAGAGGTACCAAAATCAACTAATACCGCACCTGGTTTGATACCCGCAAGAATACCGTCACCAGCATAAACTAAGCTTTCAACAACCGCAGATGTGGTTAGGCACAACATGATAATATCGCTTGTTGCGGCTAGCTCTTTTGCCGACGTTGCAACGTTAGCACCACGACCAATACACGCTGAAACGGCGCTTTTATTGAGATCTAAAACGGTGAGTTGGTAGCCTCTTTTTTGCAGGTTTTCTACCATGTTACCGCCCATAAGGCCTAAGCCGATAAAACCAATGGTTGGCTTTGTCATAATTTTCTCCTAAAAGTATTTGCTAAGGTTTAATTGTCAAAGCATTGCGCTGAGTCTGCACAACAAGCACGGCTTTTATTTCAATTAAACTGATGAGGCTTTTTAAATAATTAAGGCTAAAAAACTTCAAAATTTTGTTTGTGAGCAGCGTAAACTGCTCACCTGATTTGATAGATAAACTAAGCGCTAGAACTTAGCCTTTACACCAAACTCCCATTTAGTACCTGAGCGGGAATAATCAGCAATAGTGGTATCGTTACCTCGGGTATAAACCTGCGCTTCATTGGTCAAATTAAGGCCTTTCAGGAAAATACTGACACTCGAGCTAACTTGGTATTTAGCTGACATGTTTAAGTACAGTGAGTCTTGCACATAACGGTGTGAGCGATCCGGGAATGGCAAACTGTTAGGTTGTAAATATTTAGAACGATATTTCCAGAGTAAACGAATCGCTGTTTTGTCACCTTCCCAATATACTGACGCTGACGCGACATTTTTCGAAAAACCAAATAAGTTAGCGTCAGCAACAATACCCGGACTAGCAGGCTCTGCAGTAACAAAGTTAGAATCTGCATAGTTCCAAGCAAATTTAGCACCTAAGCCATTAAAGGGTTCTGGTAACTCAACAAAATGCTTTTGAGCGGTAACTTCAACACCTCTGATAATCGCGTTGTCGTCAGAAGTTTGCTTAACTAAATGACTAACATTTGCGTAAGTTGTATCAACACCGTCTAAATTAACCGTGATATCACGTTGCTCAGTAAGCGTTTCGTAACCACCGGTAAAAGACTTATGATAAAGCGCTAAGGTCACTGCGGCATCTTCAGAAGGATAGTATTCGAAAGATAGGTCATAGTTATTTGCGGTGTATGGTGCAAGGTGATTACCGTTTGCTTCACCACCACGAATAACTGCTGAATAATCCGTATTAGTTGCAGGGTCACAAATAGTATCGTCTTCGTTTTCACAGGTTTCGTAACTCACACCAGCTGACATCGCATTTAGCTGGAAACGTGACATTGAACGGTACGCAGCTGTTCGAACATAAAATTCATCAGTTACATGAAATGTTAAATTCAAGCTAGGTAGTACTTCGGTATATTCTGAATCTAAATTAACTCTTTCGATTTCACCTGTAGGGTTTATTTCTGAGCTAAAAGTACCGGTTTCTTCATCGGTAGTAATGTAGACTTTGTCACCCCAACCTCTAGATTCAGTTTCAGTTTTTACCACTCGAACACCGATGTTACCGTACACCGGCATGCCGCCGATTTCCGCATCGATGTTGGCCATAACGTAAGCAGCAGTAATGGTTTCAGTAACATCACGGTCACCACCATCTCTGCCGTCTTCTCGCTCGCCTATGTCATAAAAATCGGTACCGGTAGCGCCTGGTAATTGGCCTAAGACTTGTCCGATAAAACACTTGTGATCATAAGTAGCGTATCGGGTAGCGTCACCACCACTGCCCGGCTCTTCGGTAAATTGAATATTGTTTGAATGACCGTTTTGACAACTATCTATAATGCCATTAATTAATGCTGAATTAGCTTCTGGGTTGAGTTCATCCCAATTGTTATCTTCATTATCGCTTGAACCATTTCTTTGCGAGCCATCGGCAATAACCAAAGATACGTCGTTAGTAACATAATCAAGTAGGTGCTCTTTTGAATAACGAATACCGGCTTTAATACCTGAAAAGTAGTCGTTATCTAATTGATATTCTCCGTCAAAATTTATCGCAAAAATATCATCGTTACGTTCTTCATGCGTGCGACGATATTCTACATAAGCATGGTCGTCATTAACAAAATTACCCATGTCACTGGCGTCAAACACTTCTGCTGCAACAAACCCTGCATCGTCAGCGCCTAAGCGGTTTTCATCTAACCAAGTTAATGTTGGTACATTACGGCCTCGAAAATCTAGGGCATAGTTATAACGTTCAGTTGAACGAAACTTAGTTCGTTGACGTAAGCGATATCGATACGATTCGGAGTATGATAGATCGAGTGCGAGCGATAATTTTTCTGTCGGTGTAAATTCAATTTCTATGCCGCCGCCGCGATATTCATCAACTTGGTTACGGTTTTCACCTTGCAACGTCGGGCGTGCTTCACCGGTTGCATAAAGTAGCGTGTGATCGTCAGAAATAATATGGTCAGCTAAGTCATCTAAACGTGAATCTAAGGCTAATTCCATACGTTTTTCAGTATATTCTAAATCTGAATATTCATAATCGATATTAATTTCTAAATCATCTCTAGGTATCCACTGAAAAGTAAACACTGCACCGGTACGAACATCTTCATCTTCACCTGTTCGCCAATATGCATCGTTTGGTACATAGAAAATACTACTTTGATCAAAGTCGGCTAAGTCAGTGTCGATACCTATTTCAGGCTCCCGCCCTACGCGTCCTGAACTCACACCTTGCTGGCCGGTCGCACAATTACTACCACCAATTAAGTTTGAACCATCAGCACCGCGAAGTGCACATACCGCCATTTGTGAACTGCCACCGTAGTTTTCTTCGGGGTTTGATGAATCAGAATGGTTAAGGCCAAAGGTAAACCCCATATCTCCAAGGTTATCGGTTTCCCATTGTTGAACCGTTGAAATAACGAATTTTTTGCCCCAAGGTGATGTGTCGCCATCTACATCATCATAGTACTCGTTATAAATACCGGTAGCTTCAACCGTTGTTTGTGCTTGGCCATAGTCAACAGCGCGCAGCGAGTTAACATCGATAGTGCCTGATGTGCCGCCTTCAACTAAGTCGGCTTGTTGCGACTTATAAATAACTACTTTATCGACAAGTTCAGAAGGGAATTTTTTGAAGTTTACCGCACGACCTGGCCCGGCATTAGTAATAGTTCGGCCATTAAACGTTGAATAACCCCAGTATGAGCCCAAGCCACGGATAGATATTTCGTTTTGGCTACCCTTTAAACGGTGACCAGACGCCCCAGAAATATTCTCAATAACATCAGATAATGACAAACCAGGCAAATCACCAAAGTCTGCCGCAGCTATTGCATCAACAATAGCTGTGCTGTTCTTTTTCTCGTTTAATGAACGGGTCATGGTGCGCCGTAAACCGCCACTAACTTCAATGACTTCAATGTCAGCATCTACTTTCTTTTCACTTTCTTCTTCTGCTGCGGTCGCAGGAAATGCAAGTAAAGTCAGTAACGTTGATGCACACAAAAATTGTTGAGGGTAGCTGACCTGTTTGCGCACTACGCAGCTAATTTTATTTAACTTGTTGAGAGTAGCCATTGATAATTCCGATTCATTATAGTTTTTATTTTCGTTGTACTTTATTCAAACAATATAAAAATCAATTGTCAACCAATTTGGTAAGGTTAAATTTTAAAAATACAGATTAAAGCATTACCAATAGCAAACCCCAAGCAAACCAATTTGGTTTTAACATTTAACGATTTAATGTTTTTTTTTAATTATCACTTAACTCTATATTTAATATCCTATAAATAAAATAGCGCGTATTAACTATACGGCTAAAGCCAGCATTATTTATCAATAAAACAGCAAAAAACAGAGTTACCAATAATGACATTTTGGTTGACCAAGATGTATTACTTAGTGTAAAAACCTTAATAGAGTATTTAATGCGATGCGCCTTTTTACATTAACAACAAGCAAAATAGCACCGGTTAATAAGCAATTTTGAGATAATAAAACTCACCTAGATGGTTGGGATAACTATGCAGAAACAAATGATTTTTTTAACTTTTATCACTTTATTTGGCTTGACAAGCTGTGGTGGTAGCCCTGCAAGTAACACTGCAGCGCAAGAGGTAGCAAAGCAAAATGAAAACCAAACTGCACCGCCTGTTGTTATCGAAGACATTAGCTGTAATGTCAGCTATCCACTACAAATCACATCAATTTATAATGAGGTAGCGAAGGTAAATTTACCGGTGCTTTTTGATGGTATCAAAACCAACGTATCAAGTTGGCAAGCCGCGCAAACCATGAGTAACCTTATAGTAGAGCTTTCTGAACCAGCACTACTTAAACAAATGGTTATCACTTGGCAAAATTTAGCCAATGTGCATCTTTTTAATGTTTATGCCTCTAAAGACAAAGAAAACTGGCAATTACTCAATACGACCGGGCAAAGCGAAAAAAACACGAGCGTTCCTGACGTGGTCAAACTCGACGAGCTAGCCGCTACAACGGCGCTGTATTTAAAGCTAGAACTGGCGGGTAATGACGTTTCTGAACCAAGTAATATTTTAGAAATTAACGCATTAGGTTGCCAACAAGATATTAGTCACAGCCTCGAATTGGTCGACTGGTATTTAAGCGTACCTACCGACGAAGACAATAATGGCAAATCAGATAGCATTAAAGAAACCGACCTCGCCAATGGTTATTTTGACCCACGTTTCTTCTCTTTATCAAAAGATGGCGGAGTAATATTTAGCACATCAGTTTCTGGCTATCGTACGTCGACCAATACTAAATACGTGCGCTCAGAGCTACGTGAAATGTTACGCCGAGGAGACACAAGTTATAACACTCAAGGCGTAAACAAAAATAACTGGGTATTTTCTACGGCACCGCAAGCAGACCTTGACAATGCCGGCGGTGTAGATGGTGAGCTCAACGCAGAACTGGCTATTAATAGCGTAACTAGTACTGGGGAAGATTACCAAATAGGCCGCGTTATTATTGGACAAATCCATGCAAATGATGATGAACCGGTGCGAGTTTATTATCGAAAACTTCCAGATAATTCAAAAGGATCTATTTACCTAGCGCATGAATCGCTAGGTGGTGATGATGTTTATTACGAGATTATTGGCAGTCGTGATAATAGTGCCAGCAACCCCACTGACGGTATAGCATTGAATGAGAAATTTAGCTATTCGATATCGGTTGTAGGTCACGCGCTTACCGTGACGATTATAAAATCAGATGGCAGTGAATTTATACAAACCGTTGACATGACACAAAGCGGATATGATGAAGGAAGCCAATATATGTATTTTAAAGCCGGAGTTTATAACCAGAATAACTCAGGTGACGCCCATGATTATGTGCAAGCAACATTCTACCATATCGATAATAGCCATCGCGGCTATTCACACTCAACCAATAAAATAAGAAATTAACCATGAAAGAACTATGCTTTTTACTTTTTTTGCTCAGTTTTACTAGTCAAGCTGCGAAAACTAATAGCCAACATTTTTTTGATGACAGCTTGGTCATTGAGCTGTCAACAGAGTTCAAAACATTATCCGAGTCGGCTTTAAACAAGCGCTATGGCAAGCAAAAAATCCCACCTGCTTTTGCATTTAGCAATAAAGATCAAAGTGTAAGCTTTACTTTTACGCAATATCCAACCCCTGCAGATAAGAAGAGTATGAATAAAATTCATAAATCTCTCTCTAATATGTTACGTAAATCAAGTGACAAAGCTCGTTGGAAAAAAGACAAAGTTTATAGCCGATTAGGCACTAAAGTTGCGGTATTCGAATACGAAATTAAATCTATTGGTAAATACCAATTCAACCTTACTTATGCACTTCCGGTTGATGGCAAGTTAACTTTTATTTCCTTCACCACAACCGATAAGAAGTACAAAAACAAATGGCTTGCACTAGCAAGAGAAAGCATGGATTCAATAAAGTTAACGGTGAAATAAGATGATAAAACAACCAAAACTTGGAGGGATTTTTTGGCTATTTATTGAATTAAAACTGATTAAATTAGCTACAACCGAACATATTGGTTGACAAAGTGGCTATACAAATTAGTATTGAAGACAGACCAAATAGCAGCGAACACTTTTACCAAAAAAATAGTAGGATTATAATAATGAAAAAGTTAATGAATAAAACGATTGCTATATCAACAATTGCGCTGGCAATTGTTGGTTGTAATACAGATACATTGCCCGATAAACAAGGCAACTCTTTTGGCCAACTGTCTGTTACAGGCGAAGCAAAAGTTGGCGAAACACTAACAACAAGTTTAACAGATGGTAATGGTTTAGAGGAGTCGGCTGTTACATACACTTGGATGGCCGATGGTGCTGCCATCGCTAGCGCGACATCAAGCGCTTTAGTGTTAACCGAATTACAAGCGGGTATGAACATCAGCGTGACTGTTGCGTATACTGATAACGATAACTACAGTGAAGTAATCACTTCGAATTCGACCCCTGATGTTTTAATTAACTTCGCTGGTTCGATTGAAGTGTCAGGTACGCTAGAATCAGGGAAATTACTCACGGCGAGTGTACTTGACGACAATGACTTTGATCCCGAAAGCGTTGTATATACCTGGCTTGCAAACGATGTGCTTATCGCTTACGCAACAGAGTCTACCTTTGCCCTAACCGATAACGAAGTGGGTAAAACCATTGTTGTCACTGCAGCATATAGTGATCTTGATGGCTACAGTGAAGCACTTACTTCTGCCGCCACTGCTGTTATCGAACCGGCGTCAGCAAATACGCCGGCAACATTTTCAGGTGACTTAACCGCCACCGTTACTAACAATGAAACCGATGCTATAACCGGTACAGTTGTTGTAAGTGATGATGATGTGGACGAAAGCGCTACTGAACTCCAATCTAGTTTAACCACGACATTTGGCACCTTCTCTATCTTGGCAACAGGTGAATGGACATATCTGTTAGACACAGAAAACGCAACGGTGGCGTCACTAACAGATGCCAGTGATATTGTTACAGATACCATTGCAATTAGCTCTGTCGATGGCACAGCAACTGAAATTGTCATCACAGTGACCGGCGCCACAGCTCTTGCGCCAACAAAAGCAGCAAGAATTACCGACAACATGACTGACGATGCGGGTGAATTACGTTATAAACTTTCTTCAAGCGATATTATCGCGGCTGGTAAGTTAACGGTGTCATTCTTAAAAGAAGCGGCGATTGAGAAAGACGCGTATATTGGTTTATATGGTACCTCAACAAGTACAAGTAATGCGCTTATTGACCTACGTATTCAAAGCGGTGGCTATGTTATCCGCGATAATGATGGTGTGGACGTAACTATTCCGTTTACCGCTGATAAGTGGACAGAAGTTGAAATGACGTGGGATGCCACAAGTGCCTCAGATACCGTTGCACCACTATTAACCCTTACGATTGATGGTACCAGTGTTACTACCGCGCCATTTGCTTCAGCTTCTCAATCATTGAGTGATGTTGCTATCGGTGTTGAAACCGTTATCTTTAAGTTAGGTGATAATGGCTCAGTTTCTGGTGATGCCGCTTATTACCTTGATAACTTCAAACTTTATGCAGATATTGAAGGTACTACGGTGCAATTTGAAGATGACTTTGAAAGTTATGACGACGGTGCGTCATTAGATACTGATAACCCTGACTCACCCTACAATTCGGCTACTGCTGAAACGTTTGTAGAATTAATTAACACGGGTTCAGGCGGTAATAACACGACCAACCCTGACAACCTTACTGCAAAAATTACCGACAACATGACTGACGATGCGGGTGAATTACGTTATAAACTTTCTTCAAGCGATATTATCGCGGCTGGTAAGTTAACGGTGTCATTCTTAAAAGAAGCGGCGATTGAGAAAGACGCATATATTGGTTTATACGGTACCTCAACAAGTACAAGTAATGCACTTATCGACTTACGTATTCAAAGTGACGGTTATGTTATACGCAATAATGAAGGCGTTGACGTAACCATTCCGTTTACCGCTGATAAGTGGACCGATATTGAAATGACGTGGGATGCCACGGGCGCTTCAGATACCGTTGCACCACTGTTAACTCTGACTATTGACGGTACCAGTGTTACTACCGCGCCATTTGCTTCGGTTTCTGAATCATTGAGTGATGTTGCTGTAGGTGTTGAAACCGTTATCTTTAAGTTAGGCGATAATGGCTCAGTTTCAGGTGATGCCGCTTATTACATTGATGAATTCAAACTTTATGCCGATATCGAAGCTACGACGGTACAATTTGAAGATGATTTTGAAACTTACACAGACGGTGTTTCATTAGATACTGATAATGCTTCATCACCTTACAATTCATCTACTGCTGAAGCGGTTGTTGCTATAAAAGAAAAATAACCCTTACTTGTTAATACGGAATAAAAATAGCGCTTTAATTAGCGCTATTTTTTCTCAAAAAGCCAACGTTAATTAACAACTGATGGCGCTTAACATCACATTAAATATCACTTATAAATAACACGTGTAAGTAAAATAAATACTTATGTACAGGAGTGCTTTATGTTTAAAGCTGCATCTACCATTACCCTTGCTTTGTTGATGACCGGCTGTGCGAGCACATCGGATGTTCCCGCTGGAAGATTTGATCTATCGCATTGGAAAATTACCATTCCCCTCGATCGCGACAACAATGGTAAGGCCGACGATATCGACACGAAGGCATTACAACACTATCAGCATGCTGATTTTTTCTATATTGATGCAAATGGTGACATGGTATTTACCGCACCCAATAAAGCCGTAACTACGCAGTCATCATCTAATACTCGTAGCGAATTAAGGCAAATGATCAGAGGATCAGACACCTCAATTGGTACTAAATCTTACAGTAATAATTTCGCTATTGCTGCTCATCCAGACGCCGCTTACTTTAATCAAATAGGTGGCCGCTTAGACGCAAGTTTAAAAGTAACCAATGTCGCTAAAAACGCTAAACATCCGAAAAAACCCGCTTATTCAGTGGTAATTGGTCAAATTCATGCAGGAAAAGACAAAGAGGTAATTACCGAAGGTAAAGGTTTTGGTTGGGGTAATGAGCCAATAAAAATTTATTACAAAAAGTGGCCAAATCATGACACAGGTTCAGTATTTTGGACTTATGAGCGCAACCTAGCCAAAGACAATCCTGACAGAACCGACATAGCTTATCCTATTTGGGGGAACACCTGGGAAAACCCAAACGATCCTAAAAGCTCAGGTATCGCACTAGGTGAAGAATTTAGTTACACCATAAATGTTATTGGCAGCGTTATGCACTTAACATTTACCCATAAAGATAAAGCCACCGTGGTTTACAACATTGACCTTTCAAATAATATTGATGCCTACGGCAACATAGATGAGAAAGACAACACCGCAGGCTATAGCGGCGATTGGCTTTATTTTAAAGCCGGTGCCTACAACCAATGTTCAACAAAGGATGCTGAAGGCATTTGGTATGCGGGCTGTGCTGGTACTGGCGACTGGGCAATGGATAAAACCAATGGTGATTATGCTAGCGTATCATTTTCTAAGCTCATATTGAGCCAAGAAGCTACACAGAAATAACATCAAAACAACACAAAAAAGCAAACAGCTAAAAAGGTATTATCTACGTTAGACAATGCCTTTTTAGCTGTTTAAAGTCGCGTTAAAGCTCATTCAAATATGACGACAACATCATGTAAAAACTTACGTCACTTAACCCGCACATTTCGTTGATTTCACAGATTTTCAGCTAACAATAAAAATATACTAACAACAATGCTAGCTAGTACATTGTATTTAAAAGCATAATGACTAATAATATTTTCCGATATCAATAAAATCTAAGCATTGGTTCTAATGTGATCTTGGTTGCTATATGAATAATTTTTAAAACGACATCAACAATGGAGCTGTGATGCACAAAGGGCAATTAAAAAGCTGGATTGACAATAAAGGTTTTGGATTTATTGAAGCATCGGAGTTGAAACAAGATACTTTTATCCACATTTCAAGCTTAAAAGAAAGGAGTAGAAAACCTAAGGTTGGTGACTTTATCTATTTTGAGGTTGAGCAACAATCAAATGGTAAAACTAGAGCGGTTAATTGTCGTATTGAAGGTGTTGCTAGTAAAGCGTTAAAACGAAAAAAGCTCCATGTTTATAAAAGCTCGTCTGCACCAAAAAGCAAAGCTATCTTATTATTTGCAGTAATCGCGATATGTGCTTTTGCATATCAACGTGTAGACTTAAAAACCCAACGTATTCCCTTACAGCAATACACAGCACCAAAAATTGAAGCAGCTCCACCACGGACAATAACAAAACCTACAACTCGTTTTTTCTGTGATGGGCGGCAACATTGCAGCCAAATGAATTCATATAAAGAAGCTAAATTTTTCATTCAAAACTGTCCCAATACTAAAATGGATGGTGATGGCGACGGTATCCCGTGTGAAAGGCAATTCAGGTATTTTTAACAAACGCTCTTTTTGTAGGATTAAGCCTTTACCAGTGCTAAAGCCTGAACGATAAAGAGCCTTAGCCTTTTCAGCTTATCAATAGCTTAGCACCTATAACGATATGTAAAATAAAACAACTACGTGTTTTACATGGAAAAAGTGATGCCTGATTCTTTATATAACATTAAAACAACAATTGATTCACCATTAAATTAGCGTATTCTGCGTAGTTAAATATTTATTCATTTGGAAACCTCATTTTGAAAAAAATTGCACAAAGCTTTTTGTTGCTATACCTAGCTTTTAGCTTATCTGGCTGTATTGCGGTTAGTGTTGTGTCTACGGCGGTAGGTGTCACTTCAACTGTTATTGGTGGAGCTATCGACGTTGTCGACACGGTTACTCCCGATATTATGGATGACGACGATGATGAACAAGCAAAAGACGATGGTAACGAAGAATATTAAGCAGCTTGATAGCTTTAGCCATGCAACTCAGGGACTTACTTCTTGCGCCGTAAATTGATATATTAGGGGAATGTCCTATTTTTAAGCTTTCGCCATTTCATTGAGTTTAAAGATCCATTGCTAAACTATGATTACTTTTACGCTTATTTCCGTAGAAACGATAACTATTAAAAGAACTTAGCAAACCACAGATGATAACGTGAAGCAGTGGCCATGACGATTTTTACTTCCTAATCACTGTACCTTAAAGGAAAGTACTATCAAGCATTAAATCTTCAGAGAATATACATGCCTATTTTCATCACTACTTTAGCCTTTGAGCTAATTAACCTCAGTTCGCGATAATCAAAACAACTCAACAAGCTATTTTAACGCTTACATGCGTATCCAATAGCCAGCTATTGGATACGCATAGCCGCCTTGCTAAACACTAAACTATCAATGTTGAGTAATGGAGTTAGCGTTACTTTTCTTATGCTGGACAACATGTTGATATTAAGTGCTATGTGTTGGCTTCTAAGCATTCATTAAGCCGAACTGAGGTTATTTAATGTTTTCTGCTTGTCTTGGATTATTAATACTTTATCTGCTAAAGTCCGCGATTAGAATAGAGCTATTCCATGGATATTAATCAACAAAAATCATGAATAATAAACCACCTGTAAACACCAACGAGCAGTCTACGATTCTCTGGCACGATTATGAGACATGGGGAATATCGCCTAAATTCGATAAACCGTCTCAGTTTGCCGGTATTCGTACTGATCTTGAGTTAAATATCATCGGTGAGCCTGAGATGTTTTATTGTCAGCCGCCACAAGATTATTTACCGCAGCCTGAAGCCTGTTTAGTTACTGGTATTACGCCGCAGAAAGCATTACGCGAAGGCTTAAGTGAAGCTGAGTTTGCTGACCGTATTCATGGTTTATTTTCACAGCCTGATACCTGTGTTGCAGGTTATAACAGCATTCGTTTTGATGATGAAGTTACACGCTACTTATTCCATCGTAATTTTTACGACCCATATGCCCGTGAATGGCAAAATGGCAACAGCCGCTGGGATATTATCGATATGGTCAGAGCTTGTTATGCTTTGCGCCCTGAAGGCATTGAATGGCCAACCATTGAGCGCGATGGCGAGCAAGTGGTAAGTTTTCGCTTAGAACTACTGACAAAAGCTAATGGTATTAGCCATGAAGCGGCTCATGACGCTATGAGTGACGTTTATGCCACTATTGCAATGGCAAAATTGATCAAAGAAAAACAACCTAAGTTGTATGATTTTATTTTTAACTTAAAAAATAAGAAGCAAGTAGCTGAGTTGATTGATGTTTACAATATGACACCCATTGTTCATACCTCAAGCAAGGTATCTTCCGCTCATGGTTGCACAAGTTGGTTTGCACCGGTTTGTTATCATCCAGTGAATAAGAATGCCGTTATTGCAGTTGATTTAGCGCGTGATCCCACACCATTATTTGAGCTTTCCAGTGAAGAAATAAAAGCGCGTTTATATACTCGCTATGATGACTTAGCAGAAGACGAATTCCCTATTCCAGTTAAGCTTATTCACTTGAACAAGTGCCCTGTTGTAGCGCCAGCAAAAACCCTGTTACCCGAAAATGCTGAACGCCTAGCGATTCCACGAGAACTTTGCCTAGCTAATTTAAAGCGCCTAAAGCAATATACTGAGCTTAGAGATAAATTAACCGATGTGTTTGCAACCAGTGACTTTGGCGATGAAACCGTTGAAGCTGAATTTGCGCTTTATGGTGGGAAATTTTTCTCCCATAGCGATAAAGCACAAATGGATATATTGCATCAACTGCCACCGGAGCAATTAGGCACGCATCCTTTTAAGTTTCAAGATGAACGGTTAAATACGCTGTTGTTTAGTTATCGAGCGCGTAATTTCCCATTAACCTTAACCGATAGTGAACAGCAAAAATGGCAGGCACACTGTCAAAATCGTATTCAGCACGGTAGTAAAGGTTTATTAAGTGCTGATGAGTTTATGATGAAATTAGAAAACTTGGCATTTGAATATGAGAACAACACTGAAAAAATGCAATTATTAAAAGCATTGTTTGAATATATCAGTAAATAAAGTTGTTACTAGCGCTCATTCATAAGAGGATTTTGTGCCGGTAGCAATGAACTGCTTAAGTACAAAATTTTTCTTTCATTGAGATTTAATATATCTAAAGCTGGGCCAAAGTGTTGTTGAAATAACAGTTGATAACTGCCGTCAGCTAAAGCGATTTCAAAGCCCTTCTCAATGCATTCTGCTAGTTCAGTGTTATTCTTGCCGACAAAAAAATAATACGACGAGGGATATTTTAATAACAAGGTTTGCTCAATCGTCAGCTTATCTGAGTTTAATTCGTTAAGTTCCCGTGTTACCTCAAGCACAGAACGAGGAAAATAGTCAGCTAAACCACTTTCTATCGCCTTGTACATTTGCGAGAAGGGTAAACTACCGTCTACCTTAAGGTTATTTTCAAGAAATATCTGGTAATCAGGCCAATCAAATCGTTGAATTGCCAACAGTTTACTAAGTTGCTCTACATTATCGATAGCGCTAAATTTTTCTTGATTATTTTTGTTAATCACAAAAACACGCCAGCCAATGAAACCTTGATAAATTGGGATACGAATTGGCGTAAGGTTCTGCTCCCTTTCAACAGTGGTAACACTCCACGTTAAATCCAAAATATCAGGGCTATTTAGCTCTTTTAACGCCCGGCCTTGGGTAATATTTTCTGGTGCATCAACCAATTCAAGAGTTATGTTTTGTTTAGCAAACACCATCACTAACAATTGTTCAATAAAAGGATTTCTAACCGAAAACGGTGCACTTGCCCCGGGAATAACCATACGTACAGACGTTGACGCGCTTTTAGCTGACAAGCACACCATGGTAATGAGGAGGAAAAAATAACAAAACTTCACAGTAAAAGCCTATGGTTATTCGTCCTTGAGGGTTTAGATTAAGTATAAACTAAAATATTAATAAGATGAAAAAACAGCTCTTTGCATTGTTTTATCTTGATAAATAAAGAGCCCAAATTTGCTGGGCGTTATGTGATAGCTGGCCTAACATTCACCCATAATTTACTAAAATAGCACAATATTTTCACTCAATATATGCTATAAATATTGTAAATATTTAACGATAGTAAATTGAACAGTATGAAAAAAGTATCTTTTATCGGCTTAGGCGTTATGGGTTATCCTATGGCGGGTCATTTGCAAAATTCGGGGTATCAGGTCACCGTTTATAACCGCAGTCAACAAAAAGCAAAAAACTGGCTTGAGCAATATGGTGGAGCTATGGCAACCACTCCTGCCAAAGCGGTAAAAGACAGTGATATTGTTTTCGTCTGTGTTGGTAATGATGACGATTTACGCCAAGTAGTATTAGGGCAAAATGGTGCCTTTGCGGGTATGAAAAACAAAGCTATTCTTGTTGATCACACTACCGCGTCGGCAAATGTTGCACGTGAATTAGCACAAAAGGCTGCGTCACTCGATTTAGCATTTCTCGATGCCCCTGTTTCAGGTGGCGAAGCCGGTGCCGTTAATGGCCAATTGACTATCATGGTTGGCGGTGAGCACAGCACTTATGTTGCTGCTGAGCCAGCAATGCAATCCTATGCAAAGTTTAGTAAATTACTCGGCGCGGCTGGTAGCGGGCAATTGGCAAAAATGATGAACCAAATTTGTATTGCCGGTGTTGTTCAGGGCTTAGCAGAAGCTTTGCATTTTGGAAAAAATGCAGGGTTAGATTGCGAGCAGGTTGTGGAAGTAATTAGCCAAGGTGCCGCTGGTTCATGGCAAATGGATAATCGCCATAAAAGCATGTTAAAAGGCGAGTATGATTTTGGTTTTGCTGTTGATTGGATGAGAAAAGATCTCGATATCGCACTCACTGAAGCAAAAAGCAATGGCTCGACCTTGCCATTAACCGCATTAGTTGACCAGTTTTATGCAGACGTGCAAAAAAATGGTGGTAGTCGTTGGGACACGTCAAGTTTACTCACCCGTTTATAACAATGCACGACGTCGCTATATAGCCATGGTGTTTCAGATATATATCTAGCAGTGAGTAACCATGGCGTGATAATTCTAGTGCTTGAATCTTGTTAATCCCACGCATTTACCTTATGCTATTTTTTAACATTGATCCGACCAGTTTAAGATAATGACAGAAAAAATTTACACCTTTGGTGCTAATAATTATAGAAATGAAGCTATTGATTTTTCTATATACAAAGACAAAACATTGCTCATCGTCAATACGGCGAGTGCTTGTGGTTTTACCCCACAATATGCCGGTTTAGAAAGCTTATACCAAAAATATAAAGACAAAAATTTTGAAATACTGGCGTTCCCTTGTAATCAATTTGGACAACAAGAAAAAGCTGAAAATAGCGAAATTAAAAAGTTTTGTGATCTTAATTTTAATATTTCATTCGAACTTTTTAGTAAAATTGAAGTTAATGGCGACAACACACATCCGCTCTACCAGTATTTAAAAAATCAGGCTCCCGGCATTTTAGGTAGTAAGGGTATAAAATGGAACTTCACAAAATTCTTGGTTAATAACCAAGGAGAAGTGATAAAGCGTTATAGCCCAACGACTAAACCGGCGGATATTGCCAAGGATATAGCAGCAATACTGTAATAATCTGAGCTCGTCAGCTAGACGTTCAGCTATATTCTAAGCAGAGCAACAAGGTAGTAAAAATGGCTTTGTTGCTCAATTTTATAGACAACGCGTACACGACTTTCTTACTAGACTTACATCACCTGCGCATGACAAAACTGCACTTTTTACTTTAAAACGCCTCAAAATATGTTTCAGGTTTAGATTGCTTGATTACCAACAGGTAGTTTTAATTCCTAATGCGTATAAAGACTCGCCCCCCATGCTCTAAACTTAGCATAGTGACGAACTATATTTAATATTGTCACTGTACTTTCACAAATGAGTTTAAACTCATTTGTGATTATTACGTTAATGGGGAGCTTGTATGAGTGTTATTTGGAAGAACCATGCCGACCGATTAATCACATTAATTAACAGCAATAATGAAAGCGATGCGCATTTATATTTAGAGCAATTAATGCTATTTCCTGTCGACATTCAGGATAAAATAATTAATGATGTCAGTCGTTTAAAGCATTGTAATGCTGACGAAGTCGCCGGTATCATTAGTCAATATATGATGTTTGAAATGAAGTAAATTACTAAATAGCTTGTGCTAACACTTATTAACGCTAGCAGGCGCTATTAAGTGTTAGATAACCTGAACTATGAATAAGTTATATAGGTCAATCAGCTGATAGCTTATTTTCATACCTATTATCCAAAGTTCAGGTTAGCTATATATTGAAAAATGGTCTCATGTAAAAAATTAATTGTTGAACTAGGTCACCAATTGTTGATCACGTAGTTTTTTAATTTCATCCCGTACTGAAGCTGCTAACTCGAATTCTAAGTTTTGCGCATGATTAAACATCATGTTTTCTAACTCTTGTACTTTAGTATCAATCTCTTTCGTGGTCAGCGTGTCATACTTACCTTCAGGCTCTGCAGCTTTTAATGCCGCCGCCGCTCGTGTTTTACCACCATCGAGATCCATCACATCAGCAATAATACGTTTAACACCGCGTGGCGTTATATTATTATCGATATTGTATTGATGTTGTTTAGCACGACGTCTGTCAGTTTCGTCAATAGCTTTGCGCATTGAACCGGTAATACGCCCAGCATAAAGAATTGCACGACCATTAATATTACGCGCCGCTCGTCCAATGGTTTGAATAAGTGAGCGTTCTGAGCGTAAGAAGCCTTCCTTATCAGCATCTAGAATAGCCACTAATGACACTTCGGGCATATCTAAACCTTCACGCAGTAAGTTGATACCAACGAGCACATCAAACTTACCTAAACGAAAGTCACGAATAATTTCTACTCGTTCAACCGTATCAACATCGGAATGTAAGTAGCGGGTTTTAACTTGATGTTCATCTAAGTAATCGGTTAAATCTTCAGCCATACGCTTGGTTAATGTTGTTGCCAATACCCGTTCGTTAATTTTTACCCGTTTACGAATTTCAGAAAGTAAGTCGTCAACTTGCGTTTCTACCGGGCGTACTTCTATTTGTGGGTCGAGTAAGCCTGTAGGGCGCACCACCTGCTCGGCAATTTCACCGGCTGATTTTTCAATTTCATAATGGCTGGGCGTTGCAGATACATAAATGGTTTGCGGCGATAGCGCTTCAAACTCTTCAAACTTCATCGGTCGGTTATCAAGTGCCGAAGGCAGTCTAAAACCGTACTCTACTAAGTTCTCTTTACGGGAACGGTCACCTTTGTACATGGCGCCAATTTGCGGCACTGTCACGTGTGATTCATCAATAATTAACAAACCATCACTGGGTAAATAGTCAAATAATGTTGGTGGTGCCTCTCCGGCGCCTCGGCCTGATAAATACCGAGAATAGTTTTCAATACCGGAGCAATAGCCAAGTTCGGTCATCATCTCAATATCAAATTGTGTACGTTGCACTATCCGTTGCTCTTCTACTAACTTATTGTTTTCTTTTAACTGCGCCGATCTAGCTTTTAATTCAATTTTTATATTCTCAACCGCTGCAATAATTTTTTCTCTCGGTGTTGCATAATGTGTTTTAGGATAAACAGTAACCCGCGCTACCGTACGTTCTACTTCACCGGTTAGTGGATCAAAAATACTAATACGTTCAATTTCTTCATCAAATAATTCAACACGCAACGCCATACGATCAGATTCCGCAGGAAATATATCAATAACGTCACCGCGCACGCGATAAGTAGCTCGCTGAAATGCCACATCATTGCGCGAATATTGCAATTCAGCTAATCGCCGTAAAATATCACGTTGGTTGATGATGTCACCAACACTAATGTGCAGCATCATCTTTAAATAAGAATCAGGATCACCTAAACCATAGATAGCTGAAACAGAAGCAACAATAATAACATCTCGGCGCTCTAATAATGATTTGGTGGCAGATAAGCGCATCTGCTCAATATGTTCATTTACCGAGGCATCTTTTTCGATAAAGGTATCAGTTGTTGGTACGTAGGCTTCAGGTTGATAATAATCATAATAAGATACAAAGTATTCTACGGCGTTGTTGGGGAAAAATTCTTTCATTTCACCATACAACTGCGCTGCTAAAGTTTTATTGGGTGCAAGCATCATGGTTGGGCGATTTAGCTTTTCGATAACATTAGCAATAGTATAAGTTTTACCTGAGCCTGTTACCCCTAATAAGGTTTGATGGGCTAATCCTGATTCAATACCATCAAGCAATTTAGCAATTGCCGTAGGTTGATCACCACTGGGAATATAATCAGAATGTATTTTTAATGCTCTCATCAAACAACAACCTCTTCCGTGTGTTCAGCTTTTTTGCACTGTTTATCAAACAAGTTATATGAAATCATTGCCATGACAACATTACCGAGCAGCGCACCAATAAAAAAGCCTTCTAAACCAAACAGTAAACTGCCTATATACGCTAAAGGTACGTAACAAATAAATAATCGAATAATACTTAAGGACAGCGCCACCATAGGTTTGTGTAGCGCATTAAATGATGAATTGGTTAGAATAATAACACCTTGAAAACCATAGCCTAAGGGTAAAATCCATATAAAAAGTTTAATAATATCAGCCACTGCCTGCTCTTTAGAGAATACTTGTGCAATATACGGCGCGGCTAGCACCAGAATGACATAAATGAATATTTGCCAAGCTAAAACAAATTTAATCGATGTTTTATAACCTTCTTCAACACGCTTCATATTGCCGGCACCAAAGTTTTGGCTAATAAATGGCGGTAAGGTCATTGATAGTGCAAGCACAACCAAGCAGGCGATAGACTCTATTCTCGACCCGACGCCAAAAGCAGCAACTGCTGATTCACCATATCTTGCGACAATAGCGGTTAATACGGCGGAAGCAACCGGTGTTAACATATTAGCCCCTGCTGCCGGTAAACCTATATGTAAAATACCACGCGCAGAGTAAATAAAGTCTTTAATGGACATTAAACCGCTGTGGATCAAACCTCTTTTTGCCACCAAAACATATAAAACATAAAACAAACCAAATAGCCAAGATATCAAAGTAGCTATCGCTGCGCCTTGAATGCCCATCGCGGGTATAGGGCCAAAACCAAAAATAAAAATAGGATCTAAGACCGCGTTTATCAAACCGGCGCTGCCCATAATTAAACTTGGCGTTTTAGTGTCTCCAGAGGCTCTTAGCACTGCATTACCGATCATGGGACCGATCAAGCAAATACAACCAATAAACCAAATATCCATATATTGATGAATTAACGGCAGCAATGCTTCACTTGCACCTAAAAGTAAAAATGTTTCATCAATAAGTAAGTAACCGACAACAGCGAGTACACCAACAATGATAGCAGCTAGATACATTGCACTTGTAGCAAGGTTTTTTGCTGACGCCTTATCACCTTTACCTAATGCCTTTGCAATAACCGCAGATGTACCTATACCTAATCCTATTGTTAAACTAATAACAGTAAAGGTAATGGGAAAAGTAAAACTGATCGCAGCTAAAGGTTGAGTTCCCAATAATCCAACAAAAAAAGTATCAACTAAGTTAAACGTCATGAGCAAGATCATGCCGTAAATCATAGGAACGGTCATTAACTTCAATGTCGGAGCTACGGGATCTTTCAAGAGGTTAATTTGGCGATTACTTTTAGTTTGGTTCATTAATAACTTCAAAATAGGTGATAAATCGAATACATTTTTCATTGTAAAAGATAGTTATAGGACTCGCTACGTAAATATTTTATTTCAAAGAATAATAAAGTAATTCTTATCAAGAATAATTACTTTAAAATTAAATCAAGTACCCGACTCTTCGTAACAGTACACAGCAAATGTGAGAAACATCACGCTTGCACAAAAAACGCACGAGCATGAACATAAAGACAACAATAAAGTATTAAGTTGCTATTTATAAAGGAGTTTTAAGCTATGAACAATAAAGCACCGGTCTGCTACAAGCCGCATTCTATGGTTCTTATTACGTAAACTTACACTTTAACTCACATAGTTATCCACAGAATAAGTGGATAACTATCTTTTCTATCCATGCGGGCTTAGCACTGAGTAATTATTCAGCATAAAATGACGAAATGTTCTCAACAATGCCTGCAATTTAAGCAAACAGTCAATAAAATGATTTTTTTCGAACTTTTGTGTTGACAGTCTGACATGCTGCCTTTAATATTCCGCCCCGTTAGCCAATAGCGGCTTTCAAAAACAATTCCTCAATAGCTCAGTTGGTAGAGCAACGGACTGTTAATCCGTTTGTCCCTGGTTCAAGTCCAGGTTGAGGAGCCAAATTAAGATGTAATGGTTATTATTTTACTATATTAACGGTTATAAAAGCTCCTTAATTGCTCAATAAAATGAGCAACGGACTGTACTCTTATAATAAACAGGCGTTTGTTCCTGTTGGTTATTTCAAGTCCAGGTTGAGGAGCCAAATTAAAATGTAATGGTTCTTATTTTAATATAATAACGGTTACAATATAAAGAACAATTCCTCAATAGCTCAGTTGGTAGAGCAACGGACTGTTAATCCGTTTGTCCCTGG
>CAJXUN010000021.1 GCA_913061475.1 uncultured Colwellia sp. | reverse complement strand
AGATGTGGACAAAAAGATATGCAAAACGCACTATCGAGTCTTATTTATATTGGATAAAAGCGTTTATCATTTTTAATAATAAGCGGCACCCTAGCACTTGCCATAATAATGAAGTTGAGTCTTTTCTCTCTCACTTGGCTAATGTCATAAATGTGGCGCCTAAAACACAGGCATTAGCATTGAATGCCTTATCGTATATGTACAAATATGTACTTAAAAATGAATTAACATTGGAATTGAATTTTAATAAAAGCCATATTCAGCAAAAACTGCCTGTCGTACTAACTCAAAAAGAAATATCAGCACTGCTTCCACAAATTGACGCTAACTATCAATTAATTTGTCAACTTATGTATGGTAGCGGCCTACGATTAATGGAAGCTGTTCGTTTACGAGTACAAGATATAGACTTTGATTTTTATACTGTAAGAGTGTGGCAAGGTAAGGGAGGAAAAAACCGCTGCGTGACTTTGGCAAAAGAGCTTATTGATGCATTAAAGATGCAAATAAATAGCGTTGAATTGCTTTTTAAATATGACTCTAAAATCCCTGATTATCAGGGTGTGCATTTGCCTTTCGCACTCAGTATGAAATACCCTAACGCTCGAAAAGAGTTAGGATGGCATTATTTATTTCCTTCAAAAAGACTCAGTATAGATCCCGAAGTAAATGCGCTTAGACGACATCATATAAATGAAACATCGATAAGAAAAGTAGTAAAACAAGCGGCAAAGAAAGCGCGTATAGAAAAAAACGTTACGTGTCATACGTTACGCCATTCATTTGCTACGCACTTATTACAACGAGGTGCTGATATTCGTACGGTACAAGAGCAATTAGGTCATACTGACATTAGAACAACACAAATATATACGCATGTAATTGAGCGAGGGGCAAATGGTGTTAAAAGTCCTCTTTCAGATCTCATGTAATTACTTATTAGCTTAAAATGCTATTTGGTGGCAGCGTTTAATCACTGGCAGTTATGATGCAATGAGGTGCACAACGGATGTAATTGTCCACGTTACCTGCAACCTTATATAAATGATGGGGTTCTGATCGGGATGATGAGGTTCGATTAATTTTATATGAGGTATCTTTTTACGGTAACGTGAAATTTTGACGGCTCAGAAAGTGGCAGGCATAAAAACCCCTGTAAAACAGAGGCTTATCTATAATATGTGGTGGTAATATAGAGCTTTGAACTCTAGCAATAGGTGTAGTGCTACAAACCCTATGTCTTTTTTATACAGAAAGCAAAAAGGCGCTAATCTTTCGATTAGCGCCTTTTCTTAATGTGGCGGTCAGATAAAGCTTTTAACTCTATCGAAAGGTTTAGCGCTACAAACCCTAATGGTTTTAATGCTAATAATGCAAAAAACCCGTCAATCTTTCGATTAACGGGCTTTTCTTAATGCGGCGGTCAGTTAAAGCTTTGAACTCTATCGAAAGGTTTAGCGCTACAAACCCTAATGGGTTTTATGCTCATAAAGCAAAAAGGCGCTAATCTTTCGATTAGCGCCTTTTCTTAATGTGGCGGTGAGATAGAGATTTGAACTCTAGAAGGGCTACAAACCCTTGCCGGTTTTCAAGACCGGTGCTTTCGACCACTCAGCCATCTCACCTGAAGTTAAAAAGCATTGCTGCTTCAGAACGAGGCGAATATTAAAGGCTCGATATTCTCTTGTAAAGCATTTATTCTATAAAAAAGTTTGTTTGCTAAAAAAATCAACAATTTGCCATTTATTTAAGCAAATATTGTTGTTTTTACATTTAAGGAAAGCTCGTGAGTGAAGAAAAACGTTGTCGTTGTCCGTGGCTTGATACATCAAAACCCGATTATGTGGCTTATCATGATGATGAATGGGGTGTGCCAGTGCTTGATGATAATAAGATGTTTGAATATCTGGTGCTTGAATCTGCTCAAGCGGGCTTAAGTTGGTACACGATTTTAAAAAGGCGTGATGGCTACCGAAAAGCTTTTGCTAACTTTGATGTAGATAAAGTAGCAAAATTTACGCTCGAAGATGAAGAACGTTTAGTGTTAGATGCAGGCATTATTCGCCACAAAGGTAAAATAGCGGCAACCATCAATAATGCTAAATGTTATATCGAAATTCAGCAGGAATTTGGTAGCTTCATTAATTACATTTGGTCATTTGTTGATCATAAGGTGCAAGTAAATAGCGTAGAGGAATTAGGTGACTACCCTGCTACGTCGCCAATATCTGATGCCTTGAGTAAAGATTTAAAGTTACGTGGCTTTAAGTTTGTTGGTTCCACTATTATTTATGCACATTTACAAGCGGCAGGCTTGATCAATGATCACAGTAGTAATTGCTATAGAAAGCAGGAGGTTATCGACAGTTACGAAAAACTTGGTGTAGCATGGCAACAACGCTAGCTATTTAAGCTTCAGTAAATCATTTATCTGGATTATTGATAGATATCAGCCATGTTAAAGATAGTAATTAAAAAAATAGCGTGCCATAATATGTCAATATGGTTTGTGGTTAATTTTAACTTATCGTGAAAAATTAGAGGTTAAATATTTGATTTACCCTTGAACTTTTAACATTTGACCATATCTAAAATATACAATTAGCATACTTAGAGGAAATTTTATGCAATCAAATATTAGTTTAGATGCTAGTAGAAGTTCAGCGATTGAAATTAACAAGGTATTAAAAAATACTTACATGTTACTTTCGATGACTTTGGCGTTTAGTGCCGTAACTGCTGGTGTTTCTATGGCGATGGGCTTGTCTCATATGGCTGCCCTAGTAATGACCTTAGTTTCATTCGGTTTATTATTTGTTGTTAATAAGAATGCCGATAAAGCGAGTGGTATTTTTTGGATTTTTGCTTTCACTGGTTTAATGGGGGCTTCTTTAGGTCCAATGCTTAACTATTATGCAGCAATGCCAAATGGCGCTTCATTAATTATGCAAGCATTAGGTGGTACAGCATTAATTTTCTTTGCACTTTCTGGCTACGCGTTAACAAGTAAAAAAGACTTCTCATTCATGGGTGGCTTTTTAATGGTAGGTTTAATTGTTGCTGTTATTGCCATGGTTGCAAACTTATTTTTCCAAATACCTGCATTGTCACTAGCTGTTAGTGCTGCAATTATTATGATCATGTCTGGTTTGATTTTATTTGATACTAGCCGTATTATTCATGGTGGTGAAACAAACTACATTCGTGCAACTGTTTCTCTATACTTGAATATTTATAATATCTTCGTACATCTGTTAAGCCTTTTAGGTGTTTTCGGTAGCGATGACTAATTAGCAGTTAAAAATCATTAAATGTGATTAGTAATTGTTTATACTCTACGTATAAAATATAAAGCCTCAGTATTGAGGCTTTTTTATTACCTGTTTTTAAGTAAGGCGATTATGCAAAACACATTAGCTTTAGTGGTTACCACACCGCCAAATAGCAATTTGACTACAAGTGCCATTAATCTTGTGCATGCGGCAATTGAAAACAATGTAAAAGTCATTGGCGTATTTTTTTATCAAGACGGTGTATTAAATGCAGCTAAGCACTTATCGATACCTAGCGATGAGTTTCAAACGCTTACGCAATGGCAGCAACTCAATAGCCGTTATGATGTGCCGCTCTACTTGTGTATTAGCGCCGCAGAAAAGCGTGGTTTGACTGATGAACTTAACAATCATGAGCCTAGTAGCCATGAACTGAGCCACGAACCAAGCCAAGAGACTTCTAATATTGATAGTGTGTTTACGGTATCAGGATTAGGTGAGTTAGTTGAGTTAACCAGTAAAGCAGAACGTGTGGTGCAATTATAATGTCAGATGTCACTCAAGCGACTAAAACTGTCGCCATTGTTAATACCCAAGCGCCCTTTTCAAGCGCTGCTGGTAAAGAAGCACTCGACGCTGCGTTAATATTTGGCTCGTTTGAACAAGCGATATCGCTGTTTTTTATTGGTGATGGCGTATTTCAGATGATCGGGGATCAAAACGCTTCATCAATTGCGGTGAAAGATTATTTAAAAACATTTTCAGCATTAGAATTTTATGACATTGAAAATATTTATCTCTGCAAGGAGTCATTAAATGAACGAAACTTACCTGCGAACTTTCATATCGATAATATACAGGTATTAGCGCAAAACGAGTTCAGCCAACGTCTACATTCACATCACGTGATTTACAGGTTTTAACCCATGGCAATGTTACACATAGTTAGAGATTCAGGCTTTACCAGTAACGCCTTAGCGCAATGCCTCAATATGAGTTTGCCACGAGACGCTATATTATTAATGGATGACGGTTGCTATAATTTGCAGCACCCGTTGCTGTTAGCGGCACTAACAAAACAACCGGATATTAGCATCTACTTTGTTAGCCTACACGCAAACGCGCGAGCACAATACAGTGAACAAACATTATTTACTGCTATTACCTTTGATGATGTGCTTAAGCTTATTTTTACCTTCGATAATTCAATTACTTGGTCATGACAATACACTATAACAACACAAGCTTAGCTACTGATAAGCAAGGTTACTTACTCGATTATAAACAGTGGAATGAAGACGTAGCAGTTTTATTAGCAAAAAGTGATGAGATAGAGCTATTAGAAGCCCACTGGGAAGTTATTCGTTTTGTTAGGGCGTTTTACTTAACCTACAATACATCGCCTGCTATTCGTGCCTTAACTAAAGCAATGAAGGCCGAGTTTGGTGAAGAAAAAGCCAGTAGCCGCTATTTATATCGTATATTTAAAGAAGGTCCTGCCAAACAAGCGACTAAATATGCCGGCCTGCCAAAACCGGCTCGATGTATATAAACTAATTTTAGCGTTAAACTTTAATATTAATATTTTGCCCGCTATTTCCTGATGCGGGTAAACTTATATTATCAACTACAGCTGAAGCGATTAAGTTTAATGCCATTTGACCTTCTAGCTCAGTTTGTGATTTAACTAAGTTTGCACTTTTAACCGCAAGCGTAGTTTCAATACTTGATGATACAGCGCTATTTGTATTTAATTCAACTGACATAGTTAACCTCACCTTTTGTTCGTGTTGCTATTCATTATAGCTGCTATATCGGCATGTTAATGTCTAACTTTAGTTTTGCTTGGAAAAAAGCGATAAAAAAAGCGCTTACCTAAAAGGTAAACGCTTTTTAAACACGCAAAGCATCAAAGAGCTAAGCGATATTAAATACCATGAATTAAGTTAGTGGTAATGTTGGTACGTTGATATCAGCCATTGCTAACATAACACGTACAACCTGACAGCTATAACCAAACTCGTTGTCATACCATACGTAAAGTACAGCGCGATCGCCGTCAACAATTGTTGCTTGTGAATCAACAACACCTGCATAACGAGAGCCTACTAAATCGGTTGATACAATTTCAGTAGAAGCCGTATAGTCAACTTGATTTTGTAGTTTAGAGTTCAAAGAAATATGACGTAAGTAGTCATTCAATGCAGCTTTGTCTGTGGCTTTTTTCAAGTTCAAGTTCATGATAGCCATTGAAACGTTTGGCGTAGGCACTCGAATCGCGTTACCTGTTAGTAAACCTTTCAACTCTGGTAACGCTTTAGCTACCGCTTTAGCTGCACCTGTAGTACTGATCACCATATTTAATGGTGCACTACGACCGCGACGAGGCGCAGGATGGTAGTTATCAATTAAGTTTTGATCGTTAGTATAAGAATGTACCGTTTCAACGTGGCCATTGCGAATACCAAACTCGTCGTTTAACGCTTTAAGCACTGGTGTAATGGCATTAGTTGTACAACTGGCAGCAGAAATAATTTTGTCTTCAGATAAAATCATATCTTCGTTTACGCCATAAACGATATTTTTTATATCGCCTTTAGCGGGTGCAGTTAGTAATACTTTAGCAACACCTTTAGATTGAAGATGTTGACCTAGACCTTCTTCATCGCTCCAAATACCTGTGTTATCTACCACTAACGCATTATTAATACCGTAAGCGGTGTAATCAATTTCTGATGGTGATTTGGCATAAATGATTTTGATAAAAGCGCCATTAGCTTTAATAACGTTATTTTCTTTATCAATGGTGATGCTACCGTTGAATGCGCCGTGAACTGAGTCACGACGAAGCAAGCTCGCACGCTTTTCTAAATCATCTTCTTTGCCTGGGCGAATAACAATAGCGCGCAGGTTTAATTTAGCGTTTGGACCCGCTCGTTCAATTAATAAACGCGCTAATAAACGGCCAATACGACCGAAGCCGTAAAGTACAACGTCTTTAGTTTCTTGCACGTCGGTATCTTTCGCAATAGTACTTAATTGTTTTTCTAAAAATTGTTCAATTGACAGGCCGTTTGCTTCGCCTTTAAATAAATAACGGTAGGCTAACTTACCAACATCAATACGCGCAGGCGCTAAAGACATGCTGGCTAACGCTTTCACGAATGGGAAGCTCTCACGTAAACGTAATTTATTTTCTTCGTGTAAAGCCACTGATTTATGTGCTTTAATAATGTCGATAGCAGAAGCATTTACTAGTGGGCGGCCATAAATAGAAATTTCGATACCGTTATTTCTAAATAATTGTCCGATGATCGGCTGCATGTTTTCAGCGAATGTTTGACGTTCTTGCCAACTAGTTTGATATTGTTCCTCAAGATGAGAAGTCATTGCGTAAACCTTTTATTTCAGTCAATTGAACGATGGGTTATTATTAATTAACAGATATAATTACTAATAAACTAAATGCGGCGCATATTGTAATCCAACATGAATTATTTCGCCACCAGTTACAGACGTTTTTCAGGGCTATAATTGAGAAAAATATGAAATTTTATAAAATTGCCGGCATTTTGCCTTTATGTACATTAATGGCTTGTGAAAACGGACCCAATTTTGCTGAGTTATGCGATCAAAATCCCGAAATTTGTCAAGAGTTTCAAGAAGACACTTGGTGTAAACGTGAAAGGATTGCGGTTGGTTTTGCTAACTTAGCACATAAAACCGAAGCCAGCGATAGTAATAAATTTCAACAATTAATTGCTTACGAGGGTTATGGGAAATGTATGGAGCATGCGTCAAAAATTGAGCATATCAAGTTAAAGGTAAAAAAGACCATACGTATTGATAATGTTATTAAAGCACAAGCTAAAATTAAAGAAATTTCACTGGCGACGCGTAATTCTGAGCATCCAGATCTTTTATTTTATCATTGGTCGCGATATCTAAATGAGCACTCGTTAGGTAAGTTTGTTGCGTTAGAAGGTAATGAGTTACTGGAAAGGCCTAACAGACAAGTTAATTTAGCGAGTTTTTATGCTAAACGTGATCCTAATAAAACCTTAAAAATTCTCTATCATGCGTTAGAGCTATATCCGATGGATGCCAAGGTAGACAATGAGATATTTAAATCAATAGCGAGTATTTTTGCCGATAAAAAAGAGTATAAACAAGCTTATATTTGGTCGAAAATATTACATTTATATAGCCCCGAAGATACCAATATAACCACGAAAAGCTTAGAAAGCTATGTCAGTGCCAACAACTTAAATGGCACGTTTTTAGACAAAGTGGCCGCGACAACGTTAAAGAAGATCAGATCCGGTGAGTTCAAATCCCCTCACATGTAAATATTGTTAACCCCTGACACTGATAGTCAGGTAGCGCTTTGTAAACTTGGCTATTCAATATCTTGTGCTACATAAGTATTTTACTTAAATAGCACAATATGTACTGATGGTATTTAACTTATTTCGACCATATCACGCACTGGTGTGGACCAATTAACATGATACTTTTTACCCACTTTATCAGTGCGCTCAAAGGTATGGGCACCAAAAAAGTCTCGCTGTGCTTGTAATAAATTTGCCGGTGAAGCAGCACAGCGCATAGCGTCGTAATACGATAACGCAGATGATATTGCGCCAGTTGGAATACCCATCAGAGCAGAATTTGACACGGTTTTACGCCAGTTCAATTGATGAAGGCTTAACTGCTCAGCAAAAAAATCATCGAGTAGTAAGTTATCTAAATCAGGTGTACGCTCAAACGCTTGAGTGATTGACTGTAAAAACGCAGCTCGGATAATACAGCCTGCACGCCAAATTTTTGCAATGCTAGCAAAGTTAAGCTGCCAATTATGCTCTAGCTCTGCCAATTTCATTAATTGAAAGCCCTGAGCGTAAGCACAAATTTTTGCGCTATATATAGCATCATGTAACTGCTCAATAAATGCTTCTTTTTCATTCACATCAAATGTTATCGCTGGTGGCCCAGGCAATTTAGCGGCAGCTTGCACACGTAAATCTTTAAATGATGATATAGAGCGCGCATAAACCGCTTGTGCAATCGTTGGCGCGGGTGTGCCTAATTCCAAGCTACTGACTGCCGTCCAAAGTCCCGTACCTTTTTGACCGGCTTTATCTAAAATTAAGTCAACCAAGGGAGTTTGTTCTTCACCAACACGATGACGTAACACTTCAACCGATATTTCCATTAAGTAACTTTCTAACGGACCACGATTCCAGCCTTGAAAAATATCCGCTATTTCGTCACTGTTTAGCCCTAACCCATCGCGTAACATTTGATATGCCTCACAAATAATTTGCATATCAGCGTATTCAATACCGTTATGAACCATTTTAACATAGTGGCCTGCACCTGCTGGGCCAATATATGCCGCACAAGGTTCACCTTCGGTGACGACCTCGCCTGGTTTTGTACGCTCAATCGGCTTACCTGTTTTTGCATCAACTTTCGCCGCTATTGCTTGCCAGATAGGTTTGATCCGTGTCCATGCATACGCAGAGCCACTAGGCATCAATGCTGGTCCAAAACGCGCGCCAACTTCACCACCAGAAACCGCTGAAGAAAATAAAATAAAATTACTTTTATATTTTTTCTCGCGTGCCACCGTATCAACCCACAAGCTATTGCCAGTATCGATAACAATATCATCAGGCTGGATGCCAGCACCGATCAAGTTTTCACATACTTGGTCAACAGGCGCTCCAGCAGGTACCGATAATACGATGAGGTGTGGCGGTTTTAAACAAGCAAGTAGTTCAGTATAAGAAGAACACCCCACAACACGAGCGGTTGATAAACCACTTTCGGCTTTATCTTGCGAAATCACCCCTTCTATTTTGCTAATATCGAGATCAAATGCTGCGATACTAAAACCATTATCGGCTAAGTTAAGGACTAAGTTCTTCCCCATTACGCCTAAACCAATAAATCCAATATCACATATGCTTTTGTTTTTTATCATAAAATATCCAAAATATTAAAGGTAAGTCAAATTGTATTACCAATAGAGGTGACTCCTATTAAAAAGCCAGTATACAGCCATATTAATATAAGCTCAGCTTAATGTCGGGTATTTTAGTAACAATACGTAATAAAACAAGTGCAAAATCAATATTTATTGCTCTATGACGATTTATTTCTTGTAATTCCTGATAAATGGTGTAATTTTACTACATAAATTATTTTAAGGTTTTATTATGACAATTAGAGTAGGTATCAACGGTTTTGGTCGAATCGGCCGATTCGTGTTTAGAGAAGCATTTGCTAGAGCAGATGTTGATGTAGTTGCGATTAACGATTTAATTGATGTTGATTACATTGCCTATATGCTCAAATACGACTCTACTCATGGTCGTTTTGATGGCACTGTAGAAGTTGTTGATGGTCACTTAGTGGTTAACGGCAAGAATGTGCGTGTAACCGCAGAGCGCGACCCATTAAATTTAAAGTGGCATGATGTAGATGTTGACGTTGTGGTTGAGTCTACCGGATTATTTTTAACTGACGAAAGTGCTCGTAAACACATAACCGCAGGCGCAAAAAAGGTGGTACTGTCAGCCCCATCAAAAGACGATACGCCGATGTTTGTTATGGGTGTTAATAACACTGAATATACTGGACAAGACATAGTTTCAAACGCTTCTTGTACAACAAATTGTTTAGCCCCTATAGCTAAAGTACTGAATGATAACTGGGGTATAAAAGACGGCTTGATGACCACAGTACATGCCACTACCGCAACACAAAAAACGGTTGATAGCCCGTCTGCAAAGGATTGGCGTGGTGGGCGCGGTGCAGGCCAAAATATTATTCCATCATCTACCGGTGCGGCTAAAGCTGTGGGTAAAGTTATTCCAGCGCTAAATGGCAAGCTAACAGGCATGGCATTTCGAGTACCAACACCCAATGTTTCAGTCGTTGATTTAACAGTAAACTTAGCAAAGCCTGCAAGTTATCAAGAAATTTGTGCCGCAATGAAAAGCGCTTCTGAAGGTGAATTAAAGGGTATTTTAGGCTACACCGAAGATGCGGTGGTATCAAATGACTTTATCGGTGAACGATGTACTTCTGTATTTGACGCTGAAGCCGGCATTGCGTTAACAGACACCTTCGTTAAAGTCGTTTCTTGGTACGATAATGAAATTGGCTATTCTAATAAAATTCTAGACTTAGCGACCTATATCTCTACATCGTAAAGCTATTGCTTTCGCATTAAGATACCAGCGAATAAAATCTCCAAGCCAGAATATATTCTGGCTTTTTTTTCTTCAAGATAAAATAATTAACTCGATAGTTAGCTCATAAAATTTAACCTGTTTTGCCTACCTAAACCCATCTTATAGTGCTATATCATCGATACATCACGAGAGTGTTGAACCGATATTAATGAAATAAAGCTACAAAATTGGGCTGTAATCTATTTCGAGCCATAAAAAAGCCAGGCTATTGCCTGGCTCTATAAGTTTAATTAGCCATGAAGCATAGCTAATGTTTCATGGTCTTACTTTACATGAGCTAACGCTTGTTTAGCTAAACGGGTAATTTCTTGCCAGTTAGCTTGCTGAATAATTTCATCCGACACTAACCATGAACCACCACAACATGAAACATTGGGTAATGCTAAATAATCACGGACATTATTTAAGTTAATTCCACCGGTTGGGCAGAACTTAATATCAGGAAATGGCCCACCAATTGATTGTAGTGCTTTGACACCACCAGAAGCTTCTGCAGGGAAAAATTTCAAGTGGTCATAGCCACTATCAATGCCATCCATTAGCTCAGAAATTGAAGAAATACCGGGGATCAGGGCAAGGTTACCTGCTTTTCCGGCTTGGAGTAAATCTTGCGTTAAACCAGGGCTGATGGCAAACTTTGCTCCTGCGTCGTAAGATTTTTGTAACAAGTCACGGTTTGTTACTGTACCTGCGCCAATAACAGCTTCAGGCAAATGTTTTGCAATGGTGCTGATCACATCTAACGCTGCTGGTGTCCGTAATGTTACTTCTAGCACTTTAATATCGGCTGCAAGCAGTGCCTCTGCGATTGGCAGTGCATCTTCAACATTTTTTATCACCAACACAGGAACTATAGGACCCATGGCAAAAAGATCCGATGGCTGCATTTGCCAATTATTTGATAACGTCATAATCCCTCTTAATTCCTGATTGTGTTAGTTGTTTTATTTTGGTCTGACATAAACTGTTTAAGGTATGCAGAAGCGCCAAGCAAGCCGGGTTGTTCTTCCGTAACAACAAAGGTTGGCATAGGTTGGTTAAAGCCCGACATACGTCCTTTTGCTTCAAATCTCATTCTAAAATCACTCGCTTGGAAGTACTCAATAAAACGCGGGACAATACCACCGGCAATGTAAACGCCGCCATAACTACCGAGTGTTAAAGCAAGATTACCAGCAAAACTGCCCAATACACGGCAAAACTGCGCAATAGTTTCAGCACATAGTTGACAATGATTGGCTAAGCCGTTTGTGGTGATTTCTTTTGCTGATAACTGCGAAGCCGTACCATTTTTAATGAAGCTCAGTGCTTGATATATTTGTTCTAAACCTAGCCCAGAGAGTAACTGTTCATACGAAACTCGTGCGTACTTGGTCATTAAGAAGTTTAAAATTACGATTTCCTGTTGATCAACAGGCGCAAAGTCAACATGGCCGCCCTCACCGCTCAAGCTATGCCAAGTACCATCTATCGCAACTAAATTGGCAACACCTAACCCCGTACCTGGGCCACAAATTGAAATGGGTTTACCGTGAATAGCTTCACCAACGCCAATTTGCACTTTCTGCGTAGCCGATAATTGCGGAATAGCATGAGCGATGGCTGTAAAGTCGTTGATCAACACCAGTTCATGCAATTGTAATTGTGCTTTTAACGCCTGCTGAGAAAACTGCCAAGGCAAGTTTGTCATAACAATTAAATCTTTATCAACCGGACATGCTATGGCTAAACACGCATTAATTTTTTTACCAAGCAATTGATGTTGGCTCAAAAAGCTTGTTAGCACTTCTGCTAGCCCCGGATAATCAGCACATGCGTAAATCTCTATGTTTGCGATATTACCCTGTTCATTGATCTGCGCAACACGCATATTGGTGCCACCAATGTCAGCAATAATGTTGATTTCGTTAGCCACCATGTTTACGCCTCACTCTCAATACCATCGTCGCTATAGTCAGAAAATAATGAGCAAGCACCGGTTTCAGCAGAGCTAAGGTTACGTCGCATGAAGCCAAACAATTCACGGCCCATGCCTTGATGATGGCCATTAACCTTAAAGACTGCGTTTTCACGCTTTGATAATTCGCTTTCTTCAACTAACAAGGTTAACTCGCCACTTTCACCATCAAGTAAAATCATGTCACCGGTTTGTATTTTTGAGATCAAACCGCCATCTAAGGCTTCAGGACATAAGTGAATTGCCGCAGGAACTTTACCTGACGCCCCCGACATACGACCATCAGTCACTAAAGCAACTTTAAAGCCTTTATCTTGTAACACACCTAATGGCGGCGTGAGTTTATGTAATTCAGGCATACCTCGAGCTTTTGGCCCTTGAAAGCGAACCACCGCAATAAAGTCTTTATCTAGCTCACCGGCATTAAAGGCAATATCAAGTTCATGTTGGTCTTCAAAAACCACAGCAGGTGCTTTAATAACAAAACTACCCTCACGCAATGATGAGGTTTTCAGCACTGAAATGCCTAAATTACCCTTCATAACTTTTAAGCCGCCGTGGCTACTAAAAGGATTTGCTGTTGTGGCAATGATTTCGCTATCACCTGAGCTTGCTGCGCCGTCAACCCAGAGTAATTTACCATTTTCTAAAATTGGCTTTTGGGTATAACGACTTAAGCCACGGCCACAAATAGTTTCAACGTCTTCATGTACCAAACCAGCATCAATAAGCTCTTTGAATAACAGTGCCATGCCACCCGCTTCTTGAAACTGGTTAATGTCAGCATGCCCATTCGGGTATATACGGGTTAATAAAGGCACTGCATCAGATAAATCATTAAAATCTTGGAAGTTAATAATAACACCCGCCGCTTTAGCAAAAGCGATGATATGCATGGTTAAATTGGTTGAGCCCCCTGTGGCTAACAAGGCAACAATGGCATTAACGAAGGAACGCTCATCAATCATTTTACCGATTGGCATGTAATTGCCAGATTGCTGTGTCAAACGTGTGACTTGTCTTGCCGCTGCTTTGGTTAACTCTTCACGTAAAGGTGTATTTGGCGCGATAAATGAAGCGCCAGGTAAATGTAGCCCCATGACCTCAACAACTAACTGATTAGAATTTGCCGTACCAAAGAACGTACAAGTACCGGCACTGTGATAAGACGCAGACTCCGCTGCTAATAACTCTTCTTCGCCTACCTCGCCTTCAGCATATTGTTGACGTACACGGGCTTTATCTTTATTTGGTAAACCAGAAGGCATAGGACCCGCTGGTACAAAAACGGTTGGTAAGTGACCAAATGTCATGCTGGCGATCATTAGTCCAGGTACTATTTTATCGCAAATACCTAACATTAATGCGCCGTCAAACATGTTGTGCGACAACGCAACAGCAGTCGACATAGCAATAACATCACGGCTCATCAGGCTTAAATCCATACCTGGCTGACCTTGGGTAACCCCATCACACATCGCAGGTACACCACCAGCAAATTGCGCTACACCACCAGTTTCTTTTATTGCCGCTTTAATAATTTCAGGGTACGTCTGGTAAGGTTGATGTGCAGAAAGCATGTCATTATAAGCAGAAACAATAGCGACATCGGAATGGTTAACACCACGTAATGTTGCTTTGTCATCTTTACCACAGGCAGCAAAGCCATGAGCTAAGTTGCCACAAGATAAGCTTGCACGATGTACTGTCGTTGATTTTTCACCGGCGATTTTGTCAAGGTAAACAGCACGAGTGGCTTTACTTCTGTCGATAATGCGTTGTGTGATCCGTAAAACATTTTCATTCATAACATTTTTATTCATAATTATTCAGCCCAATAAACTTGTGTATTAACGTCTGGCGCTTGTAGAAAGGCCCTAATTGGCATTTCTTTACATTCCTGTCCGGCTATAGCGTTAGCCAACACCTGCTTTTTACTGATGCCACTAATATGTAAAAAGGTATTTTTACTTTTGGCTAAGGCAGCAAAACTAAAACTAATACGCTGATGTGGCGCCGTTTTTGGTGTAACTTTTATCAGTGCTTCGCTATCAAGCGCTAAACACTGCACTATTTCATCACTACAAGGAAACAAAGAGGCGGTATGACCGTCTTCGCCCATACCTAAAATAAGCACATCCAAAGGCAATAATTTTTGCGCCGCTAGATCTAAATCGGCTAAGGTTTCTTCGGTGAGCACTTCACCCTGTTTTAAATGGAAAAACTTAGCTTTTACTGCTTCATTTTGTAATAAGTTCTCATGGACTAACTTGGTGTTGCTGTCAGTCGAGTCGATATCAACCCAGCGTTCATCCGCTAAGGTAATGGTAATAGCATGCCACGCGAGTTGCTTCTTTGATAAAGCTTGGAAAAAACCTTTCGGTGTCGAACCACCAGAAACCGCGATACTTGCTTTACCATTATTTTTTACTGCAGCAGACAGTAACTCTGCTACGTTGTCTGCAAGCTCATTATCTAATTGCTGACGTTGTTCGAATTCATTAATTTTATACATTACTCTACCCACTGACGATCATCGCGTGCGATTAAAGAAATTGATGACACCGGTCCCCAAGAACCTGCAGCATAAGGTTTAGGTGCTTCATGGGTTGATTGCCAGGCAGCTATAATGCTATCAGCCCACTTCCATGCTGCTTCGACTTCATCACGGCGAACAAATAAAGACTGGTTACCGTTTATCACTTCAAGAATTAAGCGTTCATAGGCATCAACCACACGTTGGTTATCGTAAGCTTGAGAAAAACTCAGATCCAGCTTGTTTTCATGAATTTGCATTTGTGAAGCGATACCCGGAATTTTATTCATCATTTCAAGCTCAACACCTTCGTCTGGTTGTAAACGAATGGTCAATTTATTCGATGGTAAATCCGTATAGCTTTCGTTAAAAATATTATGGGCTTGCTGCTTAAAGTGTACAACAATCTCACTGTGCTTTTGCGGCATACGCTTACCGGTTCTAAGGTAGAATGGCACACCAGCCCAACGCCAATTGTCAATTTCAGCTTTAATGGCGACAAAAGTTTCGGTAGAACTATTAGCTTTAGCACCTTCTTCATTCAAATAACCAGGGACAGCAACACCATTTAAATAACCGTCAGCATATTGGCCACGAACGGTTTTATCTTTAACATTTTGACGAGTAATAGGCTTAAGCGCTTTGATAACTTTGAGTTTTTCATCACGAATACTATCAGCACTTAAATCTGCCGGTGGCTCCATCGCTAATAACGACAACACTTGCAGTAAATGATTTTGTACCATGTCTCGCATCTGTCCGGCTTCATCATAAAAGCCCCAGCGTCCTTCAATACCAACGCTTTCTGCGACAGTGATTTGCACATGGTCGATACAGTTTCGATCCCAGTTATTAGTAAAGAGTGTATTAGCAAAGCGTAATACCAACAGATTTAACACCGTTTCTTTACCTAAATAATGGTCAATACGATAAATTTGATTTTCGTTAAAGTAACGAGACACCTGGTCATTAATCACTTTTGATGATTCTAAACAATGACCAATAGGTTTTTCCATGACCACTCGGTCGGCATCATTGATTAGTTTGGCTGACTTTAAGCCTTCACTAATATCACCATAAATAGCCGGTGGTGTTGAAAAGTAGTAAACACGTGCAGCATCTGTTGAAGCTAATACTTTTGCTAGTTTGCTATAAGATTTTGTCTCTTTAAAATCTAGTTGCTGATAAACCAATTTCGCTAGAAATTTTGTTACTGTTTTGCTATCCAGTGCTTCAGCGATGAACTCATTTAAGCTTTCATCAATTTGTTTACTAAATTGTTCAAGAGTAAGATCATCTCTTGCCACCGCTATAATGCGGGTATCTTCACTCAATAATCCCGCCAGCTCTAATTGATATAACGAGGGTAAGAGCTTACGGCGAGATAAATCTCCTAGCGCTCCAAAAATAACAATTTCGCTTGCTAAAGGGCAATCTATGTTTTTCATAGCATCTATTCTCAATTAATTTTTTATTAGTTTCATTGTAACTAAACTACATTTAACACTAATTTAGCTGCTATAGCGGTAGCAGTAAAGTACTTTTTGTAATATTACTACATATTTTGCATTTCATTTAAAAATAACCACTACAAGCCAACTTTAATAGATAAATTGATTAAATATTTGCACAATTCAGTGCTTTTGTTTTATATTAGCCTAAAATATGAAATAAATTTTCATTTTTTCTGTCGTAACAACAGAAAATAAATTACAGTTACTCTTAATTAGGTAAGTATATAACCAGTTAAGGTACACGCTAAGGCTTATATGTAATGAATATATTAGAAAAGATCGCTAACGAGTTAGATACTTTTAGTAAATCTGAACGTAAAGTGGCAGAAGTTATCCTATCATCACCGGGTACGGTTATACACGCCAGCATCGCTGCCTTGGCGAAACAAGCAAACATTAGTGAGCCAACGGTAAATCGCTTTTGTCGGCGCCTTGATACTAAGGGTTATCCAGACTTTAAACTGCACTTAGCACAAAGCTTAGCAAACGGCACACCTTATGTTAATCGTCATGTAGATGAAAATGATTCGGCGGAAGAATACACCTCAAAAATTTTTGAATCCACCATGGCAAATCTCGAACTCGCGCGTAAAAGTTTAGACACTTCAACCATTAATCGCTCTGTTGACTTACTCACACAAGCCAATAAAATTTCTTTTTTCGGTTTAGGTGCCTCGGCCGTTGTCGCGCATGACGCACAAAATAAGTTTTTTCGCTTCAATGTTCCTGTGGTTTATTTTGATGACATATTAATGCAACGTATGAGTGCTATAAATAGTCGTCAAGGTGATGTAGTGGTCGTTATATCACATACTGGCAGAACGAAATCTTTGGTAGATGTCGCGAGTTTAGCCCGTGAGAACGATGCCACCGTTATCGGTATCACTACCGCAGGAACACCGCTAGCCAAAGAATGTAATATCGTGCTATCAGTCGATGTTGCCGAAGATACCGACTTATATATGCCAATGGCATCGCGTATTGCGCAACTGACCTTAATTGATTGTTTGGCAACGGGCTTTACCTTACGTCGAGGCACCAAATTTAGAGATAACCTGAAGAAAGTTAAAGACAGCTTACGTAGTTCACGCTTTGAACGTAAAGACTAATTACCTGCTATTGGTGTAATCACCTGTAGTGATTTTAAAGTAAAATATTGTATAAATTTAAGGATTACCATGCCTAGAAGAACAAAAATTGTCGCGACGTTAGGTCCGGCAACTGACGAAAGATCAGTACTGAAAGAAGTACTCGCTGCCGGCGTAAATGTGGTTAGGTTAAATTTCTCTCACGGCATTCCACAAGACCATATTGATCGAGCAAATACCGTACGTGAATTAGCCAAAGAGCTTGGGATTTATGTTGGTATTTTAGGTGACTTACAGGGACCAAAAATTCGTGTTTCAACTTTTAAAGATGGCCCTATCAGATTAGCCATTGGTGATAAGTTTGAACTAGATGCGGCTTTACCTAAAGGCGAAGGTAATCAAGAAAAAGTCGGTATCGATTACAAGAAACTTCCGCAAGATGTTATCCCTGGTGATATTTTATTGCTTGATGATGGTCGCGTACAATTGCGTGTACTTGAAACCAAAGGACAATCAGTGTTTACCGAAGTAACCGTTGGTGGCCCATTATCCAATAACAAAGGTATCAACCGCCAAGGTGGTGGCCTGACCGCGCCGGCTTTAACAGATAAAGATAAAGAAGATATCAAGCTTGCGGCAAAAATTAATGTCGACTTCTTAGCCGTTTCTTTCCCGCGCGATGCCGCAGATATGCGCGAAGCGCGTTTATTAGCACAAGAAGCGGGTTGTGATGCTCGCTTAGTGTCAAAAATTGAACGTGCTGAAGCCGTTAATGACGACAAAGTATTAGACGGCATTATTTTAGCCTCTGATGTGGTAATGGTTGCCCGTGGTGATTTAGGTGTTGAAATTGGTGACGCGGCCCTTGTAGGTAAACAAAAGCATATTATTGCCCGCAGTCGTCAACTGAATCGCGTCGTGATCACTGCCACTCAAATGATGGAAACCATGATTGAGCAGCCAATGCCAACACGTGCAGAAGTGATGGATGTTGCTAATGCCGTGCTTGATGGTACTGATGCCGTTATGCTTTCAGCTGAAACGGCGGCCGGTAAATATCCGGTTGAAACTGTAAAAGCTATGGCTGCTGTTTGTATTGGCGCAGAAAAAGAAAGCTCGATTACCACGTCTAAGCATCGTGTTGAAATGACCTTTGCCGAAGTGTCTGAAACCATTGCTATGTCTGCTATGTATGCGGCTAACCATTTAGATGGCGTTAAAGCAATTATTGCCTTAACTGAGTCGGGTCATACTAGTAAAATTATGTCACGAATTTCTTCAGGTTTACCTATTTATTCGTTATCCCGTCATAGCAAAACATTAACTAAAACGGCTATTTATCGTGGTGTTTATCCAGTGGCTTATGATTCTACCGCTTGTGACAACGATGATAAAATGGCCCAAGACGTGTTAGCACTTGTCTCTAAGGGCTCAGAATTAAAAGCCGGTGATAAAGTGATCTTAACGCATGGTGATTTGATGGAGACTGTTGGCGCAACCAACACCTTAAAAATATTAACCTTAGCGAAAAAACACTTCGCATAACGTTTGATGCTGAATCATCTATAACTAAAAAGGTAGCAATCACGCTACCTTTTTTATTTTTATTTTTATTTTTATTTTTATCGATGATGATTACCGCGGTGATAATAGTGCTATTTAATCATTCTTAATTAAATATTCGACATCACCCAATACCTTATTAAGTCTTTTATTAATACGTTTACGTTGCTTATCCGTTGCTGATGTCACCATATAAACAAAAATATTAGCGAATACTTGATTATTATTTTCAGTGATCGCGTTAAAGCTGTCATCTCTTAAACTGCGACCATTAACAAATAAGCGATAAAACTCATACTTAAATTGATGATCCGGTAAATCACCATTTAACAGTTCGGAAAACTGGTTAGTCCAACGTGCTCGATAGTCCATGCGATGTTCAAATGAACGCTGATAATTTCTGCTCAGTAATGTTACTTGTATTTTTTGTCCCGACGTCAACTTACCAAACCACGCTTTAAGTTGATCTTTTTGAGCATCGGCACGCTCTTCAAACCATTCCGGTTCAGTAAGCTCTTCATTATCGTCAAGTTGCTCTTGATGAGCTTCATTTAATGCCTCAATGAGTTGGCTTTTTTGTTTGTCTGATAAGCTATAGGCTAACGATTGTAACTTAGGCTCTGCAGCCATTAAAAAGTTTTGCCAATGTTGTAAAAACAGCGCTAAATTATCAGCAACTTGCTGTTCATCTATTTCACTATTTATCGCCAGTTGCAGGGTTTTAAGCTGTTGTGCATAAGCGGGTAATTGGGTTTTTCGGTGCCATAAATGTAGCTGCTCAAATTCCTCATCAAAAACTTGCTGTTGTTGCTTATTGAGTGAGACATAATCATCAAGATACCAATTTGTCCACCAATCTAAATGATTATAAACAAAACGAAAACTACAGCCAGAAACTAGCACAGTAAGTAAGATACAAAGTAACGTTTGCTTAATATTCATCATCTAATACCATCCTGTCAGTGTATATCATGGTGTGGCTGCGAGCTTAAAACGCTTTACCCAAAGACAAAAAATGTAAATTTACACCCCCGATCATTGACCTACATTAAACTAAGCTTACTTTAATGCAAAACTATTTTTTATTTCTGCAATGTACTGGTAATTTAAAGATAACCTAGGTGGATATTCAAACAACTGATGGCATAACACAAGGATAATTAATGAAAAAAAATACCAATATCCAGGTCAAGAGAATTGCTATTTTAACCAGCGGTGGTGACGCCCCAGGTATGAACGCGGCGATTCGAGCCGTGGTGATTGCAGCAAAACATCACCAAATGAGTGTTATTGGCTTTTGCGCTGGTTTTAATGGCCTAATTGATGATGTTTCGCGACCACTCAATATTAACGATGTTACGCACATTATCCACAAAGGCGGAACCATTTTAAAAAGTGCCCGTTGCCCTGCCATGAAAACACCATTAGGAATAGCACAAGCAACTAGTACGTTATTGAAAGAAAAAATAGATGCCTTGATTGTCATTGGTGGTGACGGTTCATTTACCGGTTTAATTGCCTTAGAAAAACAGTGGTCTGGGCAAATTATAGGTATTCCTGGCACCATTGATAATGATATTGACGGTACCGATTTCACCATAGGTTTTTCAACAGCTGTCAATACCGCGATAGAAGCGATTGATAAAATTCGTGATACAGCAGAAGCCTTTGAACGGATTTTTATCGTGGAGTTAATGGGCCGACACAGTGGTCACATTGCTTTTAATGCGGGTATCGCGTGTGCTGCTGAACAGATCATTTCATTTGAGAACTTTTCACCGGTGAAATTATCACCTGATAATATATCATTGGAAAAAAATAGTAGCGATAACGAAACCGATAAGCTGAAAATACTCGCCAAGGAAATTAAGCAAGCACAAGCAAATCGTCATGCTAGCTATATCATTGTTATCGCTGAAAATGTATGGCAAGGTGGTGCCCCAGCCCTAGCTCAACAGTTGCAAAAAATAGCTGACATTGATTGTACGCCGTGTATTCTTGGCCATATACAACGAGGCGGCTCGCCAGTGGCTAAAGATAGAATTTTAGCCACTAAAATGGGCGTTGCTGCTATTCAAGCAATCATGGCAGAAAAAACTAATATTATGATTGCTGAACACAACAATGCCATTGCTCATGTCGCCTTAGCCATCGCGATTATGCACCAACAAGGCGTAAGTGAAAGTTTAGTACAAGCACAAGAAAATATTTTAGCGTTAACCGCCCAACATATAGGTTAACTATTCTTATTTCATAAAAACATAGCAGCTTAATTATCTCATTGAGTTACTAAGCTCGCTTGTTGTTGAATAAAAAATTGGCTAAGAAAGTCTATGAGTAATCTTAATTTTTTTGCATTAGCCGCGCCAGGCGGAAAAACCCCATAAACATCAATCGCTTTTAATGTGTAATCATCTAAAACAGATTGTAAGCGCCCCGCCTTAATTTTCGGCATTGCATCGTACATAGGAATACGTCCTAAGCCTTGCCCACCTTCAACAAACGCAGTGCGAGCTGATGCATTGTTGGTAGAAATTGTACCCTTTAAATCAATAGTATAAATACGACCGGATTTTTCCAAGGTCAGCTTATTACTGGTTAATTTATAAATGACCCAAGTATGCTGTTTTAACTCTTCTGGGCTAGTTGGCTTACCATAACGTTCAAAATATTCAGCAGAGCCACACAAGCAGGTTTCTAATACCGCCAATTTACGCGCTTGTAAGCCGGAGTCTATTAAAGGAGCGCCGCGAATGGCGAGATCAATCCCTTCCTTAACAATATTGACTACTTCATCAGTCAGCATAAGATCAAGTTCGATTTTCGGATAAATTTTACGAAACTTATCTAGCGCCGGCACTATGGTGTGCAAACCCACGCTAACAGGACAGGTGATTTTTAGTAGCCCTTCAGGTTCATTTTTAACATTTTCAATCTGTTGATTTGCCGCACTAGCTTGCTGAGCAATAATACGGCAACGTTGATAATAATCACTACCGGCTTGTGTCAGGGCGATAGAACGCGTAGAACGGTTTAAAAGCGTAACACCATGCTGTTGTTCCAATTTTTTAATATGATAACTTACAACGGCTCGTGAAAGCCCGATATGCTTAGCCGCCGCGCTAAAGCTTCCCTGTTCAACGACATGTGAAAAAACCACCATGCTTTTCAGTTGTTCAAAAGAAATGTCCATTTAATCACCTGTATCTTTGAATTTCGTTTAACCACAACAATTGTATCAATAATTAAAACAAAGTTGTCAGTTTTATCTGCATTGTATTAACACGCATAATGCATATACTTTACGGTATAAACTAAAGCCAAAAAGCTTTTACTGTCATTTGTAATTTCGATCACTTAGGAAGATAAATGAATACAACCGATGCAAACCAAGCCCAACAAAGCAATACCCACGTATTAATGGTACTCACTTCACATGATAAACTCGGTGATACAGGCGAAAAAACTGGCTTTTGGCTAGAAGAGTTTGCCGCACCGTATTATCAGTTAATTGATGCCGGCTTTACCGTTACCTTAGCCTCTGTGTTAGGCGGACAACCGCCATTAGATCCAAAAAGTGCAGAAGCAGACTTTCAAACTGATGCAACTCGTCGCTTTGAACAAGATACAAAGAGCCAACAAATATTAGCAACAACCACTAAGTTAAACCTGGTGAATGCAAATGACTATGCCGCGGTGTTTTATCCGGGTGGTCACGGACCATTATGGGATTTAACCCATAACCAAGACTCGATCAGTTTAATTTCGACCTTTATTCAACAAAATAAGCCGGTAGCCGTTGTTTGTCATGCCACAGCGGTATTGCTTAACGTTAAAGATAGTGATGGTAATGCACTAGTTAAAGGCAAAAAAATAGCAGGATTTACCAACAGTGAAGAGCAAGCGGTACAATTAACTGACATTGTGCCTTTTTTACTGGAAGATGAGTTAATTAAGCAAGGCGCCAGCTATCAAAAAGGCGACGATTGGTCGTCATTCGTGGTTGAAGATGGCAATATTATTAGTGGCCAAAACCCAGCTAGCTCCGCCGAGGCGGCGACACGCTTAATTAAGCGCTTGAGTTAAATTAGGCTGTTGAATAACACAAAAAAGGTAAACGATGTTTCGTTTACCTTTTTTGTGTTTTAAGCAAATATAATTTTTGGCTAAGCAACCACGGCTTTTTTGACTTTTTCTTTATAACTTCGGCTAACTTTTAGTTCTTTGCCATTTGACATTACTAAGTAATATTCACCATTAAGTTGGCTACAAAACTTATCAATGTAACTTTTATTTACTATGGTTGAGCGATGACTGCGCAAAAAGCGTCGCGGGTCTAAAACTTCTTCTAGCTGTTTCATGGTTTTTCGTAAAATATGAGTGCTATCATGCGTATGCACGCACATATAATCACCAGCAGCATCTATCCATAGAATATCTTTTACCGGAACTCTACTGACTTCACCGGCATCTTTGATAGCTAAAACATCAGAGTAACTAGAGATACTCACCGGTTCGTTATTTTCTAATTCCTGTAAAATTTTATCGCAGTCATTGCCGGTAACATCGCTGACTAAACGGATCAGTTTCGACTTATGAGCCGCATTGACTTCACTCGAAATACTGAGGCGTATTTTATCTAACGTTTGCGCTAAACGTTGCTCATCTGCAGGTTTAAGTAAATAATCTTGTGCATGTACTTCAAACGCTTGCATGGCATATTGGTCAAAAGCCGTGACAAATACCACCATAGGTAACGTCAAGCCCTGTTCAATAATCGCTTCAACCACTTCAAAGCCGTTTAAGCCCGGCATTTGAATGTCAAGAAAGAGCAAATCGGGCTGATAAGCTCGGACCGCTTCTAACGCTTCACGACCATTAGTGCATTGCGCAATAATATCGATATCTTTATGATCTTCCAAACGAACCGCAAGACCTTTTCTTGCTAAGGGTTCATCATCAACAATTATTGTAGAGAGCTTCTTGCTCATACTTGATGGCCTACTTCATAGGGAATTCGTATACTGATTTTAACACCAGTTGGTACATTGTTGGCAACAACTAAAGAAAAATCATTCTGATATAGTGCTTGCAAGCGCTCACGGGTATTCGCTAAACCGACACCATTTTCACGGAATAAATTACCATTTTTAATTTCTGCTCCTGGACCATTGTCTGATAGCTCAACCAATAAGTCGTTACCAAAGCGATGTACAGAAACTTTAATTTCTCCGCCTTGTTCTTGCACTGCTATGGCGTGCTTGATGGCATTTTCAGCCAGTGGTTGTAAAATCATGCTCGGTACTAATGCTAATTTACAATCGCTAGCAATATCAAAATTAACCTGTAAACGTTCTTCAAAACGTACTTGCTCGATATCTAAATAAAGCCTTAATGCTTGCAGTTCACTGTTCAGTGTTACCCGTTTCATTGGGTCTTTATCTAAGGAATAGCGTAAAAATTCACTTAGTTTAGTCACCATAGCGTTCGCTGTTTTGTTTTCTTTTACCAAAATCAAGGTTGATATTGCGTTTAAGGTGTTAAACAGAAAATGAGGGTTAAGTTGATAGCGCAACATTTTTAACTGTGCTTGGTGAGCAACTGTATTGGCACGCAAGACATTTTGTTTTTCTTTTTGCAGCATTTGATAATATTTAGTACCAAAATATAGACCACTCCAACTGAGTATAATGAAGAAAGATAACAGGCTATTTTTCGTATAATACAACCAAAAATCAGGACGGTAACCGTGTTTATATATTTCCCAATAATTGATGTTTTTTACCACTTGCCACAATACACCGGTGCAATAGGAGGTTAAGATCACCACGATGGCAATTTTTAATGGTGTAAAGTTCCATATCCGGCGATAAATATATCTTAACGGCGCAGTAAATAACCAACCAGCGTAGGCATTCAATAAAATAATAACCAGAAAAATATCACGTAAATCGTGCAGTAATGAGCCTAAGTAATGTACCAAGGCAAAACCACACCAGCCAGCGGTATGCACCAACCAAAATAAGCGATTTCTGTTTTCTATAAACTCTTTCCAATTCACACAATATAACCATTTAACAATGTTAAGTTAATTATGCGCTAAGCTCGTTATTCTCGCACTACCACTAATCGTAGGATTTAGACGCCTTATCTCATTTGGCTTAAGAGAGTATGTAGCTCAGGGTATCGTTTTTCCAGTAACATCAGTTGCTTATACGCCATGGTTTTATATTTTAGCTTTTGTCGGCACTGATACTGCGACATATACCATAAGCCATTGATTAATAATGACAAGTCGTAGTAACGCATAACCAAAACCAATGATAACTCTGCATTGTAATGGATAATTTCAGGCGTATTGTCGACAACTTCTAAGCTATTTTTTTGCGGATTAATCTCAATAAAGGCTTGCAAATAAAGTCGGTGCATTATCTCAATGTTACTTAAGCTAATACCATTAACCGCCATTAGCATAGCAACGTCATACTCTCTGGGGGCGATGCAGGCACATTCGAAATCAATCAATAAATAGCCCTTTGCATCATCTGCTACCATAGTATTTTCAAGTGCAAAAACATTGCTAAAGTTTGCATCGCCATGACAGAACACCTGCTGGAGATCGGCCACTTGTTCAGTAGCATTCATCAAGTTTTGCCTTAATAACTCACAAAGTTGCTGCAGGACATGCGCCTGAGAATCACTGATTTCGATAGTCTGAAGTAATTGTTTAACCGTACCTACAACATCAAGTGCAGGTAACCGTAATGCCTGGGCTTGTTCTTGTTGAGTGCGCGCAGTGTCGAGTGGTATTTCTTTAGGGTAACCTGCGCTTGCGATAGTAACGTGATGGCACTGTGCTAATAGCCTAAGCGTAATAGTCAGATTTTCTTCTTCTGACCGTTTGCCTTTATCAAGCCCCTCACCTACTTTGAACTCGGTAATTAACCAATGGTGGTCAGTATAAAAAATTTTAGGATAAATTCCATAAATAGCGGCTAATTGACTTGCCTGGGCTTCAACATGATTATCGTTTATATATTTAGCGAAGTATCGACTATTTTTATCATCAACTTGAAAGCAAGGTTGGCTTAATCCAGCGTAAATAACATGAATATTATCGACGGTTAGTTGCTCAAAGCACGTTAGTTGGCTTAGTTTTAACGCTAGCTGCTTATTGCTTGTTAACGATGGTTCTGCCTGTTCAACACTCAAAATATTTCCCGTGATATGGCAAGCTTAACTGGTGGCCGAGCTATTGATATAGTGATCGTCGTATTGTTGACGAAATTGTAACTTATATAGTTTACGCCATTGCCAATAACCATAAGCGGCCAAAATAACGTAAGCTGAAAACAACGCTGCCGTTGGCACAAGTGATTTTTCGATGTAGAGATAGATTGAAACAAAATCAATAACAATGAAATACAACCAATTTTCTATTACTTTTTGGGTCATCAAATAAGTGGCAAATATTGCAAAAACCGTTGTAGCGCTATCGAGGTAAGGAAAATGTGCAGGCGTATAGTTTGCCATTAACCATCCTAACAATAGAGATACCAATGTTAGGCCAACGATCATAATCGTATGACGTTGCAGCGTCCACTGGCTATACAATAGTGCTTTACTGTTAACGCTGTCAGCCAAAGCGTGAGTAGTTTTAAGATGACTAGCCGCAACGTTTTTACGCCAACAAAGCCAGCCATACACCGCCATTAATAGATAATAAAGTTGCAGTATGCTATCCATCCACAAATACACGTCATAGAAAACAACGGTATATAACACCGTGCTTAGTATAGCTGCTGGCCAACACCAAATATTTCCTTTCGCAGCTAACACTACGTATAACAACGATGCAGCTACAGCGATAAGTTCTAATAATGGTAATGTGGTGAAATAAGTCACTATTTCAGTGCTAGCACTCACCATTACGACTCTGCTTCAACAACTGAGCGATCACCACCAATAAACTTACAAACAAATACCGCAGCATTTAGCGTTTGATGTACATGCTTGATTTCAGCCATAACATGGCTAGTCGCTAAATCATAATCGCCAAAAACCTGTGTGCTCATTCCATTAGTCACAACATTCAAACCTGCGACTAATCGCAAGCGTTTAATAAAGGCCCAAATTTCAGTTTTAAATTTTTCTTCTGCTAATGGATATAAACTAATTTCAATTGAGATTTTCATAGTTTCTAACTTAATCTTATTATCATGATTTAAAGGTAACCTGCTAGGAGAGTCCCTTAGCAGGTTTAATATACTACATTTTATAACTTATAAAAGTCTTAGAATGCATAATCAAAAGTAGCACCAAAAACTGCTGGCTCAGCTAATTGATAATAAGCTTTAGCGCTATATTCATCTCTTGGATCATTACCAAAGTAAAAGCCACGAGTGGCATATTCTTCATCAAATAAGTTACGTGCCCATAATTTTACTTGCCAATCATCTTGTGAATAACTCACCGAGATATTAACCACTTCAATTGCCTCAGATTTTTCTTGATGACTATCAGAGAATAAGAATTCGTCTTTGCCATCAACAGAAATATTAACTAATAGATGATCAGATAACTGGTAGTTCAAGCCAAGATTAAATTGATAGCTAGGTGCATGGGCTTGTTCATCACCAGACTTATCATTTCCATCAGCGTCAATAAAACCATCATACTCAGTATCTAATAAACCAATAGCGCCGTATATTTCAAGCTCAGTGGTTACCTGCCAACCGGCTTCTAGTTCAATACCAATATTATTGCCGCTGGCTGCATTACCTAAATAAGAGACAAAATCTGTACTGCCATCTTCGCGCTCTTCTAAATAAGATGTACGCACTTGCATTTCATCTCTGTCCATATAAAAGACAGCACTGCGAACATACGCTTGATTGTCGAATAAACTGACTTTATAGCCTAGCTCGTAATTCCACAGATATTCAGGCGAAAATTCACGTAAATTGCTAGGTAAACTGCCATCAGTGTTTGCGCCGCCCGCTTTGTAGCCGCGATTGACTGAGCCATAAAATAAATTATTTACATCCATTTGGTACGACAGCACTAATTTGCCACCAACCATAGTATCACTGGGATCAAAGCTCAACTGCTCAGAATCGTTGTATTCTGAATTTCTTCGCTCTACTCTTAAGCCCGTAGTTAAGCTCAGCTTTTGGCTTAGTTGACTATCAAACTGAACAAAAGCCGCAATATTGTCAGTATCAAATGTTGAACTGTAGTCACTAGATAGATAGGTGTATTGACGTAATAAATCTTCGTCTTCTTGCTTATAATAAAGTCCGGTTACCCACGCAGTGCTACCGTTAAATATTTCACCACCAGGTGCAGAAACAGCTCTTAGTTCAAAAGTTGTTGATGTTTTATCACGAAAATAGTGGTCGGTTGAGCTATATTCCCAACCTGGACGAATACCAACAAAACTCCAGTCTTCATCATAGCCATAATCTAAAGTGGAGTCGGCATAACTGACGATAGTTTCAACAGTAAAGTTGTTAAAACCTTGATAACTAAATTTAGCCGCTAACGCTTTAGTATCTTGGCGATCAAAGCCCGGTTGGTCTGATAAAGTATGGCGAGTATTATCAAGTGAAAATGCATCATAACCATTATCAAAGTCAGCCACAAAAGCGGTAATATCAATCGTTAAGTCTTTACTTGCGACTATGGCTAACTTACCGCGTAGGGTTAATTCATCACGATTATTAGTATCATCACGATTCAGAAAGTCATTCTCGATAAAACCATCGCTATTGTATTGTTCAACGGCTAAACGGTAATTTAACTTTTCAGTGGCTGGACCTGATAACACCAAACCTGCACTGTAGCTATCGTAATTACCAGCAGAAAATCTAACTTTACCTTCAAAACTGTCAGTAGGAGCATTTGACGTGATATTAATCATGCCTGCCATTGCATTAGCACCAAAACGTGTCCCTTGTGGTCCGCGATAAACTTCAACTTGTTCAACATCAAAAGTTGACGCTATGCTGCCAATACCGGAAAAGTCTATGCCGTCAATGACTAAGCCAACCGATGGGTTTATCGGCTCTTTAAATTGGCTACGCTCGCCAATACCACGAATTTGATAATATCGAGCGCGTTGTGAGCCACTAGAAAAATTAACGTTTGGCGTACGGGCAATAATTTCTTCTAAGTTCTGTGCATTTCGCGCGCTGATCTCGTCACTTGCGATAACAGATAAAGAACTTGCAGTTCTTTGTAATGAAGTTGTACGGAAATCACCACTAATGGTGATAACTTCTAATGCTTGCTCTGTTGTACTCGTTAACGTGTCGGCGGCAAAAGTGGTTAAGGCAATGGGTGACGTAACAATGCTGGTAATAATAGCTAAAGCGATTGGTGATTTTATAAATGTCATTATGATCTCATAAATTCGATGAAGAATGCGTTATGGGATCCGGCATATGGGAAGTTAGGGAGCTGCTCGTTAACAGACTGTAGAATTATCATTGTCTATACAGCATACGCTAACAGGTAAATGTAATTTTACAGAATGGTAGCGATTAGCGTAACCATTCCTACGCCGGTACTATCCGGTTCAGGTTCTAAGGGTTCGCTTCGCATCTCAGCCATTAAATCGTCTTCGATTCTCAGGCACCCCTTGGTTCGGTGTGCATACTAACAATATTTATTTAAATGTAACAGGGTAAAAGTTTAATTTTGCGCTATAAATCGGCAGCTTTAGCTATCTAACCTTATTTAAAAGCTTACTTCGGGTTTAACATGCGACCTAACGGTTGACCGCCAACTAAATGCATATGAATATGATAAACCTCTTGGCCACCATGTTGATTGCAGTTCATGATCAAACGATAGCCATCTTCGGCAATGCCTTCTGCTTGTGCGAGTTGCTTTGCAACGGTAAACATACGTCCCATCGTCAACTCATCTTCTTGCTTGATATCATTAACCGTAGGGATCAACTTATTGGGAATAATTAGAATATGACTACTAGCTTGCGGGGTGATATCACGAAATGCTGTCACGAGATCATCTTGAAATAGTAGCGGTGTGGGAATTTCTTGACGAATGATTTTGGAGAATATCGTTTCTTCGCCAGCGTTATTATCAGCCATGATTTAGCCTTTATAATCAATGAATATGAAAAGCATTAGTTTAACGATTGTGAAGCGAATGACAAAGTAAAAATATCATGCGCTTCACATATCCATTTAACTTAGCTGGCTCATGAGCTTTGCTTTGCCGCGTGAGCTAACATTTTTCATATCTTCAATCAGTAAATAATTTACCGGCACTAGTATCAAGGTGATAAAGGTTGCGAAGATAATACCAAAACCTAATGACACCGCCATAGGGATCAAAAACTGTGCTTGAGTGGCTTTTTCAAACAATAGCGGCATTAAGCCAATAAAGGTGGTTAATGACGTTAGCATAACCGGGCGAAAACGTGATTGAGCGGCAATTAACACAGCCTCATGTACTCTTTCCCCCAAACGTACTTTCGCATTAATAAAATCTACTAGAACTAAACTGTCGTTTACCACCACACCAATAAGTGCCATTAAGCCCAATAAGCTCATGATGGTTAAATCCATACCCATGATCCAGTGACCAATAATAGCGCCAATAGCGCCAAACGGGATCACCGACATCACGATAAGAGGCTGCACATATGACTTAAAAGGTATCGCCAACAAACAGTAAATAATAAAAAATACAAATACCAAGCCCCAAGCTAGACTGCTAAATGAATCAGCTTGTTCTCGCGCTTCTCCTTCTAGGCTATAAGATACTCCAGGATACTTGTTCATTAACTCAGTTAAAAACTGATTAAGATCAGCATTGAGTATGGTCATATTAGTCGTATTTTTATCAATATCTGCGGTGACATTAACCGTACGATACCGGTCGATACGAGTAATTGCTGACGGGCTTTTGCCAGGTTTTAATATTGCCACGTGAGACAATGGCACTTTTCCACCTGTCGGGGTATTGATCAACATATCATTAAGTTTCGAAATCGACTGTCGCTGCGATAATGGAAAGCGCAGCATAACACGCACATCATCTCGTCCACGTTGAATACGTTGTATTTGTGCGCCAAAGTAGGCATCTCTGACTTGCCTAGTTACCCACGCATTGCTCATGCCCATGGCGTAACCTTGCGCGGTAAGCTCTATTTGCAATTCTTCTTTACCGTTAGACAAACTATCCGCGATTTCGAAGGCCGTTGGATACGTGCGTATTCTCGTTTTGACTTCGTCTGCTACTTTTTCTAAGGTTTTTAAATCCGTCGCTGACAGTTGAATATCGATAGGATCACCACCTCGACCTATTTCAGCTCTAAAGGTAACACTTTCAGCACCAGGCAGCGGGCCAATTAACTCACGCCATTCTTTAACTAATTGCGCGGTACCGATACCACTTTCATTTTTATCTGCCGGTAGTATTTCAAAGCGTACTCGACCTTTTTCTTCACTGGTAATGGCTAAGGTATTTAAAATAATGCTGTCGCCATTTTCATCACGGTATTTATCTTGTAGTGTTTTTGCCGCTTTAGACATTTTATCAACATAAGCATCAACCACGTCAAAGCTAGTACCGACAGGCATAGTGACATTGCCGCGGGCTGTTTCACTGGCAATGCGAGGAAAAAATACAAAGCGTGTCCAACCACTCATAATAAACGCGAGGATCAAAATAAATACACCAACAAACAATGCTATTGTAGTTAAGCGATTTCTAATCGCTAATGACAATAACGGCTTGTAATAACGTAGAATAGCCGACTCAAAACCATCGGCAAAGCCCTGCTGCCAAAAACTAAACCTTGATTGCTTGGTAGTTTCGCTACGCAAACGTAATGACTTTAAATGTGAAGGTAAAACAAACTTAGATTCTATTAAACTAAAAAGTAGAACGGGAATAACAATTACCGGTATTTGAGCAAATAATGCCCCCCGTTGCCCTTCGATAAAAGCTAGTGGCAGAAAGGCTGCGACAGTAGTTAAAATGCCGAACGTTACCGGTGTGGCCACTTCTTCAGTGCCTTTGATTGCTGCTTCAAGGCCACTAGAGGCCGTTTGAGTATGACGGTAAATATTTTCACCGGTTACTATCGCGTCATCTACAACAATACCTAGTACCAAGATAAAACCAAATAAACTCATGATATTAATGGAAATATCAAAGAAAGGCATAACGATAAATGCCCCCATAAAGCTCACAGGAATACCGATAGATACCCAGAATGCGATTGAAGGACGTAAAAATAAGGTCAGCAATAATAAGACTAAAAAACCACCTTGTAAGGCATTGGTGATCAGGGTATTTAAACGACTTTTGACAATTTCAGAGTCGTCATCCCAATAACTTAAAACAAAGCCTTGCGGCAACGTATCTTGGCGTTCATCAATATAGTTTTTTACCGCATCAGCAACATCGATAGCACTTTGATTACCAATACGAAAAACATCGATTAATGCGCCTTGTTGGCCATTAAAGCGCGCCCGCAATGGTGTTTCTTCAAAACCATCTGTTACTTGAGCAATGTCTTCTAAATAAAGAAATGTGCCATCGGTATTGGTTTTGATCACCACTTTTTCAAATTCATCACGACGATAAGCTTGACCGACATTACGCACTAAAACATCACCACCATCGGTGCGGACATTACCGGCAGAAATATCAATAGAACTATTACTGATAGCGCTTGAAATTTCACTAAGCGTTAACTGGTATTGCTCAAGTTTGCTTTGATTAACATCGATACTGATTTCATAATCACGCACTGCATCTAGCGCTACTTGCGTAACCTGCGGTAAACGCAATAAATCGTCACGTACTTGCTCAGCAAATTCACGTATTTCTTTTTCACCATAGTCTGATGATATCGTCACTGAAATCACATTGCGGATACGTTGTGCAATCGCAATAACCGGTTTTTCTGCATCCGCTGGAAAAGTGTTTATGGCATCAACTCGGCTTTTAATATCTGCGAGTAAATCACGGACATCCGTTGATGAGTCGGCTTCAATACGCACCGTTGCGGCCCCTTCAACCGAAGTGCTAGTAATTTTTTCAATACCTTGTAAGTCTTGCACCGCCTCTTCAATACGAATGGCGACACCTTGCTCGGCATCTTCTGGAGTAGCGCCTCGCAATACCACAGTAACATTGACTATTTCTGATTCAAAAGATGGGAAAACCTCTAACGGAATACTACTTTTTATCGAAAATATACCGGCCAATAATATCGTGATCATGAGCAAATTAGCCGCGACATGATTTTTTGCAAACCAAGCGATCATGACTCAGCTCCTTGAGCCTTTTCAGCATGATTTTTACCTCTGTCGGCATCTTTGCTTTTACCTTGCGCTTTACTGGCTTCATTTATGCGCGTTTTCGCCTTGCTCTGATTGTTAATATCTTGGCCATCAATACGACTAATATTAACGATAGTACCCGATGTAACCTGTCCTAGCGGCGTTAAGACCAACAGCTGATTTGTCGCTAAGCCACTTTCGATCATCGCCACTTCATCATTTTGCCATGAAATAGTTATATTCTTTCTTTTCAATATATTGTCTTCAACAATATAGACATAGCTGCCTTGATAAATGGCTCTATTGGGAACAGTTAAGGCATCCTTGATGACCTTACCAACAATTTTTGCGCTGACATATTGCCCAATTTTTAATGGCAAGCTGTCAGTGTCATTTTTGCCATAAGGGTCATCAATTTGTGCGACAACAAACAATTGTTGTGATGCTTGATCAAAAGCACCTTCGGTACGAACCACTTTACCTCGCCAACTTTGTCGCGTGACAAGGTCAGAATGAATAGTTACCGCCGGTTGCTCCTGAGCATTTTCGTCTGCAAAGCGACTACTTTCAGGTAATACCATGTAAGGTAAATCTTTATTTTTAAGTGGTAGACGAATTTCGACATAATCAACGGCATAAATTTCCGCCAGTTCAGTGCCAACACTTACCACTTGACCGACATCAACTGATTTACTCAGGATACGGCCGGTATATGGCGCAACAATATCACTACGTTCCAGTGCCAACTCAGCCTTAGCTAAACTCGCTTGTGCTGAAAAAACTGCTGCTTGTGCTGCTAACAATTGTGGTTTGCGCAAGACCAATTCGGGTGCTTGCTCGCTATTACCTAAACGCTGCCAGTCTTGCTTTGCTTGTTCGACACGAGCTTGTTCTTCACTTAAATTTTGTTTAGCACTGAACAAACTTGCTTGAGAAATTTTCACTTCAGCGAGTAAATCACGCTGATCTAATTGTACTAAAACATCACCTTGTTCGAAAAAACCACCGGAACGAAATTTTGCACTAATATTGATAATTTGTCCGGAGACTTGCGGTAAAAGTTTGCTTTGTGTGCGCGGTTGGATAGTGCCATAACTATCAATAGTGATCGCTAAATCACTGCGGGTTAAGTTTTGCACTTGCACGCTAAGCTGTGGTGCTGAGCTTGGTTGCCCTCGTTTTGCTATTGGTGGATTGCTAGTGACGACATAGGCTGCAAGTAACAACGCAGATAAAACAATAATAGGGAGTAGTTTTTTTATTTTTACTGACATTACTTATCCATGCTTATATGGTGAGTTGACGATGCTTGTAATAAGCTATTTTTATGCTGATTTTCTTGCTGTGCATAATTAGGGTTATTAAGATAATTGCCACCTAAAGCACGATATATTTCAATACGATTTTGCAATAACTGATGAGTTAATTGGATCACCATAGTTTGGGCATCAAAAGAACGTCGTTGTGACTCAAGCACTGTGGTGTATGTCACTAACCCCCGTAGATATTGATCAAACGACAGTTTTTCTGCTGCCAAAGCATTCTCTTGTGCTGTTACATAGTGTCCGTAACGCTGATTAAGTGAATCACGCTCACTAATACTATTTTCGACATCAGCAAACGCTTGATAAACCTGTTGTAAATATTGCTGCTCTTTTTGTTGCACCATTATCTTTGCCTGCTGCTCAAGCGACTCAAGTCGACCTGCGTTAAATAAAGGGCTTGTTATGCTGCCAATCAGCGACCAAGCTAATGCACCGCTATCAAGTAAGTTGCTAAGTTCATTGTCATTATCGCTGACACTGGCAGTTAAATTAAAACTGGGAAAACGTTGCTTATGCGCAACCGCTAAACCTGCATCTAACGCTAAAAGTGCTAACCAATTGGCTTGTATATCAGCGCGGCGGGTTATTAATTGCGCAGGTAGACCGAGCTTAATTTCATCATTAATCAATGGCAGATTTTGCTGACTGGCTATTTTTGCGAGTGGATAGTCGCCCAGTAGAAGCTCAAGTGCCCTGCTGCTAACTTGAAGTGTTTGTTGCTGCTGTGCAACACGAGCAAGCTCTTGATTAACACTATTCTTAGTTAGGTAGACATCAAGCGCATCATTTAATCCCAGTTGGTATGAAGACTGGATCATCGCTAAGTTGCGTTGCAAATTGTCTGCGCGCTCTTGATATAAATGCAGTAGTTGCTGGGCTTGAATTAAATCAAACCAAGCTCGGCTGATATTGACCACGAGGTTAAGCTGATTTTGTTGGAAATTTGCTTTGGCTGCGGCATAATTTAAGCGATTTTGCTTTTGCTGAGCAGATAATTTGCCCCATAAATCCAGTTCATAACGTAAGTCTACGCTGATATCCGCACTGCTTTGATAGCTTGCTGTGCTGGCAGTTACCTGTTTACGTCTTGAATTGTTTAAGGACAGTGATAATTCTGGAAAATCTGTTGCAGCATTGACCTTTAAGCGTTCTCTTGCAAGTTCAACCTCAAAACGGTCAGCATTTAATTGAAAATTATGCGCTAACGCATGTGCGATCATTTGCTCTAAAGCATTGTCATTAAAGCTTTGTAGCCAACCGTCTGCAACCGTACTTTCCGTGGTTAGCTGAACCTTGCTTGCTTGCCATTGGCTCGGCGCATTTTCTGCAATAATATTTTTGGCCTTATTGTCCGATAAGCCACTGGGTGCACTGCAAGCGCTAATAATGACGACCAACAAAGTCATGGCAATATTTTTTGTCTTGAACGGAAAAATATCCCTGACTATTAGGCTAGATTTTTTGACCTTATCTAGCTGGTTTATATTGCTACTTTTACCCGTACGAACTTTCAAAACCTTTCCTCACAAATACCATTAGAATTAGCTTAACTATAGTATGACTCGACATTGAGACAAACAATGTTATTTACACTGCTTTACATTAGTTTGTTATCATAGCGATGAATGGCTGATTTCTCACGTTAAGTGACGCTTTTATCAATATTTACAAGACTCTAGCTTTGAAGTGTTCTGATTATAAATGCGCTATTGCCTTGCTCTGAGATGAAGAATATTTTCGCTGATCACACAGTAAACTGAGCGTATAAGTGAAAACTAATGAAAGTCTCGTGACTGGGTTTTTAGTCCTGCAATGGTGCTTGTTAAGTCAATTAAGCGCCCCGCAATAATGTGAATAACCTCTGCTTCTCGTTCAATAATACCGGTAACTTTCAGTATTTTTGCGGTCAAGAAAGCTTGTTTTTGTGCGTTAGCCGTCGCTTGCCAAATCACAACATTGCTATTACCGGTATGATCTTCCAAGGTTAAGAAAGTGACCCCTGAAGCGGTACCTGGACTTTGCCTTCCGCTGACTAAACCAACAACAGACACAACACTTTGTGGGGCAATATTTACTAAATCGCAGGCAAGTGTGTAACGGCCAATTATTTGCCGTTGCTTACTATCTGCAAGTAATAGCGCGATGGGATGTTTATCAAGACTAACACCTGTACTGGCATAATCTTCTAGCAAATCGTCCATCGCACTTGGCGTAAACATAAACTCACTTTGCACAGTTTTATTCGTACTATCGTGATCAGTGCATTGCCACAAAGGTAAGGTGTTTTCAGCATTCATTACTTGCCACCGAGCTTGATAACGGTTGTCTGCTAAAGAGCGCAGTGCATTTGCGCTGGCAAGTTTATTAATGTCGTCTTTTCTTACGGCTGTTTTCATTAAGCTAGGGAAGTCTTGATAACCTTGTGCAGGCCTATGGTTAATTAAGTGTTTCGCATTTTTATTCGCTAAGCCTTTCACCATACTTAGGCCCAATTGAATAACATAGTCATTCGTTTCTTGCTGATAACAAACTTGGTGTTCAAGTGCAGAGTGATTAATGTCTATCTCGTTAATTGTTATGTTATGCCGCTGCGCATCTTGTATTAATTGTGATCGGGAATAAAAACCCATGGGATAGCTGTTAAGCAAACCGTTATAAAAAGCAACCGGGTAATAGTATTTAAGCCAAGCTGATACATAAGCTAAAACTGCAAAGCTGGCGGAATGTGATTCTGGAAAGCCGTATTCGCCAAAGCCACAAATTTGCTGATAGATACGCTCGGCAAACTTTTGCTGATAACCTCGCGCTTTCATGCCTGAAATTAATTTTTCACGAAACTGAGTTAATTCACCATTACGTTGCCATTTCGCCATGGCTCGACGTAATTGATCCGCTTCACCACCACTAAAGCCGGCAGCAACCATGGCAATTTTTATCACTTGCTCTTGAAATATTGGCACACCAAGCGTTCGACTAAGCACCTCCTTAATCGCTTCAGAAGGATATTCCACCGGCTCAAGTCCTGCTCGTCTGCGTAAATACGGATGTACCATATCACCTTGAATAGGGCCTGGTCGCACAATGGCTATTTGTACCACTAAATCGTAATAACACTTGGGCTGCAATCGCGGTAACATGGTCATTTGGGCACGCGATTCTATTTGAAACACACCAACCGTATCCGCTTGTTGCAGCATATTATAAACTTGAGGGTCCTCAGGTAAACGAGTAATGTCAGCAATAGTTAATTGTTGCTGGTAATGTTGTTTAATATAACTAAATGTTCGCCGTATTGCGGTTAACATACCTAGCGCTAATACATCGACTTTTAATAGCCCTAGTGTTGCTAAATCAGTTTTATCCCACTGGATGACAGTACGCTCTGCCATGGCAGCATTTTCAACCGGCACTAGTTCATATAAAGGTCCGGATGAAATAATAAAGCCGCCGACATGTTGTGATAAATGGCGCGGAAAACCGATAATTTCATCGACTAATTCAATAAATAGCTGAGCCTGGTAACTGCCTTTGCTTAAACCGAGTTCAATAACTTGTTCACGCCAGCTCATTTTTTTATGACGACGATTAATATGTTTAATAAAAAAACTTAATTGGCTTTCTGTAAAACCAAATACTTTACCAACGTCTCTAAGCGCACTCTTTAAGCGATATGTAATCACGGTTGCAGCCAACGCCGCATGCTCTCGACCATATTTTTGATAGATATATTGAAAAATTTCTTCTCGGCGCTGATGCTCAAAATCAACATCAATATCGGGGGGTTCATTTCTTTCTTTGGAGATAAAGCGTTCAAATAATACCGATATTTGTCTTGGATCAACCGAAGTGATTTCCAAGCAATAACAGACAATAGAATTAGCCGCGGAGCCTCGCCCTTGATAGAGAATATGCTGTGATTTGGCATACTGAACTAGGTCGTAAATGGTGAGAAAAAAATATTCGTAGCCTTGCTCTTCGATTAAGACGAGCTCTTTAGCAATAATAGCTTGGATCTCACTGGTGATACCTTCAGGAAAACGTAACGCGATACCTTTTTCAACGAGTGATTTTAAGTATGCTATGGCTGAAGTTCCTGTAGGCACTAGCTCGGCAGGATATTCATATTGTAAACTGGATAAACAGAAGTGACACTGACTTGCTAGCTCAATACCGGCAGCAATATAGGCTTCAGGAAATATTTCACCTGATTTATTCAGCGTTCTTAAAGATTTCTCAGCATTTTGCTCGAGTAAAGTACCCATGTTTTTAAGCGCTTTACCATGGCGTATTGCCGCTAAAACATCATGTAGTTTTTGTCTCTGCGGAACATGCATTAAGCTGCCGCCACAGGCCACAATCGCTAAGTTATATTGCTCGGCCAGATTTTCGCAGTGCTGTTTAAAAGCCTTATCGTTGGCATGCAAAAAACGCGTATAAGCTAACGATAATCTTTCACGATGATAACGTAGCAGTAGTGTAATATATTGCTGATCTTTAGCTTCATCACCACTAGGTAGCCAGAGTATGAAACAGTGCTTAATCGAATGTAGATCCCAATAAGTGAATTGATAATGACCTTTATCACAACGACGCCTGGCATTGGAGATAACGCGACATAATTCACCATAAGCCTGACGGTTGGGCACCAATAAGATAAACTTCAAGCCGTCTTCAAGTTCAAAGCTCGCACCGACAATAAGTTTAATCGCTAATTGCTGCTCTTTTATCACGCTATAGGCTCGTACGACACCGGCAACAGAACATTCATCGGTAAGAGCAAGTGCACAATAGCCTAACTTATTAGCTTGCAATACAAGCTCTTCAGGATGAGATGCAGCTTGCAGAAAAGAAAAGTTAGACTGGCAGTATAATTCAGCGTAGCTCATAGATATGTTCGATAATCATCGTAATACTTCTCATGAAAAGTAACCATGGACATACCAATGGTTACTTAGTTCGCGATAAATCCAACAACATTGGCCTTGGGCATTTTTAGCGACAAAGTAGTCACGCGGATAACTTTGAGGTTTATCAACAGTAGCATTAGCACCTTGATACTTAAGGCTAGATTGCTCCCACCATGCGGTTTCGATACGCTCTGGGCCAGATAAAATATTGACCTCGGCTAATAAAGGCTCAGGCTCTGATAAAATAAAGCTTGGTCTTAATGGTAAGCAATCAATAGTACTATCGCTGCATGTGCTATAGCTGTAAGTGCTATGTGATATAGCCTGCGTGACTTTGCTCTGCTGATGTTTTTTATCGCTTTTATTACCTATGCTGTTGATAGCACCATGATTAATAATAGGAAAGTAATGCGAAGCCAATTCAGCTCGGTGGTCATTACCTAGCCGTATCCCTAATACCTTGTTATGGCCCAATTTATTGACTAATAAGGAAGATAATTGCGCCAATGACAATTGCCCTTTCCTCCCCAGAAAAATATCGTCAATCTCGCCGGTGTTGGGCTGAAATTTTTTAACACAAAGGTTAATTTTGGTGATCGGTGCATCTAACTTAACATTGGCCAATTTTAAGCTCACTAAATTTAACCATTGTTTAGCTAAATACTCCCCCGTAGCACTGCTGATCAATAATGATTGCTGTATAGCATCACTGGGCCCTTCAGCTCGATTAAATAGCGCTAGCTTAATTTCCAAGCACAGGTAATCTCGACGCAATAAAAACGCTTCAAGTAATAACAATAATTGCTTAATCGGATGTAGTAATAAATCACTGACGGTAATTTCGTATAGCAAATCTACACTATGTTCAAAAAAATGTTGCGCTTGATAAAACGTTAAGCATTTACTCTTGTTACCATTAAGCTGTGATAAATAATCCATAGTGTGAGTATCTAATCGTGTCGCTAACTCTGATATAGGAAGTGCTTGCAACTGAGCTATAGTTTTAATACCCAGACGTATTATGTCTTCTCTCGCTTTTTTACTGATAAATAAATCTTCAACAGACAATACCGACATAGCTGCAGCTATTGTTTTTTCCTCAGAACTGATCAAATTAATATCTGCACAAGCAAGTACTTGTGCAGAAAACGGGCTATAGCCACAGGCAAAAAAAGCCTTGAGTTTAAAAGGTGTAATTACGGAATGAACAGCCTCTACATAATGCTCTAAATTTTGATAAAGCTTCAGCATATTATCTACTTGTAATGCCAAACCATGCGGTGGGAATAAGGCAATATTGGCGCTGACACTATAAAGCTGCTCTGCCAACGTCATTAAGTACGCTTCTTCTTGGGCAATTTTATAAGGGAAAACACATAGTTCATCCGCTAGCGAGGCCGCCATCGCTAAACCCATAGCCACTTTAACGCCTTGTTTTATAGCACTAGCATTTAACTGTACGATACTGTTTTTATGCTCATCAACAATCACAATAGCTTGTGAATCAGTAAGCTGTTGCCCCGCTACGCACTTGCCCTTGCTCACTTGTAAACTATCAAGCTGTAGCGATGGAAAATTAATATATAACCACAACATCAAAAAATTTTAACCATGAAAAACTCAAACATGAAATATAACCAACAATATAAATAGCACTAATTTAGCTGTGACTGTGCATTTACCGAACCTGGAACTACAGGCTTAAACCTTTGACGGCTAGAAAGTGGCACAACAACATTACTGAGTACACCATCACTGATACAATTACGGTCGCTAATTGTTGTCAAATTTGGCCATTGCTTATGCATATCAACAGTAAAATCTTTGCACGGCCAACCTCCTTGCTGCTTTTTAACTTTTATTTTTAATCCGCTTGATTGAGCTTCTAGTGCTAACGACAAGGAAACGGGCAGCGCTAAATCAACACTATGCGGAGAACGAAAAATAATTTGTACGGCATTGCCAGTCGTTGCCGCCTGCTTTAAGCGCTTAACTTGGTGCACGGCCAGTAGCTGCTGCCATAGCAATACGGCAAAACAACAACCGCTTTTCAAGCATTGCTCTGCTGCCCAGAGTGATTCTTGTGGTTTTTGTGAGGAGATAATCAATAAATTATCTAGAGGTATAGCAGCTTGCAACAGCATTAAAGCATTGACTTGTGCGGGTGGCGCAATAAAAACTAGCTGTCTAGCTTGATGATGTTGAGCTAACTCAGCTTGTAGCAAATTCAGTAAATAAGGTAGAAATAACCTGATTTCTCCAATACCGTTAATGGTTTGCACTTCTATGACGCCTTGATGAGGCAAGCCACCGTGTAAATTTTTATTTAATTCTGGGTAACCACTATCAATAGTTTCAACAATATTGTGTATTTGGTCAGCTGACCAAATTTTTCCTTGGTGATGTAATTGTTTAAGCATTTTATTCATAGCAACAAATCCGCTGTATAAAAACACAGTATAGTTATTACGTAGCATATTGACAACAAAGCAGAACAAAAAATCGAATAAAGTGACTTTAAACACCACTAGATTATTGATAATAAATATAATTATTCAATAAAAAAAGCAGACTGATTGTCTGCTTTTGAGGGATAAAGTTTTAGCTTGATATAACCTGAACTTTACAGTGTTTGTTTACCAGCCATAAAGCTAAGCTCTGGTTAAATTAGCATTTTACTCTGCGTTGAGCGACTGCTTGATCAAGTTCAGCTAATAAAACCTCAGTATCTTGCCAGCCAATACAAGCATCGGTGATACTTTGGCCGTAGGTTTCAGCCATTCCAGCCACTAAATCCTGTCGCCCTTCAACGAGATGACTTTCTACCATTACGCCAAAAATATTGTTATTACCATTACGCATTTGTTGGCAAACATCACGGCAAACTAACATTTGGTTTTCAAATTTCTTACTGCTGTTAGCATGACTAAAGTCAATCATAATATTAGTATTCAAACCTGACTTACTTAACTGCTGCGTAACAGTTTTAACGCTATCAGCATCATAGTTAGTTGTTTTTCCGCCACGAAGAATAATGTGGCAATCTTCATTACCTGTAGTTTCCACAATGGCTGAATGGCCATATTTTGTCACCGACAAAAAGTGATGAGAAGCACTGGCAGCGCCAATCGCATCTATCGCGACTTTAATGGTGCCATCGGTACCATTTTTAAAACCTACCGGACAAGATAAACCTGACGCTAACTCACGATGTACTTGGCTTTCAGTAGTACGTGCCCCGATAGCGCCCCAACACATAAAATCAGCCATATATTGTGGGGTGATCATATCTAAAAACTCACCAGCGGTAGGTAATCCTAAGTTATTTAAATCAAGAAGTAACTTACGACCAATACGTAAACCGTCATTAAGCTTAAAGCTATTATCCATATAAGGGTCATTAATCAGCCCTTTCCAGCCGACCGTTGTTCTGGGCTTTTCAAAATAAACCCGCATGACAATTTCAAGGGTATCTTGATATTTTTCCCGTAATTTAACTAAACGTTCACCGTACTCCAGTGCTGCCTTAGGATCATGTATTGAACAGGGTCCAATCACTACAAGTAAGCGATCATCTTGATTATTAAAAATTTTACTGATGGCATTTCTGCCAGCAAACACCGACTTTGTTGCTTGTTCTGATGAAGGATATCGCTCAAGTAATGCGATAGGAGGTAAAAGTTCTTTGATTTTATTAATACGAACGTCGTCGGTTTGCTCAACCATAATTGTTTCTCTTTATACTGAAATGCTATTTTATATTTACGTCTAGACACCTAGATGATTAGTCCCAGAGATAATTTATCAGTGTTCTTCGGCTAATAGCAACCTAAAATACGAAAAAAGCGGTATAATAAATTTATTCGACATCCAAGCAAAAAAAATAATCTTATTTTATAATACTTTGGTCGTATTTTTCATAAAACAAATACATATAGGTTGCCAATAGCTATGACTCATTCTCACCTACCATTAATTGATTTACACCGACATTTAGACGGTAATATTCGCCCTGAAACCATTTGGGCATTAGCACATGAACATAACATTATTTTACCTGAAACTAATTTCGAAGCATTTATTCCTCATGTACAAATTCAAGGCAGCGAAAGCGATTTATTAGCGTTTCTCAGTAAGCTTGATTGGGGTGTTACCGTACTTAAAAATCTAGACGATTGTAAACGTATTGCGTTCGAAAACGTTGAAGATGCCTTTAACGCCGGTATTCATTATGCTGAATTACGCTTTTCGCCTTATTACATGGCCATGAAGAATAATCTAGTGGTTGCTGATGTTGTTGCGGCCGTTGTAGATGGTGTCAATGCCGCATGTAAAGTATATGATGTAAAAATTAATCTTATTGGTATTTTGAGCCGAACTTTTGGCGTAGAAAAGTGTCAAGCTGAGTTAGATGCCCTACTTGCTCATAAACAACATTTGATTGCTATTGATTTAGCTGGAGACGAATACAACTTTCCTGGTGACTTGTTTGTTGAACACTTTAAACAAGTGCGACAAGCCGAACTCAATGTTACGGTACATGCTGGTGAAGCTGCTGGACCTAAAAGTATATGGCAGGCCATAAACCACTTACACGCGACACGCATAGGCCATGGCGTAGCTTGTCATCAAGATGAAAAGCTAATGGATTATATGCTACAGCATGATATTGCGATTGAATCTTGTCTAACGTCGAATTATCAAACCGGCACTATAAAGGACTTATCACAACATCCAATTAAACACTTTTTAGCCAAAGGTTTATTGGTATGTTTAAATACTGATGATCCCGGTGTACAAGGAATAGAACTAAAAAATGAATACCTTGTAGCGCGTAACACCCTAGGGTTTACCGACAAAGATATACAGCAGTTACAAGAAAACTCTCTGAAAGCGGCCTTTTTATCAAACAGTGAAAAAACAGCATTAAAACAGAAAGTGTTAAATAACAGCTAGTACCCGTTGTTGCTCTGGCTAATATCAGATTAAAATATGCGATTGGCCACCCACTAGGAGAACACGTGTTTGAAGTTATTATTGCGACAATAACAGGTATAGTTGTCGGTTTAGTATTTTCACTACTAAAATTACCGATACCTGCACCACCAGTTTTATCAGGTATAGCCGGTATTTTCGGAATTTATTTAGGTAGTGTAGGTTATCACTGGATCATCGAACGCTTTTTCAGTTAGAATTCAACTTTAAAAATTTAAAAGACATATCAGTAAAACACCCTTGATAGCGGCTGAATGATAGAAATATCAGCAATGGCTAGAAACTTACTGTGATTGAAACACCATTAACAAAGGTTAACACTCATGGCAACAGCACATATAGAAGCAAACAACGGCGATTTCGCAAAAACGGTACTTATGCCGGGCGATCCACTACGCGCAAAATTTATTGCAGAAAATTTTCTTGATGATGCAAAATGCGTCACTCGTGTACGTAATATGTTTGGTTATACCGGTACCTATAAAGGCAAACCCGTTTCAGTAATGGGCTCAGGTATGGGCATACCATCAATTTCAATCTACGCAACAGAGTTATATAAAGATTACGGCGTAGAGAGCATTATTCGTATCGGCTCTTGTGGCGCAGTACGTGATGATATAAAAGTACGTGACATTATTATCGGTATGGCAGCGAGTACTGACTCAAATGTTAACCGTTCACGCTTAAATGGTTATGATTTTGCTGCCACTGCAGATTTTGATTTACTTAATCAAGTGGTGAAAACAGCAGAAAAAACCGGTAAAGATGTCCGAGTTGGTAATATTTTTACTGCTGATTTATTTTACACGCCTAATCCTGAAGCATTTGCTTTGATGGAAAAATACGGCATTTTAGCGGTTGAAATGGAAGCGGCTGGTTTATATGGCGTAGCTGCAGAATATGGTAAAAAAGCACTAACGGTGTTAACAGTAAGCGACCACATTAAAACTGGCGAAGTAACGACGGCTGATGAACGTGAAACCACGTTTAAAGGTATGATGGAATTAACGCTAGATAGCTTATTATAAAATAGCAGCAAGTTTATAAGCCGTTTTTACTGTATTAGAAAACGACTTATTGACTTTGCTATAGCTGACTCAGCGTGTAAAAAAGCCAATCTAATGATTGGCTTTTTTACAACTAAACTTCTACCGCGCTATTTCAATAATCACAGCTTAATCCTTGCCCTATTATGCTCTAGCATCTGCTCACCTATGCCTTTAACGTTGAGTAAATCATCAATAGTATTAAATTCACCATGTAACTCACGATAAGCAACGATTGCTTTTGCTCTTTTTTCTCCAACACCCTTCAACAAAACTAACGTTTCAACGTCCGCTTTATTAATATCCACAACTTGTACTTCTTGAGTAGCTATCATTTCTGACGCGTCATTAACGTCTGTAGCTCGAAGTGGCAACGATATTACGGTAAATAAGATGATGAGAAAATAACAGATGTGCTTTTTCATTGTATTCTCCTTCTAATAGTTAATATCCATATAAGCGAATTATCCTAGATAATAATTCGCTGTATTAGGTTTAGAAGTCTTGAGGTAATTTGTCAAATAGCCAATATAAAAATAGCAACGAATGGCGTAAAGCTAGCTAATTGATAAGTTAATTGCTTGTAATACTGCATGTGGATTTTCCGCTTTAGTGATCGGACGACCAATAACTAAATAATCAACACCAACATCGAGTGCTTGTTCAGGGGTCATGATGCGCTTTTGATCATCGGCATTCGCACCTGCTGGTCGGATACCAGGCGTAACAAGCTTAAACGCTTGCCCTAATAATTGCTTTAATGACTCAGCCTCCATTGCAGAACAAACCACACCATCTAAACCCGCTTTTTTAGTTAACGTCGCTAAATGTTGTACTTGCTCCGCTGGTGTTCGAGTAATACCTATATCAACAAGATCTTCTTCACTCATGCTGGTTAACACAGTCACCGCAATCAGTAATGGTGCTTTGTCGCCATAAGGCAATAATGCTTCTTTAGCTTTTTCCATCATTTTAAGACCGCCTGAAGCATGCACATTAACCATCCAAACACCTAAATCAGCGGCAGCAGCAACCGCTTTCGCCACGGTATTAGGAATATCATGAAACTTTAAATCAAGAAAAACGTCGAAGCCTCGGTTAACAAGTTCTTTGACAAATTCAGGGCCAAAGTGAGTAAACATTTCTTTGCCCACTTTCAACCGACAATCACTCGGTTGTATTTTATCTACAAAAGACAATGCCTCATTTTTGTTATCAAAATCTAAGGCTACGACAACTTTTGCATCTCTCATGCTGTTTTCCTCAATAGGTAAATATTTTTATATAATGTAAACTTGTGTGAATCTTTTAACCGTAACTTTATTCGCCTTCTAAACCTCTTACCGGTTTAAGCTGCTCCCAATCATGACACGATGGGCATGACCAATAATGAGTGCTAGAATTAAAACCACAGGTTCTACAACTATAACGATGCTTAACATTTAAGTAAGCGGTAACAAGCTCACGAATAGCTTCAAGGTTCTCTGAAGTGTTTTCCGATTCATTATCGTTCATTTGCATTTTAACGAAGTGTTTAAAGCCACGAATAGTAGGACGACGTTTCAATGCCGATAAAATAAATTTTTTCGCGGAATTCACACCTTTAACATGCTCAATGTGTGTTAAATACTTAATCAACGCTGATGTGCTACCGGTTTCTTCATAAACTTTTCTAATAAACTGAAAAAATTCTTTTTCCGCATCAAGCGCCTGATAACAAAGAAACATTTTTTCTATTACATCAGGAAAAAACTCTTTGTCTTGCTCATAAATGGCTTTGTAACATTGACACGCTTCATTGTACTGTTGATGATTTTCATAAATTTGTGCCATCAACCAGTTTGCCCGAGAAGAATTAGGATCATGGCTTAAGGCATTATCTAAGAGCTCTATAACGTCGATAAATTCATCCTTCTCCAGTGCTGTTGATGCCAGTTCACAATAAAAATTAGCTAAAGTGTGTAAGAGTTTAGTATCACGAGTTTTAGCAATCGCTTTTTTAAGCGCAATACCTTGATGCCAATCTTTAGTCGATTGATAAATCTGCATTAAAGCAGTTAATGACTTTAAGCCGTAGGTTTTTGACTTTAACAGTTTATGAAACATGGATTCAGCACGATCATACAGTCCAGCACTGAGAAAATCTTTTGCAAGCTCAAATACGGCTTGCTGTTTAGCACTGTTGGGTAAGTGTTTTTGACGTACCAGATGTTCATGTACTTTTAATGCCCGATCAAGTTCGCCGCGACGTCTAAACAAATTGGCCATCGCAAAGTGAGCTTCAACGGTGTCATCTTCGACTTTTAGTGCTTCAAGCAGATAATCAATCGCTTTATCTTGTTGATTAGAGAATAGGTAATTCAACCCTGTTGAATATTTAATGGAGAGTTCTTGTTGAGCACTATGATCATTTTGCTTAACACTATTGCGCCCCATAAACCAACCATACCCCATGGCTACAGGTAACAATAAAAATAATAACCCTAACATACTAAGATTTCTTCTGTGTTTTCAGCTGAACATTTTTAGCTGGTTTTATCATTTTCACTAACTTCCAAAACAAAGCGAACAATAGGCCAAGCATAAAACCTATAGTGGTAAATAAGCTAACTGCCGCTGCAACTGAAAGGTTAGTTTTTGCAATCAAGTAATTTAATGTCAGTACTTGATCGTTTTGACTACCAAAAATAAAGGCAATAGTAAGTAAAATAAGAAAAAGGATCACTGTAATATAAAGGCGCATGATAGTTCGTCCAAAACAACACAAAAAAAAGGCATGCTGATAGCATGCCGTTTATTCATCAATTCTGCAATTACGCGATTGAAAGATTTACTCTTTCACGTAACTCTTTACCAGGTTTAAAATGCGGAACATATTTACCGTCAAGCTCTACAGACTCGCCAGTTTTTGGGTTCCGTCCCACACGAGGAGCACGATAATGCAACGAAAAGCTGCCAAAACCTCTAATTTCAATACGCTCACCTTTTGACAAAGTTTGCGCCATCATTTCAAGAATTTCTTTAATAGCTTGTTCTACATCTTTCGCAGCTAAATGATTTAATTTATCTGCTAATCTTTCAATGAGTTCTGATTTGGTCATTTGACCTCCAGTGTTCACTATAGCTTCGCGCCATCGGATTTAAACATTAAGAAGAACTGCCTTAAAGCAGTTCTTCTTCACTTGGTATTGCTAGGAATTAAAGTTTAGCGTTTTTAAACGCTTCAGCCATTGCACTCAAACCAGAGTCTTCTTCTGGAGCTTGGTTCAATGTATCCATAGCTTCACGCTCGTCTGCTTGATCTTTAGCTTTGATTGATAAGCTGATAGTGCGGTTCTTACGATCAACACCAACAAACTTAGTTTCAACGCTGTCATCTACAGATAATTCAGTCGTCGCATCTTCGATACGCTCACGTGAAATATCAGCAACACGAAGGTAACCTTCAACGCCTTCGGCTAATTCAATTTTAGCGCCTTTAGCATCTACTTCAATAACCTTACCTGTAACAATAGCACCTTTTTTGTTATCTGCAAGGTATTGATTAAACGGATCATCTTCAGTTTGTTTAACACCTAAAGAGATACGCTCGCGCTCAGGGTCAACTTGAAGTACTACAGCTGAAATCTCATCACCTTTCTTGTATTCACGAACAGCTTCTTCACCGCCAGCCCATGAGATATCAGATAAGTGAACAAGACCATCAATACCGCCGTCAAGACCAATAAAGATACCAAAATCAGTGATTGACTTGATCTTACCTGAAACTTTGTCGCCTTTGTTGAAGTTTTTAGCAAACTCTTCCCAAGGGTTCGGGATACATTGTTTAAGGCCAAGTGAAATACGACGACGTTCTTCGTCAATTTCAAGTACCATAACTTCAACAGTATCACCCAAGTTAACAACTTTAGATGGGTGAATGTTTTTGTTAGTCCAATCCATTTCAGAAACGTGAACTAAACCTTCAACGCCTTCTTGGATCTCAACGAAACAACCGTAGTCTGTTAAGTTAGTTACGCGACCTGTAAGCTTAGCGCCTTCAGGGTAACGTTTAGCGATAGCAACCCATGGATCTTCGCCTAACTGCTTCATACCTAGAGATACACGAGTGCGCTCACGGTCGAATTTCAATACTTTAACTTGAATTTCATCACCAACATTTACGATTTCACTTGGGTGCTTAACACGTTTCCAAGCCATATCTGTTATGTGAAGTAGGCCGTCAATGCCGCCTAAGTCTACGAATGCACCGTAGTCAGTAAGGTTCTTAACGATACCTTTAACTTCAATGCCTTCGGCAAGAGAAGCAAGAAGTTCATCACGTTCAACACTGCTTTCTGATTCGATAACAGCACGACGAGATACAACAACGTTATTACGCTTTTGGTCAAGCTTAATAACTTTAAATTCTAAATCTTTACCTTCAAGGTGAGTAGTGTCACGAATAGGACGTACATCTACTAATGAACCAGGTAAGAAAGCACGGATGTTGCTAACTTCAACTGTGAAACCACCTTTAACTTTACCGTTGATAACACCGATAATAGTTTCTTTTTCTTCATATGCTTTTTCAAGCACTTGCCAAGCTTCATGGCGTTTTGCGTCATCACGAGAAAGAATAGTTTCACCGAAACCATCATCTGTAGCTTTAAGTGACACATCAACTTCATCGCCAACAGCAACTTCTACTTCGCCTGTTAGACTTTTGAACTGGTCAATTGAAATAACAGATTCAGATTTTAAGCCAGCGTCAACTAAAACGTTGTCTTTAGTGATGGCAACTACAGTCCCTTTAATGATTGAACCAGGGCGTGTTTCGATTGTTTTTAAACTTTCTTCAAAAAGTTGTGCAAAATTTTCAGTCATAATTTGTCTATGAACTCAGAGTTAATCCAATCAACATACATGTCTCATGGGGTTGTTAATAAGACCTAACGCATCCTTACCTTAGGTTATTTTGAAGCATTATTACTTCGTTTACATTAATTTATCATTACTAAATGACAAGATTTTACTGACCACTTCATCAATAGAAAGTTCAGTAGAATCAATAATTAATGCTCCTTCTGCAGGAACAAGCGGCGCCACCTTACGGTTTTGATCTCGCTCATCTCTTTGACGTATGTCATCCAAAAGGCGCCCGATTTTAACATCAAAGCCTTTTTCATTCAACTGATTAAATCTTCTTTGTGCTCTTTCTTCAGCGCTTGCGGTTAAGAATACTTTTACCGGCGCTTGAGTAAAAACTACTGTGCCCATATCACGGCCATCGGCAACTAAACCAGGAGCAACTTTAAAAGCACGTTGACGTCTTAACAACGCTTCACGAACACGAGGAAATGCGGCAACCTTTGATGCTAGTGCACCAATTTCTTCAGTACGAATTGCATTCGAAACATCTTCGCCTTCTAGAATGACTTTACCTTCACCTTCACTACAAATTTGAAACTGTACGTCTAAATGCGCTGCTACTGGTAATAAAGAATCTTCATCATCAACACCAATATTATGATGCTGCGCTGCAACCGCGAGTACACGATAAATTGCACCACTATCTAATAAGTGCCAACCTAATTGCTCAGCGACAATACGCGCAACTGTTCCTTTACCTGCGCCACTAGGCCCATCAATAGTAATGACTGGAATGCTTTCCTGCATATATTTATCTCCTAAAGTCGAAAATCGGCAGAATTATACGGGATTTACCAGACAAAATCGCGTAAAAAATCATTCTGTAACAACTTTAGTAAGATACTTGCGCTAACTTATCAAAATAGTCAGGAAATGTTTTAGCCGTACATTTTGGATCATTAATCGTCACGGGTGTATCACTTAATGCCACAAGTGAAAAACACATAGCGACTCGGTGATCATTATACGTGTCAATTTCTGCATGCTTTAAAGTCTCCGGTGGCGTTATCGAGATATAATCTTCGCCCTCCACAACGGTTGCACCAACCTTTCTTAGCTCAGTTGCCATCGCCGTTAACCGATCAGTTTCTTTTACTCGCCAATTATAGATATTTCGAATCGTTGTTGTGCCTTGGGCAAACAGTGCTGTTGTTGCTATCGTCATGGCCGCATCAGGTATATGGTTCATATCCATATCTACCGCGGTCAATGGCTTACCAATAACGGTGATTGATTCATCATGCCATATAACTTCCGCACCCATTTTTTCAAGCACATCAGCAAAGTGCTTATCGCCCTGAACGCTTAACTTACCCACACCATGAACAGTAACTTCTCCACCTTTTATAGCACCAGCAGCTAAAAAATAGGATGCTGAAGAAGCATCACCTTCTACCATATATTTATCAACCGCTTGATAGCATTGCTTACCTTTTACGGTAAATGACTGATAAGCGTTGTTTTCGACCTTAACACCAAATCTCGCCATAATATCAAGGGTAATATCAATATACGGTTTAGAAACTAGTTCACCTTCAATCTCAATATTGGTATCCGTATTTAATAATGGAGCTACCATTAAAATAGCGGTTAAAAACTGGCTTGAAATAGAGCCATCAATCGTTACTGTCGTACCGGATAGTTGGTTACCATTAATTTTTACTGGCGGATAATCTTTGTTTTCCAAGTATTCAATATCAGCATTTAGCTGCGCTAATGCATCCACTAAATGACCAATGGGTCTTTCTTTCATTCTTGGCTCGCCAGTGAGAATAAACTCGCCTTCACTAGCAGCAAGTGCAGCACACAATGGACGCATTGCGGTACCGGCATTACCTAGATATAACTCTAAGCTTTCATTAGCACTAAAGAAACCGTCATTACCAACCACGATGCACTCTGTACCGCAATCACTTAAAGTATATTGAATCCCCAAAGTTTTTAATGCGTCTAACATATGGTTGATATCGTCACTGACCAGCAAATTAGTGATTTTGGTTTCCCCCTTAGCCAGTGCCGCTATTAACAAGGCGCGATTAGATAAACTCTTTGAGCCAGGTAAAAATATTTCGCCATTTATTTTACTAATGGGACTTAAGGTTAATTGTTCCATATTATTGAGCTCCCGCTGCAAATTTTTTCATAAAATCAACCAACGCTTGCACACCTGCTATTGGCATTGCGTTATAAATACTTGCTCGCATTCCGCCCACCATTCGATGACCTTTAAGTGCCGTTAAACCATGCTCTTGTGCTTGTATTAAAAAATCAGCAGAGTAAGTGTCATCAATTAACCAAAAAGGAATGTTCATTAAACTTCTATTTTCTTGAGTAATAGAGTTTTGATAAAAATCACTTTCATCAACAAAGTCGTAAAGTAACTGTGCTTTTTTTGCGTTAATATCCGCTATAGCACTAACGCCACCTTTAGCTAATAACCATTCGAATACTAACCCAGCCAGATACCAGGCATAAGTCGGGGGGGTATTATACATAGAGCCATTATCAGCTAATATTTGGTAATTCATAATAGACGGCGTATCGATATGAGCGTTACCTAATAAGTCTTCGCGCACAATAACTAACGTTAGTCCCGATGGACCAATGTTTTTTTGTGCTCCGGCATAAATAAGTCCGAATTTACTGACGTCAAATTCACGCGACAAAATAGTTGATGACATATCAGCGACGAGGGGAATATCGCCGATATTGGGTACTTGAAAAATTTCTATGCCATCAACAGTCTCATTCGGACAATAATGCACATAAGCTGCATCTTTACTTATTGTCCACTCGTTACATGGTTTCACTCTTTGAATGCCGTCAGTATTATCGATGACATTGATGACATTAATATTACCGTAATGACTAGCTTCTTCAGCAGCTGATTTAGACCAAGCACCGGTAACGATATAATCAGCTTTTTTATTTTCACCTAATAAGTTTAACGCGACAGCAGAAAATTGACCGCGGCCACCACCGTGACAAAATAATACTTTATAGTTTTCAGGTATAGCCATCAGGTTACGTAAATCAGCTTCCGCTTTTTCTGCAACAGTAATAAACTCTTTGCTTCTATGACTGAGTTCCATCACAGAGCTACCGGTATTGGCAAAATTCAAAAACTCACTTTGCGCTTTTTTCATAACATCTACAGGTAACATTGCAGGACCTGCGCAAAAATTGTAAACACTAGACATTTAACACTATACCCTTCTTTAATTCGCTATTTTTACCAATTTTAACTCAATATCAATCAAAATTAGTCGCTGACTTTCGTTCGTTTAACACATACTTAATAGAACTTTTTTATTATTATATTTGCAGTTTACAACCATTAAAGGTTGGCTATCACTAGCATACCGTTTTAGTTTAAAGCATCAATTCTTAAATGCTCTTTGATATAACTTTTAGCAAAAAAATAAATTTTTCCCATAAAAAAAGGCGGTAAAAACCGCCTTCTTTCAAATTAACAACGGTTACTCGGGAGTATCATCATCGTTGAGTGCTGAATCATCGCCCTCAACATCAGTTTCTGGCGCATCAGTTTGCTCGCCTACTACTGCTTGAGTTGGAGTTTCCACACCATTTTCGTCTTCTTCAAAGACTTCTGGCTCTTCAATTTCATCTATACGTTGTAAAGCAACGACATGTTCGCCTTCAACGGTACGAATAATTCGAACACCTTGGGTATTACGACCAATAACGCTTACCTCGCCAACACGTGTACGTACTAACGTACCGTTATCAGTGATCAGCATAATTTCGTCTTGCTCTTCAACTTGTACTGCGCCAACAACCGGACCATTACGTTCACTAACTTTAATAGAAACAACACCTTTAGTCGCTCGACTCTTAGCAGGATACTCATCAAGCGCAGTGCGTTTACCGTAACCGTTTTCAGTAATCGTTAATATAGGACCGTCATTTTTAGGCACAATTAAAGAAACAACTTTTTGATCGCCTTCTAACTTGATACCACGAACACCCGTACCCGTACGACCAATAGGTTTTAATGCCCATTGTTGTTCGCCAGTTTCCGGATCAACTTTTATTTCGCCGGTTTCGCTATCACGTTTTTTCTCGTTAAAACGTACTACTTTACCTGCATCAGAGAACAACATAATGTCGTTATCACCATCAGTAATATCAACACCAATTAGCGTATCGTCATCACGTAAGTTCAAAGCAATAATGCCGTTTGCACGTTGATTTTTATAAGCGGTTAACGCGGTTTTCTTCACGGTACCAGAAGCTGTTGCCATGATAATGAATTTATCTTCTTCATATTCACGCACCGGTAAAATTGCGGTAATACGTTCACCTTCTTCAAGCGGCAGTATGTTAACAATTGGGCGACCACGAGCCGTACGACTCGCTAACGGTAATTGGAACACTTTTAACCAGTACAATTTACCGCGATCAGAGAAACATAAAATCGTATCATGAGTATTGGCAATCAATAGACGTTCGATGAAATCTTCTTCTTTCATCTTAGTTGCTGCTTTACCTTTACCGCCACGACGCTGCGCTTGATAGTCACTTAAGATTTGATATTTAACATAACCTTCGTGAGAAAGCGTTACCACCACATCTTCTTCAGTGATCAAATCTTCCATCGATAAGTCATGTGATGCATTAGTGATTTCGGTACGACGTTCATCACCAAACTCATCGCGTATTGCTTCAAGTTCTTCACGAATAACTTCCATTAAACGTGAAGGCGTTGCTAAAATATGTAGCAATTCAGCAATAATTTCTAATAACGCTTTATATTCACTTAAAATTTTCTCGTGCTCTAGACCCGTTAATTTATGTAAACGTAAATCTAGAATAGCTTGTGCTTGTGGCGGCGTTAAGAAATATTGACCGTCACGAATACCAAACTCTTCTTCAACCCATTCAGGGCGAGCTGCGTCATCACCAGCTGCAGCTAGCATGTCAGAAACTAAACCTAAGTCCCAACCACGTGCTAACAATTGCTCTTTCGCTTCACTCGGTGTTGGTGAATTTTTAATTAACGCGATGATAGGGTCTATATTAGAAAGTGCTATCGACAAACCTTCAAGTAAATGTGCGCGTTCACGTGCTTTGCGCAATTCAAAGATGGTTCTACGGGTGACAACTTCACGACGGTGTAAAATAAAGGCGTCAAGCATTTCTCTTAAGTTGAATAATTTAGGTTGACCGTTGGTCAATGCCACCATATTCAAACCGAATGAAACCTGCATTTGTGTCAGCTTATATAAGTTATTTAAAATAACTTCGCCCACTTCACCACGTTTAACTTCGATAACCATACGCATGCCGTCTTTATCAGACTCATCACGTAGTGCAGAAATACCTTCAAGGCGTTTCTCTTTTACCAAATCAGCCATTTTTTCAATCAAACGGGCTTTGTTAACCTGGTAAGGTAATTCGTGAACAACAATAGTCTCTTTGCCAGATTTGTCATCAACTTCAATTGATGCACGGGCACGAATTTTAATTTTTCCGCGACCGGTTAGGTAAGCTTCTTGAATACCCGCACGACCACTGATAATACCCGCCGTTGGGAAATCAGGACCTGGTATAAACTCTAACAACTCTTCAAAACTAATATCGCTGTTATCGATAACCGCTAAACAGCCATTAATAACTTCGGTTAGGTTATGTGGCGGAATGTTCGTCGCCATACCAACAGCAATACCTGACGTACCATTCACCAAAAGGTTAGGGATACGGGTTGGCATAACGGCAGGTATCATTTCCGTGCCATCATAGTTGGCAACGTAATCAACCGTTTCTTTATCTAAATCGGCTAAAATTGAATGCGCGATTTTCGACATTCTAATTTCGGTATAACGCATCGCAGCCGCGGAATCACCATCAACAGAACCAAAGTTACCTTGGCCGTCTACAAGCATATAGCGTAATGAAAATGGCTGTGCCATACGAACAATTGTGTCATAAACAGCAGTATCACCATGCGGGTGATATTTACCGATAACATCACCAACAACACGTGCTGATTTTTTATACGGCTTATTATAGTCGTTACCTAAAACATTCATCGCAAAAAGTACGCGACGATGCACTGGTTTTAAGCCATCACGTACATCTGGTAATGCACGACCTACAATTACACTCATCGCATAATCTAAATAGGAGCTTTTTAGCTCATCCTCAATATTGACAGGAGCAATATTATTCGCTAAATCGGTCATAAATTGATGGTATCCCTTAAGGTAAATCTAATTCAAAAAAATTCGAAATTATTATTTTTAATTAACACGGCATACTAACATAAATATTTGTCATGCCCTATCGCTTTATATTACTTCATTTTGCCGTTAAAAAGGCAAAGTTTCAAGTACCTGTTACTATTTACCTAATTGTTAGCTATACATCTGTTTTTATAAGCATTTATCCTACTATAACAGGTGAAAAATATATTCATAAAAAGTCATTGTTCGCATTTTAAACACATATCAGTGCCAAGCGTTTATTTTATCGGCATTATTTTGTATAAAAACACCGTATAGCGACATTAAAGCACTGCTTATATATAAGCAAAGCGAAAAAGTTCACGTAAAATGCAGTAACATTGGCCATTTATTTAACTTCAATCAATTTTCACGCTAGGCTTGCTGTAAATATTGGTTTAGAATCGCCAATATAAACAAGACAAATAATGATAATGCCATGTCCAAGCCTTTAAATGTTAATCAAGACGAAATCGCAAAATTTGAACAAGTTGCCAGCCAATGGTGGGAACTTGATGGTGACTTTAAACCTTTACATCAAATTAACCCTTTACGTCGTCAATTCATTTGCCAACATGTCGGTGACATATTCGATAAAAAAATTATCGATGTTGGTTGTGGCGGCGGTATTTTAGCCGAAAGCTTAGCGCAATTGGGCGCACAGGTTACTGGTATTGATATGGGGCAAGAGCCTTTAAACGTCGCGAAACTACATGCTTTAGAAGCAGGCGTTAAGGTTGACTATCTTAAAATTACGGCCGAAGAACAAGCACAAAAACATCCAAAGCATTACGATGTCGTTACTTGTATGGAAATGCTTGAACATGTGCCAGACCCTGCTTCAATCGTTAATGCTTGTGCACAAATGGTAAAACCCGGTGGCTACGTGTTCTTCTCGACTTTAAATAAGTCGTTAAAAGCTTATTTACTAGCAATAGTGGCTGCCGAAAAAGTATTTAAACTTGTGCCAAATGGCACCCACGATCACAAAAGCTTTATTCGCCCTTCTACCCTTATTTCCTGGGCTGAATCATTTGATTTAAAATGTATCGACGCGGCTGGTATTCACTACAATCCGATCACTGAAAATCATAAGCTAACGTCTTCGCTTGATGTTAACTACATACTTTGTTGTCAACGGGTTTAAGCTAAGCACTTAAGCTAGGTATTTAAAACATGATATTCGTCGAGCCTTTATGAGCACATTTTCGACGCTCCCCGATATAAATAATAAAAACTAGAGCGATATTATGCCAACTATTAATCATTCGACTGATCACATTGCTGCGGTACTTTTCGATTTAGACGGTACCTTGCTAGATACTGCTGATGACTTAGGTGCGGCGTTAAATCACGTACTTAACAGCTATAAAAAACCAAACGTCGCGGCCAAAGATTATCGTCCAATCGCCTCCGACGGCGCGCTAGGGTTATTAAACTTAGGATTTGGCGACGACATTGCGCAATATAACTATGAAAGCTTGCGCCAACAGTTTCTAGATTACTACGAGCAAAATATTGCAGAACATACTTGTCTTTATCCGGGGGTCGCTGAATTATTGCAACAATTAGAAGCCAATCATATTCCTTGGGGCATCATTACTAATAAGCCTGAAGGCTTAACCAAAACGCTAATACCATATTACCCTGAGTTTGCAAACTGTGCGGTGATGGTTGGTGGCGATACCTTAGTAAAGCGCAAACCCGATCCTGAGCCAATCTTATATGCCTGTCAGCAAATCAATGTCAACAATCAACAGTGTTTCTACGTTGGTGATGCCTTACGGGATATTCAGGCCGGTAATAGCGCGCTAATGAAAACCTTTGTCGCTAATTGGGGCTATATTTTAGCTGATGAGGACTGCCAAACTTGGCAAGCCGATCATATTATCGAATCGCCAACCGATTTACTCGCCTTTATAAAGTAGATTTCAACGGCTAGCACGACGATATCTAAGTTACTTGGCTTTATACGATATTCGTTGTGCCAATTTACTCATAGAACAAGTCATCAGTTAGCAGTTTTTATTGGAAAGATAAGTAATTTATGCTGTGTTAACCGTCAGCATTAGACGTTCAGTTACCGCTCAATAACGACAGCCATTGAAAAGTGACGGTTAGCCATTCATAAAATCATTATATTTGTATGCCTACTCTAGTTAGGATCTCAATATGATCATTAAGCGTTGATAAAATAATCACTCGTCAATTTATCCGTACAAGATTTAACCAAAAGCATAACACACTGATTTTAAAGGATTAAATTTTTTATATTACCTTTAGTCATATCAAGAGCTGAAAATAACTAAAAATAATTTAGCACTGAAAAATAAATGAAAATAAGCGTTGCGTTTTATAAAAATCAAAATTAAAAAGCGCTACTAAGTTAGTTGTTACTAACAGAACTTTTACTCTAAAAAAAGCAACTAAAATTAGACACTTTTTATCACTTGCATTGTCATGCAAACCTCACTATCTTGTGTTTAGTTTTTCAAAAGCCCCAATATATAGTGCATTTTTCATTCAGTGCTTTTTTGAATGATATACGATTTAACTCGTATAATTACTGCATTGAGGGTATTACTAATATAAACACCTATGTTGGGTGATTAAAACAATAAATAGATTTACAGGTCTTTCATGAATAACAACCTTTTTGTTACAAAACGCAATGGCTCAAAAGAACCTATCGACTTAGAAAAAATCCATAAAGTAATTGCTTGGGCTGCTGAAGGTCTAGACAATGTTTCGGTATCTCAAGTCGAATTGAAATCACATATTCAGTTTTACGACGGTATTAAAACAGCTGATATTCATGAAACCATTATTAAGTCAGCCGCTGACTTAATTTCTGAAGAAACGCCTGACTATCAATATTTATCGGCTCGATTAGCTATTTTTCATCTTCGTAAAAAAGCCTACGGCCAATTTGAACCACCTAAACTTTACCCGCATGTGAAGAATTTAGTCGCCGCAGGTAAGTATGATCAACACCTACTAGCCGATTATACTGCTGAAGAATTTGAACAATTAGAAGGCTTCTTAGATCATAGCCGTGATTTAGATTTTAGCTACGCTGCAGTTAAGCAACTTGAAGGTAAATATTTGGTTCAAAACCGTGTTACCGGTGAAATCTATGAAAGCGCCCAGTTTCTTTATATTTTAGTCGCAGCATGCTTGTTTGCGAAATACCCTAAAGCAACCCGCTTAGATTATGTAAAAGGTTTCTATAACGCTATTTCAACCTTTAAGTTGTCATTGCCAACGCCTATTATGGCGGGTGTACGTACGCCGACACGTCAATTCTCTTCATGTGTATTAATTGAGTGTGGCGACAGCTTAGACTCTATCAATGCGACATCTAGCTCTATTGTTAAATATGTTTCTCAACGTGCAGGTATTGGCATTAATGCCGGTCGTATTCGTGCGTTGGGTAGTACTATCCGTAATGGCGAAGCATTTCATACCGGTTGTATTCCGTTTTACAAGCTATTCCAAACAGCGGTCAAAAGTTGTTCTCAAGGTGGAGTTCGTGGTGGCGCAGCTACCCTATTCTATCCACTATGGCACTTGGAAGTTGAAAGCTTATTAGTACTTAAAAATAACCGTGGTGTTGAAGAAAACCGCGTTCGCCATTTAGATTACGGCGTGCAGTTTAACAAAGTGATGTATCAACGTTTGATCAAAGGTCAATCTATCACCTTGTTTAGCCCAAGCGATGTGCCTGGTTTATATGATGCATTCTTTGAAGATCAAGATAAATTTGAAGAGCTGTACGTTAAATATGAAGCTGATGATTCAATTCGTAAAAAGCGTATTAAAGCCATTGAACTATTTACTTTGTTTGCTCAAGAACGTGCAAGTACTGGTCGTATCTATCTACAAAACGTCGACCACTGTAATACACATTCACCGTTTGACCCTAAGGTTGCGCCAATCCGTCAAAGTAATTTATGTTTAGAAATTGCCTTGCCGACTAAGCCAATGGAAGATGTTAATGATCCTAATGGTGAAATTGCCCTATGTACGTTATCAGCCTTTAACTTAGGTGCAATTGATAGCCTTGACGAATTAGACAGCTTAGCTGATTTAGCCGTACGTGCTTTAGATAACTTATTAGATTATCAAGACTATCCAGTACCTGCTGCACATACCGCAACGATGGGTCGTCGTACTTTAGGTATAGGTGTTATTAACTACGCTTATTACTTAGCGAAAAATGGCGTGTACTATTCAAACGGTAGTGCTAATAACTTAACGCATCGTACCTTTGAAGCGATTCAATACTATTTGCTAAAAGCATCAAACCAATTAGCCATTGAACAAGGTGCTTGTCCTAAGTTTAATGAAACCCGCTTATCTCAAGGTATATTGCCTATCGATACTTACAAAAAAGAAATCGATAATATTACCGGTGAGCCGTTACATTTAGACTGGGAAGCGCTACGTGCCAGTATTAAAGAGCACGGTGTGAGAAACTCAACGGTTTCAGCATTAATGCCATCAGAAACTTCTTCACAAATTTCTAATGCCACCAATGGTATCGAGCCACCTCGTGGTTTGATCAGCATTAAAGCCAGTAAAGATGGGGTATTAAAGCAAGTAGTACCTGAATATCAACGTTTAAAAGATAACTACGAATTACTGTGGAATATTCCAAGTAATGAAGGCTACTTACAACTCGTCGGTATTATGCAAAAGTTTGTTGACCAAACTATTTCAGCCAACACAAATTATGACCCTGCTCGTTTTGATGGTGGAAAAGTGCCTATCAAACAAGTGTTAAAAGATATTTTAACGGCATATAAGTTAGGTGTTAAAACTATGTACTACCACAACACGCGTGATGGTGCAGCTGACAGCCAAATCGAAGTTGAAGACGATGATTGTGCAGGCGGCGCTTGTAAGATTTAGTGCACAACGGGGAGGAAAACACCTAGTTTTCCTCTTTTTTTGCCAGCTGATTTACATAGTAATACCCCTATAAAACTAGATTATTACCCATTAAGTGACGAAATATCACCATGACTCGGTACTATTTCAAGGAGAAATAAATGTCGTACACTACGTTTAACCAAACACCTAACAATGCCTTGTTAGAGCCAATGTTTTTGGGAAACAGTGTTAATGTTGCACGATACGATCAACAACGTTTTATGGCGTTTGAAAAGTTGATTGAAAAGCAATTATCGTTCTTTTGGCGTCCTGAAGAAATTGATGTCTCAAAAGATCGCGCGGATTGGCAGAGCTTAACAGACTCAGAAAAACACATTTTTATTTCTAATTTAAAATATCAAACGCTACTGGATTCAATGGCAGCACGTTCTGTAAATGCCGTTCTATTGCCACTTGTTTCACTACCTGAAGTCGAAACTTGGGTCGAAACATGGGCATTTAGTGAGACTATTCATTCGCGTTCATATACTCACATTTTGCGTAATCTATTTTCAGATCCAAGTGAAGTATTTGACGATATCATGGTTAATCCAGCGATATTAAAACGCGCATCAAGTATCGCTAAGTACTTTGATTCTGTCATTATCACCACACAATTGTTGCAATCTCAAGGTCCAGGCAGCTACGAGGTTGACGGTAAAACCATTGAAGTGACTGAGCGTAAATTAAAAGAACGCTTATTCTTAGCTATTTGCTCGGTCAATGCCTTAGAAGCCATACGCTTTTATGTCAGTTTTGCTTGTTCTTTCGCCTTTGCTGAACGTGAATTACTGGAAGGTAATGCAAAAATAATCAAGCTTATTGCCCGTGATGAAGCATTGCATTTAACTGGTACTCAGCACATTCTTAACAACTGGATGTCAGGTAAAGACGATCCAGAAATGCAAGAAATTGCCACAGAATTACGTGAGCAAGGCAAACAAATTTTCATGGATGTGGTTGAGCAAGAAAAAGAATGGGCTGATTACTTATTTAAAGACGGTTCAATGATCGGTCTTAATGCGGCTATTTTAAAACAATACATTGAGTACACCAGTAATCAACGTATGGCGGCAATAGGCTTTGATGCACCATTTGATATCAAAAGTAACCCACTACCTTGGATGAATTCATACCTTGTCAGTGACAACGTACAAGTGGCACCACAAGAAACTGAGATCTCAAGCTATTTAGTTGGTCAAGTGGACTCGTCAGTGTCAAGTGACGACTTTGACGACTTCGATTTTTAGTACTATTTATGTCTTTTAGTATTACTGTCGAGGAACGTGATGTAGCGTTCCTCGATGACGATAAAAATATCCTTAATACCTTAGAACGCGAGAATATTGAATCACACTTTCATTGTCGAGACGGATTTTGTGGCGCTTGTCGTTGCAGGTTAAAAAAAGGCACAGTTGAATATAAACAATTTCCACTGGCTTTTATTGGTGATAATGAGATCCTCACCTGCTGTTCATACCCGACTTCCGATATTATTATTGAAATTGATTAGCGTACTTTTCGTTTTTAAAACACAAAGCCAAGTTTTATACCTAGCCTAGATCAAAAATAAAAAATAAAAAATAAAAAGATCATGCCTTTAGCGGCTAATTACCCAAAGATCTGTGTTCAATCATCAATTGAAAAATATTAAGATAATTTTACCATACGCCCTGACTTAGCTGACAGTAGCGCAGACAAGCTTTGCTCAATGCACAGTTAAAAGCCTTTTATTAGTGGTAACTTGTCGCTACTATTTTCAAATATGCCTACCCACATGGAACTTGACACAAGTGACAGGTTTTGTTATCAACGTAGTCATTATTTACGCTTTAATCCACTAAAGGCATGCACATGAGCTTTCAATCATTTCAACCACCACGCAGAATATTAATGGGCCCTGGCCCATCTGACATTAGTCCAGAAGTTTTATCAGCATTATCAAGACCCGTTGTCGGTCATTTAGATCCTTTATTTGTTGCGATGATGGATGAAGTAAAAGCGCTACTTCAGTATGCGTTTCAAACTAAAAACGAGTTTACTATTGCCTTATCAGCACCAGGCTCTGCAGGTATGGAAGCGTGTTTTGTTAACTTAGTTGAGGCCGGTGATAAAGTCATCGTTTGTCGCAATGGCGTCTTTGGCGATCGCATGGTGCAAAATGTCACGCGAATTGGCGGTGAGGTTATTATTGTTGATTCACCTTGGGGGCGAGCAGTCGAAGTAGATAAGGTGTCGGCGGCATTAACCGACAATCCAGATGCTAAGTTTTTAGCTTTTGTGCATGCTGAAACATCAACTGGTGCAGTATCCGATGCTAAAGCCTTGTGTGCACTAGCAAAGCAGCATCAATGCTTAAGCATTGTTGATGCCGTAACATCATTAGGCGGTATTGAACTCAGAGTTGATGATTGGGGCATTGATGCTATTTATTCTGGCTCGCAAAAGTGCTTGTCTTGTGTGCCGGGCTTATCACCGATTTCTTTCAGTGAAAAAGCAGTACAAGTGATTAAAAATCGTCAAACTCAAGTGCAGAGCTGGTTTTTAGACCAATCTCTTGTCATGAGCTATTGGTCAGGAGAAGGCAAGCGAAGCTATCACCATACTGCGCCAGTAAATTCGCTATATGGCTTACATGAATCATTAATACAATTGCAAAACGAAGGTTTAGAGCAGCGATGGGCTCGCCACCAAACTCAACATGAAAACCTAGCGAAAGGACTGGATAAACTAGGGATTAAATTTATTGTGCCAAAAGCCGAACGTTTACCGCAATTAAATGCAATTTATATTCCTGATGGTATAGACGATGCTAAAGTTCGCAATTATCTATTAAACCATTACAACTTAGAGATCGGCGCAGGCTTAGGAGACTTCGCAGGTAAAGCTTGGCGTATCGGTGTCATGGGCTATGCCGCTAGAAATGAAAATATAGCCTTGTGCTTAACAGCACTTGAAGATGCCTTAAACCAAGATTTTTAGCATAGCGCTTAAAACTACGTTAACTTTAACGTTATTACCTTGTCTAAATGTTAAAAGTAAGACAATAAAAAAGCGTAAATAGTAGCCACTATTTGCGCTTTTTTATTAGCTTTTTATTAAATGATGACTAATTTAAGAAAATAAATTTCGCGATAAATAACGCGGTCAACGCCCATACACCTTTTGATATTTGTCTATATTTACCGGCCCCAACCTTCAGTACCGTATAGGTAATAAACCCAAACGCAATACCATTAGCAATAGAGAAAGTGAATGCCATCATCACTGCCGTGCATACCGCCGGCGCATATTCAGTTAAATCTTCCCAATCCAAGCCCTTCAATGAACTCATCATCAGCATTGCTACATAAATAAGCGCGCCATCAACCGCAAACCCTGGTAACATTTGCGCCAAGGGTAAAAAGAACATTCCTACGGCAAACAACAAACCAATAGTTACCGCGGTCAATCCTGTACGGCCCCCCACTGCAACCCCTGCTGCAGACTCTACGTAAGATGTAACCGGTGGACAACCAAAACCCGTACCAATTACCGAGGCAATAGAATCGGCCTTTAGCGATTTACTTAAGCCATGAATTTTGCCGTTTTTATCTTGTAAATTCGCTCGTTCTGCTACACCCATTAACGTCCCCGCAGTGTCAAAAATATTAACGAACAAGAAGGTAACTATGACCGGAATTAACGCCACCTGAAAAGCTCCGGCAATATCGGCTTTGAATAAAATGGGGGTCAGAGCTGAGAAATCAGGTACCGCTAACATACCATTGTAACTCATAAAGCCAGATACTGGCGCAAAAGACTTTGCGGCTTCCGAGACAGTAAAAAAGTCAGAGGGTAATATCCAAGTCATCATAAAAGCAACTAATGTTGTCACGGCAATACCAATAAGTACTGCGCCAAATACTTTCCGGTAGCTTAACACTGTGATCAGTAAAAAACTTAAAAAACCCAATGCTGGTGCTTCCGGGCCGAATTCACCAAAACCAAAATGAGTCAAGTCTGCAATAGCCACAATATTGTCAGCATTTGGTACCACCAAACCAGTAAAGCGTAAACCAATAAAACCTAGAAACAAGCCAACGCCTGCGGTCATGGCAAGTCGCAAGCTCATGGGAATACTATCGAGCATCCACTCTCTAAGCCGCGTTACACTCATTAGCACAAAAATAACCCCTGAGAGGAATACTGCACCAAGGGCAATTTCCCAACTATAGCCCATAGCGCCGACCACAGAAAAAGTAAAAAATGCATTCAACCCCATACCGGGCGCAAGCCCAACTGGCCAATTAGCATAAAGCCCCATAAGAATAGTGGCAATGGCCGCCCCCAAGCAAGTTGCGAGAAATAAACCATCAAATGGCATACCGGTTTTAGACATAATAATAGGATTTAAAAACATAATATAAGACATGGTGACAAAGGTTGTCAGGCCCGCCACTAGCTCAGTTTTTATTGTCGTATTATGTGCTGATAACTTAAAAAAACGCTCTAAAAACCCTAATTCATTGACCTGTTTATCGTCAATCCTACTCGCTTGTTCATCCATAACTGTAGATCTCATGTGGTTGATATATCAATTTAGCATTGCCTTACGCTATTTGCTGATTTTACAGTCAGCTTAGTCATCCTATAGGTAAAACAGAAAACCTGTCAACAGTGTCAAGAAAACACTTTTTATTATATACTTCAGTCCTCGTGCCATAACAAGTTACTATATTCGATGCACGATTAATCTTATTTTGTCATTTACGTAAAAAATAACACCTTTATTTAACAATTTCTAACTGAGTCATTATGCTTTCCTTATCACATTTTAATCGACGAACCATCAAAGGTGACATCTTTGGTGCGTTAACATCTACAATTGTTGCGCTACCTTTTGCCTTAGCGTTTGGCGTAACATCAGGCGCCGGTGCGAGTGCGGGGATCTATTGTGCCATTATTACCGGTTTATTTGCCTCAATATTCGGCGGCACAAACCAGCAAATATCTGGGCCAAATACCGGCTTAACCATTGCGATGGTAGCAATATTAACCAGTTTTATTGCTCAATCACCTGAACATGGTGTTGCACTGGCGTTTACAGTGGTAAGTTTAGCGGGTGTTTTCCAGATGCTTTTTGGCTTTTTTAAGCTCGGTAAGTATTTCACTTTAATTTCATACCCTGTTATATCTGGTTTTACCTCAGGTATTGGTGTGCTTATTATACTTTCGCAAATTGAAGCGCTTTTCGGTGTGCCATTACCCGAACTAAAAATGTCATTTACCACGTTAAATAGTGCCAATACATTTATTGGACTGGCCTGTTTATTGTTGTTGTTTTTATGGCCACAAAAATATACCCGTATCGTGCCTGCAAGTATTATTGTGGTAATAGGAGCAACATTATTTTACCTTCTTTCTGGTAGTGATATGCCGGTGGTAGGGGCTATTTCTAGCGAACTACCAAGCTTTAACTTGCCAACTTGGGATAACAATTTAGCCGGGGAAATCGTTAAATCTGCCTTACTTATTGCAACATTGAGTACCTTAGACTCATTAATGACGTCATTGACAGTCGATAGTATCAGCAACGATTTACACGACTCTGATCAAGAACTTGTTGGTCAGGGCATAGGTAATTTTATGGCCGGTTTATTTGGTGCTTTACCAGGTGGTGGCGCTACAATGCGCACGGTTACTAATCTGCGCGCTGGTGGCACAACGCCTTTATCAGGTATTCTCCATGCTTTATTTATTCTTGCTATTGTCTTGTGGGCTGGTGAATATACCGCTTACCTCCCTGTCGCTGTTTTAGCGGCCATATTGACTCATGTGGGTATTAATATTATTGATTGGAATTTTATTAAGCGGGTACACCAAATTCCATTATTTAGTGTCGGCTTAATGCTCTCAACTATGGTTATGGCGGTCGCATTCGATTTAATAACCGCCGTATTGGTGGGTGCTTTTATTGCTAACCTAGTGACTATTCGTCGTTTATCGGAAATTCAATTAGATAATATTAAATTATTTACCGCTAAAAGCGCTGAGCACTTACCAAAATCCGAACGCGAGTTATTAGCTACCATGGATGACAATGTGCTTTTCCTGAACATTTCGGGGCCTATTGGTTTTGGCGTTGCTCGCGGATTAAAGCAGAGCGTATCAAAAGCTGATGAAAATAAAACCTTATTGATTGACTTAGCCGATGCTCGATTTGTTGGTATAACCAGTACTATCGCGATTGAAGAAATTATCGTCAGCTATCAAGCTCAAGGAAGAAAAGTTTTATTATCAAGTATGTGTCAGCGAGTACGTGACGATTTTAATAAACTAAACTTGTTCGATAAAGTTTCTAACAAGCATGTATTTGCCACGCGAATAGATGCGTTAAACTTCTTAAAGCAACAAATAGCAAATGAATAACATTACGTTATTAACGAGTGACTTTTTCTATACTGCGATTTATTTCCTTTAACGCATCAGGATGGTTGTTGACATAATCACGGCTAAGGTAAAGGCCAAAAGGTTTTTTCACTTCAACCACCTTTTTAAATTGTGCTCGTTCTTGTTTACTTAACTCATTTTCAAATACCACATCTGCTACAAATGCCGCATCAATACGATGTGATTTTAACATGGCAACTAATGAGTGCGCATCCACAGGTAGTGCTATAATGGTGTAACCATTTTCATTTAACCACTTAGCCGTATTTGTGTCTCTTATAGAACCAATACCTGCATGTAATTTGAACCCCGCAGAACGCGTATCAATTACCGAGTCCTTACGAATAAACCAGCTCCACTTGTTAACCATTAAGGGCTTAGCAAATACCGCAATGGCATCACGCTCAGCACTTTGCGAAGCCAAAAGCATACCATCAGCCAGCTTAGCTTTTATGACATGCACGGCGGTACCGTAATCTTCAACCATGGTTATTTTATAGGGGATATCTGTATTGGCCAACACGCGTCTGATCAGTTCGGGTCCAACACCTAGTATTTGGTTATTTTCTTCATAACTGTAAGGCGGAAAATGAGGTGAAACTAAATTTAACAAATCATGGTTTTTTGCAAAGCTTGGTACGCTAACCAATATAAAGACCAAGGCTATTACCATCACCTTAATGATTTTTTTCATTTTAATATCACGAAATTAATAACATTTGCGTCGAGTTCTGTCGTAATGATTTTCAAAAAACACCTCCAAACGTCAGTATATACCCCTCCAGAATATAGGAAGCATAATACATCCGTCAAGATTGATTCGAACAGCGACGTTATCTCAATGTGATGTAACAATTTGTCGATAGTGCCACAACTAAAAATTATTTACTTAACACCGCAACCTTTAAGAATAATTTGTGTCAATGAAGCAACCACAGCTTCAAAGTCTTCGTCATTCATTGCGTCTTTATTCAGTGCAGCCACGACTTGCACGTTAAAATCAGCGTAATGCTGCGTTGAACTCCAAATCATAAATAATAAGTGGTGTGGGTTAACATCATCAATGAGGCCTTGTTGGATCCAAGTTTCAATAACAGCCACTTTACTCTGTAACCAAACTTTAAAATCGCTATTAAGATATTCATTTAATACCGGGGCACCATGGATCAGTTCACTGGCAAATATCCTTGAAGCATCGGGATCGTTTTTAGCGTGCATCACCTTGGCTCTAATATAAGCACTTAGTACTTCTTTAGGCTCATTATCAGCCGTTAACGTATCGTAGTCGTTATTCCACACTTTAATAATACTACTGAGCAGTTGCTGGTATAAATCAGTTTTATCTTTAAAATAATAATGAATGTTAGCCCGAGCTATGTTTGCCCGTTCAGCAATACGTTTAATCGAGGCACCTTTAAAACCATAGGTGACAAATTCTTTCTTGGCGGCATTGAAGATGATCGCTTTATTTTTTTGTCGAATACTACCTTCAAAAACTTTTTCTTTAGTCACAAAAACTCCGATTAAAAGATAAAAATCAAACGATTAGACTAGGGTCTGTTGATCTTTCGCGGTTAAATTTTGTTCGAGATAAAAGCGTTTTA
>CAJXUN010000020.1 GCA_913061475.1 uncultured Colwellia sp. | reverse complement strand
AACCATTTCGGGCCACCGCTAGCGCCTAAAAAATTACTAAAAATCTCAGGGGTAAAGCCCTTTTCTTTAATGGTTTTTAAAGCCGTTTCACCGGCGTAAATATCTAACATATATAATCAATATCATCCTAGCTACAGATTAATAGCGGCTATTAAACATAGCCACTATTCCAATGCCTTATTAACGCAGTTCTTTTCGCAGTACTTTACCGACATTGGTTTTCGGTAATTCATCTAAAAACACTACCACTTTCGGGCGTTTGTAATTAGTCAGTAATTCAGTACAGTGTTCAATAACATCGCGTTCAGTTAATGTCGGGTCTTTACGGACAACAAAAACCTTGACCATTTCACCGGTGCTATCACTGGGCGCGGCAACAGCAGCTGCCTCTAATATACCTTCATGGCTAACCAGTACTTCTTCAATTTCATTCGGAAAAACGTTGAAACCAGAAACAATAATCATGTCTTTCTTACGATCGACAATAGTAAAAAAACCATTGTCATCCATGGTGGCTATATCACCTGTGGCTAACCAACCGTCTTTCAATACTTCGTCGGTCGCATCTTGGCGGTTATGATAACCTTTCATTACTTGTGGACCTTTAACCCACATTTCTCCCGGTTCGCCGATAGCCACTTCTTCACCATCATCACCAATTAAACGAATATCGGTTGACGATGCGGGCAAACCAATAGTGCCGTTGTAGCTTTCTTGATTGTACGGACTCATGGTAACCAGTGGCGAACATTCAGTTAAACCGTAACCTTCCAACAAGCGTGTTTTTGTCACTTTTTGCCAAAGTTCGGCAACCGGACGTTGTACTGACATGCCACCACCAAACCCTAGCTTTAAGGCACTAAAATCAAGTTTGTCGAATCCTGGCGTATGCAGTAGTGCATTGAATAAGGTATTTACACCGGTAATGGCAGTAAAGCGATATTTTGCTAGCTCTTTAACAAAACCGGCCATATCTCTTGGGTTGGTAATGAGTAGATTGGTACCACCAAACGGCATAAAACACAGGCAGTTCGATGTTAAGGCATAGACATGATACAGCGGTAATGCCGTTACCATGATTTCTTTACCCACTTCATAAACATTTTTTGTCGCCGCATTAGACTGCTCTAAGTTAGCCACCATATTACGATGCGTTAGCATAGCGCCTTTTGATGGACCTGTGGTTCCGCCGGTATACTGTAAAAAGGCCAGATCAGAGCCAACAATATCGACCGGAGATAAACTGAGTTTACTGCCTTTATCCATGGCTTTATTAAACTTAACCGCACCGGGCAAACTATAATTAGGCACTTGTTTTTTAACATATTTTAGTACGAAATTAATTAAAGTTCCTTTCAGCAATCCTAAACGGTCACCCACACCCGTAATGATCACATGCTCAACGTCGGTATCATCGATAATTTTTTCAAGCACATGAGCAAAGTTATCTAGAATAAGAATACCTTTAGCACCAGAGTCTTTTAATTGATGCTGTAATTCGCGAGCGGTGTATAGTGGATTTACGTTAACTACCGTTAGTCCAGCGATTAAGGCACCAAATAAAGCGATAGGATATTGCAGGGTATTTGGGATCATGATGGCGAATTTTTCACCTTTGACAAAACCTAAATCATTTTGTAAGTAAGCAGCAAAATCAGTAGCTTGCTGGCCTAACTCTTGATAACTAATAGCAACATCCATATTGATGAATGCGGTGTTATTTTCATACAACTTGGTATATTTAAAGAACAAGTTAGCCAACGAGCTATATTTATCGGGGTCTATTTCAAACGCAACACCGGGTGGATAACTTTTTTCAAGCCAAATTTTTTCCACAATACATTCCTCTCGTTTAATTATTTTTGTTTTATATTTTAATACTTTGACATAGTTTGACGATTAGAGCACTTCAAATAGTCCTGCTGCACCTTGGCCACCGCCAATACACATGCTGATCACAACATATTTAACGCCTCTGCGTTTACCTTCAATCATGGCATGCATCACCATACGAGTGCCACTCATGCCGTACGGATGACCAATAGAAATTGCCCCGCCATTAACGTTTAAGCGGTCTTCTGCAATGCCGAGTTTTTCCGCACAGTAAAGTACTTGTACGGCAAAGGCTTCGTTAATTTCCCATAAACCAATGTCATCCATGGTTAAGCCGTTACGTTCAAGTAGCTTTGGAATAGCGTAAATCGGACCAATGCCCATTTCGTCAGGCTCACATCCGGCAACCACTAAACCGCGATAAGCACCTAGTGGTGTTAACCCCTGTGCTTGTGCTAATTCACGTTCCATGACCACTACAGCTGCAGCACCATCTGATAACTGTGACGCATTACCGCCAGTAATTGAGCCCTGTTCTTTTACCGCTTTTAAAGCTGATAAACCGGCTAAGTCTGTTGACGGACGATTACCTTCGTCTTTGCTTAACGTCACTGCTTCTTTACTGATATCACCTGTGGCTTTGTCCATCACTAATTTAGTACAAGTGACTGGCACAATTTCATCGTCAAACTTACCTTCAACTTGTGCTTGCGCCGTACGTTGCTGTGATTTAAGTGCGTAGGCATCTTGTTGTGCACGCGTAATACCATAACGATCAGCCACCACTTCAGCGGTATCTAACATCGGCATATAAATAGCTGGACGATAAGCTTTAACACTTGGGTCAACTGCACGATACATATTCATTTTATCATTTTGTACCAAGCTGATTGAGTCACAACCACCGGCAATCACCACATTAGCACCATCACAAACGATATGATTAGCAGCTGTCGCTATTGACATTAAACCTGATGAACATTGACGGTCTATGGTCATACCTGGCACTGAAACAGGTAATTGCGCAGCCATTGCCACTTGACGACCAAAGTTCATACCTTGGTTACCTTGCGTTAATGCTGCGCCGAAAATACAGTCATCAATTTCATTAGGATCAATCCCCGCCCTTTCCACTGCGGCCTTAACGGCTACTGCCGCTAATGTTGGCGCAGACAAATCGTTAAAAGCACCACGATAAGCTTTACCAATGGGGGTACGTGCTGCTGATACAATGACGGCTTCTCTCATGATAATTCCTGTTTCTTTAGTTGTTAAAATTTTAGCTGCGACAACTTATTGTTGCTGTGATTTCATAAACGCCATGGCTTTCATGACAAACTTTTCACCTTGTTTAGCACCCGATGCTAGTGATGCTTGATTTTCTTGAGCGCTTAATTCAGGCCAATTTTCGCGCACAGCTTCTGGGCTTTGTGAGCCTTTTGGTAAAAAGCAACCTTGTGTTTCAAAGATACTGGCACTTGAGTAACCGCCGGCACCAGCACATAAAATAAAACGATTCGGCGCGTTTTCATCACATAACGTCAGCATACCTGCGGTTACCGCTTCTGGTGCAAACGCTTTAACTATGTCTTCTGGCATTAAATCTTCGGTCATGCGCGTACCGGCTGTTGGTGCTAAAGCATTAACCAAGATATTATTTTTAGCCCCTTCAAGTACTAACGTATTCATTAACCCTAATACCGCCATTTTAGCAGCGCCGTAATTCGATTGACCAAAGTTACCATACATACCACTGGATGATGTTGTCATCACAATGCGGCCATAATTTTGCTCGCGCATGATGTCCCACACCGCTTTAGTACAATTGACGGTGCCCATCACATGAACATCCATCACCAATTTAAAATCTTCTAAGCTCATTTTAGTAAATGACTTATCACGCAAAATGCCCGCATTGTTGATCAAAATATCAACACGGCCCCATTTGCTCATTGTTTGAGCCACCATGTCTTGTACTTCGTCAAAGTTTGCAACATTTGCGCCGTGGCTAATAGCTTCACCACCCATCTCTGCAATTAATCGTACAACCTCTTGTGACGCTTCACTTGATGCGCCACTGCCGTCACGCGCCCCGCCCAAGTCGTTAACCACCACTTTTGCGCCGCGTCTTGCTAATTCTAGTGCGTGCGAGCGACCTAAACCGTTGCCTGCGCCTGTGACAATCGCAACTTTACCTTGAAAACTAATGGTCATACTTTTTCCTTAAAACTTTATGAAACTTTGATAAAACAGTGATAAAACTAAATTATTGAATGCTTTTTTCAGGCAAGCAAATGCTTACTTAACCATTTGCACTGAAATCCATTCAGCAACCAGTGCCGGCGTATCACAGCCTTCAATTTCTATGGTGACCTCAGTTGATAAACGATATTGTCCGGGCTTTTTCTCTTCAATAGCGAGTGTTTTAGCATGAGCCCGCACTCGACTATTAACCGCAACGGGTTGTAAAAAGCGAATTTTATCAAAGCCAGCATTCAAGCCCATATAAAAGCCGTCAATGATGACACTAAAGTCTTCTGCAAAATGCGATAACATTGATAACGATAAAAACCCGTGGGCAATCGTAGAGCCAAACGGTGTAGCTTTTGCTTTTTCTTCATCAACATGAATAAATTGGTGATCAAGCGTGCAGTCAGCGAATTGATTAATTTGTGCTTGAGTAATGGTATGCCAGTGACTTGGCGCTGCTTGATGGCCAATATATTGGGCGATGTCATCTCTATTGATTACGGTCGGCATGCGTTATTCCTTTAAAAGTAGACGTTATCAGCTATAAACAAAATTTAAACGATAACTCATGCTAATCGCGCCAGTAACATTAAACAAATGAATAGTTTTGATATCTCGATATTTACCCTGCGAATAGTTTAAGGGGGAGAGTGATTTGCTCGCAATGTCAGAATAATATTGAAATATAACAAAAAAGCATTATCGACCAGGCGACAATGCTTATAAAAATGGGTATTAGCGTTAACTAAAATTTTAACGACGCTTGACTTAAAACTGCCGACTTAAAACCACTCAGCTTTCATATCAAAACTGGTACTGTCAATTTTGATCAGGGTTTTTTCCCAAATCGCGATTTTTGGCAGTTCTATGCGATAAAAATACTGTAAGGCTTGTAATTTGCCATGATAGAAATTTTCATCTGCTTTGTGCGGTTCCTTAGCTAGCGCATTAGTTGCAACAATACCTTGTTTTAGCCACAACCAAGCAATAATAACGTGACCGAACATCGAGAGATAACTGACTGAATTTGCCAGGGCAAGATCAATATTGTTCGTCGACATACTAGCTAACAATGTTTCAGTGGTGCGTTTTAGTCGATTAACAGCGCCTTCTAAGTCGTTAGTAAACTCACTCAAGCTATCAATCTGTTTCCCTATTACAATGGTGTTATTAATTTCGCTTAAGGTAGCTAAATAGCCTTTCATGTTATTCATTGGTACTTTACGGGTCAGCAGATCCAATGATTGAATACCCGTAGTACCTTCATGTATAGCGTTAAGTCGATTATCTCGATAAAACATCTCCACTGGATGTTCATTAATATAACCGTGTCCCCCCATCACTTGAATCGCATAAGAGTTTGCTTTTGGCCCGTATTCAGAAGGCCAAGTTTTGATAATGGGAGTTAAAAAATCTAATAGTGTATGAGCATATTCACGCTGCTCTTGTGAAGATGCGGTTTTCTCGTCGTCACTCAGTTGCGTGCCATACAGAACCAACGCCATTGCGCCTTCAGCATAAGATTTTTGTGCCAGTAACATACGACGAACATCCGCATGTTCAATAATGTTAACCATAGGCGATAGCGGATCTTTACATGAAGGTAAGCGCCCTTGAGGTCGATTTTTCGCGTAATCAAGTGAATATTGAAAGCCTGCCGTAGCGAGTACAGCGCCACTGGTGCCCACCATAATGCGTGCTTCATTCATCATGTGAAACATGTATTTTAGCCCTTGGTTCTCTTCACCAACCAAATAACCTATCGAGCCCTTTTTTTCACCAAAACTTAATGCGGTTGAGGTTTGCGCGCGCCCACCCATTTTATGAAACAAGCCTGCCAGTGCCACTTCATTATCATTGCCAATTGAGCCATCATCATTTAGTAAAAATTTAGGCACAACAAAAAGCGAAATACCCTTTACCCCTTTAGGTGCACCTTGGATACGCGCTAGCACCAAATGAACAATATTTTCACTGAGATCATGATCGCCACCAGAGATAAAAATTTTACTGCCTGATATACGATAGTTACCATCGTCGGTTTTAACCGCTTTCGTTGATAAATCACCTAAACCTGAACCACTACCGGGTTCTGTCATTGCCATCGTGCCCATAAAGCGCCCAGCTAACATCGGCTTGACCCATTTTTCAATCATGTCTTTACTGGCATGAGCGAGCAGCAAATTAGCATTGGCTGTGGTTAACATGTTGTAACCCATACCAACCCCACCAGCAATGGTGAGGTAAGTAGCGGCTGCACTGGCAACAATTGGCGGTAATTGCATACCACCTAATTCGTAATCGGCAGTCGCGCAGCCAATGCCCGAGGCATTTACCGCTGCAATCGCAGGTTTAAGCTCAGGAATTAAATGTACTTTTTTACCATCAAAGCTTGGTTGATGCGTATCCAACTTTTGACGAATGGGCAGAAAATGCTTTTCGGCAATCGCTTTTGCAGTATTAATGACTCCATTAAATGTTTGACGATCATGGTCTTGATAGCGCTCGCGACTCATCAATTGTTCGCTATCAAACAGTTCATAAAGCATAAACTCTAAGTCACGCTCATTTATCATTGCTACAGCCATACGATCCTCTTTTCATTTAACAGTAAAAATTTAATGCACTTTTGTGATCATTGTTTTCAGATTTAACGGACTTACTTATTTGAAAAAAAATGTGCCTTATGTTGCCGATACGCCACCGTCAACCGCGATACATTGACCGGTTAAATAACTATTCGCGGGCGACAGCATCATCAACATCATAGCAACAATCTCTTTCGGCTCGCCTAAGCGATTCATTGGCGCACTACGCCCCATTTTGCTTTGTTTTTCTTCATCAGCAAAGTTAGTCACCATAGGGGTTAAGGTAAAAAACGGACAAATAGCGTTAATGCGAATGTTGTGACGACCATATTCAACCGCGCCGGTTTTAGTTAGACCAATAACCGCATGTTTAGCCATTGAATAAGCGCTACCACGCGCTGCACCGCTAAGGCCGGCCATTGAACTGACATTCAGGATAATGCCCTCACCTTGTGTCAGCATTTGTTTTATTTGATGACGCATACCAAATTGTACACCTTTAACATTGATGGCAAATTGACTATCCATAATGCTTTCTTCGATATCATGCAAGGGCATAAACTCATGGGCGATACCAGCATTGTTAACCCCGATATCAACGCGGCCAAAAGTGTTAATAGCGGCGTCAACCATAGCTTTACACTGTTCATTTTTAGAGACATCACACTTCATAGCCAGCACTTGCGCACCGGTGGCAGCGATGCCGTCAGCAACCTGATGAACGCCAGCTTCGTTAATATCACTGATCACTAATTTAGCGCCACGCTTAGCCAACTCTTGGGCTAATAGTTGGCCAAATCCTTGCGCTGCACCTGTGATCACAGCAACTTTACCGGTAAAATCTAACAATGGATCCATGATGTAATTCCTATAAGTAATATGATTGTTGTTAATGCCTTGTATTCATTTTCTATGCTTGTTGCTCTTGTGCAATAATCGCTAGCGCCATTTTGGCTAAAGGCTCGACAAATGCCCCGATCTTGCTAGCATTCGCATTTGACGCATTACCTTGCGACGCTCTTTTCGCAACCCCTTGAACAATCGCAGCTAAACGAAAAAAGCTAAAGCTAAGATAAAAACTCCAGTTTTCTATCTTGTCGATATCCATGCGCTGACAATATTGCTCAACATATTCTGCTTCACTCGGAATACCTAAACTGCTTCGGTCAATGCCTTGTAAGCCATCAATACTGCCTAAGCCTTGCGGCATTCTTAAACCCATACATTGATAGGCCAAATCAGCAAACGGATGCCCTAGCGTTGATAATTCCCAATCTAAAATCGCAATAATCTCAGCTTTGTCTTTGGCAAACATAATATTGTCTAAACGATAATCACCGTGCACTAAGCACACGCGTCCATCATCTTCTGGAAGGTTTGCTTCTAGCCATTGTCCTAAAGTATTCATTGCGGGAATAATTTGTAACTCAGACGCTTTATACTGGCCAAGCCAACGCTCGAGTTGGCGCTGAAAATAATTACCCATCTTGCCATACGTGCTTAAGCCAACTTTATCAATATCAACACTGTGCAATGCCACTAACGCTTTATTCATCGCGTCGTACATAGCGGTTCTTTGCTTGTTATTATCGATTTCACTTAATGAGGCGTGCCAGTAAATGCTGCCGTCACAAAACTCCATCAGATAAAACATTGAACCTATCACCGTAACGTCTTCACACAAGTGATACACCTGCGCTACTGGAACATCACTATCTTTAAGGGCATCAAGCACTCGATATTCACGATCAACCGCATGAGCCGACTTCAATAATTTACCCGGTGGTTGGCGACGTAAAACATAAGTGCCCGACTGTGCTGTAACCTTAAACGTGGGGTTTGATTGCCCACCACTAAATTTTTCTAGGCTCATCGGGCCTTTAAAGCCAACAAGATGTTTTTCGAGATAAGCCGTTAATGTTTGAATATCAATATTTTCTATATCAGTTGATAGAGCATTAGCCATTTTTCGCTACTCATAAGGTAAATTAGCTGCGGTAATCAACCGTGATTTACCGCATAAAAATAAAAAGTTATTCTGCTAGACGTTTAACTAGATCACGACCTAACTGCATCATATGCACTTGATCGGGACCATCAGCTAAACGCAAGGTTCTTTGACCCGCATAAGCATGAGCTAAGAAAGTATCTTGGCTAACACCGACAGCGCCATGGCATTGAATTGCGCGGTCTAACACATCAAGAGACATATTTGGCGCAACAATTTTTATCATGGCAATTAAGTCCTTCGCCGCCTTGTTACCTTCGGTATCCATTTTGTGTGCGGCTTTTAAGGTCATTAAACGGGCTTGTTCAATTTGGCAAGCAGACAAAGCAATATCTTCACGTACTGATTGTTGTTTGATCATAGGGCGACCAAAAACAATACGTTCATTAACACGCTTACACATTAAATCTAGAGCACGTTGTGCGACACCAATTGAGCGCATACAATGATGAACTCGCCCAGGCCCTAAACGCCCTTGGGCAATTTCAAAACCTTTGCCTTCGCCAACAATAATATTCTCAACTGGCACCCGGACATTTTCAAAGGTGATCTCAGCATGCCCTTCTGGAGCATCGTTATAGCCAAAAACCTGCATAGGACGAACTATGGTAACGCCAGGGGTTTTCATCGGTACTAATACTTGAGATTGTTGAATGTAGCGATTGCTGTTGCTGGGATCGGTTTTGCCCATCACAATCATTACTTCACATTGCTTACGACAAGCACCACTGATATAGAATTTACGACCATTAATCACGTATTCATCACCATCACGCTCAATACGCAACTCAATGTTTGTCGCGTCACTTGAGGCAACTTCTGGTTCAGTCATGGCGAAAGCAGAACGAATTTTGCCCTCTAACAATGGCTCTAACCATTGCTTTTTCTGCGCTTCAGTGCCGTATTTTGCTAATACTTCCATATTGCCAGTATCTGGTGCTGCGCAGTTAAATACTTCTGGGCCCCACATCACTTTTCCCATGATTTCAGCCAAGGGCGCATACTCTAAATTAGTTAATCCGGCACTGTATTTGCCATAAGCCACCGGTAAGAATAAATTCCATAAGCCGGCGGCTTTTGCCTTCGCTTTTAGCTCTTCCATTAATTGTGGTGTTGACCATTGGTCTTTGGCAACAAGGTCATGCATTTCTTGTTCAACAGGAAAAACATGGCTATCCATAAACTCAGAAACTTGCTTAATAAGCACTTGCACTTTTTCGCTATATTCGAAATTCATAGGGTATTCCTTATGTAATATGGCTAATTAACTTAATGACATTAATGACTTTTTAGTGAAGGGTTTAATTTCTTCAATGGCGTTAATGCCAATTTTATTAACCCAATCAGGGTCAACTAACAAGGCTCGACCAATCGCCACCAAGTCAAATTCGTTGTTACCTAAACGTGTAAGTAGCTCATCAATGCCCGTTGGGTTGGAGGTGCCAGATAAGTCTTTATTACCTTCGCCAATAAAGTCAGCATCTAAGCCAACATTACCAACGGTAATAACCGGTTTATCGGTCAGTTTTTTCGTCCAACCGGCAAGATTGAGTTCAGATCCTGCAAATTCACTGACCCAAAAGCGACGCGTACTGGCATGAAACACATCAACACCAGCAGCACTTAACAAGTTTAGAAAGCGACCTAACTCTTCAGGTGTTTGGCACAGTTTTGCGTTGTAATCTTGTTGCTTCCACTGAGAAAACCGGAAAATAATGGTAAAGTCTTCACCAACAGCAGCACGTATAGCTTGCACAATTTCAACACCGAAACGGGTACGATTTTCTAATGACCCACCGTATTTATCATCACGTTGGTTAGTACCTTGCCAAAAAAATTGGTCAACCAAATAACCGTGCGCGCCGTGAACTTCAATGGCGTCAAAACCAATATTTTTTGCATCCAGTGCCGCTTGAGCAAATGACGCAACAACTTCGTCTATATCCGCTTGCGTCATAGCAACGCCATTCTCCGCGCCAGGTTTAAATAAACCTGAAGGGCTATAAGCTGGCACATCTTTATTTGGCCCTATACCTAACTTACGAACCGACCCCACATGCCAAAGCTGTGGTGCAATTTTGCCACCAGCGGCATGTACTTCATCGACTACGTGTTTCCAACCTGCTAGGGCTTCAGCGCCATGAATTGCCGGTACGTTTTCATAACCATTAGCCGCTTTATGTGAAATAAAAGTACCTTCAGTAATAATAAGACCAACATTGCCCTCAGCACGTCGTCGGTAATAAGCGGCAACTTCTTTACCTGGGACATTATTTGGTGAAAATGCCCGTGTCATTGGTGCCATGACGGTCTTATTTTTTAACGTTAAAGATTTCACTGAAAACGGTTTAAATAATGCTGCAGCGTTGCTGTTGTATGTAGTACTCATAAATATTTACTCGATATTTTTTATTTGCGTTTTTTGACCAATAATATTGTTTTAAATGATGATCTTTAGCCTAACCAATCAGGTAACCACCATCAACATTGATTGCCGTACCTGTGGTGTAGCTCGATGCATCTGAAGCTAAATACAATACGGTACCGGCCATTTCGTCTGGTTGAGCAACGCGCTTCATTGGTACATGTGCCATCGCCTGCTCTAAAATTTTAGGGTTATTAACTAAGGTTGAGGCAAACTTGGTATCGGTTGCACCCGGCAATAAGGCATTGACGCGAATATTAAATTGCGCACATTCTTTAGCAAAGGCTTTGGTCATTGAAATAACCGCGGCTTTAGTAATGGAATAGATACCTTGGAAGTCGCCAGGAATAACACCATTAATGGAAGCGACATTAACAATAGCGCCACCGTTGTTATTCTTCATTAACTTAGCGCCCAGCGTTGACATAAAAAAGTAACCTCGAATATTCACATCAACAGTTTTTTGAAAGGCACTTAAGTCTGTCTCTAAAATGTGACCAAAATACGGATTAGCGGCAGCATTATTAACTAAAATATCTAGCTTGCCGTGTTGCTTAGCTATCGCTGCGAAAATCGCTTCAATTTGCTCCATTTCACCGATATGGCATGCCATAGCTTGTGCACTGCCACCTGCTTTTGTTATTTCATCAACCACCGCTTGGCAGCCGTCAATTTTTCGACTTGAAACAATAACGTGGGCACCATGATGCGCTAAAAGTTTTGCGATACTTTCGCCAATACCACGGCTAGCACCTGTTACTAATGCGATTTTTCCTGATAAATCAAATAAATTGCCACTATCCATTTTATTTCCTAATTAAATGTTGGTTAATTGTATGAACGCTTTATCACCTGAAGGTGACCCAGTCTTCGCCGACTTGCTCCAAATGACTATAATTATTTAGATAATCAACACTGAGCATGTTTTCAGAAAACAGCAGCTTGGTCACGCTGGTATTTCTCGCTTGCTGATTAATCTCTAAGGCCTGTTGATCACTGAGTTTTAGAATATGTTGCACGATCACCGAAATAGTACCACCGGAAGTAAAAACCAAAATGTCTTTTGATTTTTTATTATCACTTCCCTGCGCTTTAAATTTGCGTTTATTCGCTAATTCTTGTTCGATAATATCTTGCAGCGCGCGTATACAACGCGCCTTAAATTTCGGCCAAGTTTCAATGTAATCATCGTTGTTATCACCAGCAACCCAGCGATTAAGCGCTTGAGCAAATTCTTTTTGAAAGCTTTTATTAGGCTCTTTACGCTGTTTGATTTCTTCGCTCATTTTTGCCAGATTTTGCCATTGTGCATGATAGTTATTAAGAATATCAACATGATCAAATTCGTTAAAACCTGAATGAATAACCGTCGGCGTAGTGACGCCTTGGTAACCTTCATTAAACCCCGATAAGGTTTGGTTATGACGCAGTAAGTCGCCACAAAACAGTTTGCTTGGCGTCGCTCTTGAACGCCAATATTGCCCCAACAATACCGCTTGTTGACGACCTTTTTCAGATAGCTGATCATAATCAGCACTACCAAAAGAGGCTTGCCCGTGTCGGATTAAATAAATCGCTGCCATATTACTGCTCGGTCTTGTTATAAAATTTAGCGTGCAATGTGTAACGGCTCGCATCCTGCTTTAACTTATTTTTAGTTATTGTTTTATAATAAAAATAAGCCATATTAACCGCCACTGTCTTTGCTAAGTAAATACCGTAATAAAATAGTGAGTACGGTATATCGAATGTACTTGACTATGCTAAGCTCAGCATCTAAATTAAACAAATGAATAGTTCTAATACCCTACTATTTATATATTAAATAGTGCGAATAGGTTGGCCTGATATAGTACATGCGCAGATTTGACCGACAATGGAGTAAGTATGAAAATTGATTTGAACTTGTTTGTTGTTTTCGATGCCATCTATTGTGAAGGTAATATAACGAAAGCAGCATCGGTACTAAATTTATCACAACCGGCGGTGAGTCATTCGCTAGGAAAGCTGCGTACCTACTTTGATGATGCTTTATTCATTCGCCAAGGCAATGAAATGCGACCTACGCCGGTGGCAAAAAATGTTATTGATGACGTACGCGAAGCCTTACATCAATTGCAAGTTTGTTTAGTGCAATCACGCCAGTTTGAACCACTAACGTCACGAAAAAGTTTCTCGCTATCACTCCATGGTTCATTAGAGCCCTACTATTTACCTATATTACAAGAGAGCTTATCGCTAGAGTCACCGGCAATAAATTTGCGTAGTAATCGAAGAGTAAGACGAAGTGAGCTTGAGAATAAGTTAGCCAGTGGCGATATAGACTTAGCCATTGATGCCTTAATCCCTGTCAGCAATAATATTTTACATACCCAATTAGAGCTAGACCAACTGGTTGTGGTTGCTCGTAAAAATCACCCAGCCATCAAAGCTAAGTTAGATCTAGAAACATACCTAAAACTAGAGCATGTATTAGTGTCGTCGAGATCTAGCGGGCCAGGTCTGGAAGATTTTGAATTATCTCGTATTGGTTTACACCGTAAAATATCGCTGCGATGTCAGCATGCAGTATCAGCCTGTCGAGTGATCATCAACAACGATATGCTGCTAACCTTACCGAAAACGGCAGCAGCTATGTACAGCGATATGGTCGATATTGCTATTTATCCAATGCCTGTAGAGTTACCAGGCATTGACGTGCATTTATACTGGCATGTTAATGTTGACAAAGAACCAGCGAATAAATGGCTGAGAAATAAAATGATCATGGCTGCCTCAAATACCAAATTAACGCCGGAGAAAACGAAGTAATTAATATCTAGATCAAACTAGCATTTAGCAATTACACTATCAGTCATGATATTGAGCGCTTTACTAGGTATAGCGCGGAGTGTGATAAGAAAAATATAATCCATTCACTTAGCAGCAAATATAGCTAACGTTAGCGGTAATTCATCACCTAGCCAATATGCATGTAAGGTATGGTCCTTAAGGTTATCTCCAGTTAATGCGTGTATTAACACCGACAAACCATTACGATTATTTTCAAGCCAAGTAATAAATTGCTCAAACTCATTTGATGAAAACTTTATTTGGCAACTCCACTTGGGATGAGGTCCAACATTTTTTTGATGGACCCTTCCAACCTCTAAAGCAAATAAATCACCCGCTGTTTGGCACAAATCAGCAGCAAAGCACAAGGTGTCTTGTTCAAAATAAACATGTGCATGATAATTTTCATAATTATTTACTGGAAATTTTGTTACGCTCATAAAACTGCCTTTTATAGAAATATCCGTTATTTTTTGATGAATAATCTACTGCTGATGACAAATAACAGCATTACTTTTAGCGTTTTTTGTTAATCGATGATTACATGCTTGTAAAAGGTTAGCCTTAGCACTTGCCGAACTAGGATATTTAGCAGCAATAAATGAAAATAGTTGCAACGCATTCTCCCCCTCATTCGACCAAAGTAATTCAAAGGCAAGTGCAGATAAACTTTGCTCGTTCAGCGAAAAATTAACTTCACCTGAGGTTATTTTACTTAGCATGGCATCAAAACTGCCATTCACTACCGCGTTAATGAGCTTAAGTGTTGCATTATTTTCACGATTTTCAGTATCTTGGCTATATAAAATTTTCACGATATCTAGTGTCAATTGCGCTTTCAAAAAATAACTCATACCCGTATTGCTCAATAAAATAATACTGTGCTGATCATCGATAAAACGCGTCATCATGGCGCTAAAGCCATCAAACTTACCGTCGTAAGCATGGACATTAACCTCTAAATCGTCTGTTAAAGGCATTTTGCCAACACGCCAACTGTAGGGGTTTTCAGGATTGAAAAGTCGCTTTTTACTGCTATCACTTAATAAAGTATTGTCATATAAAGCTAAGTCAAAGCGGTGGAGATCTCTGACATTGCTATACATGCCAGCACCCGCGCCAAACAAGGTCATATTTTTTGCTGACTGCTCGCGATAACCTCCGCCATGTTGCCATTGATACCCCTTAACATTATTCAATGGTACCTCAAAACCCGCTAACACGCCCGAGGCGGCCATATTTAACGGCGCAGTAATATATTTTTTCAGGTTGGCAGCAAATGATTGGCCAGTCGCTTTTTCAGAAATTTTTCCCAGCAAGAAGTAGCCTAAATTTGAGTAATGGTATTCGCTTCCAGCGCTAGATTTTGGCGTAAGCGTTGAGATTAATTGAATAAAGCTTTGCTCGGTGGTGTTTTTGTGAAAATCATGACTAAACCAGCCATCAATAATAAAGTGATTAGGCAAGCCAGAAGTATGACTAAGCAAATGATGTATTTTCACTTGTTTACCGAAATCATTATTAAATTCAGGAAAGTAATGCGCCAACGTAGCATCGAGGGTTAATTTACCACCTTCTACCAGTTTAAGTATTAACGCCGAAGTTATTGGCTTACTTAATGACGCCAACTGAAATGCACTATCACTTTTAATGGCGCTATTTTCTGCCCTATCGGCCAAGCCATAAGCTTGCTCAAATATAATTTCGCCAGACTTAGCCACCAAGATCACGCCGTCAAAAGCATGGTTTGAAACATAACTATTAACGATGTTTTCAATCTTAGCTTCAGCGAGATTTTTGCTCGCTATTGCACTAGTTGAGTTTGCCTGTGCATTAAAAACACATGCGCCATAGAAAAAGCTCAGTAATAGCCATAGGTGTTTGATAAAAATAATGTTTTACTCCTTAATTCGTGTAAATTTCCTGACACTAGCCGAATGTAAAAAACTAAATTAGAACAGCTCGACTTTCCTAGATATTACTATATTTAACATGTGGTTAGTGAAAAATTATAGAGCAACTTGCATTTTAAAGTAAGCAATATCTGCTTTGTAAAAGCGTTCACCGCTGGCTTGCATGCCAAAACGTTGATAAAAACTTAACGCTGACTCTCGTGCGTCACACCAAAACAACGCCACATTTTTATCACGCAATGATGCAATAATATAGGCTAACACCTGAGTACCAATACCTTGATACTGATATTGAATATTGGTCGCGAATTTACGTAAACGTGCTTTATCAGCGGCTAAATATACCGATGCCACACAAACTAAGGTATCGTCAATAAAAGCACCGAAATGCAAAGCGTCAGCGTCACCCGCTACATGACAATATTCGGGCGGCTTACTTGGCCATAATACACTATGACGTAGTGGCATCGTTTCCTGCCATGAGATAGGTCTAATTTCCATATAATTTTTAACCCTTTAACGGCAAATTAAGCCGGTACTATTATTGATTATTAACAAAACTAAACAGGTGGATGCTATTTCTTATTAGCATTATTCTTAACAGGCGCTATTTCAGCTTTTATCATGGTACTCATAAAGGTTGTTTTGTAAATCATACAACTCAACATGACCTTTCAAGGTAAAACCGGCTTTTTTCAATAAACTATTTGAGCCTAGGTTATCAGGAAAGGTAACCGCCAAAACGGTGCTTAAGTCGTGGGTAGCCATCTCTTCTTTCAGCACAAAATTGGCAGCCTCTCGTGCATAGCCTTTACCGCAAAACTCGTCTAGCAGTGCATAACCTAAATCTGGAAAATTTAAGCTGGCTCTTTTAAGTAAGCCACAAATGCCTATTGGTGTTCCGCTCTCTTTTAAGGCGACCAAATTCAAACCAAAACCATAAGTTTGATAACTCAATAGTGGCCCCTCACTCAGGTAGTTTTTAGCATCTGATAGGGTTCTAACTTGCTTATCGGCAATATAGCGAATGAAAGATTCTTCATTAAGTAAGCGCACAATAAATGCAGCATCATCAAAAGCCAACTGCCTAATAACTAATCTTTCTGTATGACCTATAATCTTCATCGAAACGCCTCTAATCTAGCTAAATTCAACTAAAGCTAAACAAAACCTGAGTAAATGCCAATATATGCTTAGTGATTGGCAATACCAAAACTATTAACAATATTACAAATATCTTCCGGCTTTAAGTCTGATAATTTTTGATGCTTTTCCGCCGAACTACCAATATATGGGGCAACCATAAAAACTTGAAAATAATTAGGGGTAATTTCGTCAATTCGATCTTTAATCACCTCACCAGCGCGCACATAAGGTGTTGAACTATAACCAACGGTAGTGACTAAATGTCCATCCTTAATGGCATAGCGATTAGCATAATAGGTTATATCTACTTTGCCGTTAGCATCAAACTCATAACTTAATACGCATTTTCTGCCGTCTTGAGTAAAAGCAATATGACTAAACCAATAAGGATAAACGCCGTCAAATTTCAACTGCCAAACTCCCACTAAATCGTCAGCTGAAAAATTATCTGCCTTTTTTGTACTGGCGCATGCCGTTAACAAAAGTATTAACATAAACGCTATGACTAACTTATACACTGAACTTTCCTTTTTCTATTACCGCTATTTACGGTGCTGATAGTACGGTTAACGACTTTGCTCTTTTATCCATTGTTTTACCGGCACTACCCATACAGGATCTGGCGTATAAAAGGCCCCATGTTCTTTACCGGTTGAAATAGCAATTTCGTCAAATGACTTAAGCTTAACACTTCTATCTTGCAGCTTTTGGCAGGTACCCGCACGATCAGATGTTTCATAAACAGATAAAAGATTGCCATTTATTTTAATATCCGCATATTTTTTTGACACAATACGCCCACAACCAGCAAGAAGAACGGTATTTACCGGTGTTTTTTCTAAATAATGTGAGGCAAAGCTGGTAATAAAGGCGCCGCGAGAAAAGCCCAAAATAGTAATATTTTTAGCAAGCACGCCTTGTTGCAATAATGCTTTAACATCATTTGCTAATGACTCAGCATGCCGCACGGGAGCTATATCTTCAGGGCGATGATAAGCAATCAAATGATATTCGCTATCAGCTAAAGATGCCTTGATTGCCGGGAAGTCATAAACGCCCCATCGCTGATGTTTAGGCCTAGTGTTGGTACCTTCAACAATAAAGCCATGTGAATAAAAAACATATTTTTCTTCGGCATTTATTTGCTCAGGAAATATATCGTAAACATCACCAGCAAAAGATAATGACGAAAAAAACAGACTGATTATAAGTGAAAATTTGATATTGATTCTCCGAATTATTAGTGCCCTATTAAGGGAAAAAAGCCAACTATTTTCCACTTGTTAATTAGCTTGTTGTACAAGCTATTCACTATCTAACCGCGCTATTGTTATGATATTTAGAAAATTTGCAAGCTAAATAAAAGGTAAAAATTTTGAATTTGCTGGGTTTATTTACGCTAGTAAATAGCAATCAGGCGACAATTTCATTTTTCAATAGCTGAGCTACTTGTTGGTCATCGTAGTTTAAAAATTGCCTTAAAATTTCTTGGCTATGTTGTCCAATGTCGGGCGCAGCATGCTTATATTGTAATGGCGTTTCGGATAAATTAATCGGCGATACAATGGTGTTGATCAACGTACCGTCTTTATCCGGTAGCTGCCTCACCATATTACGATGTTGAATTTGCGGATGGTTAAATACTTGCTCTAAGGTGTTTACTGGCCCACAAGGTACGGCTATGGCTTCTAAGGTCGCGACCCAATAAGCAGTACTTTGCTGAGCAATAATATGCGCTAACACCGGGATCAGTTCACCACGGTTTTCGACCCGCTGTTGATTGCTTCGAAATAAAGCATTGCTGGCCAGTTCTTGGCATTTAGCCGCTTGGCAAAATTTTTCAAATTGCAGATCATTGCCAATGGCTAAGATTAAACTGCCATCATTAGTGGCAAACGTTTGATACGGCACTATATTAGGATGACCGTTACCTAAACGCTTGGGATTTTCTCCGGTCGCTAAGTAGTTCATACCCTGATTTGCCAAAGTGGCTACTTGCACATCAAGTAAGGCAATATCAATATGTTGACCTTGGCCAGTATGTGCTTTCGCAAGTAATGCCGCGAGAATAGCATTGGCGCTATAAAGGCCGGTCATGACATCAACTACGGCAACCCCAACTTTCATCGGCTCGCCATCAACAGCGCCGGTTAAACTCATTAAGCCGCCCTCACCTTGGATCATCGCATCGTAACCTGCTTTGTGCGCGTATGGCCCTTGCTGGCCAAAACCGGTAATGGAACAATAAACCAAATTAGGATTAAGTAATTTAACTTGTGGGTAGCTCAAGCCATACTTTTCAAGGCCGCCTACTTTATAGTTTTCAATCAGGACATCGGCTTTAGCAATCAGGTCTTTGATCACTTGTTGCCCTTGTGGCTGAGTAATATCTATCGCTATTGATTGTTTGTTGCGATTAGCGCTGTGGTAATACGCCGCTTGTGCGGGTTCTTGGTTTGTTGCGGCTTTAATAAAAGGAGGTCCCCAGTGACGGGTGTCGTCACCTTTTTTAGGACGCTCAACTTTAATCACTTCTGCGCCCATATCTGCCAGCATTTGTGATGCCCAAGGCCCAGCCAAAATGCGACTTAAATCAACTACTTTTATACCCTTTAGCGCTTCAGACATTTACCAAACCTTTAATTTTATAGCGTGTGCATAAAAACTATCATGCCACTTGCTTAATTATGATAATTTATCATCAACAGATAAAACAGCGTTAACCGTGATATTTATCCACACTAGTCAGTAACCTCTCGGCAAACTAGCTTATATTGCTTGCTAGATAGTGGATATTTTCCGGTAATTTTATCTCATTAAATTAAGGAGAATATTTTGCTAGACATTAAACAATCCGCATTACTTAAAACCAGCTCATATATTAACGGTAATTGGCACCCTAGCAATACCACGTTCGACGTGTCGAATCCGGCTATCGATGAAGTAATAGCGCAGGTCTGTGATGCTAGCGTGGAACAGGCGATATTGGCAGTCCGATCCGCTAAGAAAGCTTTCAAAGCTTGGTCAACAATGCCTGCGAACGAACGTGCTACGCTGTTGCGTAACTGGTTTAATTTGATGATGGAACATCAGGATGACCTTGCCCGTATACTGACCCTTGAACAAGGTAAACCTTTGGCTGAAGCAAAAGGTGAAATAGCTTATGGTGCCAGCTTTATTGAATGGTTTGCAGAAGAAGGTAAACGTGTATACGGCGATACCATTCCGAGTTTATCAGCGAAACAAAAAATCGTGGTGATTAAGCAAGCCGTTGGTGTTGTGGCTGCAATAACGCCATGGAACTTCCCTAATGCGATGATCGCGCGTAAAGCCGCTGCAGCGCTTGCAGCTGGTTGCACCTTTGTTGTACGCCCCGCTACGCAAACGCCGTTATCGGCATTAGCCATGGCTGAATTAGCCGAGCAAGCAGGCATACCAGCTGGCGTATTTAACGTGGTAGTTGGTCAAGACGCTAAAGGTATTGGTGAAGTATTTACCACCCATACTGATGTTGCCAAGTTTACTTTTACCGGCTCAACAGCGGTTGGCAAAAGCCTGATCAAACAATGTGCATCAGGCGTTAAAAAAGTGTCGATGGAATTGGGTGGTAATGCGCCTTTTATTGTTTTTAATGATGCCGATATTGAAGAGGCAGTAAAAGGTGCAATAAACTCAAAATATAGAAATGCTGGCCAAACCTGTGTTTGTACTAACCGCATTTTTGTGCAAAAAGACGTTTTAGCGAGCTTTACTGAAAAATTTACTGATGCGGTTAATCACTTACATGTCGGTAATGGTATTGATGACAACATACAAATTGGCCCGATGATTTCCAGCGAAGCAGTGGAAAATGTCACTAAGTTAGTCAATGACTCAATAAAACAAGGGGCGGTATTAAACACTGGTGGTAAGCCTCATAAAGCGGGTAGCCATTTTTTCCAACCTACTATTTTAACCCAAGTAACACAGGATATGCCGGTGGCACGCAATGAAATATTTGGCCCGGTTTCACCGATTATTTCCTTTGACACGGAAAGTGACGCTATTGCCATGGCGAATGACACAGAATACGGTTTAGCGGCTTACTTTTATGCCCGAGATATTGGTCGTGTTTGGCGTGTTGCCGAAGCATTGGATTTTGGCATGGTCGGCATTAATGAAGGCCTGATATCAAATGCCGCGGCGCCATTTGGTGGCGTAAAGCAGTCAGGCAGCGGCCGTGAAGGTTCAAAATATGGCTTAGACGATTATTTAGAAATTAAATACCTCTGTATGGGAGGCATTTCTGATTAGAGTTCAATTAAAAGCAGATTAAGGGCTGATTGATGGCGAATTAACGCTGCTCCATATCGAGATATAGCTTTAGCCAGTAACGCTAAGTTTAGAGTCTGAAAAGTTTGTACCTAATTAGCGTGTGATCAGGTACAAATTTCATAGATAATAGTGCTTGCTTATTCCGCGCTTAGTTGGCTAACAACTTTAACGTTATTGTGCAGGGTTTTATGCACTGGGCATTTATCGGCAATTTCTAAAAACCGAGCTTGCTGCTCTGCATCAAGTTCGCCAACAAAACTAATATCTCTCACTATGGCTTCAATACCTTGGGTTTTGTTTTCACACTGCTGACAATCTTGTTGATAATTTCGGTCGTGCCTTAACTCAACTTTTATATGCTTAATAGCTAAATTTTTACGCACAGCATACATACGTAAGGTCATTGCCGTACAAGCACCTAACCCTGCCAATAAATGCTCGTAGGGGTCTGGCCCCATATTGTTACCGCCAACATGCTCAGGTTCGTCAGCAAGCCAATAATGACTATTGGTACTGACATGTTGAGTAAACTTATGATTTTTTTCCTCAACAATAACGTGGCCCTTGGCGACCTTGATGTTAGGGCTAGTACCCTTAATGCCGGTAACTTTACCTTCACTATCTTGATGAATAATATATCGTCCGGCCCATGCGGCGATAACATCAGCTGCATATTCAGCATCACGCTTATTGGTAAGTAAATGATCAGCGTCATCTAAGCTCACAAAACTTTTCGGGTGCAGTGCCGCTTGATATATTTTTTCGGCTTCACAAATGTTTACCGTTTTATCAACGGGTGAATGCATCACCAATAGTGCTTTTCTTAACAGGCCTATATGGCTGGTGTCGTAACGTTTAATATCATCTAAAAACTGTTTTTCAATGGTGAATACGCGCCCAGCTAAATTAACTTCTGCTTTGCCGTATTTTTCAATATCGTCAAGTTGTAAGGCGAAATTATGCGCCACATGCGCGGCATCGGATGGCGCGCCAATAGTAACCACCGCTTCGGCTTCAACTACATGCTGGGCAACGCCAAGCACCGCTGCACCACCTAAGCTATGACCAATTAACAGACGTGGCGCTTGATATTCTGCGCGAAGAAAATCTGCGGCGGCAATTAGGTCTTGTATATTTGACGAAAAATTACTGTTGGCAAAATCACCGTCGCTATTGCCTAAACCGGTAAAATCGAACCGTAATACCGCAATACCCTTGCGCACTAATGCACGACTAATGCGTGAAGCCGCTGCAATGTCTTTACCACAGGTAAAACAATGCGCAAATAAAGCATAAAATTTAACCTCAGATTCTGGACTTTCTAGTAAGCCGCTGAGCTGATTTTTACCACTGATAAATTGTACTTTTTTACGCATAAATACTCCTGTCATTGTTTAATGTGGTTTAGCGTTATTGTTGTTAGGGCTAAAAAGTTGACCGTAGGTCCTGATGATTAATTTCCTTGCTATTCAAATCCACTAATTTAGTACGATACACAGCCCGCTTTATTGTATAAAATATACATAAATTAAGTGAATTTTATAGGGTACAGATATGACTATAGGTGTTGGCGGCTCTTCCGCAAAAATTGAACTAGAAAAATTAACCAATATGACCAGTAAGGTGCAAGCCATTACTGAAGCTGAGTTAAAGCAACGTATCGCTAAAGCACAAGCTATTATGGTTGAAAATGATATTGCCGCCACCTATGTTAATGCCGGCACCAATTTATATTACTTCACCGGTACCCGATGGTATGCCAGCGAGCGCATGGTTGGCGCGATTATTCCTCAACAAGGCGAAATTCAATATATTACACCTTTCTTTGAAGTGAGTACTTTAAGTCAGTACATGACGGTAAAAGGCGAAATAAAAGGCTGGCAAGAGCACGAAAGCCCTTACCTATTATTTAAGCAAATATTGGCTGAACTTGGCATTAATACGGGCCGAGTCGCGATCGATGAATCAACGGCATTTTTTATTGCCGACGGCATTAATCAAGCTGCACCAGCATTAACACTTATTGATGCAAAATGTGTAACAGCGGGCTGTCGCGCACTAAAATCAGACACTGAAATAGCTTTATTACAACAAGCAAAAGATATGACTATCGAAGTACATAAAGCGGTAGCGCGTATATTACGTGTCGGTATTTCTACTCAAGAAGTCACTGACTTTATTGACCAAGCACATCGCAAGTTAGGTGCTACTGGTGGTTCTTATTTTTGTATCGTGTTGTTTGGCGAAGACTCGTCTTATCCGCACGGCGTTAAATCACCTAAAACGCTGGAAAAAGATGACATGGTATTAATTGATACCGGTTGCCAGATTGAAGGTTACAATTCTGACATTACCCGTACTTATGTTTTTGGTGAGCCAAACCAACGCCAACGTGACATGTGGCTTGTTGAAAAGCTAGCACAAAAAGCAGCCTTTGATGCCGCCAATATTGGCGTACCTTGCGGTGATGTTGATATTGCCGCCAGAGATTACATCGCTAGCCAGAATATGGGCCCCGATTATGAAACCCCTGGTTGCCCGCACAGAACCGGCCATGGTATTGGTTTAGATATTCACGAATGGCCTTATTTAATACGTAGTGATAGAACACCACTAGCTAAAGGTATGTGTTTTTCAAACGAACCGATGCTGGTGCTACCTAATGAATTTGGTGTGCGCTTAGAAGATCATTTTTATATGACCGACACTGGCGCAAAATGGTTTACTGAACCGTCTTACTCAATCGACGACCCATTTGGTTATCAACAGGCTAAAAATCAATAATACCCATAACGTTATAACAATCAGCGCTAGTGAGAGGTTTAGCGCTGATTGTTAAAAGCTATTACACTTTATCGCATTAAATAGATTGGCGTATGGCTTGGCTTTGGATAGAATCGACACATTAAAATTTTTGATACTGGCCCTATGCACGCTTTTTTAGAATATATTCCGTTAGTTATTTTCTTTGTTTTTTATAAATTTGCTGATATTTATTGGGCTACAGGGTCATTAATTGTCGCATCTGCTATTCAAATCGCCTACTTCTTAATAAAAAAACAGCCAATACCCAAAAGAAATTTAGTATTATTTGGTTTAATTGCCGTTTTTGGCGGTCTCACTATCTACATGCACGACGACACCTTTTTAAAATGGAAAGTGACCATTATCCAAGGTATTTTTGCTATTTCCCTGCTGGTGAGTCAAAAAGTCTTTAACAAAAACATTATCAAAGAGTTTTTAGGGGAGGCATTGACCTTACCTGAAAACATATGGAATAAACTAAACTTGGCTTGGGCAATATTTTTTGCTATTTGCGGCTTACTTAATTGGTATATAGCCTTCAACTTTAGCTTAGAAACTTGGGTTAATTTTAAAGTGTTTGGCTTAACGGCATTAACGTTTGTTTTTGCTATCGGCTCTGTAATGTCTTTATATAAATATATGCCTGATGATCAAGAAGAAGAAAAAAAACCTAGCGAGTAGTTAGCGCTGTTAATTAAAGAAATAATTTTGGATGAAAAAATGTTTTATATTATCTATAGTGAAGATGTTGAAAACAGTTTAGCGCTACGTATGAGTGTACGTGAAGATCATTTAGACAGATTACGTACATTACAAGATCAAGGAAAACTACTGGTGGCTGGTCCTTGTCCTGCTATTGATAGTGAAAACCCGGGCGATGTTGGTTTTACAGGCTCTTTAGTTATTGCTGAATTTGACAGTTTAATTGACGCTCAACAATGGGCAGATATCGACCCTTACGTGGCTGCGGGTGTTTATAAAAACGTTACCGTAAAACCTTACAAGAAAGTACTTCCGGCATAAGCATAAACTTTATTCATGAATCATAAATATCTTAGTAAATACCTATTCACCAGCTTAATATTGTTATCATCAACCGCTATGGCGAAAGAAACGATCACAAGTTGTGAAACAAAAATGACCACGGCAACTGAAATATCACGCTGCTTAGATGGCATTAAAGAAAAGAAAGATCGTGAGCTTCAAACCTGGGTAAACAATCAAACGTTTATTTTAGAAGAGTTAGCGGCCGACACGGGTCGCCATGCTTCTCTTAATATGTTTAAGCGTTCGCAACGTAACTTTATTAGCTATCGCGAAAATAACTGTCGATGGCAATATTTAGTTGTTGGGCCAGACCCGAGCGCAGCTTCAGCCTTTAAATCCTGTTATATCACCTTAACGCAATACCGTATTGAAGAACTGGCTAACCTCAATAAGTAACAAATTAAGTAACAAATTAAGTAACAAAAAAATAGCACAGTGAAGTGTTATAATTTTTGTTGATAACGACTGACTAATGAATCCACTCCAGCCGCTATTAGCAGTGCCACAACAACAAGTTGCATGGCGATAGCGGCAAAGATATCTGGCGCTTTCATCAACGAAGCCATTAATGAATCGTTATAATAAAAAAACCATTGATGGTTGGCTGGAAAAACCACGGTATGTAAATAATAAAATACTTCGGTAAAACCTAAAATGCCCAATAGAGCAGCAATGCATAAAACAAAGCCCGCTAAGGTGAGAAATTTTTGCTTACCTGTGGGTAGTTTTCGTGTTGATTTTATTAACGACTGTCGTGCATTGAGCGCTGTATAGTTTTTCAGTTTACGACAATAAAACACTAATAGACTCAGTAATAAAAATAGATTACCCCACCAATAATGGCTAATGCTATCAAGTAAGTTAGCGACATCTTGTAAATGCAGTACTTCGCTAGGCGTTAATAGTTTGCGCGATATTCCCAGAAGATTTACATAACGAATTTCTGCTAAACCATCACCGTGCTGATGAATAGCTTGCACAATATCGGCAAATTTTTTCTCATGTAATTGGCTGTCATCAGTGGGAAAGTCTCGCTTACCTTGGCTATTTTTTGGCACACTTTTATTAATAACCTGCTGAATGTCGAGTGTTTGGTACCAAAAACCGTAGAGAAAGCTACTGGTTTTACTCACTTGCCAACTAATACCTAAAGCAAATACGAGTAGTGCAAGAGCAAACACACACCAGATTAGTTGACGAAAAAATAGCGCTTTAAGCATCTTGTTTTTAAAATTCATATTCGATGGCGAGTCGTAAAATATGGTCTTTATTATCGCCATTTAATCCAGTGATAAAGCCCATTTCCCATTTTAATTGTTTTTGTCCATTAAACCTTTGTATGCCCATAAAAGCGGGTCCAATACCGGTGTAATCTTCACCGACATAAATCTCAATAGCCGGTTGAACTTGAGGCATCCAACGATATCGGTATTGCAAACGTAATTCAGTTTCAAATTCGTTTTGAATATCACTGCCGGTTTCATAAATTAAAAAAGCATTAAGCGCTAAACTATTACGGCCATATTCTTTTTCGAATAGCAGCCCGGTAGTAAATTCCCAAATATCGCGTTTGTGTTCTTTTTCTACTTCGAATAACATCCCCCAATCAGCCCAATATTCCCCTTGTTCAGTGATCATCCAACGGGTTTCTATTTCATAAGCTGAAAGACCAAAGTCATCGTTACTATCTCGCTCACCGACCAGGTAGACTTCAACCATGATGTTTTCTGTTATTGATTGTCCGTAAGCTATTCGCTGCCCTAAACTATTTCCAGCATCATTTTGATGCGATAGCATACGCCATTCAAATTCACGTTCATTTGGCAGTACATAAGGATGATAAACCTTATCAACAACAACGCCATCGGCAACAACGACATGACTAAAAATGATCGCAAGACTGATGGATATAATCCGTAACAGACCTGTTAGCACTCGACAATTCATTACACCGCCTCCTTAGATATGGTTTTGCCTTGACTTAGTTTTGGGTTAGCACGAAAAAGTACGATAAACGCCAGCATGATGGCGGATAAATAAAGCCAGAGTTGCAACATGGTTGGCGTAGCATCGTAGCCCCAAAATGCGGTTAATAATTGTCCAAGCTCAGCGTTTTCGGCAATGATGTGATTAGCGTCCCATAAAAAACTATCGCTTGGTAGCACATCTATTTGTATCAATAAGTTGCTTGCTTTCATCAATAATCCCGTACTAAACAAAATCAAAAATATTTCTCGAACGATGCGGCAATAACGCTGAAAAAACGCCATAAAAAAATACAGTAATACGGCAATACTTGCACAAATACCTGCGCCGAGAATAACACCGGTAATTAAGACATTAGAGGCATTGGTTTGATACCAAAAACCAGTAATATAAATCAAAAAATTTGCGCCATTTAGCGTCATCAAAATAGCCATTAAGGCGATAGCACAAGCGCTGATCATAATATATTTTCTCGGACGCATTTTCCCGTTGGCTGCCACCAACTGGCTCAGCAATATTAATGATAAAAAATAACAAACAATGTAGGAAAACGCATATAGCCATTCTCGGCCAGTATCGTCGAAGGTTTGGGAAATATCATCAATAGTCGTTAATAAAAACAAACTTAACAGCACACTTGAAAAAACAGCAATAGCATACCAAGGCTGTTTAATGCCTTGCTGGTGTAACAAGGAAATTAAAATCGTCGTAATAACAAAGATCGGTAACGCATCGCGTAAAAATAAAATAATGGTGTTAATTAACATGATTAATCTCCTTCACCACAGCGCTATTGCTCGGAGATTTACTCGCATTCTTTTCGGATTCAGTGTTATCAGGAGCTAACTTATTGGGTACAACAATAATGGTGCCTTGGGCGCTATTGGGATTAAATTCGCCGAAAAAATCATAACGCCCTGGTAATAATGGTCCAATAAAAATAATCGCCTTTTTTTTCGGAAAAATAACTTTTTCTCTATTAAGATCAAAGCTATCAAATTCTTCCGGGGTATTATCTTGATTATGAATAATCAATTTCACTTTGGTATTTTCAGGAATCTCTATTTCTGCTGGATAAAATAAATGATTATTTAGCCTTAACTGAAATTCTGGTCGTTTGGCCAAGCTAGAAAACGACACTATTAGCAAGGTCATTATCACGCAATGAATAAATGGCATCGGGAAGTTGCTCATTTAGCACCCCCTACCGAGTTTGATGCTGACGGTTGGCTACGAAGCGCCTTGTTATAACGACTATTTTCTTCATTTTGAAAGATCACTTCAACACATAAGCCAGCTAACGCCTCAGAAACACTCAAGCTAATCGTCGCTTGATGCAATTGCACAATATGCTTAACTATCGATAAACCTAAGCCACAACCAATGATTTTGGAATTATGGCTATCACCACCGACACGGTAAAAACGATCAAATACCCGAGTATATTCTGCTGGCGCAATACCGGGCCCTGAATCTTCAACACGCAAGATAATGCCCTGCTCGCCTTGCTTGCACGAAACTAATATCTTGCCATGATCTGGGCTGTATTTGGCAGCATTAGCAAGCAAGTTTTTCAATAAAATAGCGATAGCAAAGCGATTACCAAAGATAGTGGTGGCTTCGCTATTTAACTCAATATCATGACCTCGACTGGCGATGTACGGATACAGCTCTTGGATACATTCTTGTGATAGCACTTGTAAATTAAGCGCTTCACTTTCAGCTAATATTTGCTCTGGATTGGTACGATTTAAGGTTAATATTTGATCAACCACATGCGCCATACGCTCAACGCTATGCTCTAACTGCTCAAAGGGTAAAGCCTGCGCTGATATTAAACCTTGTTCACTGGTAGCCGTTATTACGTCATTAGAACTTTGTTGCAAGTTATGCAGATTAATTTTCAATACACTTAATGGCGTTCTAAGTTCGTGCGCGGCATCAGAAGCAAATTGCTTTTCACGTTCAAACGCCGATGAAAGACGTAAAAACAACTCATTTAATGTGGCTATTACCGGCGCGAGTTCATTGTTGGAGTTTATTGATAGCTGGCTAAGGTCGTTTGCCTTTTTATTTTTTAATGCCCGAGTTAACAAGGTTAACGGTTTCAAACCTTGACGTACTGCCAAAGAAATAATCAATGCCAATAATGGCATCACTAAAATAATCGGTGTTACCGCAGATAAGATTATATCTTCAGCAAGGTCAAACCTTTGCTTTAATGGTTGGGCAACAATAAGCCAATAATTAGCGGTTGAATTATCGCTTATTTTTTCACTGTATGTGCGCCAACGTTTACCTAAAAAATTAACGTCTTTAAAACCGTTATTCAATTTATTGATCAGCCTTTGTGGTGCATTTTCACTACGTGTTATCACTTGTTCATCCATCACCACTTGATAAGCAAAGTTGCTGGTTACCTTATGCTTAACAACCCCTTTAGGCAGCGTTATGGCACTAATCACTTGCGCCAGAGAGACCAGCTCATCGTCAAACAAGCTTGCTGCTTTACTCATACTGGCTTTATAACCCTGAATAGCAGAAACGAAAATGATCAAGGTAATAATAGATAACAGCATTAGCACCAAATAACGACGAATAGACATGATAGCGTTATTAAGCCTTATTGATGGTGTAGCCAACACCACGAACGGTTTGAATGAATTTTTCAGGTAATTTCTTGCGTAAGTTATGGATATGCACTTCTACGGCGTTGCTGATCACCTCTTCACCCCACTCATACAAGCGAGATTCAATTTGCTCGCGTGATTGAATGCGACCAGCATTTTCCATTAACGCCTTTAAAACCATATATTCTTTTTTCGAACAACTAAGTACTTGCTCTGCGACAAAAACTTTATGAGCGGCGCTATCAAGCTTAACTGTCGAAATTGATATAATTGCACTATCCGCGGTACCAAGGCGCCGTTCAATGACCCGTAATCGGGCCAGAAGTTCATTAATATCGAAAGGTTTAACTAAGTAATCATCAGCGCCAAAATCGAGCCCTTGAACTCGTTGCTCGATAGTGTCGCGCGCGGTAAGAATAATAACCGGTGTAGTTTGCTTTTTAGCGCGAATTTTTTTCAGCACTACTAAGCCATCTATATCGGGTAAACCGAGATCGAGAATAACCATATCATGGTCTGGAACCGCTAAGGCAGTTAGCGCATCTTTACCCGTTTCAACGTGGTTAACAACAAAACCTTCATGACGTAAAGACTGCTGTAATGCTTGTGCTAAGGGTAAATCATCTTCAACAAGTAAAATTCTCATCTCGCTACCTTAAAACTTATTTAACTTATTTAACTTATTATCAAGAAAGCAATTGTCGTCGTTTTCAAAGCACTTACTAAACGCATAAAAGACACTCGCATATCAACCTGATTTTAAACGCTATTATAATAGCACAAACCACTTTATACCTTTTATATACGGCTAGCGTCTACGCTCTTGGGCTATTATTTTTTCTACTTTCGCTAATAATAATTCTACTTCAGCTTGACGGTGCTTATCAGCGATTAAGCAATTAATTCGCAACGGGACTTGTTTAGCACGCAAAAGATGCTTTTTAGCTTGATGGTATTTACCCTCATCGAAAAGAAATTCACCATAAAAAAAATTTGAAACTTTGCCATTAGGATCATTTTCAAGGCCTTTTTTTAGTAAAACTTCTGCCTTGTCATCGTCACCAAAGGCAATAGGCCAGCCGGGCATTTTATGATAAAGCACGCCTAAACTTATATAGGCTGAACCCGCTAAAATTGTCGGATTTAATGCAATCGCTTGTTGAAAATCTTTTTTCGCCGATTTTGCATACGACAAGGTATTTAAGCCACGACTAACTTCTGAAAAACTTGACTTAATAATACCACTCCAAGTCCAAGCATCTGCTTGTAGGGGATAATTTGACGTTACCATGTTAGCTTGATCAATAAGTTTTATAAAAGCATCTTCTTGAACATCGCCATTCAGTTCAAAATTAACATGTGCCCAACCATCACTTAACAGTTGGATCTTATCATTAATATGTCTGGCACTAATTTGCTGGCAAAAAATAACACTGAACAGCACCAACAACCAGGCCATATTAAACATGATTTTTTTTGCGCTTTTATTATTTTCCATGCAATTGGCCACACTATTTTCCATTATATTCTCCTGATACCTGCAGCTTTACTCTTGCTTAATAAATAACAAGCATCCATCAACGCGGGATAAAAAGAAAAGATAGCAATAAATTCTTAACATTTACTTAAGCGTAAGTTGTGCTTAGCAAACCTAGTGTTTCGCACAGTGGTCATAAGGATTAAATACTCTCTAGAATGAATAGTTATTTGCATAAATTCCTACAATTCAATTCACTTTAGCTGCTTTATAAAAATAAATTAATTAATGCTTGAAATAACAATAAAATCGATATACTGTACATCCATACAGTATATCAAGGTTGGCATTATGTTAAACATTAGAAAGATAAATTTAGATTTAAATAACAGCAACTTAGCTTTAAGCACTAGAATTGAAACATCAAGTAAGAGTGCTTTATCTAGTGATTGGTGTAATGTTATTCGAGTAAAAAACTCATATGATTTGTCTGAAAAGTATCAAAAAATTTGTCAAAACCATCACGATGACAACAAGTGGATTTTAATGATCAACCCTGAAAATGACTCTTTAGAACAGCTATCGATGATGGGGAAAATTAACCCTGAAAAGATTTTAAAGGTGAATGTAAATAAGGTAAATATTAACTTAGAACATATTAAAAACACCTTACTTAAAGGTAATTGTTCAGCAATAATTTTATCAAACGCGCATTACAGCCAAGCTGAATTAGACGAAATATCTCGTTGTGCAGCCATAGGAAAAACCCAATGTATTTTGTTGCAAAAATCTGCCACTCAGCAATTACACTAAACGCAAAAATCTAGTGACTTCATCGATAAGGTTATTACCTCGAGTAAAAAATCATTTTAATTGAGCTCGGTGTGGTGGCCGATTTTACATCGTAAAAATAAAGCATTAAAAGCAAAAGTACCTTTGTGATAAACTCAGCATAATTTTTTCAATAGGTTATTTTGATGTTATGTCCATGCGGCTCGGATAGAGCCTACTCTCACTGTTGTCTGGCTGTTATATTGGCAGAAAAATCAGCCACATCGCCTGAACAACTCATGCGATCTCGCTACAGTGCTTACGCAAAAAAAAACGCTCAATATATTTATCTTACCTACGCTACCTCTAGCCAAGCTGAACAATTAATTGAAGATATAGAGCAATGGGCCGAACAAACTCAATGGCTAAAGTTGGTTATCCATCATAGTAGCGACTATCAAAAAGACTTAGCCAATAACAATAATGCGCAAGTAGAGTTCTCCGCTTTTTATCAGTATCAAGGACAACTATGGCAAATGCGAGAACGCTCTAATTTTGTTGTCGAACAAGGAAACTGGCGCTACCTCGATGGCGAGGTGTCAGATAGCAATGAATTAGCTAAACCAAAGCGTAATGAACTGTGTTTTTGTGGCAGTAATAAAAAGTTTAAACAGTGTTGTGCAAAAAGCTTTTAAGCATAAGCTTCGATAAGTGGCGCTTTAACGATAGTTTTTTGTACTGCGGTTAGCCAAGCATTAGCATTAAATTCATCTCGCTGCTGAACTTGTTCTAGCGATTTTTTCTGATGTTTCTGCTGACAATATAAACTTGTATTAGTCATAACCTGAGCGTTGATATATTTTGCATCATCACGAAATGCCAAGGGCTTTGGCTTAAGAGTATTAGCCAAACGTAAATGGTCTAATTGTTGTTGCTCAATTAATCCCGCTTGATTAAATGAGTTTATACCGTCGACACTTTTTAATGCTAATGGTGCTTCATCTGGCAATTGGAAATGTTTTCTTAGCTGTTCTGAAGTGGTGGTTTTTTCTGCAGTTGTTGTTAACGGTAGTTTGAACTGACTGTGCGCTCTAACATCGTCAGTTAACATGGCAAGCATTAAAGAAAAATCAGATCGACGTTCATGATGAACGCTTTCATTAAGCTGTTCGCCTAATTGAAGTTCATGAACAAGTATGTCATTTGATAAAACGTCTGATTTCAAAATAATTTACTGTTTTACTGCCGATAATATCAATATCGGCAGTAAGGTAAATTACTTTAATAATAACTGAATTAAATTATAAAATGTCTAATAAATACAGAATATTATCGAATACTAAACCGCCACATGTTTGATTGGCCAACTTAGAATAAAACTTGCTCCGCCCTGTTCACAATCAATCACTGAAGCGCTGCCGCCATGCCATTCCATAATTCGGCAAACTATCGCTAAACCTAATCCAAAGCCCCCTGTTTCTCTATTACGAGAGGTATCGCCACGTGAAAATGCATCAAATATTGTACGTTTAAAGTCATCACAGACACCATCACCATTATCACTGACGCGTATTTGGCAGTATTCTTTCTCTTGCATAATCGTAATGCTTATTTCACCGTTGCCATACTTTATGGCATTAGAAATATAATTATTCAAAGCTCGGCTGATAAAGTGACGATCTACGTCTACGGTAATATTACCGATAAGATTGTTAACGGTAATTTTTTGTTCAAACTGCTGGTAATTACTTACCTGTTTATTAACAATTTCCACTAAAGATTCTTCAGAAAAAGTAAGCTCAGGTTTATCGTTATCAAAGCTGGCATAAATCAACATCTCGCTAATCAATTGCTCTAGTTCACAAATATCTTTGCTGATTGCTGTGCGATATTTTTCTTGTCTGGCTTTATCATCGGTACACGCCAACATCTGCAAAGCAAACTTAGAACGTGCTAATGGTGTACGTAATTCGTGTGCGACTGCGGTTGATAATTCTTTGTGAGCATCAATTAAGCGCTTAATACGACTCGCCATAGTATTAAAAGCCGTTACCATGGGTTCGGTCATTGTTGATCTTGCTTTTGGCGCAACAACATCGAAACTTTCTTGCCCAAATTCAATCGCCGTCTTTCGTAATTGGTCTAAATCGCGTGATAACGGCCGTAACCAAAAAAATAATAAACAAGCTAAACTCGCCAGTAGTACAACGCGAATTAGCGCTTCCATTCTAGGTCTAGTGGGCATTTTGGCAGGCCCTAAAACGATTACTGCAGAAGAGTTGCTGACTGGATGATGAATTTCGACCGCGTCATTATCATAATATATATGGGTGTTATTTTCGCTAATGACATCACGATCTTGATGAAGACTATCTCTCATTTGCTGTTCAGACATTAACTTCAATGGTAATTGCCATTGCTCTGCGGCACCCGATATAATGTCTTGCCACTCGTTTTTTGGATGCTTATCTAAATAATTAGATAAGGCTAACAACATCGTTTTATAACCCGTGTAAGATTCGATATCTTGTTCTAGATATGAACTCCATACTTCATCAAGCAACCAAGAGAAGATGATAAAAATAGAAATAATCAGAAAATACAAGCTGAAAAATGAGCGACCGAGTTTCATCAAAATACCTAAAAAGAGGGAAGAAACACTGATGAATTGCTAAAACAAGCCATCAGTTTGCAGGTGATTATGGTGATTAGCTCCATGCATCAGGAACAAATAAATAACCTTGTCCCCAAATAGTTTTTATACGAAATGGTGTTTCATTACTGTCATGTAATTTTTTACGTAGGCGAGAAATACGCACATCAACACTGCGATCCATACCATCGTATTCACGACCAACAACCGCCTTATAAATATAATCTCGGTTTTGTACTTCGCCTGAACGGCTGGCTAATAGCCATAATAAATCAAACTCTTGGCTGGTAAGATCAATATTCTCACCGTGCAAAGTTACTTGTCTTGAACCACGATTAATATGTAATTGCCCACAGTCAATTTCAGCATTTTCTTTACCATCAGACGGCAATTGCCCACGGCGTAATAAAGCATTTACTCGTGCCAGCAGTACTCTTGGTTCAACCGGTTTAATCACGTAATCATCAGCACCAATTTCTAAACCTAAGACTTGATCAAAATCAGTACCTTTCGCTGTCAGCATTAAAATTGGACCTTTAAAGGCAGGACGCAAATCTTTGCATACGGCAAAACCATCTTTACCTGGTAACATAATGTCTAAAATAATTAAATCAGGGACGAATTTATCAACACGTTTTTCTACCGTGTCACCTCGGTATTCTTGTTTAACGTGGTAGCCTTCACTTTCTAGAAACTCAGCAACTAAATCTGACAACTGACGGTCATCTTCAACGAGTAATATCTTCTTTACTGACGAATTATTATCTGACATTAACTTGCTCCTACTTTATTGTGCTGCATTATCAGCAATTTCATGGACGTTTTATCAACACAGTTCAACGTTACTTAGTTAATAAATAACAACCATTGAAAGTATGAATGACTTTAATTTTATTACTTTAAAATGTTTATTATCAATTAACAACGTCATGTACAAGGTGTTACTGCAATAGTACAACTTATTACTCTGAGATTACACTTAATTACATTCACACTAACAGCCTGAGTTTTATTATGTTTTTCTGAAAAACGTTATTTATTACTGTTGCCACAGCAACTATATAAACATAAATATTTACTTAATGGTGAGTGCGACTTACTATAGCAACAACCGGCCTTTAATAAATATCAATCATGATGAGCAACATGTCTAGAAGCAAAACAGTAGTGCGTAACACGGCAAGTACTGAAGAGTTAAAAGCCAAAAAATCTTTGTTTTCCGTTATGCTTGTGGTGCTATTTAGTAGTGCTGGCATCGCCTTACCCTATCCGATATTAGCACCGCTGTTTCTTAATGAGATTAGCCCATTAACCACATTTGCTGATTTGCCCAGTAAAATACTCTTAGGCATCATATTAGCGATTTATCCCTTAGGCGTTATTCTTGGTAGTTCAGTTTTAGGTGCAGCTTCTGGGGTATATGGTCGAAAGAAAACCTTAAACATTACCTTAATTTTAACAGTTGTCGGTTATGTTTTATCTGCACTTGCGGTTATTGCCGAAAGCTTTTTATTGTTAGCTTTAGCCCGCTTTGTTACCGGCGTTTTTTCAGGCAACATAAGTATTGCCAAAGCCATTGCTGTTGATTTGTCACCAACCTTAGATAAAACCTATACCTTTAACTTGGTAAATGCCACCAGTTATTTAGGTTGGTTGCTAGGTCCTTTAGCCGGAGGATTACTCGCGGTATACGGCTTAGATACGGTTTTCTTCTTCGCTGCGGCCGTTTTGTTGATTGCACTATTTAGCGTTGCCATTATTTTACCTAAAGACGAACTAAAATCTAGGCAAGAAAAAACCACCTTTATAGCGCTTTTTAGTAAACAGAATTCATTTGCCTTATTAGCCAATAAGCAAATTAGACGCATCTTTTTCATTTACTTATTAGCTACCCTTGGTCTCAATGCTTATTACGAGTTTTATCCCGTGTGGTTAGTTGAGAAGTTTGATTTTTCAAGTTTGGCCATTGGTTATATCACCGTAGTGCTAACCTTATTCATGACCATCACCAGTGTGTTTTTTGTCAAACAATTGAAACAATTATTCGGATTAAAATTTGGTGCAATTGTTGGTATGGTATTGATGGCGATGCTGTTTTTTTTACACCCTTGGTTATCATCAACCGCTGTGTGGCCTATTTACGCCATTACGGGCATCGCAATCGCTATTTTTAATGGTTTATTACCTGTGTATATTTCTGAACAATATAGCAACATAGAGCAAGGTCAGCTCATGGGTTTAATTACCACCGTTTTTAGCTTGGCCAATGTACTTATTGCTCTTATTGGTAGTGCATTAGCGTTATTTGGTGCTCATTGGGCGATTATCTTTGGCGCGGTGTTATTAATTATTGCAACGCTTGATTTTAACTATAGCCAAGCAGATATTCGATAAATTCAGTACCCTACTATGCGCAAATAGCCTTAGCCAGATTGCCATTTACGTTCTATCCAAAGCATCGACAAGGTAATAAACATCAACAACCAAAGATAGCGTTTATCAGCGGATTGGTAGCTATTCGCAACCTTCAGGCTCGACTCCATAGGCGATAAAGCATTCGCGTGCTTTTTGCTAACTTGGTGTTTATCGACTTGTTGCCATGCTAAAAAATCTTCAGCACCATAAAAATATCGTGCCTGTGTAGCGAGTAACGCTTGCTCGTTACTGAAAGCCTGAAACTCGAGCCAGCCCTTTTTATCGGCACTAAAATATCCGCATTTTTCTGCGCTGGACAAAGGCTGTGACGTTAAGCGCATTAACGGAGAATATACGCCAACTTGTGACGATATTAAGCAAATGTTTTGATCATGATTGACTCGCTCTATTGCAGATGAATTCGTTGTTAACCAACGTGTATTACGTTCGCTACGCGCTATTTTTGACAACAGATATTGCCAATAATGGCTATACAATGCGGGTGTCGCTTGTAATGGCCATTGGTAAGTTTGATTTAAACTTGTTATCGCCACAGTGCCCAAACCTAGTGATTGCTGCGCTACTAACGTTTGCCCCATTGTTGCTTCAACCATACTTTGCCCCGGTTTAGGCGTTATCATGATTGTTGGACTCGGTGATATTATGCTTTCGCTAACAGCTAAGTTCGGTTTTTCTGGCCAGCTTGCAATAACCTGAGCGAATGCTCCGTCAGTCGCACTTATATCAAATAAACTCAGTAATTGGTTTAACTTGCCCGTATGCTGTTTTTCGGGTGATAAAAGCCTTGTGTCAGCGAAAACTAACAGCCCTAAACCATTGCTTATCGCACGATATAGCGCTTCAACTTCAGTTATTTCTAAAGCAACTAACATACGACTATCGAGCATTAACAGGTCATTATCGCGTAATAACTTCTCGGTCAGCAAATGTCCTCGCGCCGCTATTTTCAATTGCTCTTGAGCTTGTGCCTGTAAATTGTCACGATTGTCTTCTTCATCAAGGTAATTTATTTTTTGTTGTGCCCACTTGCTTTTACTTATTTGGCTAATGATATGCACTTGGCTTTTACTCTGACTTAGCCACTGCTTTAAGCGTCTGGTTTCAAATGAAGGCGCTGACTGCTTAATTAATACTTTGGGGCGATTACCCCGTATTACGCTGACAGCAATATTTTCGCTAATAGTGCTGGTTATATTTGTACTTGATTGCTTACTCGTTTGTTCACTGGTGTTGCTACTTTCATTGAACTTCAGCGGGTTAGCATCGCCTTGGCTGATATCGGCTTGCTTGTTCGGATCTTCAATTAACGGCTGCAATAACAATTGATAGTTAAATAAGCCCAGAGTTTTACTGGTTGTGGTCAACGAAAAAGTTTGGTTCGCGGCAAGTTCAATTCGCTCAACAACATGATTATTGTTAACCAAGCTCAACTGAAATTGACGACTATCTTCTTTCGGTTGCTGTAAGCGCCCGGTGACGGTCAACGCTTGTCCTAAGACTAATTCTCGTTGCCATTGTAAGTCAAATAAACCGGTTTTTGCTTTACTGGCAAAAAACGTAAATTCGATATGATTAAGCGGTGAATTCGCAGGAAAATTGCTCTTTAACCTATCCGGTAAGCTTTGCGGTGAAACGTCATCCGTTTCTTGTCGATTTTTTTGCGGGTTAAGGGCTAACAGACTTTGCCATTGCTTGACGGTTAAACCATCGCCCAATATGGTTAATGATGATGGTGCAAAGTAAGGTGACCTATTCACTCGCGCTTTTGCATAGTTACCTGTTTTAGGACTACCCACTTGCCAAAGCAAGGTTAATTCAGCTATTGAATTAACCACAATAACTTTTTCCTGATAATGCCTAGCCAACCATTGATACAGTGTTTTATTAGCCGGTAAATTTGCGTGTGCATTTACCGGCGAGTTAGTGTGAAAATCACCTTGTTCATCCAACAACCAGATATGCTGTGCCGAGGCGAGTTGTTGCTCTACTTGCTGAGCTTCAATACCTGTCAGGTTGAAATCACTAGCGCTTATTGGATCGATAAACCCCGGTGTTAGTAAAATTTCAAACGAACCAATGTCGACTTTTGCTTGCAAAGGTAAAATAAACAGTAACACGCTGATAAAAGCAATAACATTAGCCAATATTAGCAAGGTAAAGTGTCGTTTTTCTTTAAACTCCCAAGCGGTTATTTGCTGCTCACTATCAAGGTTTTTTGCTTTAAATCGTCGATAAATAAGTCCACAACTTATCACTAAACCGACCAGCGCTAATAACACTAACCCCCAGTGTAAACTACTGGTCATCGCCACTTGATAACTATCAGTTAAAGCAATAATCACAAGTTATCCTCTAAAAATTGGCTATATTGTAGAACCACAGGTTGTTGGTCGAAAAAGTCTTGCGCTTTCCTGCTCGGTAGCGCATTAGCGTGCGGAATTAGCTGTTCGATTTTACCAGCTAATAAATTAATACATTGCTGACATTGAGATAATTTAAGTTGCCGCTCAAGCAATATTTGCTCAATAATGGCAAGCACCTCAACCATTGCAGGGCGTTTAGGCAGCAATTCAATGATACCTTGTTTAGTTACCTCGACTAAGGCTAATTCATCAGTCAATAATTGCTCACTGACAATTGCTGAGGAAATATTTTGCTCTGATGTCTGAATAAATTGATGCAACAGTGGCAAAAGCTCGCTAAAGGCCAATTGTGTTTGATCAGACAGTTGCTCAGTGTCAAACCGCGATATCTGCACACTGTCGGCAATAATATCGCTCTGTTCCCCTTGATAGCGGCGTTGCTCGGTCACGGGTGGTGGTTCAAAACCTAAGCGTTTAACATAAATACGTTCAGCTTTTTTAGCCTGTTTTAATAACTTAAGCGCTTGTTGTTCAAACGGCAGAGCAAGTTCTGGCTCCGCTAACATTAAATGCAATTCTGCTTGCCACATATTAGCAAGACTTTGTTTCATCAAGGCTTTTGGATCTTGGGTGGTCATCACCCCAACATCACTGTCTTCATGGTTATGGCCATAACGGTCAATCAGCGACATACGGCCGGATAGGTCTTTGCTACTTGCGTTATTCGCTGCTTCACTCTCATGTGCATGACCAGGGGGTGTGATCACTGCGTTGCTGCCACCATGTTCATCATGTACTTGTATGGTAGGTCGCTGGGCTTCGTTATCACCATGACCGTCACCAGCATGATCTTCTTCAGCATGATGGTCATCATCAAAACTAACGCCAACACTTTGTAGCCCTTCGGTCTCATCACCCAAATATTGACCATACTTTTCTTTTAATGCGCTTTGTGCAACACCAAGGAGCTCAGAGCTCGCAAAAAATTTACTTTGCTCAAGTTCCGCTTTATCTTCAATCAACTCAATGGTTTCAATAATAATTTGTCGCTGACTTTTAAAATATTCTGGCATAAAATCAATGAGGATGCCGTCAGCATTAATGCCCGCTTGTTCATCCTCTAACCAACGTATAATTTTTGTTGCCGAGCGTGTTTGTTGATTTATCGGCTGGCGATTATCGCTAGCTAAAATAGTAAAATAAAGCTCATCACCTGGCTCCATCGCTAAATCAGCCAATGACCAGTTTTTATAATAATGTGCTTTACCTTCAACCATTTCACTGCGATCGAAAGTAAAATTTTGATCTCTAAACTTTACCCCCTCACCTGAGCCTTTGGCTATTGAGGCTAGAATTTTAACTTCAGTCAAGGCAAAGTCATCGGATATTTGCACTTCTGCCACTAAATTAGGTGTGCTGTTTTTAGCAAATTGTGTGACGGTATTTTTTGGCGTAATGAAACGAATTTTAGGTGCTTGATCTGGCGTTAAGCTTATGCGATGAATCGTGCTAAATTTTTCCGACACAGGTGCATTATCATCGGCTATAGCTAAATGATAAACCATGCTAGTCATCAACTGTGTTCGAAAGGTAAAACTAGCATTATCTTGTTTAATGAGTGGATAACGCTCACCATTTGAAAAAACGATAAAATAGTTCGGTGCTTTCTGTGAGAATGAAAATGTCCACTGGGCATAACTGCCAACTAAAGCCTCAATATCAAGTAAGTCTGAATTGACGCCGCTTGCTTGGTTTTTAACTAAACTATAATCAGGCGGTGTAATCGTCACCTGCTGGGATAAAATATCAATCACAGCAGCTTTTGGTTTTATGCAAACAGTGCTTTCTGCCAGTTGATTTGTCACTTGTTGTGACTGAAACCAAGTCAGCGTTTTATCAAGAAGTTTGAAGTGGTGAGTCAGCGATAAGATCAACAATAATAATAGCAATGAGACACTGCGAATAAGCCATTGGCGTTTAGCGAAAATCGGCGATAGCTGAGAATAATTGACTTGTGCTTGCTGCTGCAAAATATCGTCAAAACTGGCTCGTACTTTACGATATTGTAATTGCTCTAGGGCCGACAACTGATTTTCATCGCGCAGCAGTAATTGTGCGCTATATTCAAGTTGAGCAAAACGATTGTTAAAATGAGCAATGAGATTATTTTCTTCAATACGACGATAAGCCTTACTACGCAAAACCAGCGCGATTTTGGCAAATAGGCCGAAAATCATCATTAGCAGAAAAAGCCAAACAGTATCTTCAATAGTTAATATGTCAGCGCTTAAACCTAACGAAGCTAAACTAAAGGCCACAAATACTACCATTGCCCCAAGTGCCATGAGCTTAGGGCTAAATAAGAATAATTGTTGCTGTAAAAATTGACGACGCCACCGCATCAGTAGCTGTGCTAATTGTTGCTGAATTTTCTGATAACTTTCATTTGGCGGTGCTGCTAGCATTTCACCGGTGTTAGTATCAATAGACGACATTAACCTGCCGCCTTAGCTGATCTAACGCGTGCACCGCCAGTTTTATTATCAGCAACTTTTTCAGTCGTCTTATTCGTGCGAGAAACTTCACTAACGATACGCTCGACTATCAATAGTAGTAACAATAAAACCATTAATAATTCAGTGTAATCGTTGCGCTTCGCTGGTTGCTGGACGTTGAGCGTTGTAATATTTTTTAACCTTGGCGTAGTAAGGTTTTTTGCAGCCAGTAAGCTGGCGTTTTTATCGGTAACAACCAGCTGACTAATTTGCTTTTGGCTTAAGGTTTGTTGTGCTTGACGTTGGACATTTTGCCACGATGAAAATAATAAATTTTGCAGTAAAAGTGGAAATTGCTTACTGACTAATAAGTTACTCCACGCCGGTGAAAATCGTGAATGCAATTGATAAATATCACTTTCTACTTTTACTGTATCGCCACTCGTTTGCGGATAAAAACTCAGACTCGATTTCGTCAGTAGGGGTAAAGCCGCACCGTTTTTTTGCGTAACCTGCCACAACACTTCATCAGTTTGTGATATCAGGTTATTTTTTAATTGCTCAGCAAACGCTAACGCTTGTGCACGACGATAGAAAACCGCTTCAGCGCTGAGCAAATCACTGCTATCTTTGTCAACCACTAAGCGCTTATCGGGCATTAAATTAAGCTCAGGTTTTTCGGCCGTAACATTACCATCAACCTTCCCACCCACATGACCATCAACAATAACGTTAGTACCATTTTCTATGGCGTTACTGACAGTATTGTCGATAGCTTTCGAGCTCAAGTAAAACAGCCAGTGTGGATTTATTAACATCGTTTGTTGATACGAAACTGAATTTTCTAATTCAACATTTAAAAACGAACTGAGCGATAACTTCGGGGCAATGTGTTGTTTGATCAGATTCAATGCTTGCTGAAAATATTTCAAATCAGCAAAGCGGTCTTGATCATAAATAATCACCACATTCATCACATTGTTATAGTGTTTTTGATGTTCGGGAAATGTTCGTTTAACCTGCCAGTCAATAGTATTAGCCAGTACTAAACGCGTATTTTTATCATTAACACGATATTGATTCGCGCGATCGGTGACAAAAAGCTTAAGTTTTGTTTCCGGGGTTAATAACGCGGTAAAAACTTTAAGCGCTAACAGGTTGTTTTGCGCTTGAGGTTGAGTTAATGGTGCTTGCCAAGTCAGTATTTCATCAGCATTGATAAGCGCAGTATGCTGCCCTAAGAGGTAAATTGGCTTATTTGAGCTATTTACTATCAACTGCTGACGTTCATTTTTATCGCTGTGATTGAGCCAATCAGCACTAAGCAAATAAACTTCTTCATGGCTAATTAATGCCTCATTTAAGCTGACTTTTGCTAGTAATAATATAGATACTATCAGCAACAGCATACGTAACAACAATAGCCAGAATTGGTTTAAACGAATTTGCTGGCTATTTTTCAGCTCTGGCATTGTGATTAATGCGACATTGGCAAATTTAATCAACTTAGCTCGGCGCTTACTGAGTAAATGCAATATCAACGGCACTAGCAATGCCAACAAAGCCCAAAAAGCCCATGGGTTTTGCACCATAAATGAAGGGAAGTAGCTTGCCATTACTGGCGATGCCTTTGAGATCTAAGGTTAAGAAAGTCAACTAAGGTTTGATCTAACGCCTGATCAATATTTGCGTGCACATACTGTATATTTTGCGCCGCCAACTGTGTTTTTAAGTTGTTATCCGCGCGTTTTTTATTTTCCAGGTAATCAGTTTTTACTTGTTTTGCAGTTACATCAAGCTGCTCACCCGTTTCTAGGTCTTGAAATTTAACCACGCCTTGGTAGGGAAAGTTGATTTCATCATTACTGTCTAAATGAAAAGCGACAACATCGGTATGGTGATGACTTAACTTTGCCGTCAAGGCTAGCAGTTCATTACTTGCTTGATGAAAGTCACTGATTACAATAACCAAGCCGTTTTTTCGTACGGCATTTAATTGGGCTAGTATCGTTTTAGGATCAGGGAAACGACCGCTAGCCTTGAGCTGTGTTAAGGCCAGTAATATTTTTTGCCAATGACGTTCGCCCGATAAAGCAGGCACTTGCTGTGGCCTGTTCCCTGAAAGCGCTAATAAGCCAACAGCGTCACCTTGTCGCTGTACTAAGTAAGCAATAGTTGCCGCCAAATAACGGCCATAATCTAATTTATGCCATTGACCGATAGTCGACGAATCATGCTGATGTTTAGCACTTTCACTCAGTGACTGTTGTAGCATAGATTCACTGCAATCTAGCACCAACCAAACATTTATATCACTTTCTCGTTCTGCCTCACGAACAAAGTACTTATCTGAACGGGCAAACAGTTTCCAATCAATTTTACTGGGCTGATCGCCAGGTTCATAAGCCCTAAATTGGCTAAATTCAATACCACCCCCCCTTTTTTGACTCGCATGAGTACCATGTAAAAAGCCTTGCGCTAAGGTTTTAATCGCTAAGGGTAGATCTTTGACACGTAATAATGTTTTGGCATCAAAATAAGGTTGTTGCACGCGTAGTTACCTGTAGTTACTGCATTGGGCTAGTGGGAACGGCAACATACGCCAATAAATCAGCAATAACATCATCAGGACGAATACGTAAAGCTTCTGCTTGGAAGTTAACCAAGATTCGGTGCCTTAAGACTGCCGGGGCAACAAATTGGATGTCGCCAAGGTTAATGGCGTAGCGCCCCGACATTAATGCTCGCGCTTTAGCGCATAATATCAGTGCTTGTCCAGCTCTTGGACCCGCGCCCCACCGCACATGGTCAATAACACTTTGGCAACTATTTTTGACTTTCTCATTCGTTTTGCCACTATCTATTTGCTGATGATGATCGGGACGTGTGGCTCGGGCTAAATATGCAGCGTAACTCAGTAATTCATCAGAAACCGTTACACTTCGCACCAAATCTTGCAGTGCGATAATATCTTCAGCACTAAGAATGGCCTTAAGTTCGCTGTGATCATTACCGGTTGTGCGCTTAAGAATTTCAATCTCTTCCTGCTCACTAGGGTAACCAACGCGAATAAACATTAAGAAGCGATCAAGTTGAGCTTCAGGCAGCGGATACGTGCCGGCTTGTTCAACCGGGTTTTGGGTAGCTAAAACAAAGAAAGGCTTTGGCAATTCATAGCTTGTGCCACCATAGCTAATACGTCGCTCTTGCATGGCTTCTAATAAAGCCGCCTGAGTTTTTGGTGGCGTACGGTTAATTTCATCAGCCAGTAGAATATTAGTAAACACCGGGCCTTGCTGAAATTTAAAAAAACGATCGCCAGTTTCATGATCAGTTTCTAGAATTTCGGTGCCGATAATATCACTAGGCATCAAATCTGGGGTAAATTGCACGCGATTAAAATCAAGCTCCAGCGTTTTTGCCAACGAACTAACCATTAAGGTTTTCGCTAAACCCGGTACACCTTCTAGTAAGCAATGTCCTCCAGCAAGAATACTGATCAATAACTCATCAATGACATCCTGTTGACCGACAATGACTTTAGCCACTTCATCACTGACTTGGCTTAATTTATCAAGTAAGGCGGTTATTTGTTGTTCTTGCATTTATTTTCCATTTTATCAATATTCTGCTTAAGGGCTTAGCGTTCAAGCTAGCTATTCATCGCATACATAACAATATTCACCGCAAAACGGGTATTATCGACTTTTAACCAGCGTTTATTACGAAAGTCATAATCCCACTCGCAACCGAGATCTTTATTACTGTACAACACAGCAATGCGGCCATCAATTTCTATGGCTTTTAAATAATTATGGACTAAGTCATCGCCCCAACCATTAAGCTCGACTGATGTTCTTGGCGGGCCGTCAAAGTTAAAAAAAGCGGAGTATATCGGATGGTTATTGGGTATTTTGTTCAGTGCTTTTTCACCGAACATGGTCTGCATTTGTCTTTCAAAACTGCGGGCGAACATACCGTCAATGTCATGATTACAATCATCAACAAAAACAAAACCACCATTTTCGACATAACGTTGAAAATTTTGTTTTTCTTCAGCATTAAATTGCACTAAGCGATGCCCCGCTAGATAACAAAATGGTGCATTAAGCATTTGAGGATCAGACAACGCAATAATACGTTCTTTAATATCAACCCGTAAACTGGTGTATTCGATCAGTGAATTAAGCACATTGGCTGGCATTCTTTCGTCGACTTCCCAATTACCTGATTCATAACTCAAACGCGTAAAAAAGAAATCTATTTGCTCTCGCGCACTCAGATGAACCAATGGTGCAACGCAAGCGCCAGCAGACAGTAATGAGATGGCACGAATAAAGTTACGTCGATTCATAAATATCTAAGAAAAAAAATTAAGGGTAAACGTTTGCAACATTTACCCTTAATCCGTTTCTATTCTACACCTAATTAAACTGCGTCTGATAAGCTACTAAAGGTAAAGTCACGTATTTTCATTGGTGGTATCATACTGCCATTAATACGTTGTGGTTTACCCAGTGCTTCAATATTATTAAGCATCACTATCGGACTTTCGTTAAAACGGAAGTTTTTTATTGGATGTTTAATTTTACCATTTTCAATATAAAATGTGCCATCACGGGTAAGTCCAGTGTAAAGCAATGTTTGTGGATCAAGCGGTCGAATATACCATAAACGGGTCACGAGAATTCCGCGACGGGTGTTTTTGATCATATCTTCGAGACTTTCATCACCGCCGGCCATAAGAATTTGTGCGGGTCCACCGAACAAACCAGAGCCTGTATATGCCGTAGGAGCATAATCGACGCCAGTTTTTTTCGCCCAATAAGGTGAGTTGGGCATGTTAACAATTTTGCCATCTTTGACCCAATCAGTTTTAGCAACTCGATGTCCATCACCAGCAAATGGCGCCGTTGGTGCCTCACTGTTCATTGGATCTGAGTAAATATGAACACGTTCATCAAACAGTTTTTCACCTAAGCGATTCGTCGCACCACCTTCCTTGCCCTCTTCTTGTTTTTTACTTAAAAAGCTACGGCCTTCATCTGCTGCGCGCTGGTTCATACTACCAAACATATTATTGAGTAATTGTACGCTGGCCGCTGGCTCTAAGATAACCGTGTACTTACCCGGCTCCATTTCTTTTGCGCCGGCGGAGCCAATTGACTTTTCAATCGCAACTTGCGATGCTTTTTTAGTGTTTAAACGTTTAAAGTCGCTGTAATCTCTGCTCACCCAACCTGAGCCTTTACCATCTTCCGTACGAATAGTGACGGTAAAATCAACATTGGTTGCTTTGTTATAAGCAAATAATCCTTTGCTATTCATAATGGCCACAAAAGTGGTGGCGTCTTGTAGAAAGCCCGATGAAACTAATTTATTTGCTTTAGATGGCTTAATGCTATTTTCGGCAGCTTGTGCTCTATCATCCGGCGTAACATTGCTTGTCGAATCAAAAGCACTATTAGGTTGTAGGTATTTTTGCTTACCAAATATGGGCATATTCTCTGGGTTTTCAGGGGCTAATTTTGCCAATTCTTCCGAGCGCTTAACCACCTTCATTAATGACGCATCGTCAAACTCATTGATCGTGGCAACACCGGTTTTTTTACCAAATGTTGACTGTACAGCTAAGGTTAAATCGCTTTGTTCACCAGCCGTAGAAACCGTATTACGGGCAGTACGAATGTTACCCCCAACTTGACCATCTAAATTACATTCACATTCGTCAGCGTTAGAAAATGAAAGTACTTTTTGTAATAACTTTTTCGCATGTTGTTCTGTTAAAATTGTCATGACGCTTTGCTTCCTTTTATGCTTTATTCTTATCGTCAAATACTTATATTCAAATATCAGTGAAATTACACTTTACGAGCGGTATTAATCACGTTGATATTATTAAAACGTGTCGTTGGGCAACCATGAGAAACTGCACTCACTTGTGAAGGTTGGCCTTTACCATCAAAAAATGATCCGCCAATGCGATAATCAGATTTACCCGCTAACTGTGTACAACTGTTCCAAAATTGTTGGGTGTTTGATTGATAAGCAACATCTTCAATCTGCTCAGTAATTTTACCGTCTTTGATTTCAAAAAATAATTGACCGCCAAATTGAAAGTTATAACGCTGTTGGTCAATTGAAAATGAGCCACGACCGGCAATGTAGATACCATTTTCAACATCTTTAATCACATCATCTGCTGACAAGTCTTTGTCATTAGGTTTTAAGGAAACGTTTGGCATACGTTGAAATTGCACATCACGCCAGCTTTGCGAATAACAACAGCCATGCGATTCTTTTTGGTCAATCATATGAACTTGGTCACGAATAGCTTGATAATTGACTAACGTGCCATCTTTAACTAAATCCCATTCTTTAGTTTTAACACCTTCATCATCGTAACCGACATTACCTAATGAATAAGGCTGAGTTTTATCGGCAAATAAGTTAACGATTTCAGAACCGTAGTTAAACTTACCACTTTTCCATTTATCTAATGTCGCAAAACTGGTACCGGCAAAGTTAGCTTCATACCCTAGCACTCGGTCAAGCTCTAATGGATGCCCAACTGACTCGTGAATGGTTAACATTAAGTGCGCTGGATCTAACACCAAATCATATTTACCCGGCTCAACAGATTTTGCTTTTAACTTAGCTTGTAATTGTTTGCCCGCCGCGGTCGCATCTTCAAGCATGTCGTAAGAGTTTTTATAACCGACATTTGCACCGGAAATACGTATTTTGTCTTCTTCTTTACCGTCTAAGTACTCAAAGCCCATACCAACAGGATTACCTAAACCGGTACGCTGTTTAAAGCCAGATTTACCGACCGCGGTCGCAAAGAACGGCGCCCATAAACGATGCACGTCTTGATCTATATATGAACCATCCGTTGAGGCAAAGTATTTTTGTTCATTGACTAAAAATAAAATCGAGGTGATATAATTAGCACCATTGGCCATAGCGGCGTCATTTACCGACAGCAGTAAATCGACTTTATCTTTGATAGGGATTTCTAAGGCATTCTTTTTAATCGGCGTATTCCAGCTAACCTCGCCAACCCCTTTTACCGGAGCTAGCTGCACAGGTACCGTTTGAAATTTTGAGTTAGCGATGGCAACAGCTACCGCTTTCTCCGCTGTTTTAGCGATACTATCTGGCGTCATATTTGAAGTAGAAGCGAACCCCCAGGTGCCATTGGCGATAACGCGAATGCCAATACCTGCAGATTCAGTATTAACAATATTATCGACGCGTTTTTCTTGCGTAGTAACAAACTGATTAAGATAACGACCGATACGCGCATCGGCATACGAAGCGCCTTTGGCTTTGGCAGCATTTAAAGCGATATCCGCTAACTTTTTCTTGTAAGCAACATCCATTGGCTTATCTAATAATTGCTCTGCTGACACTGCGAAACCAGACATAGGCAGCATTAACCCACCGGCGCCTACGCCAGTAAGTTTAATAAAATCACGTCTTTGCATTTCCCTTCCCTCAAATTATTTTTATAGTATCTTTCAATTCATTTTTAGTTATTCTAAATACGCAACATACACAATGCGGTATAACAAAACTTTTAATCAACATACTGAATTTAATAGACTTAATATCTAAAAAAAGCGTTACTCAAATATAAAGCGTAACCGCAGTTTATAACAAGGCTTAAAAAACATACTACTATGCTTTGTTAAAAAACCGTAACAAAGTATGTCGAGTTGTGTAAATAAAAAAAATCATATAAGCAATATAGATAAGTTTACCTGCCTGATCGTGGTTTATAATTATGTTAATAACCGACCTACCAACAAATTAATGTAACTATAACGGATCGTCAAAATGAAGGATTAAATCTAGCATCTGTCGTTAAGTTTCATATCAATTTCGCTACTGCTCAGTTGTAACTTCTGGTAGCATAGCGCAAAAATAATTATCGAGCTTCAATATGAAAATCATCTCTTTTAACATTAATGGTTTGCGTGCACGCTTACACCAACTGCAAGCCATTATAGATAAACATCAACCTGATATTATTGGCCTACAAGAAATTAAGGTTCATGACGATGCCTTTCCATTGGCTGATGTTGAAGCCATGGGTTACCACGTTTATTTTCATGGTCAAAAAGCCCATTATGGCGTAGCTATGTTATGTAAAAAAGCCGCTGATGTTGTCACTAAAGGGTTTCCAAGCGACGATGACGAAGCACAAAGACGTATGATAATGGTGCAAACGACTGACGAAAATGGCGAAAAAGTTACGGTATTAAATGGCTATTTTCCGCAAGGTGACAATATTGCTCATGAAACTAAATATCCTTATAAGCGCCAATTTTATAAGGATTTAATGCAGTACTTAAATGAAAACCATACCCCGGACGAAAATGTTGTGGTGATGGGCGACATCAATATTTCTCCTGGCGATTTAGATATCGGCATTGGTGAACCGAATCGCAAACGGTGGTTAAAAACCGGTAAGTGTAGCTTTCAACCTGAAGAGCGAGAATGGCTAACCACGTTAATGAACTGGGGCTTTAAAGATACCTTTAGAGAATTACACCCGAGCCGCGAAGAAAGGTATTCATGGTTTGACTATCGCTCTCGTGGTTTCGATGACAATCGTGGTCTACGTATTGATGTGGTATTGGCAACAGAAAAATTTGCCAATCGCTGTATTGAATCCGATGTAGATTATGAGCTTAGAGGGATAGAAAAACCGTCTGACCATGCCCCTATCTGGTCAACATTCAATCATTAGACGCTGGTCAAATAGCCATTATAAAAGGGCTTATGCCCTTTTCTTTTAACTCGATAAAATTACTTATATTATGACTGCTTTGCATTACACTTGCCCTCTTTGTAATTTACCACTCGTTGCTCAAGACAAACTTTATCGCTGTGAAAATAATCACAGCTTTGATCGCGCGAAAGAAAATTATTTGAATTTGTTACCGGTACAATTTAAGCATTCAAAAAATCCCGGTGATAACAAGGCAATGGTAAATGCGAGGCGTGCTTTTTTAGAGCAAGGGTACTATCAGCCCTTAGTCGATAGGCTGGTTGCCTTGTATCACGAAAAAGTCACACCCGATGCAAATAAAACTGACATTGTGCTTGATGCAGGTTGTGGTGAAGGCTTTTATACTCATCAACATAAAAGTGCTGAAAATACCGTTTACGGTGTTGATATTGCTAAAGAAGCCATCAAAAAAGCCGGAAAAAAATATCAACAGTGTAATTTCAGTGTCGCAACCTTATCTAAATTACCTTTTTCCGATAAGCTATTTTCATGGATTGTTTCGGTTTATGCACCGATTTTAGAGCAAGAGTTTACCCGCGTGTTATCCAACGGCGGATTCTTATTGACCGTCACACCGGCAAAGCAACATTTAATGCAGTTAAAGCAGCATATTTATAATGATGCTAAAGAGCATGACGAAGAAAAACTACCGATTGAGCATTTAGCCCTCGTGCACCAAGAGAACATCTCTTATCCAATGCAGCTAAAAACCGGCCAAGACACGCTAAATTTACTATCAATGACACCTTTCGCGTTTAAAGCGAGTGACGAAGTCAAAAACACCTTACTCAATAAGCCCGATTTTACTTGCCAGGCCGACTTTCTTATTCGCCTTTACCAAAAAGCACCATAAAAATAAGCCAAACATGCCTACGTTAACAATAATGTAAAGCGTCGGAATTTTTCGCAGAGAAAAAGGCCGTGATGAATTTATCAGGCCTTTTTATTGCGAGCTGTAACGGTTGTTAAAGGTGAGGTTTAATAGCTGAGCAAGATCGAGGTAACGTGGACGTTGGGTTGATAACTTAATATCACCACCACTTTGATTAACCCGCGCAACACTTTCTTTGTACCAACTCGCCAACGCAGGTGGCAAAAACTTATCCGCCTTAATCCCCATAAAAATCAGGGCTTGTAGTGGAAAGCTCAATAAAAACAAGCTGTAAAGCAATGCCTGAGGTAGCACAAGCATTGAGCCAAAATACAGCTGCATAATAAGACAAAACAATGCTAGCCCAGGAATAACTTTACATACCAAGCGACTAAATTTAACCACGCGATATTCAGCAAAATATTCATTGAGTTCTGCGCGCTCTGGCCATAAATTCATGTACTTTCGACCAAGCGATATAATTTCTAATACTGATAGCTTCATAAGCGACACACTACAACAAGACATACTTTAAAGATAGTACAAAGTTGTAACCTTTAGTTAGGTAAAAACGCGTTTAATAACATTTTATTGTACAACATCAACATTTTTCATTATTTATGGCACTATACTAAACCCCATTAAAAAATATTGTATAAACGGCGCTTGGTTAATTATGAATAATGATTTTATTTTAGTTTTAAACTGCGGTAGCTCTTCGTTAAAATTTTCCTTAATCAATCCTGCAAACGGCAGTACGTTATTATCTGGTTTAGCAGAACGATTATTATCTGAACATGCCATTATCAACATCAAATATAATGGTGATAAACAACAATACGCAGTTTCTACTCCTTTTGATCACCAAACGGCCATTTCGTGCTTAGTTGCACAGCTCAATCAGTTGAATTTAACTGACTGCATTACCGCTATTGGTCACCGTGTTGTCCATGGTGGTGAAACTTATTGTCAACCAACACTCATTAATGATGATGTAAAAGCTGCGATTAAAAATTTAGCACGCTTAGCACCTTTGCATAATCCGGCTAACCTAACGGGTATCATTGCTGCAGAAGCGGCATTTCCGGCATTAAAACAAGTGGCGATATTTGATACCGCTTTTCATCAAACCATGCCAGAAAAAGCCTATATTTATGGTATTCCGTATGCGTTATACAAGCAACATGGTATTCGTCGCTATGGTTTTCATGGTACCAGTCATTATTTTGTCGCCCAGCAAGCAGCCAACGTTATTGACAAACCCTTAGCACAATGTAGCTTTATTAGTGCTCATTTAGGTAATGGCTGCAGCATAGCTGCCATTAAAGACGGTAAAAGTGTTGATACCAGTTTAGGCATGACGCCATTAGAGGGTGTGATGATGGGGACGCGCAGTGGTGATATCGATCCTGGTATTATTTTTCACCTGATCAACCAGCTAAATTATAGTGTTCAAGACGTTGACAACATGCTGAATAAAGAGAGCGGTTTATTAGGTGTTTCGGGCATAAGCAATGATTGTCGAACGGTAGAAGCTGCCTACATAGAAGGTCATGATCCGCAAGCCGCACTAGCACTTGATGTATTTTGCTATCGCATTGCCAAAGCTATCGCTGGATTTACCGCGAGTTTAACGACACTTGATGGCATTATTTTCACTGGTGGTATCGGCGAAAACTCTGACGTTGTTCGAGAGAAAGTTATCTGCCAATTAGGCTTATTAAACTTTAACATTGATACCGATGCTAACCTTGCCATGCGCTTTGGAAAATCAGGACTTATCACAGCTGAATGTTCTCGCTCAGTTTGGGTCATTGCGACCAATGAAGAATGGGTTATTGCTGAACAAACCGCTCAATTACTTAATCAGGAGGCTTAACAATGGCACATCGTATTATGCTAATACCTGCCGGTTTTGGTGTCGGACTCAGCAGTGTCACCTTAGGGTTAATTCATGCATGCCAGCAACAAGGCATTAATGTTGGTCACTTTAAACCGATATCGCAAAAATCTCGCAACGCCCGAATAAAAACTACTGGTCAATTGGCAAATGATAAAACATCAAGTTCCATCGCGCTTTCTTATGTTGAACAGCAAATGGGTGATGGACGCAACGATATAGTCTTGGAGCAAATTGTCGAAAACTTTAATGCCATAGACAAAGCCCATGATGTGGTGATCATAGAAGGTTTGATCCCAACCACTCGCCAACCTTATGCTGGCAGAATTAACCGTGATGTTGCCCAAGCTCTTTCTGCGGAAATAGTCTTAGTCGCAGCACAAGACAATGATTCAGTAGAAGAGTTTGAAGATCGCATAGAAATGAGCGCAGAAACTTTTGGTGGTATCAAAAACCCTAAGTTGATCGGCTGTATTATCAATAAAATTAATTCGCCTGATAAAGATGAATTTGGCTTACTGCCACGTGAACATGAATTTAATCAGCACTTAGACCTGGCGCCATTAATTAACTTATCGATTTTTAAAAATCGTCATTTCGAATTATTAGGTACTGTGCCTTGGGAAATGGATCTTATCGCGCCACGCGTACTCGATATCGCCAACTACCTTAACGCTGATATAATTAACAGTGGTGATATGACGCATCGGCGCATTCGCAGCATCAGTTTTTGTGCCCGTAGTGTCGACAATTTAATGAGCCATTTGCAACCTAGCCGTCTAATTGTCACGCCAGGCGATCGCACCGATATTATTATTGCTACCTGCCTATCCGCACTAAATGGTACAAAGGTGTCAGCACTAGTGTTGACTAATGGCTATGTGCCGAACACCGAAATCCTCAGTCTATGTCAACAAGCACTAGATGCCGGTTTACCCGTACTGTCGGTGCCATGGGATACTTGGCAAACCTCGCGATATTTAATGAATTTTAATCCTGATATTCCTGAAGATGACCTACAACGACAAGACAAAGTTAAAGAGTATGTTGCCGATAATCTTGCTAGCGATTGGCTGACACAATTAAGTAATAAAGCCAGTATTAGTGATAAAATGTCGCCGCCAGCCTTTAGGCACAAACTCACCGAACTTGCTCGCCACGCTAATAAGCTTATTGTCTTACCCGAAGGTACGGATATACGTACCATCAAAGCCGCTGCTATTTGTGTTGAGCGTAATATTGCCCGTTGTCAATTAATCGGTGATAAGGAAACCATTTTACGTATAGCTGAACAACAAGGTATTAATCTACCTGTTGGCTTATTAATCACCGATCCTGAAAACATTCGTGACAATTATATCGCGCCTATGGTGGAGCTGCGTAAAGCCAAAGGCCTAACCGAAGTGGTTGCCAAACAAGAACTACAAGATAATGTCGTGCTTGCTACCATGATGCTGCAACTTGGCCAAGTTGATGGCTTAGTTTCTGGTGCCGTTAGCACGACAGCAAATACCATTCGCCCAGCACTGCAGTTAATTAAAACAGCAGAAGGTAGTTCATTAGTGTCATCAATTTTCTTTATGCTACTACCAGACCAAGTGCTAATTTATGGTGATTGTGCGATCAACCCAGAGCCAAACGCTGAACAATTGGCGGATATTGCCATCCAATCTGCTGATTCAGCCATACAATTTGGTATTACACCGAAAGTTGCCATGATCAGCTACAGTACAGGAACGTCAGGCTTTGGTGCCGATGTAGAAAAAGTTGCCGCCGCCACCAAAATAGCTCAACAAAAACGCCCCGATCTTATTATTGATGGTCCATTACAATATGATGCAGCGATTATGGAAAACGTAGCGCGTAAAAAAGCGCCAAATAGCCCGGTTGCGGGTCAAGCCAATGTCTTTATATTTCCTGACCTCAATACAGGTAATACAACTTATAAGGCCGTGCAACGTTCAGCTGATTTAGTCAGTATTGGCCCTATGCTGCAAGGAATGCGAAAACCCGTTAATGACTTATCTCGTGGTGCCTTAGTTGACGATATTGTTTACACCATTGCATTGACTGCAATTCAAGCACAATTATAGTCATCTCATATAAATAGTCGCTTTCATAAAGATCTACTTTATAAATAAGTAGATCTTTATATACTTTCATCATTAATGGGATATTTTAATAACTTATCTTATGTACATAATAAAAATCACTTACTGGTATTTTTTAACCAATCAATTTAATCTATATAGAACAAGGAACTAAACACTTAAACAACAGTTGCACACAATGATATCCACAGCTTATGTGGATATCATTTAAAGCTATACATTATACTTAGTTGCAAAAATTAGCTTTATAAACTCCAGTAAAGATTGATATACACTGCTTTGATCGTAACAATCAACTTAGTTGGCACTTAAAACAGGTTAACCAGTATATAGTGTCATTATCTCAAGCTGAAATATTCAAGGTATCTGCGATCTGCCCTCTAGAGTTCGACGCTATTAAACGCTATAGTATCGACATTGGCACTTAAACAAGCGAAGTAGATTCATGAGTAATTTAACCTTGCGTCGCCTATCTGAAACTTTTGCTATTCACAGTTTACGACGTGAAAGTTCAATACCCGATGTGGTATTTAATGCGCCGATATTTTTCTTAGCAAAAACCTATGATGAAATATCGATTGTTATTCCAGAACATATTGAAATTGACAGTGAAGAGACTGAACTTGGCTGGCAAGCATTTGAAGTTGTCGGACCATTAGACTTTAGCTTAACCGGCATCATGTCAAATATATCAACGGTTTTAGCAAACGAGAAAATTAGCATTTTTGCTATTTCAACCTTTGATACCGACTACGTTTTAGTAAAATCAGACAAGTTTGAAGCCGCGAAAGCCGCATTAATAAAAAATAATTACCAAGTAATATAATTCAGGAAATATAATGACAACTCTTTATGGCATAAAAAATTGCGATAGCGTAAAAAAAGCAAAAAAATGGTTAGAACAAGAAAATATTACCTACCAATTCCACGATTTTCGTAGCGACGGTTTTAACGCTGAATTATTAGCAGAGCTGCTGACTTATACCGACTTAACCGCTTTATTAAATAAGCGCAGTACTACATTTCGTAATCTAGCTGATGACGTTAAAAACAATCTTACTGACGAGGTAATAACAGAGAATATTTTAGCGCAACCGACGTTAATTAAACGGCCGTTGCTTAAACATAAGCAAGCTTTATTGGTGGGTTTTAAAGAAAGCCAATATCAACAAGCACTAATTTAAAGGTGTATTGTCATGATGAATAAGCATAGCAATAGCACTATTTCACTAGCACAAGCACTTATTGAGCGCCCATCAGTTACCCCTGAAGACTTCGGTTGTCAGCAATTAATGGCTGAGCGATTAGCTAAATTGGGCTTTAATAATGAAACGATGGTATTTGAAGATACCACCAACCTATGGTCTCGAAAAGGCATATCAGGGCCCGTTTTTTGTTTTGCTGGCCACACCGATGTTGTTCCCGCTGGTAACTTGGAAAGCTGGAACACACCGCCATTTGAACCGGTAATTGCTGATGGTATGCTTTATGGTCGAGGAGCTGCTGATATGAAAGGCAGCTTAGCAGCAATGATAGTGGCAACGGAACGGTTTGTCTCAGACTACCCCAACCATAAGGGCTCAATCGCATTTTTGGTCACTAGCGATGAAGAAGGCCCATTTATTAATGGCACCACACGGGTGATTGATACCCTTGAAGCACGTAATGAAAAAATTACCTATTGCATTGTTGGTGAACCATCAAGTACCAATCGCTTAGGAGACGTAGTAAAAAATGGTCGCCGCGGCTCAATATCTGGCGAATTACACATTCACGGGAAACAAGGCCATGTTGCCTACCCAGATCACGTTATTAATCCCATTCATATGGCAATGCCAGCACTGACTGAGTTAAGCCAAATGCATTGGGATAATGGCAATGATTACTTTCCTCCCACCAGTTTTCAACTATCGAATATTCAATCAGGTACGGGGGCAACCAATGTCGTACCCGGTCATTTAACCGCGTTATTTAATTTGCGTTATAGTACTGAATTAACGGCAAAAATGATTGTGAATAAAGTTGAGGCTATATTAGCTGAGCATCAATTAAACTTTGAATTAAATTGGGTCTTTAACGGCCAACCGTTTATTACTGAGCCGAGTACACTTGTTGATTCGGTTGTGCACGCCATTAAGACTTGTTGTCATATAAACACTGAACTTTCTACCAGTGGTGGTACCTCAGACGGACGGTTTATAGCGCCAACAGGAGCACAGGTTATTGAGCTTGGTCCATGCAATGCCACCATTCATCAAGTTAATGAGTGTGTTGCGGTCAATGATTTAATTTTACTCACTGACGTTTATTATCAGACCTTAGTGAATGTTTTAGCAGACCCAGCATAAAAATGACTGAACTTGAATTAATCTTAACCGGACAAACGCAAAGTCATCTTCATTGGCTTAGCAACAATATTGCTATCCATAAGGACATGTTGTCGGCGTTCGAACAATTACGAGCAGCGGCAAAAACCGCTGGCCTTGAATTAACCATCGCCAGTGGCTTTCGTAGTTTTGAACGACAACTAGCCATTTGGCAGAACAAGTTTTCTGGCCTGACGCCAATCAAAGATGCGTCGAATCGAGTCGTCGCCATAGCGCAACTTACTAACCTCGAAAAAATAAACGCTATTATGTTATTCTCGGCGCTGCCTGGCGCTAGTCGTCATCATTGGGGCTGTGATATAGATGTTTATGCAAAGAATTTATTACCGGACCAACAAGCATTAGCATTAGAGCCATGGGAATACCAAGCATCAGGGCATTTTTATCCGTTAACGCTTTGGCTTGCTGAACATGCAAAAGACTTTGGTTTTTTTCTCCCTTATGATAAGTTTCGCGGTGGCGTATCTCACGAGCCTTGGCACCTTTCATACTTACCATTATCTCAGCACTATCAACAAGCTTATAATCTAGCACTGCTGGCTGAAACCTTAGCAAACAGTAACATTCAAGGTAAAACACAGTTAATAGCATTATTACCTGAGCTCTATCAACGCTATATTGTCAATATAGCCAGTGCATAGTTATGTGATGCTGAACATCGAGATTAAAACATGAATAAAATTTATCGGAGCGATAATATATGACTAGCATACTAACTGAAAGCTGGGTTGCCCCAACGATTGTGATCATTGCCTTAGTGATTTTGATTGGCAACCTAAGTACTTTTCAAAAAAGTGCAAAAACGCCGTTACGTAAAAAAGGCCTTAACGATCTAAAAGAAACTTTGCCAAGAACGCAAAAGTCGGCACATAAGATGACATCATTTTCCAAAGATACAACTATTACGCCTAAAACAAAAAACTCCGATTAACGGAGTTTTTTATTCAACAAATGTCATTGCAAGCTAAAAGACGTCTTTAAACGACAAACCTGGCTCCATCACATTAAATATTTTCTCTAATGTTTCAGCTGATAAGACACTACCTTTATCGTCATATATTGTCACGGTGGATTTCTTATCCATGGCTTCTAACTTAAATTGGTACTTACCATTAGGGATATCTACCACAGGTAATGTATCACCCCAAATACTGTCCCAGAGGCTAGATTCAGGCTGAGTGTAGTTAACGTAGTAAATTTTAGTGCTTTCATTCAGATCATCGATAGCAAAGCCATAATCTTCAAAGAAAAATGGTAAATTAGACCACAGTAAATCTACATCAATTTCAACAATATAAGCAGCTTCACCAGAGGTATTTTCACCTATGCTAACAAACTTGTGGTTGGCACGCATTAACCGGTTTTCTTGCTGTTTTAAACGATATTTAAAGTCAGCTTGCGATATCACTTCATTAAGCATATTCATTTCAGCGCGCTGTTGATCAATGATGTCAATGCGCTTACTGCCACCTGCTTTATCCGTTTTCAAATAATCAATTAATTTAACGGTTAACGCGACGCTTCGTCCATGAGATTTGCTTTCAAATGAGTAACGGTATTTAATGCTTTCAGATGTCGCTATCGATTTAAAAGGCCAAGTGCCCTCTTCGACTTCTTTGTGGTACCAATCAGATTCAAAAACTAAACCCTCATCATCCACCTGCTTCAATTCAACGTTATCAGCCAGTAACTGACCTTTTAATGCTTCTAGGATAAAACTTTTCAGGTCTTCATCGTCCAGAACTTGATCAAACCACACTGTCGAAACAGCAGAATTACCTTCGGTACGCGTTGACGCAGCAATTGGCAAAACCAACGATGGCGCACGTACATCAACATTAACACCTACTGGGCCTTGATGATTTATTTCATTGGTAACAAAAAAGGTGTCAACATTTTCAGGCTTATCTAATCCTGCAGGTATCTTTAACGCTTTTGCTTCTTTTTGTTGCGCGTATTCAAAATCGCCTACCGCTTGTTTATTATTTACGGTACCGCAGCTAGCAACAGCGATACTCAATAATGAGAAATAAAATATTTTGCGATTCATTAACACTCCCGAGGATACAAATCTGAATCTTTCTAAATTTAATTTTGCTTGTTTAGTATTTATAAGTAACTTTTAGCCTTCTCGACAACATTGACAAATGTCAGCCGAAAATCCCAAGCAATACATCAATAACGCCATTTTGATTATGAAATCTGAGCTAAGTTCCCCAGAATCACCTCATTTATTTATTACACACTAAATCAAAGGAGATAGTGGTAAATTAAGCAGCGCACCATGGTACTTGCCTGAAAATACAAACACAAGATACAGAAGCATATTTAATTAAAAATAATGCCTTATCGCATAAATTAGAGCGAACACGAAAAATTATCGTATTGAGGATGCGCCACACTTTGGTTGTTCTATGCTAGCGACTGCCTCGCCAACGCCTAGTATAGATACATAATTAGACGTGCATAATACATTCGGCTGAATGGCTCAGAAGATTAGTAAATCTACTTTATCAAAAACATAGCGTCTTAAAGTAAATGTCCTGTTTTCACCCAAATCAAGGTGTCTTGCTCAACAAAGGGTGTATGTTCACTTAAATGTGGGCTCCTAATCCAACAACCCGCGGGATAGCGGCCAAACTCATCGATTAACTCACCACTGATAACATAGATTTCTTCGCCGCTAAAATGACGATGTGGAATAAACCGCTCGCCTGCTGGCCAAAAAACTAAGGCGACTGATTCTGTTTCAAACTGATGCAAAGGTTTAACTTTTAAGTTTCCATAACCAGGTTGCCAAGGTAATGTTCTTGTATCAACACAGATACGTTGATTATCTAACTCCGAGAATTGATGTAACTTGACCAACAACTCACAGCCATTAAGACTAAACGGCGCATGAGTGAAGCCTTTTGGGTTTCGAAAATAACTACCCGCGGGAAAGTCGCCAGTTTCATCTGAAAAAGTACCAGAAAGAACAAAGATTTCTTCACCTAATGGATGATTGTGACGACTAAATTTTGCTCCTGCATCATATTTAACAATACTGGTAGCATGACCACTTTCTCTGTTTTCACGCGCTAGTGGCTTACGCCAAACACCGGGCAATGGGCTCTCCTGCCAACATTGTTCATTAGCGTCGATAACAACTCGCTTTGTGAAATCCATATTAATCATATTTATTCCTATTACAGGGCATAATTTTAAAAAAGCTTGAATTTTTTACAACTAGATAATGAATTCACCATTAATATTTTTAAAACTTTTTAAAACTATGCCTTGATAACGATATCTCTGCTACATTATTTTATATAGCGGTAATATAAGCTTAAGCTGAGTATTATATTTAAAAATTTAGCTGTATTTACAACTGTTTTTACAAAATAAATTTTTTAATGACTGATTACCCAGATAAACAACTGATAAGTCGGTTAACATACCCACACAAGGACTAGGGTATATGTTTCATCAAAAGTAATGCGTTCGAGAACATAATTATATGCTTGACGATGGAAACAATAAAAACATACCCCTTACTATTATTCAGCTATGAGAGCATTAATTTTTGATATTTTCACAATTTAGCAAATGGTTTTCTACCGCATTAATTACTGTACTATTAATTGCTATCGTCATAAGTTTTATGAGCCTTATTCATGATATTGACCAAAAAAATATCACAGAATTTAATAGCGCCTTTACCATTAACAGTAGTTATTACATAGACCAAACTAACGAAATAGATGTAAATCAAGTCTTGGATGGTGTTAGTTTTACCCCAAGTGCATTAAGTAAAATTCCTTATGCATTAGCACAACAAAGCTACTGGGTTAAGCTCTCCTTATATTACCCGATAAATAACCCCACTATAGCTGCGGAACAACAAGAACGTGTGGCTCAATCGAGCGACCAGCAACTTATCTTGATGGCTGAACATCGCAGGCTTGATAAGTTTGTCGTCTATGAACTCAATGCGTTTGCTGCGGCCAAAAAAATCTATAATAAGCTAGAAAAATCTAATGACGCTAGCCAAAGCGTATACCCTTCGGTGCAATTACAATTAAATCAATTTGGCCATAGCGAATACCTTATTCTGGTTAAAAATTCCGGACCGCCAAATATTCCGCTACTACTATTTACACCTGAGAAATTTGAACAAAGATTACTGTTATCACAACTGGTTTATGGCGCCTTCGTTGGTATATTAATCATCATTGCCCTCTATAACTTAGTGCTATTTTTTGCAGCAAAAGACAAAGTCTACCTCCTTTATATCGGTTATTTGTTATCGGCCTTTGTGGTGCTTTCCTCATTAACCGGCTATGGCTACTTCCTATTTTCCGACAATGTTATGGAATTGCTTAATCAATATGCCATCTTTACACATTTTTTATTAGTGATATTCTTGCTGTTATTCACCGTATATTTTTTACGCTACGACCGTTTAAAGCACTGGGCGTTTAACGCTTCAATTAGTGTTGTCGTTATTTTATCTTTAATCGCGCTATATTCACTTTCACTCGATGAATTGGCGCAAACCAAATTATTTTTCTCCTCACAGCCGTTGCTTTACCTTGTTGCACTTGCTTTAATTATTAATCGATTAAAGCGAGATTTTTCCTGGGCGCGCTTTTACTTCTTATCTTGGTTACCCTTGTTAGCGGGTGCAGTTATCCAACCTATGGTGTTACTGAACCAGCTTGAATATAGCTTTGTCACCGGTAATGCCTTCCTCTTTGCCTTGATAATAGAAGTAACGTTCATGGCTTTTGCCTTGGCTGAGCGTATTCGTCGTAATGAGCAAGAAAAACTCACTATGATTGCCTACCATCAAAGTAATCAATTACCACGGCAAACAAATTTAGATCACAAAATTAGTCAACTACTTGAAGAAAACCAGCAAGATTTTACCGTAGTCGTCATTAAGCCAGAACAATTTCAGCGTATTGAGCTCTATATAGATGAACAAACACGCATTCAATTTTTCCAACAATTAAACCAAAAGTTATCATCGTTATTTAGGTTTAATGATGCGGTGCTTGATATAACGGAACAAAGAGAGAAATTGTGCTTTTTGGAAAACGGTAGTTTAGCTATGGTCATTGATAATTCAAAAAGTCTTCAAGACATGGCACTGACTATAAATTCCATCCAACAAACTGCCAGTAATGTTTTTTATATAAAAGACCTTAAATTACCCCTATCAGCCTATATTGGTTTAGCCGACTTTCCTCAACATGGAAATTCAAGTACCAGTTTGATTAACAATGCCTCAATTGCAGCGAATAATGCGGCATTAAGCCAACAAAAATGGGCTTACTATATACCACAAAATAGCCAAGCAACAACATCGTCAATACAGCTCGCCTTAGATCTGCAACGGGCGATTAATAAACAAGGCTTCGAATTATTTCATCAACCGCAAATAGATTTAAAAACCAATAAAGTTTGTAGCAGTGAATGTTTAATTCGTTGGCACCATCCGGTTCTTGGCGCCATAGCACCCGATGTATTTATAGCGATCGCGGAAGATTTTGGTTTAATGCCATCATTAACATTATGGGTGATAGAAACAGCGCTCTGCCAACAAATAGCACTGACTGAACATACCGGTTTGAATCATATGATATCGATAAATATTAGTGGTAAAGACCTTATTCAAGAACATTTTATTACTGACGTTGCCAAGATTATTAATCGTTGTGACATTAAAGCAGAAAAAATAATTTTTGAGCTGACAGAGTCAATCTCATTTGTCCAGAATGGCAACGCAATACAAACCATAGAAAAACTGATTGAACTGGGTATTACCATCAGTATTGATGACTTTGGCACGGGCTACTCGTCAATGTCACAAATTAGTCATCTACCCTTTCAAGAGTTAAAAATTGATCGAGAATTTGTCGAAAATGTTTGTAGCGACAATAAGCGTAAAGTGATTGCCGAAACAGCGGTAAAAATGGCAAAAGGCTTAGGTTTAGAAGTCGTAGCAGAAGGTATTAATAGTGCATTAGATGAGAAAACCTTACGCAGCTTTGGTTGTGATATAGGGCAAGGATATTACTATGCAAAGCCGATGTCTTATAATAACTATTTACTATGGCTTAAAAATTTATCTAATGGGCAAATACCCGCGAGTTTAGAAGGCGAATTTATACCAGCTAACAAATAATAAAATGGTGTTATTAGTCGCCGAGCTCAGCAGGTGATATCAGTCGATTAAAAGTAACAATGGACTTTCAGCTGAAAGTCCATTGTTTTAATTATCTGTATAAACTCATATTATTAAAACAAAAACCTTACAAGGCATGTGTTAAAACAATTGATTTTCCAGCGTTTTACCATTAATAAGTTGAGCATACGACCAATTATTTTTTTGCAAAAGTAATAACAGCTCCATTTCGATATTCGCACTGCCCTGATCATTCGTTATGGTCAGTAAATACTCTCTATCTTGGGTCATATTCACATGACTAACACCTTGCAGTTGTAAAATTGCTGGGATAATTTGTGGAAAATCTTGTTTCATTCTAAGCGTTATAAACCGGCTGTCACCCTCTATATTTAGTGTTTTATGCTGCTTTAGTTGGCCATTTTCCAGATAAAGTACTTGATCACACAAACGCTCAAGTTCACTAAGATCATGAGAACTTAATATAAAGTTAACATTACCTGCTTGCTCAGCGACGATAGCGCGAATTTCCTTCGCATTAGCGGGATCTAGCCCCGCGGTCGCTTCATCTAACATAACAATTTCAGGGCTACCTAATAAAGCTTGCGCTATGGTTGCCCGTTTACGCATGCCATGTGATAACTCACTTGGTTGGCTGTTAGCGGCATCTATTAAGCCGACCATATCCAAAACTCTGGCAGTATCTTTTTTCGCAAGTTTATTGCTCATGCCTTGTAAACGAGCATAAAAATTTAATTGCGTAGCAATTGAAAACCTAGGGTCTAATTGAGCATCTTGAGGAAGAGCTGATAATCGGCCAAATAACGCTGAATTTCCTGGCGCATGGCCTAGAACACTGATACAACCTGATGAAGGTTGCATATAACCACATAACAAACTAAATAATGTGGTTTTCCCGGCGCCATTAGGTCCAACTAAAGCTACTGGTGCACCTTTTTCTAATGAAAACTCTACATTACTCAGCGCAATTTTATCACCATAATTTTTAGTGACGTGCTGAACATCAATAATCAAACTCATATCGATGCCCTCTTCATGATTAAATTACTCGCAACAAGTAACACAACAGCTTGTATCACAGGTAATGCGTAGTGACTAACTACAACACTATTTTGCGACAAAATACTGCTAATTTGTCCACCTGGGAATAATAAATTAAGATAAAACTCTTGGCCAAATTGATGTTTAATAACCGCAATAATTAGCGGGCCTAAACCAAAAAACAACATCGCGGCGACTATCGCAAGTCTAGCTGAATTAACCAAGGTGTTAAGTAATGACATTAATGCGATAAATGGCATAACGACAATGAACAATTCAAAACATAATTTAGCTCCGATTTGTAAGCTTGCCGGTAACAGCGCTAAGTCTCGAATACTCGCTAAAACAGCTGTCGCTATTGAGGTCATCAATATTAAGATGGTCACGATAAGCAATTGCCCTAAATAGCGGCCCAAAATAAGCTCTGCTCGAGTTGACCGTAAGGTAATAAACCTCAACGTGCCTCTTTGTTTGTCAGAGCAAATCTGATCACTACAAACTGACAAGGCAAAAATGGGGAAAAAATACACCGCTACAAGCCAATAAATCGCATACTCAGAAACCGGCCAATCGAGTAGTGCTGACAGTCCCAAAGCGCCGAACAGATCATACGCCATGCGTTCAAACGACCTAGAACTGACAATATCTGCAGCCGTACTAATAAAATAATACAGGATGATAAACCAAATCGTCGCAAAGGCTAATAGCGCTAATAAACCGCGTTTAGTTTTAAATAAGCGTACTATTTCGAACGTAATAATATTAGAAAGTCTAGATAAGTTAATATTCAATCGACACCATTAATTTTAATATTTTTAATACCTTAAAAGGAAATATGCCAAAAAGCGAGCTTTATCAGATAGCGAGAACGCAAAGCATTAAAAACTAAATTGCCCTTTTAGCAACGTTTTCTCTTACCCTACAAAAAATTTCACTACAATAAGGAGCTTGATGGCTAACATGCCAACCATCAAGCATGGCAAGATTACGGTTAAAATGATGTCTGACCGTAAAATAATGCGTTAATGCGTCAATTTAAATGCGCTAAATAACAAATTTAATTCTCCCCTTCGCCCCTTTAGCACTATCTATTTGTGGTGTACAAAACAAGAGTTTGGCTGAAGGCACGTTTAATTCTTCAACCATATGCGCTTTGAATATTTCAACACGCTGTTGAGATATTACTTTTAACCGCGTGATGTTTTCGGCTTGATGAGCTTGTGATGCATCTGCTAATTCAATATCACTGGCAGTTGCTATAGCACAAAGCTTAACATTAATATTTTCTCTATCAGCTAACATCACTGACATTTGGCGACTAAACTCTAATTGTTCAGCACTTAGTGCCGTTTCACCCGGCTGGTAATTTAAATCATTTATGCGCAACTTAAGTGCAAATTCCCCCGCCGCCATTGCGACTTTCATCACACTGGCATACGGAACAAATGTTGTGATTAAATAATCTTTAGCCGCTGACATAGTTGCCTGCTTAACCAGTAAGGTTAAAAAGCCTGAAAATCCAAATGATGGCGCACTGGTATCACCGGCCAAAGGCACTGATAGTTCAACATTACCATCAGAGTCTTTTAACATTCCTAAGGCAATATTAAATGGCACACTTGTTTGATCTACGATCGTACCGGTTTCATGATCGTCAGCGGCAGTAAACTCGATACCTCTAAGTAGCAAATCAACATCACCATTGAGTTGAGTTCCTGTTAAGCCCGCCTTGATTTTTATATCGAGCTGGCCACTTTCAATTTCATATTTTAACGCGTTTTTAATATAGCTAGAAACCCCCGGTAGACTCAGCTCCTTAACAGTTGCATCTACTGAGAATTTTTGCTCAGCGGCAAAAGGAAAGCCATTGCCTTTAACATCAAGACTAGCGTATTTATCGCTTTTTCCTTTCATGCTGAACAAAACCTCTTGTTCTGGCTTGCTGCTATCAATATCTGATAAAGATAGTTGGCTAATGATAAGATCACGTTCATAGCTCGGTGTAACACTACGGTCAGAGAAATTAATAACTGCCTCATCGAGAAATGTAAACTGTGCTAATTTAAAAACCAACTTAGCCGATTTTTCTGTTTCCTCAAGTGACGCCTCATTGCTAATCACCGTATTATCTGCAGTTTGAATTGGCTTGTTAAGGTCTTCATCATTCTTTGCAACCTTACTGTTGAGCTTAACCAGTGTTGCCATACCTTTTTCTTTATCTAACAGGATATGAGCTAAGAGTCCCGACAATGTAATACTATCAACAGCAATAAGTTCTGGGTCGTAAATAATATTAGTTAATACCAATTGCTTAAACGCCGCCAAGGCTGGCATTTTTATGTGCTGATTTTCAGAGAACTTACTGTCATTAAATTGAATACGACTAACATTTATTTTAGGAATATCTTGCTGATAATCTACCGTGAGGCCATCCACTGTTAGTTGCGATATATCAGCTAAAAGTGCCTCGTTTGCTGTCGACTTTGCAACCATGCCATTAGCAACATAATCTAGACTGGTATTAATTGAAATAGGTGTGTTCGGTTGTACTAAAATAGCGGTATTTTTTGCCTGGATTTGTTGATTCTCAACTTCAATTAGCAAATCATCTTGTTCTATATATAGATCTTCAATTAACAGTAATAAATCACTAATTTCTGCCGAGGTATGATGCTTAGCAATATTAAGACTCATTTGACTGGAATAGCTTACTTTTCCATCAAATGCTGATATTGACGAAGGTAAAAAAGCTTTTGCAGAGCTCAAGGCGACATCTGTCGCTTTCAAATTAACATCAAATTTACCTTGCTGCTGAAACAAACCACCATCTAGAGCAATTTCTATTGGTGCATCATTAAACTCGCTTTTTAAATTTAATCTAATTTCATGCTTATCTTCCGAAAGCAAAATATTTGCCAAAGATAAATCATTCAATTGAACATTATGTTTGTGTGAAAAATAGTCAATCTCTATTTGAGCATTAGTTAACGTAAGCTCTGGGATTATCACTTGATAAGGGAAATCAGCGGTTGGTTGCGCTGCTTCAGCTTCTTGCTCTTTGGTTAATGGTGTTTCATTCATTAATTCAAAGCCTGCAATATTAAGTGAAGCTTCATTTATGGTTACTGGAACAAAAATACCACTAAGACTAAATTCAGCGACATAAATTTTATCGAATAATAGTTGATGTAAATGTATTTGTGCATCAAGGCTTTGTAATTTAAGAGCACTGCCTTGTTCATTAGTTTTTATTTCTAAATCGCTAATAGTTAAATGTGCGGTAAATGGGTTATAGCGAATACTAGACGCTGAAGTTAGGGATAAAGGTTTAGGCAAGCCATAATTATTAACCACAGAGCGAATAATAACCGGCGATAATAACCAAATGAGAAAATAAAGGGCAACAAGGGCAATAACTAAAAATTTACTAAGGCGTTTTAGGTAACGACTCATTCTACATTCCTATGCATGTGCGACTTAATGCTAAGTCGAAAACAAAATAAAAAACGGACTACCATAATATTATTACAGTAGTCCGTTCAAGAAAACTACAACGACTCTAACTACTCTGGTTGCAATAAATCAATAAACTGCTGTGATTGCGCTATTGCTTTGCTCATTTCTGCAACTAATGACTCTACATCACGCTTGATGGTTTTATACTCACCTTGCAATGCACCAATAGCCTGAGCGTTTAAGTTATGCTTTAGATATAAACTATTATCTTTTAAGGCCGATAACACTGGTTCCATTCTATCTTTAGCTCGATGCATAGACTTTATTAAACTCTCATAGTTACGCTGGGTTTTACGCATTTTCTGCTTGCTTTGTTGTTTCAAAGTGCTACTTGAGTATTGTTCAATCTCATCAGCCCATTCATCAAACAACGCTTCAGCAACGTTTTCAATAGCCTCTATTCGGGCTTTCACGTCCTCAGCACTAGCTTGGCTCGCTTCATATTGGTCGTTGACTAATTCATACTGAGCAGCTAAATCCCCGCCATCATAATTTATCAATTGAGATAATTGATCTAATGCCGATTTAAACTGTTCCTGCGCTTCTTCTTGAGCTGATTGGGCATTTTCAACACGATCAAGCATAATGTCGCGTTTATGAACACCAACTTTTTCCATTGCAGAATAATAAGCTGATTGACAGCCTGCGAGCAATACCAGTGCCATAATCACGGCATATAATTTTAACATACTAAAATCTCTGTGTGTTTTAACGTTAATCATAGGCCACGTCTGTCTGAGTACCTTGCAGCATCAATTATTGCCCACAAATGAGTAATAGCGGCAAATGCGATAGGAAAAATTAACCACGACAGTCCCCAAAAAATGCTCGCAAAAACAAAAAACAAAATTGCTGGCATTATTCTACCTTGCACCAATTGCCCTAAGCCTGGAATAAAAAAACTACATATTGCTGCTAAAACATTTCCGCCAGAACCTTGTTGCGCCATAATAAATCTCCGAAGTATAAAAATATTTGTTAGTAATATAACTTAATTATTAAAAGTATAACATTAGCTTAACTTGTCAGGCGCTGTAATTAAACCCTAACTTGTAAGCTGCTGTAACTATATAAAGGAACACCACCCCTTAGATGAATGCTACTTTATATTTAAAGCTTGGCAATACCCGAATTTAAATAGGCTAATTGAATTTTTTCAAAAAACAAACATAAAAAAACCAATCATATTCTGATTGGCTTTTAGTTAACTTTTAGCGTTGATCAACACATAAAGTTTAAGGTTATATTACGCTGAAAGTTTATTCGCTTTATTTTTTTGGCGATAAACTAAACCACCAAGCGCTAGCAACATAAGTAATGCGGTACTTGGCTCAGGCACAACAACCGGACGATTTCTGCGTATTGCAAAGGTCTCA
>CAJXUN010000019.1 GCA_913061475.1 uncultured Colwellia sp. | reverse complement strand
ATTCCTCAATAGCTCAGTTGGTAGAGCAACGGACTGTTAATCCGTTTGTCCCTGGTTCAAGTCCAGGTTGAGGAGCCACATTAAGAAACCTACTTTTAAAGTAGGTTTTTTTTTGCCTGAAATTTAACAAATGCTATTTTAAAAATATCTCAGTAGCCCAGTTGTTAGAGCAACGGACTGTACTTTTATAAAATAGGCGTTTGTCCTTGGTTCAAGTCCTGCATTGATAGTGAGCCACATTAAGAAGCCTGCTTTTAAAGCAGGTTTTTCGTCTAAAATTTAACACATGCTATTTTAAAAATATCTCAGTAGCTCAGTTGATAGAGTAACGGACTGTACTTTTATAATAAACAGGCGTTTGTCCCTAGTTCAAGTCTAGCATTGATAGTGAGCCACATTAAGAAACCTGCTTTTAAAGCAGGTTTTTTTTCGTCTAAAATTTAACACATGCTATTTTAAAAATATCTCAGTAGCTCAGCTGATAAAACGCCGGCAGCTTTCTCCCACTAGAAGTTAGCCTTCACAATTTGAGTATAAAGTTTTCCCATTTTATATTGCTTTAGCGTCACATGATGAAAAGTTTATCGCCTAAAAGTAAGATCATTTATTAAATTTCAAACAAAATTGTCGACAAAAGAACTCACAAAACACAGAAAAATCAAAATACAGGCCATTTAAAGTGAAATTGTCGACAATTTACGGTATAGTTTTTTATTTATCATCAGAGTTGGCAATGGATTTTTATAATATTTTTGGCGCTATCAATATCATTTTTTTATCGATAAGTGTATATGGCGTGTTTTCACAGCTGAAAACAATTTGGCTTAGAAAGAAAATAAATCTGAAAAATGATGCTACCGAGTTATTATCAGTAAACCAGTTTACTGTTAGTTACTTCGCCTATTTATCGTTTTTTGTTTATGGTTACTCTATCGAACCCTTTAATCACTATATTGTGTGGCCTCGCCTTATTGCCGCAATGTTAATAGGAGTTATCCTTTACCATATATGGTTAGATCGACGAACTAAATCAGCAATTTTAAGCCTAGTTCTTGTCGTTTCATCGTTAATATTATCAATAATAGGTATAACCTATGGCGATACTTTTATCGATGAAGGAAAACATATCTCTACATTAATAATTTTATTCGTGTCGTTATTAATCGCACAGGGGTATTATCAACAAATAAAGCTCATTATAAAATTTGGTGCTACAGGCGCAGTTGATATCAAAATGAGTCAATTTATATTGATGATGGATATCTCAACCATCGCTTTTTCTTTAAGTATGGGGTTAGATAAAGGCTGGCCATTAATGGTGCTTGCTATTACTAGTGCTATAACAAAGATAATAATAATGTACTTATTTAAATGGGTAAAAATTAGCCCTATAGCAATGCAACGTTCAGCCAAAAACAATAATCAATGATTTGAAAAGTAACCATATTATTAGTAGTACGCCCTATGCTTCTAGCTTACCACCTGAGCGAGCACCTGACTTTCATAGCTAAAATTTTAGTTGCTGGAGTAGGAATTATATTTGTTGTTATAGTTTTTTATAGTAGGGCTTAGTGCTAAAAAGAAGGGTAATTCAATGTCGTCGCCTAAGGTATCATTGCTTATTTCACATTACTGATCATCTCAGTGGCAATATCGGTTAAATCAGTAACTTCACCAATACCAATAGTATTTTCTAATTGACTTTCAAGATCGCTTGCCAAGTCTTTATCTAAACTCTTTAAATAACTTATTTCATCACGGTAATACATATTTCGGGCTTTGCTACTTTTTTTCAGTTCAACCTTTAAAATAGCTGGCTGGCCTAAGCTAGAAGCTTTATTCATATATTTTTGCAATTGCGAAGATTTTTTTAATACTGACAAATCACGATACCAGAACGAGTACTCTTCACCTTCATCCTTATCTTTAGGTAACACAATGATATAGAAAGATCGCGCCGCTAACTCTTGGCATGCCAGTGCTGCAATTATGGATAAACATGAATCTCTAAACCTTTGGTTGCTCAGTAAATTAAGAATTATCTCTTCACTGTTATCATTTTTATAAACCAGGTGTTTAAGTGCCGAATTACCGCTAAAACTGGCAGCATTGATATACTGTTGGTGCTTAGTGGCTTTTAAGTAAAATGGGATGGAGAAGTGATTATGAGCATATATATTTCTCATCGCTTTTTGTAGACCATAAATGCGACTACCGCGTTTACCACAGGCCTCAATATTATCTATGTGTTGATAAATATATTTTCGTATTGCTTTACAGCCTAGGTGTTTACTTTCTATTGAGTTCATTAAAAGCCGAACGGCACCTTCACTGTCATAGCCTAAAACAAGATATTTTTGCTTTTTCAGTACGCGATCTTGTTCAATAAATGGCACGGTCAACTCAATTTCAATTTCTTCACCTGCTCTGAATTTGGTTTCTTTTGCAAGGTTCACGAGTAAGCCTTGAGTCGATACGTTCTTAGTCTTACCATGAATATTGGTAACGACATTATTACTGCGTGTTATCGCCATTTCAAATGCAAGCACGAAACGGTCTTCACCGCGTGATTCATCATTTTCAGCGGTTACTATTTCAGGTTGATATAAGTCGTCAACAGCAGCAAGTTGATAGCGATCTGGCAGCAGTACCTCTAGCTCTGTTATATTTACCGATATTGGCTGGTATATAATTTCATATAAACTGGTTATATCTGATACCGTAAGCATGCGATCACAATCAGTAATCATTTCTAAAGCCGCTTTCGGCGTTGCTCGATTTAATACCGCCATTTTGGGATGCACATGACAAGGTAGTGCTGATGGCACATAGGCGTCTTCTTCAGCATTAATAAACGACGACGACACCTTTATCACTCTAAATAAACCATTTTTGAAATATTTATTAAAAACAGCTTTAACACCTCGCTCATTTACAAGTTCATCATACCAAATCAGTGAATATACTATCCTTCCTTGGTAGCTAGACTTGAGTATTAAGGCATATTTATCAATCGTATTTTGCTCGTTCAATACATGTTGAATATCTTTATGTCCAAGTAATACTGGTAAATGAAAATGTTGCTTTTCATCGCTAAAAAAACTCCATAGCTCGTCATTGCCAGACGTTTTCATCGCTACTTTTGCATGCCAAGTGTTACTCACTTGATAGCAAAGTAGTGGGATGTCATGGGTTTTATTGAGGTATAACTGTTCGTAGCCTTTCGAAGTAACAGAGTCAAATAGCGGCGTAATAAATTGTTCAGTAGGACCTATAATTGCAAGGTTTTTTTTCCTTAAGTAATAACCAAACAGTGCCCGCATCTGCTTATCAGTTAAGGGGCTTGAGTATTTTAGTAAGTATTCAAAACCATTACTTTTTGGCGATTTTTGACTGTCGATAATTTCAAAGCCAAGCTCTAGCTCTTCTGTAAAGTCAATTTCTTCATGGTGATCATATAACCATAAATAGACTTTATTCGCTTTTACATCGGCTATTTCATTGGCCGTACGAATAACCACTTTTCGGTTATTCATTTTTTCAATACTAGCCGTAATGCCAACTTCTACTTTTCCTTGCGACGTCATTCCCATTATGGGATTAACAAAAACTTTGCACGAAGAATTTAGCTTTTTTATTTCATGATTTATACGATTTTTATTCACTAAAGGTTTAGGCTTAGTTTTATCTATTTTAAACGTAGAAACTTTAGCTCTGCCGACACCATTTTTTTTATTTAGTGCTCGCTCTTGAGCATCTTGAAATACTTCATGGTATAGCCCTATCGTATAAAGATTCTGGTATTCCTTTAGCTTTTGATTAAATAGCGCTTTACCTAAACTATCAAAATAATGGCTAATCCCATTGTGCTCTATCATTTCACAATCAGTAAAAAACACCCGTAAATCAATGATTTTATCAGATTGCTGAGCAAGTTTCTTTATTTCATTAACTACGGCGAGATGGCGGCTAGCACTTTCTTCAGGTAATAGCTTTTCAACTAAGTATCCTAACCTATCATTACTTGCGTAAGGTACTAAACTTAATATTTGTTTGGTAAACTCTTGTAATTGAGGGCTTATTACACTGCTCATTAATCAATATACCCCATCTTTTTACTTATACATCCCAAGCTATAAGGTGTTAATAGCGTTGGCTTAATCTTAGTGCAAATTACTCGATAAGAGAATAATAAAACTATTTATAGATTAACTTACATAAAAAAGGCCGCAAAGTTTGCAGCCTTTTTAAGGTTTTAGAAAGATACTATTTCATCATAGCGTCGCGTGTCACTTTAAACTCACTACCTTCACGCCAATTAGGCCAAGCTTTACTATTGCTTAGCATTAAACCGGTTTCAAAGAAAACTTGCAGCTCAGCAACCAAGCCCTGCCAGCCCCAGTTTTCATTATATTCATCACACGTTTGGTGGTAACACTTAGCGACTAATGCAGAGACGCTGTCACCAATTGCTTTTTGTTCCGCATTAAGCCAAGTAGAGCCTCCGCCAGCACTTAAGGCCGGTACGCCTTTCTTGGCCAAACTAAAGTGGTCTGAACGATAATAATAGCCACGCTCTGGGGTTTGCTCTGGAGTTAATGTACGACCTTGGCGCTTAGCCGCTTTTGCTAAGTAATCTTCTAACTCAGATTTACCGAAACCAACCACGGTTAAGTCTTTTTTCAAGCCTGAAATATCTAGGCTATCCATATTAATTAAGCCAACAATTTTATTTAACGGCATCGTTGGATGGTTGGCAAAGTAACGTGAGCCTAAACGCCCCTGCTCTTCTGCCGTAGCAGCCATAAAAGTCACCGAACGTTCCGGTGATTTTTCTAACATTTTATAGGCTTTCGCAATATGCATTAAACCCGCGGTACCGGTTGCATTATCATGTGCGCCATTGAAAATAACTTTTTTACCGTCAATCACGGTTGAACCTAAGTGATCCCAATGCCCCATATAAATGACGTGTTCGTCAGGGCGTTTAGTTCCAACAATCGTTGCGACAACGTTATTTGATACTGAGTCAGTAATAGTGTTTTTGACCTTAATATCAGCAGTTAGTTTAAGTGGCACTGCTTGAAAGTTTTTCGATAACGCTTGTGATTTTAATTGTTTAAAATCTAAACCCGCTTTTGCCATCAACTCATGGGCTTTTTCAGTGCTGATCCACATTTCAACGTCAACAATCGGTTCGTTAACTTCTTTTGCCGGCAAATGATATTGTGCACCGGTCCAGCTACTTTCGATAACATTCCACCCGTAACTCGCGGGTTTAGTTTCATGAACGATAATTGCGCCAGCTGCACCTTGGCGGGCCGCTTCTTCATACTTATAAGTCCAACGGCCATAATAGGTCATGGTATTGCCATCAAACAATTCAGCATTTTGACTGGCATAGCCAGGATCATTAACCAAAATGACAACCGTTTTTCCTTTTACATCAACGTTTTTATAATCATCCCACTGATATTCAGGCGCAGTTATACCGTACCCGACAAATACTAATTCAGAGTTATTGAGGTTAATTTCTTCACGTGTTTGACGTGAACTTGCGACATAGTTTTTTGGAAACTCAAATGCGATATCCGCAATTTTCAAGTGAGTAACAGGTTCACTAACAATGCTATTCATTGGCACAGCTTGCAGGTAACTATTGCCATTTCCTGGCGCTAAGCCCAATTTTTTAAATTGCGAAATTAGCAGGTTAGTTGTTAAGGTTTCGCCTGCCGTTGATGGTTCACGGCCAGCAAACTTATCTGAAGATAATGTTTTAACATCTGCCTTAATAGCATCAATATCAAACGATTGATAAGCTTCATTAAAATTATCATGTGCATAGGCACTCATCGACACTAACAAGGCTCCCGCACTCATAAGTAATTGCTGGCGTTTTTCTCGAATATAACTCAACTCAATTCTCCTATAATTTATTCACCAAATTAATTGTTTTTTGGGGGTGAATTTAGACTCTCGTAGATTAACGGTATTAGCGATAAAACGCTAGATATATGCGTTTTATCACTTTGTTAATTCTTATTTATGCATTGCCGAAAAAAACTCATTTAGTCTTTGATATAAATCATATTTGCTAGTGATTATTGCTGCTACCATGCCAACGTTTTTAATCAATAGGTTAATTGTTATGCCAATCTCTCGTACAAGAAGCGCTCAACACAAAGTTTACATTCCATCGTCAGCACGTGAAAACCAATATCTACTGGCTAAATTTAATATTACCGAGCAATTGATAGAAAAAATTTCCGGTCCGATTGATCATAGCAATCAACAACCTTTTTTAGCTTTTTATAAGAAACTCTCTGCACTATTTTTTAAAATTAATGAAGAACTTGATATTGAAAGCGGTCAGTTTGTCGCTAATGATAAATTTACCCGTATCCGCTTTAGTCCTGAAAAATTGACCGCTCAAACCAAGCAACAAATTCTATTTTTATATAACTCTCGCTACCATTGCAGCCAAAATGCTTATTTTGATGCAAGCAAACAAGCCAGTAAGATACATTTAGTCTTTTTATCGAATGGCGATGATGTTAGACACAACTCAGCTATATTTCATCAAAAAGTCGTTCAGGCTATTAGCAAGTTTACCGAACAAACCGGCATGTCGACACAAGACGTTCGCATCAGTGATCATCAGCATTTAACTTATGATTTATTTGCTAAAGATAAAGGCATAGAGGGTAATCAAGTGCATAAGTTACGAAGTATTTCTAACCGCTATGCGGCTGACGATATTTCATTGCCCCACAATACGGATGAATTGACTTACGCTATTGTTGATATGCCAATTAACCGCCGTTTGCGTAATCTTGTCGAGCTTGATCATAGTGAAGGTGAAAACTACAGTCCGCTTTATAATTATATTGCCGATGCTTTTATTAGCGCAGCTAAGAAACATCAGTTAAATAATGGCGCTGTTATTGCCAATGGCCTGGTACCTATTGTTCGCCGTAGTGACGATGAAAATACCATTGCCAATGGTGAACTGTTCATGTTGGGCTATAACCCGAAAAATACCAGTGGTGGATACATTTGCAAATGGGCTGCAGATCAATTAGTTGATAATGTCCAATTTGTTTTTGTTGCTAGTGAACAAGATAAAACCAGTCATGGCTTTGGTAAGTTTTTAATTCAAATAGAGCATGCCTTACAAAGCATTGCTCAAAAACTCGAATATATTAACGATAAAGAAGAGTTAACCGTGCGTTTTCATCAACACATTGGCTTCTATCAAGAATAAGATTTAATCAGGCTATTTATTTACTGCGACAAGGCGTGCTAAAAAGCACGCTTTGCTTTTATAGCACTTAAAAAAACTGGAATAGATTTAAGAGCTCATTAACGAATCGCCCAAAATTTAATCTCTTGTTCGGCTAAAAAGCTTTCTGCCTGCTCTCCTTTCATTAAGGCTAACGTGGCTAATATACCGGCTTGAATACATTGTGGCGCGGCAACTGTAATAGAACGAGGCGCCTGCAGCACCGGCCACCCCGTTTTAGCATTTAAAATATGGCTATAACGCACATTATCTTTTAACAAAAAACGCTTAGCATCACCACTGGTGGCTAATGCACCTTTAAGTAAACTCACCACCATTGGCTTACGGTCAACAAAACCTGGGTGCTCAATGCCTACTTGCCAAGGTAAATTTGGCTCTCGAGGTTTATTCGCAGCCAAATCTCCCCCCAAATTAACTAATACCGGCAGTTCAGTAAATTCATTAGCAATAAGCAACGCTCGGTCAACGGCATACTCTTTACCAATACCACCAAAATCTAATTCCATATGCTTAGGCATGACAATTTGTTGCTCATTAAAGCTAATTTTATGCCATCCGATATTGACTAAGGTCTGTTGTACTGCAGCATCACACGGAATACTATCGCTACCATCAAATTGCCAAACGTGTCGCAATACCCCAGAGGTTATATCAAAGACACCATCACTAAGCTGATAACACGTATCAGCAAAGTTTAATAATAAATAGCTTTCGTGATCTATTACTAACGCTTGCCCGTTACTCTTATTAATCGCTGAGCAGACGCTGTTTGTTTTATAACGCGAATATTTATCTTCGATGCGCCAAACTTCGTCTGCTATCAGCTTACCCAACGTTTGGGCAAGCTGATAGTCTTTACTGGCGACGATCACTTCACAAGGGCTAGCCATAGCATCAAAACGAATACAATGGCCATCATCAGTAGTGAGTAGCTCAACATTTCTAATAGGCTGTTTATTCAAGTCATGCCTTATTGCTTATATAACTACGATTAAGATTATCAACCTGTTCTGCGCACTTCTACATATAAGTATTTAAAATGAATAACTTACTTGTGCAATAATGGCGTCAACACTTTCATATAGATCAACATTTTTAAGTGCACCAGGTGCTTGATGACCGGCATCTTTAGGGTCTTGTCGATAATACTCCAACCTAAAAGATAAATCATTACCGTCGCTCAGTTTCACACCATATTTTAGCCCTACTGTGTATGCACTCATTTCTCCAATACGATAATCTGCACTAGCAAATTCAGGAATTTCTTGCGATTGACTTAAGAACGGCTGGTAAAAATTAGCGGCAGTTTGCTGATAAAAGCGTATATGTGGTTCAATATAGCTAGTATTAGACAATGGAATACGCAGCTTGGAATCTATGGTATGTGAATCTAATTTCCAGTCATCCCACATATAGCGATAGGAAACATCAACAACATTTTGCTCAAAATGGTATTTAGTTTGAGCAAATAAACTTTGCTTAACACGGCTATCGGGGCGATTTTCATATCGATAGTCTTGTGCAATACCATTATCATCAACCAAACTCAGCACTTTGAATGGATCACTCAGGTAACCATCAACCTTGGAGTAAGAGTAATTAAACTGCATTAACATTCTACGGTTTATCACTTGCGTGAAACCCAGCATAATATCTGCGGTAGTTTTGTCATCGCTATCCGTTCGGCGTGTCGCATCAAACGCTTCTTTACTTCCGCTATCTATTTCTTCACTACCATAGGCCAATGGCATTGAAGCAAAAGCAACAGGAATGCCACCTTCAGGTTCAAATGTGTCTTGAAAATAGCTTAAGCCAACTGAAAATGTTGAATTTTTGTTGTTAAAATCATAGGCAAGATTGCCATTAAGACCAAGTGATAAATAGTCATACTCTTTTGAAATATGCACGCCAGCACTGCCGGTATAATTTTGGGCTAACGGCTGAGTCCACTGCGCATTAAGCTGCACGCGAGTATCTTTAAACGTATCATCTAGTGGTGTGGCATTGGCTTGCGTTTGATAACTGCCCTTACCCGAAGGTCGAGTAAATGTTTGGACATTAGGCTGCGCCGTTGCGCCATTGGCTGAGGCCCCGGTTAATGAATCTATAGTTAACTTAAGGTTAAGCACTTGATCATTTTCAAAGGTTTTTTTTGCATTGATAATCGCTTCAGCTGCCGATACACGATCACTTTCACTGTAATACAAAAATGCGGTGTCAAAATCCCAAGAAGATTCTTCAACCACTTTTTGCGATTCTTGGGTGTGACCTGCAACCGATACAGTACCTAATAAAGCGGAGGTAGCGATTGTCAGTGCAGCTTTAATATTCACCGGTGTCTTTTTGTTAATTAATTGCATCCACAACCTCCACCACCAAAGCTTTTACCACCACTTGATGCCTCTTTACTAAAATAGATATGATCGTCGAGCGCAGCATCTAAAGGCGATGATGTTAATGCCATTTCATCTTTTGCTAATAAGTCACGTTCCCAAGGTTGCACACCTAATGAAGAGCAACCACTTGCCAACGTAATGGCTAAAGATATGACTGAATACTTGAATAGACTTGTACGATGAGGCCTGTAATATAAAACACTCATAACCCTTTCCTTATTATTGCTTTAACAATGAAACAATTTCAGCTTCATAACTTTTAACTTTATGGGTGAAAAAACCGCTGTGGTTTTGTCGTATTTTACCTGTGCGGTCAATGAGCATGCTGCTTGGCATACCCTTTATTTTAAAGTGTTTTGCGATATGACCTTTAGCATCGTAAATCACCGGAAATTTTGCCACGTTACTGACTAAAAAAGCTTTGGCTAAGCTTTCATCTGCATCAAGGTTAACACTGATCACAGCAAAGCCTTGTTCATGGTATTGCTGTTGCATTTTATTCATCCAAGGAAATGATCTTCGACATGGCACACACCAAGAGGCCCAAAAATCAAGATAAACAACCTTACCTTGGTGTTGCGCGAGCATTGCTTGCAACGCTATTTGTGATTGCTTTAGGCTTTCAGCTTGTATGCTAAAGCTCAACACAAGCGTGAAAAAAAAGTATATAAACCTTTTACCTATATTTCTTTTATCGATGGGTTTTATCATATTTAGCGCTTTGATCATTGTTGTTTTCCAGATACATCCACCACTAAAGTAACTTTACTTTCTTAAGGCAAACTTAAGAAAGTAAATTTTTATTACGCTATAGCCTTCGATCAGATAATATAGCGCTAGAAATCGATAAATCCCTTGCTCATTAACACTTAGGTAAAACTCCTTTGATTGATATCGCCCTACTGAGTCTTTTTATTCCAACATTTTTTATTGTTAGCTTAACACCAGGCATGTGCATGACACTCGCTATGAGCTTAGGCATTACTATTGGTGTAAGGAAAACGTTTTGGATGATGTATGGCGAGTTGCTGGGTGTTGCCACTGTAGCTATTGCCTCGGTGCTCGGCGTCGCTACAATAATGACTAAATTTCCAGAATTATTTCAAGCATTTAAAATACTGGGTGCGTTATATCTCGCCTATGTGGGCATTAACATGTGGCGCGCTAAAGGTGAGCTGGTCACGAGTTCAGCACAATGCCAAAAAACCATCAAAAAGCGTAGTTTATTTCAACAAGGTTTTTTTACCGCGATTGCTAACCCTAAAGGTTGGGCATTTATGATTTCGCTATTACCGCCATTTATCAGCCAAGCTTTGCCGCTAGCGCCACAATTAGTTATTTTAGTTGCTGTTATATTAGTATCTGAATTTATTTGTATGACTATTTACGCCACAGGCGGTAAAACCATCGGCAAGGTGTTAACGCAACGTAATAATGTGCAATTACTCAATAAAATATCTGGAAGCTTGATGATTTTGGTCGCTATTTGGCTAGCAAGCAGTTAATTAATTTTCACTGGATAGCTCAAGCTACTGCTAGTAATATCAAATACTTAGGTTTATTTAGTACAAGTTATTGACGATAACTTACGACAGTTAACATTATTGTATTACTCTGATCATCCGCTGTGGTTAAGGTTAACCAAATTTTCCAGGTCATTTGCCCAGCCGAGCAACTGCCCACTAACAACTCACCACGATATATCTGTTTTTGAGCTTCACCTATTGGTTTTTCATTTTCAAGGGCTTGTGCCTTCGAACTAGTCACTTCATTAATCGTTATGTCGTCTAAACCAATGTGAGGCTCTAAGAATAACGGTATTTTACCCATGAACATATCGACGCCTTCCATATAACCGTTAACCGCTTTAATATTATTAACGCCACGGTAATTAACTGAAATATTAAAGGCATGCTCGGCAACAATTTTATTAACGTCAAACAATACGTCCACATGACCATCGGCTACATCAAACTGACACTGGCTTTGAAATTCAAGACACTGCATCGCAACCGTATTTTGAACATTTGCCTGGTTCAATTGACCATCGTCGTCATTACACGCACTTAATAAGGCTGTTAACGCTAAAAATAAAAACACATACACGGTTTTATTGCTATTTATCATAAAAGGAGAACGGATAAGTTATTTGCCAGACATAATACAGACCCTAGTGATAATTATCACTTTTTTAGCCCTTACGTTTGATTTGAAACAAAGCTCCTTTAGTTTGCCTTGGCTATACTTAGCTCCTATTTAATTCTTCACATTCAACTACATTTTAAGTGATAGTAGGCAACGAAATGACAACATGCATTAAAGTTAAACAACCTAACACTAAATACATAGACTGCGATAATTGCTCGATGCAACCTATATGTCTACCGTTGAAAGCAGGTAAAACAGAAGTATCGATCATGGACAGTTATTTATCTAAACGTAATATTGTCAATATTTCTGCGCCACTTTTTCAAGAAAATGAAAATGCCGATGCCATATATGCCGTTTGTTCAGGTAGTTTTAAATTAACTGAAACATCCCCTGAACGTAGAGAGAAAGTTATTGGGTTTCGCTTTCCTGGAGAATTGATTGGCGAGGACGCAATACATACCAAGCATTATAACTATAATGCTGTAGCCGTCGGTAATACCAGCGTTTGTAAAATTGATTTAGCCGAACTTAATGCATGTGGCAAACTTATGCCTGAGTTACAACTCAACTTAATATCTTTGTTAAGTAAGCAAAATTCAATGTTACGTGAAGAATTCACTTCTGTTGTCGCCAAGCATACCGCCGAGAGCTTATTAGCGGCATTTATTCTCAATATGGTAAAACGTAATGCCCAATACCAAGACAGTGAAACAAAATTACATTTGCCGGTGGGTCGAGATGTTATTGCCAATCACTTGGGTTTTCGCCGAGAAACACTCAGTCGAATATTCTCTAAATTCCAACACAAAGGTTTATTATCCATTCATGCGAAAAATCTTGAAATTTTAGATTTAGTTGGCTTAAAAAGTATCGCCTACAGTTAATTAGCTCATCACACTTATAATTATAAAATAATTAGCAGTCGACGTTCATTATTTACGAGGTAATTGCTGTATAATTTATTGTCGTAAGTTAACTCGCTGTTTTAGCTAAATTAGCCTACTTTTAATAGTAACCTTTTCTCTTCAAAACAATTATTTTTAACTTGGCGATTAACTTATCGAAGGATATTACAGCCAAAGCAATTTTTTTGTTGATTTAAATCAAGCTTTGCGGTTGATTTATGCCATAGGCGAAAGGTAAAATTACACTGATTTTGAAACAACTCGCAACAGAGTGTGACATTTATCACGGCTTCTCAGCATTTTTTCATGAAAAAGCATGTTTTTTATCTAAAATTGCAAAATATAACCTAGTAACGGAACAATAAAAATGACAACAACGCTAGATCATCCGTCCTATAACTTCAATGTGGTGCGTCAATTCACCGTAATGACAGTTATTTGGGGGATCGTTGGTACACTAGTAGGAGTTCTTATTGCAGCACAATTAATTTGGCCTGCATTAAACTTTGAAACACCTTGGTTAACCTATTCTCGTCTTCGTCCGCTGCATACCAATGCGGTAATTTTTGCTTTTGGTACCAGTGCACTCTTTGCTACTTCATATTATGTTGTTCAGCGTACGTGTAAAACCACCCTGTTTGGGGGCAAATTAGCGGCTTTTACCTTCTGGGGTTGGCAAGCGGTTATCGTTCTTGCTGTGATAACTTTACCACTGGGTTATACATCAAGCAAAGAGTACGCAGAGCTAGAGTGGCCGATTGATATTTTAATTGCTGTTGTGTGGGTGAGTTACGCTATTGTATTTTTTGGTACCTTAGTTAAGCGTAAAACCTCACATATTTATGTTGCTAACTGGTTTTTTGGTGGCTTCATTCTCACCGTTGCGGTACTACATATCGGCAACAGTATGGTTATTCCTGTTTCCATGATGAAATCCTACTCCATCTACTCTGGTGCTATCGATGCCATGATGCAGTGGTGGTACGGACATAACGCAGTAGGTTTCTTATTAACAGCGGGTTTCTTGGGTATGATGTATTACTTCGTACCAAAACAAGCTGAGCGTCCTGTTTATTCTTACCGTTTGTCTATTGTCCATTTCTGGGCATTGGTATCGTTATACATTTGGGCTGGTCCTCATCATTTACATTACACGGCATTGCCTGATTGGGCTCAGTCAGTGGGTATGGTGATGTCAATCGTGTTATTTTTACCATCTTGGGGTGGTATGATTAACGGTATTATGACACTTTCAGGCGCATGGCATAAATTACGTCATGATCCAATTTTACGCTTCTTAATTGTTTCTTTATCTTTCTACGGTATGTCTACGTTTGAAGGTCCAATGATGGCAATAAAATCAGTAAACGCGCTTTCTCATTACACCGATTGGACTATTGGTCATGTTCATTCAGGTGCGCTAGGTTGGGTTGCCATGGTATCAATTGGTGCTATGTATCACTTAATCCCTGTGCTATTTAATCAAGGCCGCATGTACAGTATTCGTTTAATCAACATTCATTTTTGGATGCATACCGCCGGCATTATTTTATATATTGTTGCGATGTGGATTTCGGGTGTAATGCAAGGGTTAATGTGGAGAGCGGTAAATACTGACGGTACCTTAACCTACAGTTTTGTTGAAAGTCTAATTGCTTCAAAACCATTCTACTTTATCCGCTTTGTTGGTGGTGTATTAGTGGTAGCTGGTTTTATTCTAATGGCTTACAACATGTTCAAAACCATTCGTGCTAAAGACGGAAGTCTTAAGCCTGTTGACGTAGCTTAAGGAGCCCGACCATGACCAACAAACACGAAAAAGTTGAAAAGCACGTTGGCTTATTCTTCATCTTTACCATTCTTGCGATCAGCATCGGTGGATTAGTTGAAATAACACCGCTTTTCTTTCAAAAAGCCACTACAACCCCAGTTGATGACTTGCGCCCTTACACCGCTTTAGAAATGGAAGGACGTGATGTTTACATCCGTGAGAGTTGTAATGTTTGTCATAGCCAAATGATCCGTCCTTTCCGTGCGGAAACAGAACGCTATGGCCATTATTCAGTTGCCGGGGAACATGTATGGGAACATCCATTCTTATGGGGTTCAAAACGTACAGGTCCTGATTTAGCGCGTGTTGGCGGTCGTTATAGCGACGATTGGCATCGTGCGCATTTACTTGACCCTCGTTCGGTTGTACCTGAATCAAATATGCCTTCGTTTAAATGGTTAGCTGAAAATACGCTTGATGGTGAATTAACAGCGAAAAAGTTATCAACATTTAACTTCTTAACCCGTAATCGTAGCCATAAAGACGAGCAAGGTAATGCTATTCCACTTTATTCTGAAGCTGAAATTGCTGGTGCAAAAAAAGCAGTTAAAGGCAAAACAGAAATGGATGCATTAATTGCATATTTGCAATCTCTCGGTCATGCGTTGAAATAATGATGATGGATTACGGCACTCTTAGGGGATTAATTGCCCTCTTAATATTGGCATTATTTATTGTCATTGTGGTTTGGTCATATTCAAAAAAACGCAAGTCAGCGTTTGATGATGCGGCAAATTCGATTTTCGAAGAAAAAGTAGAAATAAAACACAACGATAAAAATAACAAGCAGGAGACTAATAATGTCTAGCTTCTGGACTATTTGGGTATCAGTTCTAACCCTTGGCACATTGATAGGTTGTTATCTATTACTACGTATGTGCTTAAAGAACTTTGCAGGTGTTCCTGAAGGTGAATCTATGGGACATACCTTTGATGGCATTGAAGAATTAAACAATCCACTACCAAAATGGTGGAGTAATTTCTTCTTATTAACCATTATTTGGGGCTTTGGTTATATTGCGGTTTATGGTCTTGGTGGTTGGAATGGTCTTTCCGGTTGGCAAAGCTCTAACCAAGGTATATTGAACCTTGCTGAGTCTAAAGAAAAATCAGCTTTGGCGAAAGAAACTGGCATGTTGGTTCAGTACGATCGCGAAGTTTCAGCGGCTGATGAAAAATACGGCCCTATCTTTGAAGCGTATGCTGCTCAAAGTATCGAAGCTTTAGCCGGAAATGAGGAAGCATTAAAAGTAGGCCAGCGTCTATTTTTACAAAACTGTTCACAATGTCACGGCTCTGATGCTCGTGGCACAACAGGCTTTCCTAATTTAACCGACAAAGATTGGTTATACGGTGGTTCACCGGAAATGATCAAAGCAAGTATTATGGATGGCCGTAAGGCAAACGGCATGATGGCTTGGAGTGCAGCGTTAGGTGGTGAGCAAGGAGTTAAAGAAGTGGCTGCCTTTGTGCTTAGCTTAAGTGGTCGTGAAGTTGATGCAACAGCGGCTGAAGCGGGTAAAGTTAAGTTTGCTATGTGTGCAGCTTGTCATGGCGCAGAAGGTAAAGGCAGTGTAGAAATGGGCATTCCATTGGGTGCGCCTAACCTAACCGACAACGTTTGGTTATATGGTGGCTCACAACGTGCTGTTGAAACATCAATAGCAAATGGTCGTGCCGGCGTAATGCCTGCTTGGGATAAAATCCTGGGTGAACAAAAAGTTCACGTCATCAGCGCCTATGTTTATAGCTTGTCACAAAAATAGTCACTAACAATCTATATTAAAAACAAAACCTTGGTGTAACATTCATCAAGGTTTTTTTTTACATACGCAATACACTTAAGCACATTTTATTAATACGTTTTGATAGTTACCCACTAAGAATAGACGTATAATATGGGCATTCTCAGCAAAGAAGCATATTTAATGAAAACATCTTGGTATCAAGAGCCTTGGGCATGGCTTGTATTTATATTGCCTTTTACCGCAGTGGTTGCCGGCATTGCCACATTTATTATTGCCAATACAGATCCAGACCCCCTGGTTGTTGGTGATTATTATAAAAAAGGCAAAGCGATAAATATCGAGTTAGGAAAGATTAAACAAGCGCAAAAGTTAGGTATGCGTTTTGGCTTGAAACTCATTGATGATCAGTTAATCATTCGTCCAACCGGTATCGAAAAAGAATTTCCATTATTAAATGTTAATTTTTATCATCCAACATTAGCAGATAGAGATTTCTATTTAGCTTTAACCGCTGATGGTAATGGTAACTTCACCCACCATTTTGAACCTGACCAAGATGTATCCGGTAAATGGCGTGTCACCATCAGTCCATTTGAAAATCATTGGAAAATTCAATCAGTGATCACGTTACCACAATCAAGTTTTATTGACATAGTACCGAACCCAGCTGTAGCAAATTAGTGAGCCTATTTTAATGAGCATAAATTGTTTTCATTGTGGTGAGCCTGTACCCAATGGTATTGATTTACATATAGAAATAGAAAATAAAAGCCAACCTATGTGCTGTATAGGTTGTCAGGCTGTGGCAGATACCATTGTTGAGAACAATTTAACAGACTATTACCGCTTTCGTAGTGCACACGCTAATAAAGGGGAAATACTTGTCCCCGAACAATTACAACGTAATAAAATACTTGATGATGAAAACTTACAAAATGAGTTTGCTTATTACCATGATGGTTTCAAGGAAACCATATTAACCATTGAAGGCATAAGTTGCTCAGCATGTGCTTGGCTAATTGAAATGCAAGTGAGTAAATTTAAAGGTATTAATAAAATAAATGTCAATGCCACCACACAAAGAGCTACGGTACAATGGCAAGAAAATCAGATAAAACTTAGTGAAATCTTCAGCTTAATCGATAAAATCGGTTATCACGCCCTACCCTTTAAAGCGAGTACCGCGGAAGAGGCAAATAAAAAACAGGCAAAGAGTTTTATTAGGCGCTTAGGCATCTCGGGCATTTTAATGATGCAAGTGATGATGATCGCTTTTGGTTTATATTTTGGTGCCTTTGCTGATATGGCAGAGCACACACTGGTTTACCTGCGCTGGGCCAGTTTCTTCTTAACGGTACCTATTGTTACTTATGGTGCATTCCCGTTTTATAAAAGTGCCTTTTTTGCATTAAAAGCTCGACAACTTTCAATGGATGTACCGGTATCTATCGCCATCAGCCTTGCCTTTTTGGCCAGTACATGGGCAACGTTTACGCAGCAAGGTGAAGTGTATTTCGAATCGGTTTCAATGTTTACTTTTTTATTGCTAATTGGAAAGTTTCTTGAATTCAGAGCGCGAACCCGTGCCGCTGATGTCTCGGCAAATCTATTAAAACTAATGCCTATGACCGCGACTAAAGTTGAAAATGGCATTGAAAGCTTTATCGCCGCCACACATTTAAAAACCGACGATATTATTTTAATAAAACCAGGTGAAACCATACCTGCTGACAGTGAAATATTGACCGGTCGCAGCCAAATCAATGAAGCTATGCTGTCTGGTGAGCAATTACCTCTGCAAAAAACCGAGCTTGATGATATTTTTGCTGGCACCATCAATGGTGATGGAAACTTGACGGCAAGAGTTAAGCACAATAATCAAGAGTCATTTTTAAGCCAATTAATTCGCTTAAGTGAAAATGCTCAAAGCCATAAACCTAAATTGGCAAAATTGTCTGATAAAATAGCGCAATATTTTGTCGCCTTAATTCTTTTTGTTGCAACACTTACGGCTATCTATTGGTCGCAACATCAACCCGAAGAAGCCTTTTGGATCACCTTATCGGTTTTGGTGGTAACTTGTCCTTGCGCGCTATCATTAGCTACACCAACCGCACTAACTTGCGCCACCACGCGACTTAATCGCGAAGGAATATTGATAAAATCTGCGCACGTATTAGAAACGATGCCAGTAATTGATGCCGTAGCTTTTGATAAAACCGGCACATTAACCACTGGTGAATTCACCATTTCTGAAGTCAAAACTTACGGTGATTTTTCCAGCCAAGATGGACAAAATAATGCACTAGCTATTGCCGCAGCGCTCGAGGCTCATTCTGCCCATCCGTTAGCAAAAGCGTTTAGTCCTTTTCGTAATTTTAACCATATCGCAACACAGGTTATTGTTGCTCCAGGTGCGGGTATTTCAGGTAAAGTCGATAATTTACATTATAGTATCGGTAAGAGTTCATGGCTACTTAATGATAGTGATGGCGCGTCTCACAGTGCACAGTGCGTATTAATGCAGGAACACAACTTAGTCGCGGAATTTTATCTCCATGATGGCTTACGAGATAGCGCTAAGCAATTGATTGAGTTTCTACATCATGAAAAAATTATCACCGCTATGTTGTCTGGCGATCACCTGCAAGGTTGCAATAAGTTACAAGCAGAGCTTAAGCTCAATAGCGTGCAAGCAAATTTGTCCGCACAAGATAAAGTTAATGCGATTAAACACCAGCAAGCCACTCATAACGTCGCTATGATAGGTGATGGCGTAAACGACTCGCCCGTACTTGGCGCCGCACATTTATCAATCGCTATGGGCAGCGGAACAGATATTGCTAAAAATGGTGCTGATGTCATCTTGCTCAATAACAAGCTTAATGGCGTGCAAACATTACGGCAAGTATCTGAGCGTACAGCAAGCATTATAAAACAAAACTATCTATGGGCATTTGGTTATAATGCTGTGGTATTGCCTTTAGCCGTTATGGGGCATATCGCGCCATATATGGCTGTCGTTGGCATGTCTGCCAGTTCAATATTGGTCGTTAGTAATTCTTTAAGGTTATTGAAAAAATGAGCATCATTTATGTATTAATTCCGATCGCCGTATTACTGACTGCCATTGGCATTTATTTGTTTTTTTGGGCGGTTAAAACTGAGCAGTTTGATGACTTAGACAAGCAAGGTATGAGTATCCTTTTTGATGATGATGCTGACAAGCACATTAATGACAATAGCCATAATTCGGCAGGTGAAAAGGAAATTTCATATGAAAGATCGAAAACGCAAGAACACGTAAAATCATCGGTCAAAAAGTAACAACATGAGTCTCGATTTTTTCTCAGCGTTTATTATTGGCTTATTAGGCTCAGGCCATTGTGTGGTGATGTGTGGCGGCATTAGTACGATGCTTACCACCGCAATATCAAATACCGCGCAGCAAAAAAAATACGCAATTGTTTTTGCTTATAACTTTGGCAGAATAGCGTCTTATAGCCTTATTGGCGCGCTAGTTGCACTCACTAGCTCTATGGCCGCTAAAAATATCGGCCTGCCGGTATCCTTACTAAAAACAATTGCGGGCATTTTTCTTATCTTACTGGGCTTATATTTGGGGCAATGGCTAATGTGGTTAAGTCATGTAGAACGTTTAGGCAAGGGAATTTGGCGTTATGTATCACCAAGAACTAAAAAATTCATTCCCATCAAAAATATTCAAAGTGCATTCGCATTAGGCGCGCTTTGGGGTTGGTTGCCGTGCGGCTTAGTCTATTCAACCTTAACTTGGGCATTAGCAAGCGCCGATACTATTAACGGCGCCTTGATCATGTTCTTCTTTGGCCTTGGCACTTTACCGGCACTTTTATCAGTGTCACTAGGTACAATAAGTGTTAAGACATTATTGAATCATACTTTATTCAGGAAATTGGCGGCAATATTGGTGATCTTATATGGCTTTTACACTATACTGATTGCATATATATAACACTTCAAATATGATAAATTTCATTAAAAAGTCAAAGCACTATAGGGTTTTATGAGTAATAAATCATGTACTGGCCAGCAACATATTCACTGCCAAAACTGTAGTATTAGCGAACTATGTTTACCATTTTCTCTTAATGACAAAGAGTTAGATACCTTAGATAATATTATCGACCGTAAACGACCAATTCATAAGGGTGAACAAATATTTAGTGACGGCCAGCCCATGCACGCTCTTTATGCTATCCGCTCGGGTACTTTTAAAACCTACACGGTTAATGAACAGGGCGAAGAACAAATTACTGGCTTTCATTTAGCTGGTGATTTACTCGGTTTTGATGCCATTGCAGAAACTGAGCACCCAAGTTTTGCGAAAGCATTAGAAACCTCAATGGTCTGTGAAATTCCTTATAATACCCTCGATAGCTTATCTAACAGCATGCCAAAATTAAAAAAACAAATTTTGCGTATGATGAGTACAGAAATTCGAGAAGATCAAGAAATGCTAACCTTACTTAATCGCAAAAATGCTGAACAGCGCTTAGCCACCTTTATTAGTACACTGAGTATTCGTTACCATGCACGCGGTTTATCCGCATCGGAGTTTCGTTTGTCGATGACCCGTAGCGATATTGGAAACTATATTGGTTTAACGGTAGAAACTATTAGCCGCTTGCTTAACCGTTTTCATAAAAACGGCTTAATTCAAGTTGATGGTAAGTTAATTACCATTCTAAATATGGATAAATTAAAAGAGTGCGCTGCGCTATAATACCCTAGGTTTTATCACTCTATATTAGCCTCTTAATTTAGCAATATCACACCGTGCTTAGTGTGATATTGCAGATTTTGTGAATAATAGTTTTTAATAAATCACTCCCAACACTAAGAAAGGCTCCTAGTCATAGACAACATATATTATTGGCTTTCTGCCCTATTTACCTCATAGCTTCACGACACTTATCGTTATATATTTTATCTACATAGTAATATTATCGGTTTGCTAATGAGTTCACTTGGTATTATATTTGATAAGATAATAATTTGATTTAAAACAACTATTATTGCTACAAAGTAGACTATGGTTATTAATACAGTAGGCAATCGATAAAGGAATTAGCTATGGAAAAGTATCAAAAAATACTCGCAGTTGTTGACCCCACAACAGAAGATCAAAAAGCATTAAAGCGTGCCATTGAGCTAGCACGTAAAACAGGCGCTAGTATTACCGCATTTTTGACCATATATGATTTTTCTTATGAAATGACCACCATGCTGTCAAGTGATGAGCGCGATGCGATGCGTCAGTCTGTGATTAATGATAGAACCCAATGGTTAGGGGCAATTATATCAGAGCTTAATATTACCGCACCCAACAATGCCAAACTCAACATTGATTGCCAAGTAGTTTGGCATAACCGCCCTTTTGAACAAATCATTAATCAAGTATTAAAAAATGGCTATGATATTGTCATTAAGGGTACGCATCAACACGACAAACTTAAATCTGTTATTTTTACCCCTACCGATTGGCATATTTTACGTAAATGTCCATGCCCTGTTTTACTCGTTAAAGAACATTTATGGCCCGACAACGGAAATATTGTTGCAGCGTTGAACATTGGTAGTGATGAAGAAGAGCATAATTCACTTAACGACAAAATTACTGCCGAAGCGAAACAGCTAACAAAAGTAATGAAAGCCAACTTACATTTAGTTAATTCATTCCCTGGCACTCCAGTAAATATTGCCATTGAAATTCCTGAATTTAATGCCAGTGATTACAATAACGCCATGTTAGAGCATCATAAAAAAGCGATGGTAGAACATGCGCAGGCATTTAATATTGCTCAAGAAAATACGCACATTAAAGAAGGGTTGCCGGAAGATGTTATCCAGAGTGTGGCAAATCAATTAGATGCTGAACTCGTTATCTTGGGCACTATTGGTCGTACCGGCTTATCTGCTGCGCTTATTGGTAACACAGCAGAGCATGTTATTGATCGACTAAACTGTGATGTATTAGCGCTAAAACCTGACGGTTATATTTCCCCGCTTGACGTTGAATAAACTGAAAAAATTAAACACATGTCACGTGAAGTTGAACATAGGTAATAATTTTCCTTGTTCAACTTTTTTTCATCTTTTTTCATCTAGTCGTTTGGGCTATACTACGCGCCGCAATTTATCAGGAATTACTTATGAGCGCAGATTTAAAGTCGCCCCTTACAACGAGCCAACAAACGCAATTACATAAACTCGAAAAACGTTTACGTCGTCATGTTGGTCAAGCTATTGCCCAATATAATATGATTGAAGACGGTGATAAAATTATGGTCTGCTTGTCTGGCGGTAAAGACAGCTATGCCATGCTTGAGATTTTGATGCGTTTAAAAGAGTCGGCCCCGATTCATTTTGATCTGGTTGCCGTAAACCTTGACCAAAAGCAACCCGGCTTTCCTGAGCACATATTACCTAATTACCTCGAATCACTTGGTGTCGCTTATCAAATTGTTGAAGAAGACACCTATGCCATCGTAAAAGAAAAAATCCCTGAAGGAAAAACCACTTGTAGTTTATGCTCGCGTTTACGCCGAGCTTTATTATATAAAGCTGCTAAAGCATTGGGTGCCACTAAAGTAGCACTAGGACACCATCGTGATGATATGGTTGAGACCTTAATGCTTAATATGTTTTATGGTGGCAAGCTTAAATCAATGCCGGCTAAATTAGTTTCTGACAATGGCGAGCATGTCGTTATTCGACCATTGGCATTTTGTAAAGAACAGGAACTTATCCAATACGCCGCACTAAAGCAATTCCCTATTATTCCTTGTAACTTATGCGGTTCGCAACCTAATTTACAACGACAAAATATTAAAGCTATGTTGCAGGATTGGGATAAAAACCACCCCGGCCGTATCGAGTCAATGTTTACTGCAATACAAAACGTTGTACCTTCGCATTTATGCGACAGCGAACTTTTTGACTTTAAAGCCATAGATTCCAATTCAGGCATTATTGATGGTGGTGATACGGCTTTTGATCAAGAAACCTTTACTCAATCAACACCTGCCAAAGATAATACCCTTAAAGTAAACAGTGCTGACATGCTACACATCGTTGAGATAAAGTAAGCACATTAATTACCGTAGCTTAAAAATATTAATCATCCTCACTAACGGGCTTCTTCGGTTGCCTCTAGTGTCGGTGGTTTAACTTTTAAGTACTTGCGATTGTGCCTGATCATCTCGGTTAACTCCAAAACATAATCAGCACCACGCTCAGAATAGGAAGTTAACCCTGTTGCGAGAATTTCTGGAATTAAGGGTTGATTCTGTTCACGTAATTGCCCGCGAATAGTTCTAAAAACACTATAAGCATGATGGGTATTAATATTATGTAAATAACGCGCTACACCGGCTTTAACAGAGCTATAGGCAGCGACTTCATGATTGGCACCATTGTTACGACTACTCGGCACCATGCCGCACCCTTCTTTAAAGCACCAAACGCCAAAGAAATTCAACCCTATTCTTGCAAAACGGGACGTTCCCCAAGCCGATTCGTTCGCCGCTTGCACTAAAACCAGTGCTGGCGGAATAATATCCACTTTAAGCTGCAATTCATATAATTGTCTTAACAATGAGAACTTTTTACTGACTTTATATTTTTTAATTAGATTAGCGACAAAGGCATGCTCTTCCTCAGTGAATGGTTGCTCTAAAGTTAATTGCCCAATTAAACGCTCAACTTCATCACGTGCAGCTAATATTTTTTTGTTTTCAGCAAGTACCGCGGGTTTAATAAAAGAGAAGAAGCGGCGTTTTTTCTCTTTCACATCACGAATTTTAGCAAAATTGGGTAAGTCTACGTCGTGCAGCGGTTGCTCAACTTTTTTTATAACGTCCTCAACTTCCGGCACTGACACAGCCGCTTCATCCGGCGTATCCTGCTCAAATACTAAGAAGGTAAACGGTGCGATTAAACCAATACCAAGCAAGGAAAAAAATGCCAAAGCTATCAAATGCTGTTTATTAAATCTCATCAGGCCAATGGCTCCTTAAGCAATTATGTTGAGTATGATTAGCAAAGCAAAAATTGCAAAGTAATCGCGCATATTAGGCAGAAAAGGTGTCACTTATTGTGCTAGTTTGGTCAGCAGATGTTTGCATGTGCAAGCCAAATATCTCCCGATATAAAACGCCTTTTACGTTATAGAACAACGGCACTATGTACGCTAAACAAAACAGAAATACGGCAAAGGCAACAAAACCTAACTCTGATGCGCCTGCAGCTATCACTGGCAAAGCAGCTATCATGACAATCAGTGACAATATCACGTAGAGTGCAAAGATTTTAAACCATTGAAAACGCGTCGCTTGAAGACTAACTGAAATTGCTTTTAGTGGAGACATTTGCTTTTCAACCACTAAAGGCAATGCTAACGATAACGCCACCGCTAAAAATATCCCAGGTAAAACAAATAACGTTAACCCTATGGTAACCAACGTCGAGGATAGTAAAGCACAAACCGCAACCCAGCTACCGCGTTTTAAAAAGGCAAAAATTAGTTGTGGTCGCGTTTTCAAACCAACGGAATGAAAAACCCCCATCATTTCTACACCAACCATAAATGGGTAAACAACGAGCGTAACAATAATATTAATTAAGGTCGCAGATTGTTGATCTTTAATCGCTACTTCGATTCCGCCTAATTGGCTAGCAACCAACATACAAACTAAGGTGCCAATCATTAAACACCCCAATAGCCCTAGGTTAATCGCCATGCGTGACTTTAACGTTATTTGCCATGATTCTTTTAATATCGCGACAACATCTAGCGTATATTCGCCTTTAATAGCTTCTTCGACACTACCACCAACTTTTACAACAGGATCTTTTTCCACAAAAAACATTACCTCATTAGTAAACGTATTATTAACGTTTATCATCTCTTAATTGTCGTCAGTATATCGTAATTTCAAGGTCTGTGTGAACAAGCAAAAAAAGTTATTGAAATTAGACAAATACGCTTGAATGAAAAGTAAGCGTTTAGATATCATAGCAATAATTTCGTCTAGATTAGCCGCTGTTTTTAATCTTCGCTAACAAAGTTTTAAAATAGCTCGCGCCTTTCTTATTTGCCAAGGCAATATTGTTTTCTGGAATATCCTCTGGATTTTTATAAACCTTTAACACTTTTTCCATGCTTTCTTCACGGATTAAATGCAAGGTTGGATAAGGAGAACGATTAGTAAAATTACTCGCATCGTCATAATTTTCGTCGGCAAAACAATACTCAGGATGAAAAGTCGCAATTTGGAAAGTACCTTCAAAACCCTGTTCAACAATTAAATCATTAGCATAATCAACCAAATCTAAAAATCGATTAAAATCTCTAAAACCCTCGCCATAAATGAGTAAACTGGTTTCAACGGCACCGTGTGCTTGCAAGTAACGGCACTGTTCTAACAATTCAGTAAGCGCAGATTTTAACTGTGCTTCAACACTTAAGTGATAATGAATTGTTTGATTAACAAACTCTTTCTTAGCAAAAGGACAAAAGTTAAGTCCGATGATAACTTGCTCTAACCATAGTTTGGTGTGTTCAATTTCAGGTGTTTTTTTCATATAAACATTTTACTTTTTATTATTAAGTTATTTACATTAGTTCTGAGTACTTTGCTGCAACTGCCACATGGTAAAATAATGGCCTTTTTTAACGAGTAAATTCTGATGCGTACCTTGCTCTACTATCTCACCTTGCTGCATGACAATAATGTTGTCGGCGTCGACGATAGTCGATAGTCGGTGGGCAATAACTAAACTGGTTCTATGCGCCGCCACTTCTTTGATTGCGGCTAATATCGCTTGCTCTGATTGGCTATCGAGTGAAGAAGTTGCTTCATCGAAGACTAGTATGCGAGGATTTTTCAAAATAGTACGAGCAATTGCGACTCGTTGTTTCTCGCCGCCAGATAATTTTAAGCCACGCTCACCGACGATGGTTTCCATGCCGTCAGGCAATCGACTAACAAAATCAGCTAAATGAGCCATTTGAAAAGCATGATTAACTTTTGCTTCATCGGCATTAGGCTCACCGTAATGCACATTGGCAAAAAGTGTGTCGTTAAATAACACAGTATCTTGCGGTACAATACCGATATTTTTTCGTAAAGAGTGCTGTGTTACATGACTAATATTTTCTCCATCAATAGTTATTTGGCCACTGTCACAATCATAAAATCTAAATAAGAGCTTAACTAAGGTCGACTTTCCAGAGCCACTTTCACCAACCACCGCAACCTTTTGTCCTGACTTAATCGTGAAGGTTATATTTTTTATAATCGGACGTTTTACATCGTAAGCAAACGATACACCTTCAAATTTTATCTCAGCCTGAGATAAAGCCAAAACACTGGCATCGTCATCATCTTCCACCTTAGGTTTCTTCAGCATCAATTCAAACATATGTTCAATATTAGCCAGTGAACCTTTAATTTCACGATAAACAAACCCTAAAAAATTCAAAGGAATGAAAAGTTGCATCATAAAGGCATTAATTAACACAAAGTCTCCTAAGGTCATTTTTTCATAAGTAACTTGATAGGCTGCAAGTGCCAACATTGCCGTCATTGAACACGAAATAATAATCGCCTGTCCGCCATTTAGGGCAAATAAAGACAAACGATTCTTCATTTTTGCCTGTTCCCAAGTAGCCAACTGCTCATCATAAGCTTTTGCTTCATATGCTTCGTTAGTAAAGTATTTAACCGTTTCGTAATTAAGTAAGCTGTCGATAGCTCGGGTATTACTGGAAGAGTCGGCCTTATTAGCCTCTCGTATAAATCGGGTACGCCAATCGGTTGCAAAAACAGAGTAACCAACATACAGCACGATAGAAGATAACGTAATTAGCGCAAACCAAATACCATAATTGACCAATAAAATACCAACCACCATGACAATTTCGATCAGCGTTGGAATGATATTAAAAATCATAAAGCGCATTAAAAAGTTAATACCTGAGGTACCGCGATCAATATCTCTCGATAGGCCTCCAGTTTGCCGGTTTAAGTGAAAGTCTAAATCCAATTTATGCAGATGCTGAAAAACTTTTAAACCAATTCTACGGATTGCACGCTCGGTAACTCGTCCAAACAAGGTATCGCGAATTTCAGCAAATATAACGATAGTTAATCTAACGAGCCCATAAGCCGCCACTAAGGCAAAAGGCACTAAATAAACCCGATTCTCCTGTTGAGTATCTAACACATCAACAATATCTTTAAGAATAAAAGGTAAATATACGCTGGCAACTTTTGTTAGCACCAAACAGGCTAAGGCGAAAAATATGCGCGTTTTAAATTCAAGTAGATAGGGTAATAACAGTTTAATAACACGCCAATTAAAGGTGGTAACTTCTTGTTCGTGCTGATGAGAGGATCTGCGCATAGGGTTGGGGAATTCCAATTAACGTTAAGGAAAAGTATAGCGAATTTACTTCATAGCATATTAACATCGATAGTGTATTAGGTCTGAAAAATATTTATTTTTCATGGCTGGTCCCTTAACAAAGGTTCATTGACTTATGCACTTTTTTTACAGTTATGCTAACGTGAAGAGAATCTTCTAATACAGTAATTCACGACTATGCTTGGCTTAATTAATAACATTATTGATCGTTGCTTTTTCACGGCCACTTTTATACTCGGCGTACAAATACCAGAGTTTATGCAGCAATATCAACAGCGTCTCGCGGGTCATTTAGCTGAGGCTCAATCACAATTAGGACAGTTTGAAGTGATCGCCCAACAACACTTTGATGGCAGCATAGTGACCATGATCACCCGTTATAAAGACAATAGCGAAGCATCTATTATCAGTACCGGTGAGTTGATTGAGCGTTTGTCACACCGTGTTGACTACTTATCAGAGCATTTAGCGCAAATTAATCAATCAGATTACCTGCAAAGTGTTTATCAATTTATCTGGCATTTAGATAAAGAAATTGCCGGTGGCACCGCAGAGCATTTTTCAATGGCGATTCCCCTTGAGCTAAACGCCATTGCCACCGGTGGCACACTGGCAATTGGCGCATTAATATTAAAAGCCCTAGCCGTTACTGCCGTCAAATATCCATTTAAGAACAAGCAAACTATACAAACTTGAGCTTAAATCATCAAAAAATGGCAATAAAAAAGGCCGCCTAAGCAGCCTTTATCATAAAGTACTAATGCAAAACTGACTTGCTAACTTATTCGCCGTTGCCGTCTTCGACGCGACTTTTAAGTTTTTGACCTGGGCGAAATGTCACCACTTTACGTGCTGAAATTGGAATATCTTCACCGGTTTTAGGGTTACGTCCTGGGCGTTCACTTTTAACCCGCAGGTCAAAATTACCAAAACCAGACAATTTCACTTGCTCGCCGCTTTCTAACGTTTCACGAATTTCTTCGAAAAACACTTCAACCATATCTTTTGCGTCGCGCTTACTAAGCCCAACTTTTTCAAATAAATGTTCTGCTACTTCTGCTTTTGTTAGCGCCATTATTTAATCCCTCAGAGATGCATTTAGTTCAGTTTTCAATGTATCAACCACTCGGTCAACTACGTCAGTGATATCCTTTTCTTCTAAAGTTTTATTATTATCTTGCAATGTCATTGCTATTGCTAAGCTCTTAAAACCAGATTCAATACCATTACCTCGGTATACATCGAACAAGTTTAGATCAACTAAATAATTTCCGCCAACCTTTTCAATAAGTTGTAGGACATTATTTGCACTTACTTGATCTTCAACAACCACAGCTATATCGCGTCTATTGGCCGGAAAGCGAGATATATCGCGCGCTTGCGGTATATTTTGCGTACAAATTTCAGTTAATAAAAGTTCAAAAACTAATGTTCGACCGTTTAGGCCTAATTTTCTTTCTAATTCAGGATGTAAGGCACCAACATGACCCACAAGCACACCATTATTATGAATAGCAGCCGTTTGTCCTGGATGTAAAGCATCAACTTCTGCCTTTGAGAAAACAAAAGCACTTTCGTTACTTGTTAAACCAAGTATAGCTTCAACATCAGCTTTAATATCATAAAAATCTGTTGCTGCTTTCTCGATATCCCAATGTTCTTCACTACGTTGACCACTTAAAATACCCGCGATCATATTGTCTTGACGCACGCCATTTTCCACGCTTTCGTCAGGGATAAAGCGTAAACCGGTTTCAAATAAACGTACACGGCCCTGTTGGCGATTTTGATTATAAATAACCGATTGCAATAATCCGGTCCATAAACTTACCCGCATCTCTGACATTTCTGACGAAATTGGGTGCGGTAAAGTCATGGTTGCTTGACCCGGGTGAAGCTGTGCTTGTACTTTCGGGTCAACAAAACTATAAGTGATAGCTTCTTGGTAGCCACGATTAACTAAAACGTTACGTAACTTACTTACCGGTAGTACTGCTTCTTTTTGCTCACGCATAGCTAACGTAGCTTTTGGCGAAACATTTGGAATATTGTTGTAACCAAAAATACGTGCGACTTCTTCAATCAAGTCTACTTCAATACTGATATCAAAACGATAAGCCGGAACCACAACGGTCCATACTTTTTCTGCTTTGTCACCGGTTTCACTTACACTAAAACCTAAACGGGTTAAAATGTTAGTTACCGTTGCATCATCAATATGATGACCAATACGACTGTCAAGTTTAGCACGTCGCAAGCTTACTGTTTTTTCAGCTGGAATATTCTCTTGTGATACGGCTTCAACAATAGGACCGGCCTCACCACCAACAATTTCTAGCAATAAAGCAGTCGCTCGCTCCATGGCATCGCGTTGTAATTGTGGGTCAATACCACGCTCATAACGGTGTGATGCATCGGTATGTAAACCGTACTGACGTGCTTTACCTAAAATAGCTAATGGCGCGAAAAAAGCGCTTTCTAAAAAGATAGCATTAGATTCACCAGTAACGCCTGATGCTAAGCCGCCAAAAATACCGGCCATAGCCAATGCTTTTGCATCATCGGCAATAACTAAGGTTTCTGCTGAAAGTTTGACTTCATTTTCATCAAGCAATACTAAGGTTTCACCTTCCGTTGCATAGCGTACATTAATGCCGCCATCAATAGCTGCTAAATCAAAGGCATGCATTGGATGACCTTGCTCTAATAACACGTAGTTAGTAACATCAACTACAGGGTCGATTGAACGTGTGCCACAACGGCGAAGTTTCTCCACCATCCATAATGGTGTTTGTGCACTAACATCAATATTTTTAATTACCCGGCCTAAATAACGCGGACAGGCTTGTGCTGCTGACAAGGTAATAGCAAGGGTATCATCAATGCTTGGTACTGCGGCTGTAATGACAGGCTCAGTAACACTTAAACTGTTTAGTACACCTACTTCACGTGCTAAGCCTTTAAGGCCTAAACAATCACCTCGGTTAGCCGTTAAGTCAACGTCAATAGTTACATCGTTAAGATCAAGATATTCGCGAACACACATGCCTAAAGGAGCATCTTGTGCAAGCTCCATAATGCCATCAGCGCTATCAGATAAACCAATTTCTGACTCACTACACAACATACCGTGTGACGGTACACCACGTAGTTTTGCCTTCTTAATTTTAAAATCACCCGGTAATACCGCGCCAACAGTGGCAACCGCAACTTTTAAACCCAGACGACAGTTTTTAGCACCACAAACAATGTCGACTAACTCGCCGTCATTGAAATCAGGACCTAAATTAATTTTTGTTACTTGTAATTTGTCCGCATCAGGGTGCGGACCACACTCAACCACTTCACCAATCAATACACCACTAAATTTACCAGCAACAGGCTCTACCGCATCAACTTCAAGGCCAGCCATGGTAATTTGATGAGCTAATTCATCTGAAGATATAGCAGGATTTACCCACTCACGTAACCAAGATTCACTAAATTTCATTATATGGCTTTCCTACTTGAACTGTTTTAAGAAGCGAAGATCATTTTCAAAGAATGAACGTAAGTCATTTACGCCGTAACGCAACATGGTTAAGCGTTCAACACCCATACCAAAAGCAAAACCGGTATACACTTCAGGGTCGATACCGACGCTACGCAGGACATTCGGATGTACCATGCCACAGCCTAATACTTCTAACCACTTGCCATTTTTGCCCATAATATCAACTTCAGCTGATGGCTCTGTAAATGGGAAGTAAGACGGGCGAAAACGTATTTCTACTTCTTCTTCAAAAAAGTGATGTAAGAAGTCATGCAAAACACCTTTTAAGTGCGTAAAGCTTACATCCTTATCAACCATTAAACCTTCCACTTGATGGAACATCGGCGTATGTGTTTGGTCGTAATCGTTACGATAAACTTTGCCCGGAGAAATAATACGTAACGGCGGTTGTTCTTTTTCCATGGTGCGAATTTGCACACCCGAGGTTTGTGTACGTAACACTAACTTAGGGTTAAAGTAAAAAGTATCATGGTCTTGACGCGCAGGATGATGCTCAGGAATATTCAAGGCATCGAAGTTATGAAAGTCATCTTCAACTTCTGGACCTTGCTTAACAGAGAAACCTAAATCACCAAAAAAACTCTCAATACGTTCAATTGTACGAGTTACTGGGTGTAAGCCGCCTAATTCATCACCACGACCTGGCAATGTAACGTCAATAGATTCAGCAGCTAGTTGTTGCTTGATAACTTCTGCACGCAATAGTTCGCCACGTTCAGTTAGTAGCTTTTGCACTTGCTGTTTAGCGATGTTAATCACTTGACCCGCTTTGGGTTTTTCTTCTTTTGGCAACTTGCTCAGGCCTTTCATTTGTTCGGTGAACAAACCTTTTTTCCCTAAGAAGTTAACACGTACTTGGTCAAGTTCAGCAGGATCAGTTGCCGCAGCAATCGCTTGTTCTGCCTGCAATATAATATCGTCTAAATTCATGAGTTCCTCTAAAGCGTGTTCAAAGCGCCTATATTTTTATGGCGTAAATACAGGGCATTAACATCGGTCAACATTGACCTTTAGCTAGACTTTTTTGATTAATAAAATGGTGAATGATTTTACACAAAAAATTGTCGAGAAAGTAGGTTAAATCTGCGTTTTTCAACAAAAACTTAAAGCAATCTAATGATAAGTTTATAAACAGCACAAAATTTCCAGTCATCTTGCTCAAAACAAGGGTTAGCTAAGCACAAAAAACGACAGGAAATAGATTAAAGCATTATATAATTGGTATTACTTTACCCACGGCTCAGGTTTATGAAAGTAATAGCCTTGAAAATAATCTAACCCTAAAGTGCTTAACATCTGGTAGTCACTTTCGGTCTCTACAAACTCAGCTACCGTTTCCATCTCCATAGATTTAGCTAAATTGACCATAGTACTGACAAACGCTTGGTTACGTGTATTGTTGCTGATATCTTTAATAAAAATTCCATCTATTTTTAATTTTTGGACGGGTAATTGCTGTAAATAACTAAATGATGAGAGTCCACTACCAAAATCATCTAAAGCAAATCGACAGCCAAGCGAGGTGATTTCACTAATAAAATGAATAGCTGATTCTAAGTGGGTTATCGCAAATGTCTCGGTAATTTCAAACGTAATAGCACTGGTTGTGATATTAAATTCTCTAATTTTATCTCGAACAAAGGCTAACATAGTTTTATCTGCTAAGGTTTGTCCTGATAAATTAATACAATAATGATCGCGACTTCCCTCAACGCTAATTTGATGAAGTGTACGACTAATAACCCATTTATCGAGCTCTACCGCTAAGCTGTGCTGCTCAGCAATAGGAATAAATAACGCCGGGCTGATCATATTCCCGCCTTCATCGGTCATTCTCAATAGCACTTCATAAACTTTTTGTGCTGTATCGGTAGAGGACTTCCTTAACTCTTGTCGGTATAACATAAACTTATTTTCTGACAATGCACACTTGACGGTTTTAAATATACTCATCTCCTGTGCATGACGCAAAAGGTCAGGGTCATCGCTTAGGTAGTGCTGGATATTATTGCCGCCTTTATATTTTGCCAGTTGAATCGATAACACTAATGAGCTCATCATATGCTCACCATCAACAAAATCTGAATTTAGTGCGACAACACCAACACAACAAGTCATTGATATATCTTCTGATATTGAGGAGAAATCAACGTTTTGGACATTTTTTCTTAATAACTCAGCTATTTGCCCAGCATAAGCATGGTCAATATCCGCTAACAGAACAACAAACTGATCATTACTAATCCGTGAAAAGATAGCCGATTGAGGCAAATCTGTCTGCAATGACTGACTAACAATACGCAAACAAAGATCACCTTTTGAGAAACCAAGTGAATTGTTAAACATCTGAAATTTATCGAGGTCAACCATCAGCGCAATACCTTGCCCAGCGTTGAACTTGTTTTTAATTTTTTCGTAATAACCCAACACGGCATTCCGGTTCATCAGTCCTGTCAAGGTATCGTGTGACTCAACAAACGCTAGTTGTTGTAACACCTCAATCTGACGAATACTGCGACGACGCTTCGAAATATGACCAATAATAAGAACACATGAAATAAACGCCCAAATTAAAAAAGACCGAAAGTAGTTTTCATTGATTAGTTTTTCGTTATATTTTTCTTGTAAACGAATAGCAACATTCCACCGTGTTCTTGGGATGGCCTTTAAGAAAGAGAATTGATTAACTTCAGATTCACTCATCACAATATCGTTCAATGATGACTCTTTATCACCCGAGACAGCCAATTCAACTTTACCTATGGTATCTTTTCTCAGTAAAAACAAATCTTGCTGCGGAAGTCTATGGCGCGTTAATAACGCCTGAAAATGCTGAGGATTAAAGGCAACAAACAGAAACATCGACTCTTTTGCACCAATTAGCGGCTCTAGCAAATCATAGTGTGCACTCGACGCTGTACGGTGAAAGAACAAGTTTTCTTGCGAGGATTGACTAATCGTGGTGTGTATTTCTTCTTTACAATCGGGAAGAAAGTCGCCAGTGATATGCTCAAAAAGCCCTTTACCACTAGCATCAATAAATGAGAACAAGCGAACACCTTTAATTTCGCTACGTAGCAAGTTAAGTAACTCCATATAATCATCTTTATTGGCATCACTACCCTGACGTTGTAACTCTAAAAACAGTGCTTGATGGCGCCATTGAAACTCATTAATCTCAAGACGCAACTGTAAAAAATGATATTCAACTTCATCGATAACTCGATTACTGACTGAATCCATTAAAGATATTTGATAATCCCGGTGAACATTAATGGTTGAATAGCTATGCCAGAATGTAACTGCAAATATCAATACCATAATAAAAAGCAATTGTGTCTTTGAGCCTTTGAGTTCATCTTTCATGCACCGTTCATTCGAAACACTTTTTTCTTCGGGCACTTAACTCATCCATATTATTTTTATTATCATTACTTTATTCTCGGTCGCAAATGTAAATAATGCAAAAAAGCTCAACTAAATAAATAGATTTAATGAGTTTAATTGCACGCAACCATTAACAGTCACGTGAATAAACGCCCCAACAATTTATAGATAAAATCTGGTGCCTTTTAATTGATTTAGCTCGCAGTCGTGTAAGGTATATTGATAAAAAGACCTCAAATACTGAAACCATTAACTATAGAGTGTATTATATTGCTAAAGCATTATAGTCGCTTTTGCTCTAGAGGTTATAACCCACTTCATCATGTTCAATTAAATCTAGCCCAGTGACTTCTTGCTCTTTTGAAACCCGCAAGCCTTTCGTCATTAACGCGACTAATTTAAATAATAAATAAGAGACAACAGCCGTATAAAGAATTGTCGATCCAATACCGATTAGCTGTACGGTAACTTGGCCCAACATACTACTAATACCTTCGGCGTAACCAAAACCACTAAATGCACCTAATTCAGTTGAGGCAAAAACACCTGCTAACAACGTACCCAATATGCCGCCAATACCATGCACGGGGAAAACATCTAATGAGTCGTCAATTTTCAGTTTTTGTTTAATATAAACCGTTGAATAAAAGCAAACGATGCCGGCTGAAACGCCAATAATTAAAGCGCCACCGGGTCCAACAAAGCCGGATGCTGGTGTAATAGTACCTAAACCTGCAACCATACCCGTTACCGCACCTAGGACACTGGCTTTACCGAATTTCTTCCACTCAATTGCTGCCCAAGTTAATGCTCCAGCGGATGCCGACAGGTGCGTTACTAACATTGCCATAGCGGCATCACCATTGGCGGCCAATGCACTACCACCGTTAAAACCAAACCAGCCTACCCACAACATACCAGCACCAGTTACTGTCATAGTTAGGTTATGTGGCAACATAGGTGTTCGTGGAAAACCATGACGCGGACCTAGCACTACAGCAGCAACTAAGGCAGCGACGCCTGCGGTAATATGCACAACAATACCACCGGCAAAATCATAAACGCCCATTTGTGCTAACCAACCACCGCCCCAAACCCAATGAGTAACAGGTGCATAAACCACCAATAGCCATAAACCCGAAAAAATCAATACCGCAGAAAACTTCATTCTTTCAGCGTATGCACCAATAATTAACGCGGGTGTAATCACCGCAAAGGTCATTTGAAATAACATAAACAAACTTTCAGGAATGTCGCCAGCAAGTGTTTCTTTGGTCATTCCCACCATCATCACTTTACTAAAGTCACCAACCCAAGCATTACCTTCACCAAACGCTAGGCTGTAGCCTAAAATGAACCATAAAATGGAAGACACTCCGGCAATAGCAAAACATTGCATTAAAATAGAAAGGATATTTTTACGACGCACTAAGCCGCCGTAAAATAAGGCTAATCCGGGTAGCGTCATTAATAAAACCAACGCCGTTGAGGTTAATATCCAAGCGGTATTAGCACCATTGAGTACTGGCTCTAACGCAAAACTCGGTAAAGAAAAGGTCAACGCGAAAAGTGTGATAATTATTTTATTCATTCTACATCCACAATTTTAGTCTTTTGGGGGCATTGCTTTTCGTTACAATGCTTAGGGGTACTATTTTTATTCATGGTATTCTTGGGCTTAAAGCGCTAGTGTGATGATTTACAGTTACCATATTGCGATAACGTAAATACGCTAATTAGATCGCCTCATCATCTGTTTCACCGGTACGAATACGTATAACACTTTCAATGTCGGTGACAAATATTTTGCCATCGCCAATTTTTCCGGTATGGGCAGAGCTAATGATGGTCTCGACAACTCGGTCAGCGAAATCATCTTTAATCGCTATTTCAAATTTAATTTTTGGCAGAAAATCCACAGAATATTCAGCACCACGATAAAGCTCGGTATGGCCTTTTTGGCGACCAAAACCTTTCACTTCAGTTACCGTCATACCATCAATGCCAATTTCACTTAGTGCTTCACGGACATCATCCATCTTGAAGGGTTTAATAATTGCTGTGACTAATTTCATTCGCTCACCTTTAGTGCATTTGTTATCAATTGGATTTTAAATCTCATTATTTCAGTTACACTAAGCACCATTTATACCCAAAGTAATAAACGCAACAAATTCATAACATTAAATAGAAAACCTATCATTACCCAAAACAACAACGCACCAAACTAGCGCATAAAAACAATAAAGAAGCCCAATATTAGTGCAAAACGGCATTGGCGCATCAAAAAAGCGCAACAACCACGATATGGTCAAATCGATAATACGAATTGCTTTATTGCAGATATAAAAAAGCCCCGCGATTGCGAGGCTGTTTAGAAACCTAAACTATGTTGGCATGTTTAATCAATCAATTGATATTCACTGCGCAAAATGTCAATAATTTCTTGTTTAGGGTTTGTCGATAAGACGATTTTTTTACCAATAATTTTTTCAGCAATATTAAGGTACGTTTCTGATAGCGCCATTAACACAGCTTCAGGTAGCTCATTGTTACGAGCAAGTGCTTCACGCTCAATCATACGGTCTTTATTCAACAATATATCAGGATCTGGGAAGTGGTTAAGTAATAATTGGCGGAAACCTTCTTTCGAGTTTTCAACAATATTCCCGCTCCGATACTGCGCGCCATCCCAAATACGTGATGAATCTGGTGTACCGACTTCATCCATATAAATAAGCTTGTCATTGCCGTTACGGTCTTTGACGTAGCCAAATTCAAATTTAGTATCAACAAATATTTGCTCTAAGTTAGCTAACGCAGCAGAGATAACATCAAAGCCTTCAGTTAAGAGCTTTTCATATAAGGCAATATCATCAGCTGATTTGAAGTTAAACGCGGCATAATTATCGACAATATTCTTCCGGGTAATATTAACGTCATCAACGGCTGGGACACCGGGAATACCTTGCAAGATGCCTTTAGTTGATGGCGTTTGTAATAAGGTCGGTAACTTACTGTCTTTTTCAAGCCCATCTGGCAACTTGATACCACAAAATTCTCGTTCGCCTTTAGCGTAAGCCCGCCACATTGAGCCAGTAATATATTGACGGCATATTGCTTCAATCATCACCGGCTTAGCTTTTTGTACAATCCAGACGAATGGGTGTGGAATATCTAAAATATGACTGTCTGCTAAACCTTGCTCTTTAAATAACTTAAACCAGTGATTTGAAATAGCATTCAGTGCTGCGCCTTTACCAGGCACGCCTTTCATGCCACCTTCGCCATGCCAGATACAATCAAAAGCTGAAATACGATCACTGATCACCATAATCGCTAACGGTGTATCTAGAGCAACATCATAGTCTTTTTCTTGAATCAAACGTTTACTGTCTGCTCCAGTTAACCAATAGACTGAACGTACTTTACCGCTATGTACAGCAACATCAGTACGAATAGGCAAATCATTGTTTACCGCTAAAATTTGATCAGCAAGACTCATAATAAGACCTTCACATTAAATTTAAACTAATTGTAGCGAATATTATCTTTGCCATTTATAGCAGGAAATAAAATAGTATTCGCTAAAATTAAAAGCTTACTACTTTAATACATTATTACGAAGGAATTTAGTTTAATTTCAAGGTTAAAGCACGGAGCTAATGACTATTAGTGGGTACTTTAAAACGCGGAAAGTGAACTAAAGAACAAGTAAGGATGATTAAAAAAGAAAAGGACGCCTACAGGCGTCCTTATCTCAGAGCTAATATCTCAAACTATGCTAAAGAAGCTTGCGCTTTTTCAACTAAGAATGTGAAAGCTGCTTTATCGTATACTGCGATGTCAGCTAGGATCTTACGATCTATTTCAATAGAAGCCTTTTTAAGACCATTAATGAAACGGCTGTAAGATAAACCATTTTGACGAGCTGCCGCGTTAATACGAGCAATCCAAAGTTGACGGAATTGACGCTTACGTTGACGACGGTCACGGTATGCGTATTGGCCAGCTTTAGTTACAGCTTGGAAAGCAACGCGATAAACGCGACTACGAGCACCGTAGTAACCTTTAGCTTGCTTTAGAACCTTCTTGTGACGTGCACGTGCTTGTACACCACGTTTTACTCTTGCCATTTTCTATCTCTCCTATTAACCGTGACGTAAAAGTTTTTTAACTGACTTAATGTCAGCAGCGGCGATCATGCATTTAGCACGAAGATGACGCTTAACTTTAGTACGGCGTTTAGTCAAAATATGACGAAGACCGGCTTGTTTAAATTTATAGCCTGTGGCTGTCGCTTTAAAGCGCTTTGCAGCACCTTTGTTGGTTTTCATTTTAGGCATGTTAATACTCCGCATTGTTATGCCAAATTTAAAGTAAACTAGGCGAGAGTTTCTCAGCGCTTAACGGTTAAGCTAAGATGTTGAACTCTACTTGTAGGCCTTGTTTACCAGCTTAAAAGATAATAGCGGTGAGCTAACTATTTCGAAAAATATTTAGCTACTTGTCAAACCGGGTATTATCTATTTTTTAGGGGCTAAGACCATCACCATTTGACGCCCTTCCGCTCTACGAGGGAAAAACTCGACTACGGTTAGTTCTTCTAAATCGTTTTTAACACGAGTTAAAATCTCTAAACCTAGTTCTTGGTGAGCCATTTCACGGCCACGGAAACGTAATGTTACCTTGACCTTGTCGCCGCCTTCTAAAAAGCGCTTCAGGTTGCGTAGTTTTACCTGATAATCGCCTTCATCTGTACCAGGTCGGAATTTAATTTCCTTTACCTGTATTTGTTTCTGGTTTTTACGTTGTTCTTTTTGCTCTTTAGCCTTTTCGTAGATAAACTTGCCGTAATCCATCACTCGAAGCACAGGAGGCTTAGCCGTAGGGCTAATTTCAACAAGATCTACACCGGCTTCTTCAGCTTGATCCATTGCTTCATCTAATGTGACGATACCACCAGGCTCTCCGTCATATTTAATCAAACGAACTTCATTACCAACAATACCTGTGATTAACTCATTTAAACGATGTGCTGGCTCTTTTTGCCCGCCACGTTGTCCACCTTTAATAGCCATGTTCCTCCAAAGAACCTTGTTCCTAAGTAAATTCTATATTTGACTTACTTAGGGTAAATAATAATATTGCGTGTTTATGTTATCGAATGATTATCTGCGAGTCTTAACTTCATCAGATAATTTAGCAATAAAGTCTTCAACCGACATTGTTCCTAAATCTTCACCACTTCGAGTTCGTATTGAAATTTCGCCAGCTTCCATTTCTTTATCACCGACGACTAACAAATACGGAACACGCTTTAAAGTATGCTCGCGGATTTTAAAGCCTATCTTCTCATTTCTCAAGTCTAGTTTTGCTCTAAATCCACTTTCTTTGAGTTTTTTTACAACTTTTTCACAATATTGACCCTGTTTATCGGTAATATTCATCACAGTTGCTTGAATTGGCGATAACCACGTCGGAAATTTACCCGTGTACTCTTCGATTAAAATGCCAATAAAACGCTCTAACGATCCTAAAATTGCGCGATGGATCATCACCGGAATGTATCTTTCGTTGTCTTCTCCAACGTAAGTTGCACCTAAACGCTCTGGCAAAGCAAAATCTAATTGCACGGTACCACATTGCCAAGCTCGACCTAAGCAGTCCATTAAGGTAAATTCAATTTTTGGACCGTAGAAGGCACCTTCACCTGGTAAATATTCAAATTTAATATTACTGTCGGTTAATGCTTGTGCTAAACCGGCTTCAGCTTTGTCCCAAATTTCATCACTACCGATACGGTTTTCAGGGCGAGTCGAAAGTTTAACAATAATGTCTTCAAAACCAAATGAGCCATAAACGTCATAGACCATTTCGATACATTTAGTTACTTCGGCTTGCACTTGAGATTCCATACAGAAAATATGGGCGTCATCTTGGGTAAAACCACGAACGCGCATTAAACCATGTAAAGACCCCGATGGCTCATTACGATGACAACAGCCAAATTCAGCAATACGTAGTGGTAAATCACGGTAAGATTTCAAACCTTGGTTGAAAATCTGCACATGACCCGGGCAGTTCATTGGTTTTATCGCGTATTCACGCTTTTCAGACTCGGTAGTAAACATGCCATCAGCATATTTGTCCCAGTGACCTGATTTTTCCCAAAGGCTGCGGTCCATCATCATGGGCGCTTTAACTTCGTCGTAATCATATTCGTGTAATTTTTCACGAATAAACTTTTCTAACTCAGTATAAATCGTCCAACCATCATTATGCCAAAACACCATGCCTGGTGCTTCTTCTTGCCAATGGAATAAATCTAAGGTTTTACCAATTTTACGATGATCGCGTTTTTCAGCTTCCGCTAAACGCACAATATAGGCTTTAAGCTGCTTTTTATCAGCCCATGCTGTGCCGTATACACGTTGCAGCATTTTATTATCTGAATTACCACGCCAATAGGCGCCGGCAACTTTCATCAATTTAAAATGATGACAATGACGCATGCTAGGCACGTGAGGACCACGACACATGTCAATGTATTCTTGATGATGATAAAGCGCAGGTGTATCTGACTTATCAATGTTTTCATCAAGAATTTCTAATTTGTAGCTTTCACCACGCTCAGTAAATGCATCGTATGCATCTTGCCAAGTGCCTGTTTTTTTAATAACTTCATAGCCGGTACGGGCTAATTCTGTCATACGCTTTTCAAGTTTAACAAGATCGTCTTCGGTAATTGATTCTTCTAAATCAACATCATAATAAAAACCGTTTTCGATTGTCGGACCAATAGCCATTTTGGTATTAGGCCATAATTGCTTAATAGCATGGCCTAATAAATGGGCACAAGAGTGACGAATGATCTCTAAACCTTCACTATCTTTACTGGTAATAAGTTGCAGAGCCGCGTCTTCTTTAATTAATTCACAAGCGTCGACTAATTCGCCGTTGATACGACCAGCAATGGTGGCTTTAGCCAAACCAGGACCAATATCAAGGGCAACGTCCATCACAGAAACAGCTTGTTCAAAAGTGCGTTGACTACCATCGGGAAGTGTAATTACAGGCATGTATTTTTCCTTTGTTCAGTGGCGACACACACTAAGTGCCGCTTGAGTATTATTAATGACTATATAACAACATCATTGATTACTAACCATAATGGCGCTATATAATGCTAAATTCGATATAATATCGTTCAGTGGCTTACACAATGAACTGAAAATAATAAGCGTTGTGTTAAACCGAGCACAGGAATATAGGGTAATTTTCCTTAATTTGCAATGGACAAGGCGAGTATATTGAGTAAGCGAGTTAAAAATTTTATCACGAGAAAAGTCAGCTTTATTTTAGCTCTTTTTTTGTGCTTATATTCAACATTAGCCGTGGCGACGCAAAAACCGATACAAACACCCGCAGAAAAGTCGAGCCAAGCAATAAATACTAGCATTCAACCATGGCATATATGGCGTGAAAACAATGAGCTAATTGTGAGCTACCGCACCAGTGCATATAAAGACTTAATTGAAATAAAAGCTCAAGCTAAGCTGACCTCTAGTATTTCCGGTTTTATTTACTTTATTGAAGACTTAGCACAGCTGCATCATTGGCTCGATAATGCTGAATCTGCAAAAATCATTAGCCAAATTGCCATTAACGAAAATACCTTTGTTACCCGCTTTAAGGGCTTATGGCCAGTTGCAGCACGTGAGATGGTGGTGCATTCTCGTTATTGGCAAAATGAAGATTTAAGCGTTGAAATATCGGTAGAAGACGCAAGTGATGTAGTAATAGCAACCGAAGACGCTGTTCGTATGCAAGTACTTAAGGCACATTGGCAAATAGTGCCAACTACGATTAACCAAATAGCCATTAGTTACCAGTTTATTGTTGACCCTAGAGGTAATATTCCACAGTGGATCACTAAACCAATGACCCTCAATGGCATTTGGACCACACTCAATAATATCCGAGAGCAACTGCCAAACAGCAAGTGGCAACAAAAACGTCGAATTGATATTAAAGAATTACACTGAGCCGGGCGAAATTTCCGCTTAAATTACCATAAATAGCATGGCAATTTTTTCAACGGCAAGTAAGCGTTAATGTACTTATTAAGTAATAAGTAATAAGTAATAAGTAATAAGTAATAAGTAATAAGTAATAAGTACATTAACATCAGCCTAAAAATCATTTAGGGTAACTGACAAAGCTCTTGCTCTTTTTGCGTGTAATAGTCAGCGCAAAGGCCTAGCAACTGCGGCACAGTAGCGGAAATAGTAATAGATGAAAGCGTGCCGACTAATACTCCCGAAAAAAGCGCCATAGCAAAACCCGCCAATGACTCACCGGCAAAAAACCATATTGATAATATTGTTGCAAGCGTTGTTCCTGAGGTGATCAATGTTCTTACTATGGTTGATTTAATCGCCAAGTTAACAATACTCTCGATGCTTTGCTGATTATTCCTTTTCATAATTTCGCGTATTTTATCGCCGACAATAATCGAGTCATTTAATGAGTAACCGATAATAGCGAGTAAACTAGCTATTATGGTTAAATCAAAAGCAATATCGAACCAAGCAAAAATCCCAAGTACGATAATAACGTCATGACACAGCGCAATAACCGAGCCTGCGGCTAAACGCCATTCAAATCTAAACGACAAATACAGCAATATAACGATTACAGAAGTGATTAGTGCTAAACCACCTTGATTAATTAACTCTTCGCCAACTTGGCTACCAATATAAATTGAATCGAGTGGCGTTATAGTTAAATCACTTTGCGTGGAAAAGTCGCTTAGCCATGTTTTACCTTTCAAGCTTGTTTCGTTATCCGCTTGTTGAACACTCCAATGGCTGCCATTTTCAGCCGATTTCAAGCTAAAACTATCAGGTAAATATGAACTTAATAAGGTCTGCATTTTTTGCTGTGTAAGTGACTCTTGTGTGGTGAATTCTGTCAGGTAGCCGCCGGTAAAGTCTAAACCTAGATTAAGTCCTTTACTGAATAGTCCCACTAAAGAAAATATCACCAGTAAGGCCGAAAAATACAAACTGATGATACGAAATTTACTTAAGGGTTCATGTTGTTTTAAAAGTAGATTGTTCATAATTTTACTCCAAGTAACTGAGACTTGTTTTCACGAATGACTAGGTTAGTTAAGGCTTTCGAAACAAAAACACCGGTAAACATGCTGGTTAGAATACCTAAGCATAAAATGATGGCGAAACCTTTTACCGCGCCATAACCGATAGCATATAAAATAATACCGGTGATCATGGTGGTAATGTTGGCATCTAAAATAGTCGAAAATGCATTTTTGTAGCCAATTTCAATCGCCGAAAGTACTTTACGCCCCCGTTTCAACTCTTCTTTTATTCGCTCAAAAATAAGCACATTAGTATCAACGGCCATACCAACAGTGAGTACTAAACCCGCAATGCCTGGTAATGTGAGTACCGTTCCGGGTAACAACGACATTAAGCCCAGTAAGCTGATCAAATTTAGTCCCAAGGCTGCGTTAGCAATAAGTCCTAAACCGCGATAATAAATAAACATAAACAGTAAAGTGATGCTGATACCTATGGTTAATGCTTTGATACCGTTATCTATATTATCTACGCCAAGTGTTGCTTCAATGCTACGTTGTTGAACTATGGTGACAGGTGCGGTTAATGAACCCGCACGTAACAATAATGCAAGTTCTTGTGCCTCTTGTAGGCTCGACATATTGGTGATGCTAAACTGTGCGCCCAAGTGTTGCTGAATAGTGGCAACATTAATGACTTTACTCTTTTTCACCATCTCATCGTTTACGTTACGATAAAATTCAGAAAATACTGTCACCATAGGTTTGCCAATATTTTGCTTGGAAAACATCGACATTTTTTTGCCACCAACACCATCTAACGTTAAATTAACTAATGGCATGCCCATTTCATCTTGGCCTGAACGGGCATTTTTTATATGGCTACCTGAAAAAACCGCCTGACTATTCATGCTAAGTTGTCGACCTGTTTTATCAGTCATTTTCATAACACCAACAGCGTTAGAGTTTGCTGCCAATTGATAAAAGTCTAATGAAGCGGTAGCACCAATAATTCTTTTTGCTGCTTCAGGATCATGAACACCAGGTAATTCAATGCGGATCCTATTCTTGCCCTGTTTTTGTGTCACCGCTTCAGTAATGCCGAGTTCTTCAATACGACCCCGCATGGTTTTAAGCGTTTGTTTCATGGTTTCTTGGCGAAACTTCACTTGCTCTTGTGATGAATATGCCAACATAACTTGGTTGTTGTTAATCTTGTTTTGGCTTAATTCAGGGTAGGTGTCTGCAATTTTTGTCAATAATTTTTCAACAGCACCTTGCTTTGAAATTTGAAAATTAAAACTGATAGCGTAGTTACTTGGCTGCGAAACGTTACTTAAGCGAATGCGCTCCGTTACCGCTAAAGACTTAATATCTAAAGCAATACCACTTAACTTATCAAATAATGCCCGTTCGGTATCAACATCAAGGACAAATAACACGCCGCCACTTAGATCTAAACCTAGCTTTATCGGCTGGCCATGAAACGCTTTTAGCCAGGCCGGTGCGTTATTTTCAATCGAACTCTCAATGGTATAATTTTCAGCAAATTGCTCAGTTAATAACTTTTCAATCGCTGGTTGCTCTGCTTGATTAGCTAAGGTAATAACGGTGCTTTCTGCCGATGTACGGATCTCATCAATCGTTAGCTTGTGCTTAACTAACAAACTATTGATATCTTGAGCTGATATTAGCTCGCTGTGAGTATTGTTACTCGTTAAGTGAATGGTTGGCTTATCGGAATATAAATTAGGTAAAGCGCTAATAAGCATAAATAATAATACAAACATAATGACAATATTTTGCCATTTAGTTTTTTTAACTGGCTTAGTGTTACGTGAATTCATCATAAAATCTCTATAAATACGCAGCGCACATTACTATGACTCAATTAAGGCACAGCATGCACGACAAGTAATTGATAATTAATTATCAGTGTTGGAAAAATTGATTTTTAATGCTTATAAAATGTCGTTTGGCATTTTATAAAATGATATGAAATGAATTAACTGTGGTAGGTGGTACGTGATGTATATAAAAAATTCCCGTCTTTCCAGCCAGAAAGTCGAGATGAGTTATTGCGATGATTTAATTGTTCAAACCAAGGTTTTATTAATGGCGGATTCGCCAAGTTTTTAAATAACCCAGCAGTGAGCTTAACTTTAAAAAACTCAACCACTAAGAAGTATTCAGGAGTGCTCTGTATTTCAGCAGCAAATAATGACGCATTCACACCATTCGTTCTTGGTAAGTTATATAAAACCTCGGGGGTTTCATTATCAAAATCAGCAGCACTTCTCTGGTCTACTTGAAAGACTAATTCATTGGCACTGTGGTTATAATTAAAAACTTCTGCGATCGGCAAAGCACTAGCTGTGTTAGCCAGTACTAATAAAAATAACATTACTGTTAATTTACGCCAAATGAACAAAGAACACTCCTTTAAGATCAACAATGATATGGGGGGCTTTATTTTCTTTTCAATCGTTTTACTAACTTGAAGTAACTTTTACAACAATTAGTTAAGGTTAGTGCCTTTACTTAGAGATAAAAATCACTAAAGCAAACTCAATCATAAAGCCTTTAATCACCTATCATCAGGTTAATCACCCTAAAAATGTTAATAATTTTTTAGCATCGAAAGTGCCATAGCTTCAGCCACTTTAATACCATCTATACCTGCTGATAAAATACCTCCAGCATAGCCGGCGCCCTCACCTGCTGGATATAAACCTTGGGTATTGATACTTTCTAAACTTTCTTTATCACGGGTGATATTAATCGGTGATGAGGTACGAGTTTCAACGGCAGTTAATGTCGCATCAGCCATCGAAAAGCCTTTTATTTTGCGCTCAAAAGCTGGTAATGCTTCACGAATGGCTTCAATAGCATAAGCAGGTAATGTTTCGCTTAAATCACAATACTTCACACCCGGCTTGTATGACGGTTCAACCAGGCCATGTTCACCACTTTTACGGCCAGCAAGAAAATCGCCCACCAGTTGCACTGGGGCATCGTAGTTTTCGCCGCCCAATTTAAAGGCAGTTTCTTCTAATCGTCGTTGAAATTCGATACCAGCAAGTACATTGTCTTTACTGCCGTTTTCATCATAATCTTCCGGCGATATTCCAACAACAATGGCGCTGTTTGCGTTTCGTTCATGGCGTGAGTATTGGCTCATACCATTCGTCACTAAGCGCCCTTCTTCTGATGCCGCGGCCACTACCGTACCGCCGGGACACATACAAAAACTGTAGACTGAACGGCCATTTTTACAGTGGTGCACTAACTTATAATCTGCCGCGCCTAAAATCGGATTACCAGCATTTTCTCCAAAACGGGCGTCATCAATCACCGATTGCTCATGCTCAATTCTAAAACCAACAGAAAATGGTTTGGCTTTTATAAACACACCTTTTTCATGCAACATCGCAAACGTATCACGGGCACTATGACCAATAGCTAAGGCAATGTGTCTAGTTTCAATCACTTCACCTGTTGCTAAGGTTAATCCGGTCACTTGCCTCTGCTCACTATCGTCACCAGCTTTGCTTAAATGAATATCGTCAACTCGCTGCTCAAAACGCACTTCACCGCCAAGGCGGTGTATTTCAGCGCGCATCTGCTCAACCATAGTAACTAGCTTAAAGGTACCGATATGCGGCTTACTTACATACAATATTTCATCGGGAGCACCGGCATCAACAAATTCATGTAACACCTTACGGCTATAATGTTTAGGATCTTTTACTTGGCTGTAGAGCTTGCCGTCAGAAAACGTGCCTGCACCCCCTTCACCAAACTGCACATTCGATTCGGTATTTAATATTTTTTTCCGCCAGAAACCAAAGGTATCCTTAGTGCGTTGACGTACTTCTTTACCACGCTCTAGAATTATCGGCTTAAAACCCATTTGTGCTAATAGTAAGCCAGCAAACAAGCCACACGGCCCCATACCAATAACCACAGGACGCTCAGTTAAGTTTTCAGGCGCTTGGCCAACAAATTTATAACTTGTGTCTGGGCTAGCTTTAATATTTTGATTTTTAGCATGCTCAGCAATAAGCTCGGCATTTTTTGTGGTATCCACATCTAAGGTATACATCAAAATAATATTGCTTTTTTTACGGGCATCATAGCCGCGCTTGAAGATTGAAAAACTGGTTAGCTGCTCGGCAGTGATATTTAATGTTGCAAGAATAGCTTGCTCTAACTCTTCAGGCTGGTGATTAAGGGGTAATTTGACGTTAGTTAAACGCAACATATTAGGTATCCAAAGCGAGACTAGGGTAAAAATTTTCGTCATTTTACCTGATAGTACTTGCGATACCAAATACTAAACCTGAACAATACTAAAACAATGTAAAAACAATAATTGAATTTGTTGTTAAGCTAGGTATGATCACCACTTTCGTGGCAGCAATGCTACTCGATTTAACACCCCAATAAGATAACATGAGCAAAATAGCATGGCGTTTGTCGTTACTGATAATTGTATTCAATGTAAATACACCGATTGTGTCGCGGTATGTCCGGCTGATGCTTTTCACCAAGGTCCCAACTTTTTAGTTATTAATCCTGAGGCATGTATCGATTGCGATTTATGCCCAGTTGAATGTCCTGCTGAAGCTATTTTTCAAGAAGATGAAGTGCCAGAAAATCAAAAAGATTTTATCGAACTTAATGCTGAATTAGCAAAGTTATGGCCAGTGATCACCGAAGTTATTCCTGCTCCCGATGATGCTGAACAATGGGACGGTGTGCCAAATAAAATTAACCACCTGATCACAGATATCGATTAATTTTCAAAGAAAACAATCACTCTCAACAATCAATAACTAACCTATCCCTCGTTCGTATCCAAACACAGGCATTTATCACCATATTTCAGCTGACAAAGTTCGCACTTTGCCTAAAAATGTCCATACTAAAAAATACAGCTCATTAAGGTAAAAATTGGAGGCAACATGCCCCATAAGATTAAAGAACAACGCATTGAATGCCCACATTGCGGGCACCATATTCGTGTTGCATTAGACGCTAGTGCTGGCGATCAAGATTACTACGATGAATGCCCCGCTTGTTGTAGGGAAATGCATTTAAATTTACATATTGATGAATACCGTCAAAAAATTCAACTGGCGGTGGCAAGTGATGATGAGTGAATACTTTAACCGCACAGCTATCACCGCCATAAACTAGTTTTCTAAACAACAAACTATGCGCACAGATACACTAAAAACACATCACTACATTAAGATTAATACGCGCGTAAATTCATCCGTTCTATCGTTTGTACTATAGTCATGGTTTGCTGATCAAATTCAATATTGACCTTATCGCCAAGCGATAAATGTTGTAAGTTAGTGCGTGACAACGTTTCTGGGATCAGGTGTACTGAAAATTGTTCGCCAACTTCAGCACCAAGCGTTAAGCTAATGCCATTAATACTGATAAAACCCTTAGCGAAAATATATTTTTGATATTGCGTAGCTAAGTCAAAGCATAATGTACAGTTATCTTCGCTTTCAATACGTTTAGCCAACAACGCTTGGGTATGAACATGACCACTAAGCATATGACCACCAATTTCATCACCCACCTTTAATGAGCGCTCTACATTAACTAAAGATCCTACTTCAATGCCTGCAAGGTTAGAAACTCGCAAGGTTTCATCAATAACATCAAAACTTATAAAACTTTTATCTGCCCGCAAATGACCAAATTCAACGGCGGTTAAACAGACGCCATTAATAGCGACACTCGCGCCAATTTCAAGCTGTTCAATTAAACTATTTCCCAAGCCAATTTTTAAGCTAATGGCATTATTCTTACGAATTATCGCAATTACTTCAGCTTGTGATTGCACTATACCTGTAAACATATATTATCCAGATAATAACTTTATTTATTGCTACTTTAGCAAAAAAAACTGAATGATATAATTGCCTTGATGAACATTAATCGCTTTTTCTCCAATAGTAAAAACCTGATGAAATTGGCGTACCCAATTTTAATTGCTCAATTGATCCAAAACTTAATGGGTTTTGCCGATACCGTGATGGCCGGTCGAGTTAGTGCCACTGATATGGCCGCAGTTGCGATTGCCAGCAGTGTGTGGCTACCATTAATTTTAACTATTTCAGGTCTAGTAATGGCACTGGCCAGTATTATTTCGCAATTATCGGGTGCTAAACAATTTGATGACGTAGCCAAAGCTAGCTATCAAACTGCTTGGATAGCGGTTTTCTTTTCGATAATCATCATTATTCTTTATTACATAGCCACGCCACTATTAATTGATTCAATCCCGTTAGAACCTCAGTTAAAGCAGCTAATGTTTGATTACCTAGGTTACATTGTCTGGGGCGGCCCAGGCTACTGCCTTTACCTTGTATTGCGTAATTACTCTGAAGGCTTATCTTTTACTCGCCCTACTATGATCATTAGCATCTTAGGTTTATTAATTAACATTCCGGCGAATTATATTTTTATTTATGGTGAGTTCGGCATGCCTGCATTAGGCGGTGCAGGTTGTGGCATTGCAACGGCTATTGTCTATTGGGTGATGTTTGTTGGTATGTTTGCCTACGCTTATTTTTCAAAACACTTAAAACAAGCGCCATTATTTAAAAAATTCTATTGGCCGGAATGGTCAGAAATTAAAATTATTTTAGCGTTAGGTATGCCGATCGCATTTTCATTACTTTTCGAAGTCAGCCTATTTGCCGCAGTAGCTATTATTCTTGCACCGTTTGGCGCGAATATTGTGGCCAGTCATCAAATTGCCATCAACTTTTCCGGTTTAGTGTTTATGGTACCCTTAAGTTTAGCCATGGCAGTCACGATAAAAGTTGGCTTTGAGGTGGGTAATAAGAATTTAGAAAAAGCCAAAGAACTTTGTAGTTACTCCGTCATATTAGGCTTAATTATTGCGGTCGCGACCGCTGCCCTGACCTTATTATTTAGCCAACAAATTGCCGCTATATATACCACTGATACTGAAGTACTGGAACTGGCTGCTGGCTTAATGTTTCTCGCTGCGCTATTCCAGTTTTCAGACGCTATACAGGTTATTTCGGCCGGTGCCTTACGTGGTTATAAAGACACAAAATCAATTTTATATATTACTTTTTTCTCCTACTGGATTGTCGGTTTATCGGTTGGTTTGATACTCGGCTTAACTGATTGGATAATGCCAGCAACAGGCCCTTACGGTTTTTGGGTAGGTTTTATATCGGGCTTAACCGTTGCTGCCGTGTTATTAGCTTGGCGTTTAAAGGTAGTACAAAACCGCCTAGAAGAAAAAGCTGCATAATAGCATTAGCGAATAAATCAGCTTATAGACTCTGCTATGGTTAAGCTTTTCAGGTTATTCGCTGCTTAAACGAACAGCAACAAGTACAACTGCACAATTAATCAGCAGTTGCATCGTATTTTAAATAAAATCACTTGCACTTGATAAAACAGATCGCTAACATAGCGCCTCGTTGAGTTACTCAACGTTTGTAGTAAAAATGCTCGCTTAGCTCAGTTGGTTAGAGTACTTGCATGACATGCAAGGTGTCACTGGTTCGAGTCCAGTAGCGAGCACCATATTAGGGGTTAATAACCCATTAAAAGAACCCGAAAAGTCTGTATTAACAAACTTATCGGGTTTTTTTATGGCTGAAAATATACCATTATATTTTCAGCCATTACCATCTTGAAATTTAATCATAGTAGGTTAATAAATGCATACGCTATCGCAATTAAAGTCTGGTGAACTAGCAGGTATTAAACGCATAAAAATATCTGAAAACTTGACTTCATTGCCATTAGATATTTTGTCATTAGCTGATAGCTTAGAAATTTTGGATTTATCTGACAATCAATTAAGCGCGTTACCCGACGAGTTAATTAAGCTTAAAAAGCTGAAAATAATTTTTGCCTCAAACAATAAATTTTCTGTATTGCCTGAAGTACTTGGCCGATGCGAAAACCTTGAGATGATAGGGTTTAAATCCAACCAAATTAATCAGGTGCCTGCTAAATCATTACCAGCAAAATTGCGTTGGTTAATATTGACAGATAATTGCATAGAAACCTTACCTGATACACTGGGTGAACGTCCAAGATTACAAAAGCTTGCGTTAGCAGGTAATAAGCTCACCTCACTGCCATTAACGCTAAGTCAGGCGCAGAACCTTGAATTAGTGCGTATTTCGGCAAACAACTTAACACAATGCCCTGATCAGTTACTCAATTTGCCAAAACTTGCGTGATTTGCCTTTTCAGGTAACCCTTTTAGTCGTTCTGAGCTCAATATAGCAACAGTACCAACACTACCGGCAGCAAGTTTTAGATTACACAATGTACTAGGACAAGGTGCTTCAGGGGTTATATCACGAGCCACTTGGCGTCAAAAGCAATCAGAGTTTCCTAATGAAGTTGCCGTTAAGGTATTTAAAGGCTCAGTCACCAGTGATGGCTACCCCGAAGACGAATTACAAGCATGTTTAAAAACTGGCGAGCATAAAAATATTGTCAGCTCATTAGCGCAAGTGAACGAGAATGGTTATTTAGCCTTAATCATGGCTTTAATACCTGAACATTTTAAAAATCTCGGTTTACCACCAACGTTCGACACTTGCACGCGTGACACCTTCCCGGTTGGCTTTAGCTTAAGCATTGAAGAAATTGCTAAAATAGTTAACCAAATGGCCGATGTATTTGAATATTTGCATACTAATCAGGTATGTCATGGCGATTTATACGCTCATAACACGCTATTTGACACCAACGCCAATATCATTTTTGGTGATTTTGGCGCTGCGACTATGTACCACATGTTAAATAGCACTCAACAAACACTCATTAAAAATATTGAGCGTCGCGCGCTCCATTATTTCATCCAAGACTTATTAAGCATTTGCCAAGAACAAGATAAGCAAAGTGAGATGTTTAAAACCATCAAACTAAACAGTGATGATGTAAGTTAAGCGCATCTACCTAATACAATAATAATTATGTACAACGCTTTAAACGATATAATATCTTGCTAACACTCAACAAATTACATTACAGCTCGCTCATAGTTTTTATTTTAACCAGTAATGTCGAAATTATTGATGAGTTATCATTTACCCTTGTTATAATGCCATGAGCCAGATTTTATAGAAGACACCATGAACTACATCTCGATTGACGAATTAAAAAATGCCTGGATATTCAAGCATAAAAGCCTACCGATTAAGATAGGTGATAAGCACATGATAAAGCCCATGACGGAAAGTCGCGCTAAAATGCTTTGGAATAGCAATATCAGCAAACAGGTTGATCATCCTGACTTTTTCAAAAAAGGTGATTGGCCAGAAAATAGCAAAAATTGGACTGATAACGGTAAATGGGAAGGCATTTGGGATAGCGAAGATACCGCCTTACCAGAGCAAATATTAGCTCACTTAGCATGGGACAATAATACTGTGGTGTATTACTGCAGCGCTCGCAATAATGTTATTGAAACAACTTGGGCAGTGTTTAAACGCTGCTGGAAAAACTTTTTGTTTATGGATGACGGCGCGATTTTAATTGCTAAAAAGCGCAAAGAGACGGCACAATTTCTTTCAACAGGTTATTTTAAAGTTGGTCAAAAGCCAATTTAACCACTGATGTGGATTCGGCTACTGAGCCATTTAATTGCTAGTAATAGCAAACCAAACGACTAAACGAACTTTTTTATTAACAATAATTAGATATAAAACATGTCGAACTCGATGTCATTAGAAAAAATATTTATCATTATCGCCATTATACTTGGCGTAGGTTCAAGCATTGATTTAGTTTATTCTTTAGTCACGCTGAATTTTGCAGTGGATGAGATATTACGCTGTGTCTTGAATATTTGTATTGCTGGCTTTTTATACCACTATTTTAAAAAAAAATATCAAGCTAAAGTTGAGCTAGCAAAAACATAGTCAGCAGTTAAATTTTGCCAATTATCCGTTGCTATCAGACCTGATTAGTTAAGCTATTTAACCTGAACTCTGGATAATGGATATGCGAATGAAATTATAAAGCTTTTATTTTCATAGGCATACAATTAGGCTATCAGTTGATTGATATATTACTCTTATCAATGTCATAAGTTTTGCGTGAATCAAGGCAAGTTTGTGTACCTGATAGCTGGCTATTAGTAGCAAGCTTAACGCTGATACGAGCAAAAATCGTGGCATTGACGGACATAGCTTATCCAGAGTTCAGGTTATTTATATCATAAAACGCAACGACTCAGCTTATCCGCTTTTACATTAGGCCGAGATATAATTTTGGCACACTGCAGTTTTTCTACATTTTTTTACGCTGTTGCCAACGTTTACAGACCATGTATTCTCTGACTTTCAAGTTTATGGAGTAAGTATTCAATGATCGATGTTTTAGCGGTTTTCATTACTTTTTTTGCTGTTATAGACCCTATTGGCACTGTACCAGTTTTTATTGCTGTAACAGATCAATACGATCAAAAAACCAAACGACGCATTGCCTTGCTCTCAACCTTTGTTGCTATGTGTGTACTGTTATTTTTTATCATTGTCGGTGAATTTGTCCTACAAGCCTTGTCAATTCCGCTACCCGCGTTTCAAATATCTGGCGGTATTATACTATTCCTCTTCGCTTTAAATATGATCTTTGGCGATAGCAAGCCAGAAGAAGAAATAAGATTATTAGATCAGTCTCATAAAGACACGGCTGTTTTTCCACTCGCCGTACCGTCAATTGCCAGCCCAGGCGCCATGCTAGCAGCCGTACTGTTAACGAAAAATTCGGTATACAGCGTTTGGGAACAAGTGCAAACATCAGCCGTTATGCTATCAGTGCTGATATTAACTTATTTATTAATGTTATTAGCGGGTTGGATTAATAAAATTATTGGTAGCAGTGGTGCCAGTGTCATTAGTCGGGTTATGGGGTTAATTCTTGCGTCAGTCGCTACGACAAACATATTAACCGGTATTAGCGAGTATTATAACTTTCAATAACTATACCCAAGCCCCTTTTATTTAGGGCTATCAAAAAATGCTGAGAGGCGTTAGAAAATCACGAATGATAAGTTTAAAACACCAACGATAACTTAGCGCCAGCAAAGGCTTGATTGTCTGCTTTCCAATATTCACCATCAATTTGTCTTAAACGCGTAAATGCTTCAATTTGCACGTGCTCAAATTTAATTCCAGCGCCAACGCCAACATAACCATCAATATTGTTAGCGTCATCATAACGACGCCGATTACTCACCACAAAATCGTTGTCGTCATCACCAGAATATATTCGGTAATTATCATCTTCATCACGATCCTGAAGTACTAATTCAGCTAAATCAAATCCAACTTCAGCATAGGCAAAGACATCGGAAAAATAACCCACTTTCAATCCCGCTTCCCATGCTAAATAATCATGCTTGATATTATCTCGGTCAGTAACATCGCCATGACCAATGGAGGTTAAAACAGAAATGCCAAAATTTGAATCTCGATTGGTTAGCCACATTTCAGCGCCAATACCCGAAATATGATCATCGTCATTAACTTCATTTTTAATAAAAAAACCGAACTTGGGGCTTTCAAATGCATACGCATTAAACGTGGCTAAAAATAGCGTCATAAATAATGCTGCGATCCAATAGTTGCCCAATGAAAATAAATTATCTTTATCGATCTGTTGTTGCGTTAGCTTAATCATCCTGAAACTGTTTCCTTAGCTATATCAATGCAGCAAGTTTAAAGCTGACCCCATGTTTAGTTCAGTAAGGAAAATGTCAGTTAAGGCACCATTAATGTCAAAAAGTGTAAGAAGATAAGCTTGAATGGAAAAATAACGCCATAAATGAAACTGGCCCTAGTTAAGTTGGCTGAAATATTTTCATGCGAAAATAATTTGCTGCTATGATAAATTTCTTTTAAAAAAAACCTGATGATAGTAAAGTCACAACACAGCTACTTTGAGTCAATAGTAAGTCCATTAAACCTAAACAAGGAGTGTTATGGCATTTTTTAAACAGTACCCAAAAATAACAAAAGTTTTGATGCTACTCATTTTAATAGCAATATTTCCGTTTGATGGGATATTTTTATTTATCGCCGATGCTGCAGGCATTGAGGCTGCCTTTGCGTTATTAGTCGTGATGTTTGACCCCATAACACGTTGGCTTTCCCCACGCGTGTTTTATATCAAGTTAACGCAACAGGCGCTTAAACGTTCTTTTGTAAACCATAAACTAAACAAGCCATCAGTATTTGTTACTCATGCGTTATTGTGTTCAGGCGTATTTTTATTAACCAGCTCAATACTTTTCGCCGGTTGTATTTGGCTGCCTGTTTTAGTGATGGGTGGACAATTTACCTAGTGGCGGTTACTCAATTTATCTAAATAAAAAAGCTGACTTAATCAAAAATAAGATTAAATCAGCTTTTTTGTTGAAAACTGTCAGAGTAGCTATTGCTAAATAACCAATTTTTAAATCATTAACATCGAAAAAATTTCAATATTAAGCGTTTTCTGACACGACTTCGCTAGGCTGAGCATTTGATATTCCGTCCGAATCTTCACTCGACAACAACACGGCAAACCAGCGACCTTCAGCTGAATTCTCTAGGGCAATTTTGATTATCATTGTCAATGGCACCGACAACAACATACCGACAGTGCCAAGTAACCAACCCCAAAAAATTAGTGAGATAAACACCACTAATGTTGAAAGCCCAAGACCTCGCCCTAAATAACGCGGTTCAACGACATTGCCCATCACGGTGTTAATGGTTAAATACCCTAAACCAATAAAACCTGCAGCGGCTGGCCCTAACTGTAAAACCGCTAATGACATTGCCGGCACAGCAGCGATAATAGAGCCGATATTTGGAATGTAATTAAGTAAAAACGCTAACACGCCCCACAATAAGTAAAAGTCTAGGCCAAACACCCAGAGCATTAGCGAAACACAAACACCGGTCGCAATACTCACTAAGGTTTTTATCGCAAGGTAATTATTTACTGAGGCTAAAAACTGATCAATTTGTTTGATACGTGCTTGTGGATCATCTAGCGCTAAATGTAATTTATGCGACACCGTCGAAGCTTCAAACAGCATAAAAATCACCGTAATGATAATGAGAAATAAATTCGCCATTACACCACCCAAACCACTGAGCATATTGGCCGCTAACCCCATAGCGGCACCGGGATCAAAGTATTCCATTAATAACTCAGACGATATAACAATGTTATAGGTGTCAAGTTGCTGAGTTAGCCAAATAAATTGCTCTTGTAACTGGGCTCGATAAACCGGTATTAATTGCGACAATTCATTTAATGAGTTACCAACCAAGCCGGCAAGTGACAATGCAATTGAGACAAAAATACCAATAACAAAAACCACGGCAATAGGTTTTGGTATTTTGTAACGCGCAGCCTTAACGACCAACGGATTGCAAATAATCGCGATAAATGCTGATAATAAAAATGGCACCAGTAATGTCGCAGCGGTTTTAATACCTGCAAGTACGACAAATAATGCGGCAGTCACTAATAAAAACTTCACTGCGCCGTCAGACTTTCCTTGTAAACCCATTCTATAAACCCTGAATGTTAATTAATTTGATCTAAGTGATTAAAACTATACGCGATTTGATAGCAGACACACCAGTATTATACGCATATTGTAGCTAAAAATTATCATTTACAACGCATAATCACATGGTTCGTCTGATCAAAGTAACACTAGATAAATTAAGTAGTCGCCAGCAACTGAGCATACCAATTGAACCGACAAAAAAGGCACCGGCACCAATACCCACCAACCAATATTGAAAATGAAAGCTGCCAGGCATATTAAACACTTGGCTTTGCAGAATATAAACCGCTATTTCCATACCGATACTCGCCATTAAACCCGCTATCGCTCCGAGCGCAACAAATTCATACAATATGCTATTACGCAGTAATTTTCCGCTAGCGCCTAATGTGCGCAAAATGGCGAGTTCACGCTCTCTCTCTTCCATACTGGCTTGAACTTGAGCGATTAACACTAAACTACCGGCAAGCACTACCAAAATAAGAATTAACTGAATAGCCACTGATACTTGCTCAATAATATTATTAAGCTGTTCCATAATAGCGGCAAAGTCCATTAAAGTAATCGTAGGAAAATCAGCCATAAAGCGATAAACCCTATCTCGGTCTTGATCCGATATCGACCAAGCTGAAATTGACGTGGTCGGAAATTGCTCAAGAACACTTTGATTAAAAACCATAATGAAGTTTAGTTGACGACTTTGCCAATTGACTTGACGAATACTGGTTACCGGCACAGTAAATTCGTCTGAGCCTAAAGTAAAAGTTAGGTCATCACCTAGATTAATCTCTAAACGTTCAGCTATGTTACTTTCAATGGATACTTGTGGTTTATCGTCGTCAACTTGCCACCACTGACCCGCAATAATTTCATTTTCTTCTGGTAATTCAGTGCGCCACGTCAAGCCAAGTTCTCGGCCCATGCCCTGTCGACTTTTTTGCTGTTCAGCTTTCTTAGTGGCTTGCTTTTCTTTACTGGCAGATGTTGCTTCGCTTGGCTCTTGGCTATCGTCCTTTTCTTCATCAACGGTCTTTATGCCATTTATTGCCGATAAGCGGCCACGATAAACATGATAAAAGCCTTGATTAGCAATATCATGCTGTTCAACAAACTGTTTTAGTGGCGCTATTTGCTCTTCACTAATATTGATTAAGTAATGGTTAGGGGTTCCTTCGGGAAATTGTTGTTCCCATTCCGACAAAATTGAGCTTTTCATTACCGTAATTAATAACAACAACTTAATGGCGATAGTAAAACTCACCAGTTGCACACTATTTTCGCTAGCACGACGTTTTAAGTTAGCTAATGCCAAATGCCATGATTTACCGGCTTTAGTGCCAACGCTGCGTCCTGCACTCATTAAGCCTCGACCAAAGAGCAGTAAAATAAAGGAAACAAAAATACCGCCGAGTAATAGCGCTGCGCTCATCACGAGGTCTTGACTAAAAATAAACAATAACAAGAACAACGCCAACAGAGGAGGCAGTTGATGCCAGCCAAATCGTGCAACTTTATTCTGGCTAAAACCACGAATAACATTTAAAGGTGAGCTTTGCACTAAAGTCATAATAGGATGAATAGCAAAGGCTATGGCACACAGCAAACCAGTAAATATCGCGGTTAAAAATGGTACCAAAGTCAATGGCGCATCGGCTAATGATAAGTAGCTAGCAATAGCATTAACGCCCAATAACATCAAGCCATAGCCAACCACTAAGCCGGTTGCAATACTTAAACAGCTCAGTAAGGTCCAATGTAAACAATATAACTTTCGTACATGCGAAATTGACGCACCAAGTGCCTTAAATACCGAAACAGTAGACTGATGGCGTTGACCATAACGCCGGCTTGCTACCGCTACCGCAACCGCTGCCAACACAATACCCAGCATACTAGCCAGTGAGAGAAACTTCTCAGCCGTGTCGAGTATTCTCGATAATCTATTTTGTGCCGCTTTAGCGTCATACCAACGCTGTGATTCATTAATTTGTGGTTTGATCCATGTTTCGAACGTTTCAATGGCATCGGTTTCACCAGCAAATAAATATTTATAGGTAATGCGACTGCCGGGCTGAATCAACTCAGTTTTTGGCATATCAGCAATATTAAGGATCACCGTTGGACCAGCGATAAAAGCACGATATGAACGATCGGGGATATCAGTAACAATGCCGGCAATTTTAAGTGGCGCTAAGCCAATTTCAATCGTGTCGCCGATATTAACGTTTAACCGACTGAGTACGCTCGGTTCGACCCAAACACTTCCCACTTTTGGCGCACTGGCAACCATACTTTCGGTTTGCGTCAAAGAGGTTTTTATTCTTAACTCGCCGCGTAAAGGGTAAGTATCTGATACGGCGTCAAGCTCACTGAGTAGCATATTATCGCCAGCAAACGCCATCGACTCAGTTTCAATTTTTCTTGCAGACTTAAGGGATAATTCTTGGCTTTTTTTGATAAAGCTTGGGTCGATCTCTGACGACATTCTTAAAACACGATCAGCCCCAATAGTATTAGTGCTATTGGCAACAATGGCATGTTTAATTTGGCCGGAAAATCCAGTTAATGAAAATACCGTGGCAACCGCAAGTACAATGGCAAGAAATATAATGGTTAGCTCACCGCGACGAAGCTCGTGATGCAATAAACGTAGTGATTGAGCAAACCACATTGAAGATGCTTTTGAATTAAGGTTACTCATCGTTATCCTACTTGTGGCACTAAGGTTTCAGCTTCAGGGCTATGCTGAGTTGTTTGAGCTGCAACGTCGAGCCTTTCAGTTAACACACCACTGTCCATTTCGACTTGTCGCTGACACCGTGCTGCTAATTTTGCATCATGAGTTACTAGCACTAAAGTTGTGCCTTCTTTCGCGTTTAAATCAAAAATTAAGTCCGTAATATGCTGTCCGGTTTTACTATCTAAATTACCGGTAGGTTCATCAGCAAATAAAATATCTGGCTTGGAAATAAATGCCCGCGCTATCGCAACACGCTGCTGCTCTCCACCAGAAAGCTGAGAAGGATAATGATCAAGTCTATCCGCTAGTCCAACTTGGCTAAGTAAAGCCTCGCCACGTGCTTGCGCATCAGGCAAATTAGCGAGTTCGGCAGGCAACATGACATTTTCAAGGGCGGTTAAACTGTTAATTAATAAAAATTGTTGAAAAATAAAACCGACATGTTGCGCACGAACTTGGCTGCGTTGCTCTTCATTAAATTGGTGCAACGGTTGGTTTTTAAGATACACTTGTCCGGAACTTGGCAAGTCTAGGCCTGCTAAAATTGATAACAGTGTCGTTTTACCTGAGCCAGACGAGCCAACGATAGCAAGTGACTCACCGGCTGTAACAGTTAAATTAAGCGGTTGAAGCAACTCCAGTGTTTTATCTTCAACTTGCACTGATTTTGTTAGGCTCTTAACGCTTAGAATACTCTCGGAATTTAAATGCATGAAAAATTATCCACTTTTTATATTATTTATTAGCTTATTTTTTATCTCTACAACTTACGTAGTCGCACAAGATGCGAATACCAATACGGTTGATAACAGCATAAGTATCACACCAGTTCGTAATATTTTACTATTGGGTGATAGTATCAGCGCAAGTTATGGGATGAAACCCACACAAGGTTGGGTACATTTACTCAATCAAAAGCTTGCCCAGCAAAAGCAAGCTTACACAATAATAAATGCCAGTGTTAGTGGTGAAACGACGAGCGGCGGATTATCTCGGCTGGCAGGCATTTTAGCGAACGAGAAAGTCGATCACTTGTTAATTGAGTTGGGTGGAAACGACGGTTTACGCGGCTACTCGCCTAAGTTAATAAAAAATAATTTGTTACAAATGGTTGAATTGGCGCAAGATAAAAACATTACAGTATCGATGATTAAAATCAAAATCACACCAAATTATGGCCCAAGGTACAATAAAATGTTTGAGCAAGTATTTGAAGATGTCGCCAAAGAGCGCAATATTACTTTATTGCCGTTTTTTATGGAGGTTGTTGCTACCGATCCAGAACTCATGCAGGCAGATGGCATTCATCCAAACGCGCAAGCGCAGCCGATAATCAGTGAATATGTAGAACAACAAATTAAACAAATAATGACAATGGAGCCTTAAAGTAGCATGGAATTTATCTGGATTGGGTTTGCTTTTATTTGTGGTTTATTGACGAAATTAATTTCTTTACCGCCCTCCATTGGTTACTTGGCTGCTGGTTTTATCCTTAATTTTTTAGGCTATCAAGCAGATAGTATGGTTACCGTACTCGCTGACATTGGTATTACCTTAATGCTATTTACCATAGGGCTAAAACTAAATATAAAAGACTTAGTCAAGCCCGAAGTCTGGTTTGGTAGCTTAAGCCATAGCGTGTTGTGGTTATTGAGCACATTAGTGATATTAAAATGCATCGCATTAATTGCCATTCCGCTTATTAGCGACTTAGATCTTGCCACTTCGGCATTGATTGTCTTTGCCCTAAGTTTTAGTAGTACGGTATGCGTTGTTAAGTTGATGGAAGATCACGGCGAAATGCGTACCCGTCATGGCAAGCTTGCGGTGGGTATATTGGTTATGCAAGATGTTATAGCTGTGATGTTTTTAGTGGTTGCCACCGGTAAAGTTCCTAGTCCATGGGTTGCCTTGTTACTGCTTTTCATACCATTAAAACCTTATATTAATAAGGCTATCGATAAAGCGGGTCATGGTGAACTTATTCCACTGATGGGTTTTTTCCTGGCCTTTGGCGCTTATGAGTTATTTGAACTATTTCATGTAAAAGGCGATTTAGGCGCCCTCTTAGTGGGAATGTATTTAGCGTCTCATAGTAAGGCGAGCGAGATCACCAAGTCGTTACTCAGTTTCAAAGACCTATTTCTCATTGGTTTTTTCTTATCAATAGGTTTTACCGCCCTACCGACTATGGAAATGTTTGCCATAGCCTCAGTGCTAACTTTATTATTACCGGTTAAATTTTTGTTATTCTTCTTTATTTTAGTCAAGTTAAATCTGCGCGGTAGAACGGCATTTTTATCCGCGTTAGCCTTAAGTAACTTCAGTGAATTTGGCTTGATCGTCGCAGCCCTTAGTAGCAAATCTGGTTGGTTGTCGTCAGAATGGTTAGTAATATTGTCATTAGCTGTTTCATTGTCGTTTATTATCACCAATATTCTTTATAACTTTGCTCATGATTACTTTGCCAATAACAAAGAAAAATTTAAGCGTTTTGAAAGTAAAAAGCGTTTAGCAGAAGATAATTTTGTTCAGCCCTGTGAAGCACCTATCGCTATTGTTGGTATGGGTCGTGTTGGAATGGGGGCGTATAAAGCACTCAATATCCAAGTTGGTAAAAAAGTTTGGGGCCTCGACACCGATAAAGATAAAGTGCAATGGCTAATCGAGAACGATATTCAGGCCTATTTAGGTGATGCTGAAGATGCTGATTTTTGGGAAAGCATGGATCTCAGTAAAATTGAACTTATACTCTTAGCCCTACCGTCAGTGCAAGATATTATGAATATTACCTCGCAAATAAAGCGCACCAATTATCAGGGTAAAATAGCCGCTATTGCGCGCTATGATGATGAACGTATGGCATTAGAAAGCTATGGTGTCGATAAAGTATTTAACTTTTATAATGAAGCTGGTGTTGGTTTTGCCGAAGAAAGTCTTGGCTTAATTAAGCCGGTACAAGTACTAAAAGCTAATTAAACAGTTTTATGATGCCATGGCGCTATTATTGCCACCTAAGAAACACGGCAATCATCAAACCAGCGTATTAATTAATGACTAAGTAAATCAAGTGGGTAAATGTACCCACTTGATATCACACGACCTAAGCTTCACCGTATGTCTACCCACTGACACAAGGCAAGATTAAACAATATAACCTCACCAAAATTAACTTATCCCCCATCTGGCTTTATCTCTGTGACTAAGCATAATACTGAGATTACCAACCACTAAATAAGATAAGACATCTGCCCCTAGATGATGCTAATGCCATAGAGCGTCATAAATAATCACAATATTCACAATATTCACGGTAGCTTTGAGCTGTTACGGACGTTGGCATCCCTAGATTTAATGATCACTTTGTGCGTATACCTGACATTAACTATGGTTTGTTCTTTAGGTCTCTGATTAGCCAGAAGCTGACATTAAGCCTTTGCAAATTCATGAGCATATTTAAGGTAATACTAGCCAATATTCTCTGCTCACTTTTGGGGATGGTTTAAGCTCATTGCCGACAGTGGTATTCACTATAGATTTACTAAACTCATTGGTCAGCCGAGACTAACAAAACCCACCTTCGAAGCGCGTTCTGACTCTGGATGTGAAGTAACAACGTCTTGATGTTGCTCTTCAATCATTTTAGAGGGAATGTCTAACGTCGTTGTTTGACGTTGTGCTGAATTACTTGTGCTTGGGTCGAATGTTTCTACGGTCATATTTTTCTCTGTTGCTTTAACTAGCTTCGAACCAATAGGTTAAAGCGTCATAATGTGGGGTTTTAACGCCTTTAGTGCAAAATCAGGGTCTTTGCAAAGGCTATTGTTTAATGCGCGGGATTATATAGGAGAACGACGAATATTACAGAATAAAACCTGTACAGACTTAAACCTATCAATAACTATAATTAAACTGAAAGTAGTTAGTATTATAGTGAATTCTAACTCGTACAGTTAACATCGACCTTATCTTTAATGCAAAAAAGAGAGCATAAATGCTCTCTTCTCTTAAATAGGTTGTTGGTAATCCTATATCCTAGCGTGTGAGCTGCACATGGCAGCAATGAAAGAAGTTTTAAATAAACAACTTACAATATAGAACTTCCCAACCACACAAGTGTAAATACTTAATAAGGGCTACGCAATTCTTTTTTCATTAAGACTTGAGCTAAGTTATTATCCTTCCAAGTAAAAAACCACTCTCTTGTACTTAAAAAGGTAAAAATATTTTCAACTTCAAGCTTTACAGGAGTAATTGTTGAAAATATTGATATGAGCTTAATCTTAAACTCCTTAGAGAAGTAAGGACAGCTAATTGAATCAAAAAACATACAAGTTAACTCAGTGTTATGTTGAGCATCTTCAGCAGAATTAATAATATTAAAAATATATTCTTCCAAAAACTTCGTTACTACGGGCTGAGATTCTCTTACAAAACCAGACAAAACCATTGCCTGAAAATAACCAATTTCATTGTGACTTTTGATAAACTTAATTTTGTCATCACTGGTTAACTCTAGGTTAAACAAATCCAATAGTTTCGAATTATTAATAGGGTAATCGTCAATATTTGTTCTTATACCAATTAACAAATTAAGCGTTTCAATGCTATTTGCCTTATCTTTCATTAACATTTTCGAGAGCAACAGGTTCGATTCATCATAAATTTTCTTTCTGATTTCATCTTTAAATTCTGCAGTTCTATTTTTTGTAATGTCATTTAAGCGAACTATTAGTTGAGTTATTATATAAGTAGTTCGAACCCTGATATCCATACTGTAAACAAAGAATGATATTTCAATAACCAAAAGCATCACTTTTTGAATTGTTGTAGAGTCACCTTCAAAAATTGATTTTACTACTCTGTCATCTTCTAAAAGCTTAAATAATCGACGGCGAATTTCAGCTAAAGTGTACCCTGAAAGACTTTCATAACTAACATCGTTATCCTTTACTACTCTCTTTAAGTTTTTAATAAATCTATTTGACTCTCTACCTGGGTTGTTGAGTTTAATGTGTAACTCTTCCGCCTCAGACTCATTAGAATCTTTATTAAAGCCTTTAAATAACTCTCTAACTAATAAACTGCAATCCATTTTTGCAATAGTTAGCCCTGTTATAAAAGGTACGCTTAAGAACTCTGTTTTTGATTCATTGATGTACAGTTTGTATTTTTCAAGTTCATCTTTAACCAGAGTCAATACCTTGTGAGGTATAGTAGAATTGGGCGTGTATAAGAAATAATCATCAACATACCTACGAATTGTATAATCGCTACCAAAGTGCAAATCCAGCTCACTCTTGAGTCTATCCATGATATTTAAATCAATGTCTTGTAAAATTATTTCAGCAAATATTCTAGAGAACTCAGGACCAACAATGATTCCGCTTGATTCCAAATCATTAGCATTTTGCATGATTCTCTGAAATTTACCTTCAAAGGAATACGCACCTTTATGCTTTTTAGAAAATGCTTTTGTTTTTACTGCCCAAGATAATGTAGGAATATAGATATTATGAAAGCACTTTGAAATATCAAATCGGGTTAAGTGTTCAAATTTTTTCTCTATTCTATGCGATTCATATGAATCATAGTATTTATATAAAAAGTTGTATTTTCGATATGTAAAATAAGAACTAGCGTAAACAGAAGTTTCCTCAAAAGCATCTTTTTCTGTTTCAATTGCCTCGGCACGCCAGAGAGCAGCTCTATCTTCGTAATTAACTAATTCTTTTTCATAGAAACGACTAGCAACCCTAAAAGGTGCCCTTAAAGATATTGGGCTCTTACTGCACAACTCAGTTATCAATGAATCGTATTCTTTATAAAAGTCAGTCATCTTACGCTGTATTGTAGGGTGTGGCACAGATAGTAATCGTTTGCTTGTAGAGTTCTTATTAATTCGATAATTATAAGGTTTTGTATAATCGTCGTAATTAAAAAAAAAGGATATAAATTGGTCAATCGGTTGCACTACTTTACAGCCGCGTTTTTTATTATTATCAAGTTCTCGTAAATAAAAGTAAAAACCTTCATTAAGAAACGTAATAGGAACTTCGTAAGGTAAGGTTTCTGTAAGCATGACTCTTAAGTAATCATGTTTATCTATTTTTATTTTAGCCATTTACCAACATCCCTTTATTTTTCGACTCATTTTTCTATCAAAAGAATTCATCACTTTTTTTTCAAAACCAAACGAAAATGACATTCGTTGAATTTGCTGAAGTCTTGAGTTTGTTTTAATTCCGCTGGTGGAGTTATGTTTTTTTATCATCGACATTGATTTAGCGATATGTGGTGCTTTACTGATAATTAACTTTTGATAAAATGTATCTAATTGCTTCAGTTGAAAATTTGTTGTCAACAGAGGGTAGTTGTAATAAATACCTGACTTTAACTTAGTCCTATCAATATCTCCTATAATATATTGATTTCCAGTTAAAAATTTCAATCTAGCTGACAATAAATCAAACGTTCTAGTCCTACAGTAAGAACGAAATGACTTGTGAAGTCTATCCTTGATTTTATGAATTTTTTTGTCACTAATCTGAACTGTGAGTTCTCTTGGTTTAGTTTGTTCGGGTAACGTCTCAAAGATAATTTTATACCCTAAGTAATCAATAAACTCCGCCTTTTCATTTTTGACTCCAGCATTGAAAATAAATGTCTTATCATTAAATTCAAGATTTAAGTCAAGATCTGTTAATAAGCCTGATATTTCATCAATAATTTCATGCGGATTTCTAGTGCAAAATATAACCATGTCATCTACAAATCTCCCGTAGAAGTAAACGTCTTTTATTTTTCTCACCTTAGAATCAAACCGTCTCAAACCTAGTTCCGAAAGAGTTGAGCTTATCGATAAGCCACGTGGCAAACCTGTTGTTGCAGTGATTTGACTTGATTCATTAAACGACTTGAGAATCATTCTATTTTGATGGGATAACAACCACTGATCATTTACGAAAGATATGATTTTATTCCTATCAATGCTTTCATAAAAATTTTTAATATCTAGTCTAATGATAGAAATTGGTTGGGAATCTTGAAGCAAGGAGATTGTTTGCTTAACTATTGCATGCCGATCTGAGGTTTTGACTTTAAATAGTCGTTTAATATTATCATTAAGTTTTTTTAGAACTAGTTCATCCTCTGGGTTTGCACAATCATAACCGGGCTTGCCATTAACCATTTTCGGGATAAAATCATCAAAAGCATAAGCACTATCGGAAAGTTTACTATTTAAATCATTGAATACTTTAGCAAAAGCAGAATCACTATCATTACCCTTTAAAAATTTTTGAAAGGTTCTACCTTTTAATAGTTTTAAATTTTTTTCATTAATACTCTGATTTAGCACTACAACTTCTCCTTGTTAGATATCGTTAACTTTTAGAGTTTTCACCCTTAAAGATTACATTTTCTCTATAGGCAATAAAATTAAAGAAAACCTCATACTCCATGTGACCTTTAAATGATTGAGCCCTTTTAATAAATATAAGGCTCAATAATAGATAAATTGATGATATTAAAGCTGCACAAGGCGTAATATCTATCATGGCGAGTGTAATAGGAAAAAGAATCAACATCAGGATTCCTAAACTACGATAAAAACCAAACCTAGCTAAAAACACTGAAACATTAGAATTAGGAAAGTTTTGCTCTACTACAGCTTTACAGTATCTAAACCTTTGTATATCTACTAAGTCTTCAGAAATATACTTAGTAAGAAAAGGCTCAAGAGCTGCGACTCCTCTGGACTCTCTTCTTCCTAGAAAGGGTAACTTTTCAATCAAAGTAAGGGAGTAATTGCTAAAAGGCTCAAATATAAGCCCTAAAACCAAAAGCAATATAGGAAAAACAACAATTCCTACCGCACCACTGCTTTTAATCGACTCAACCAGTTTAGCCCATGAAACATAATCAAATTGAATCGCATATGCTGTTACAAAAACAGAAATCAACAAACCAATCAAAAAATAAGTAAATAACTCCCAAAAACCTAACTTAGCCTTGTCAATCAAGTAAAAACTCCTTTAAAAACATCAATTAATTTAAAACCTTAAATTGCTACCAGTACCTTTACCAATGGTATTTTCAATCAAGGTTGAACTACATGGAAATATAATCATCACTACACAACTATTTAATAAGCTCGATACTTTGCTCACAATCACTACAATTGAGGGTATAGGTTTTTTTCTTTTTATATACTTTAGTCTGCTTACTAGTACAGCTGATACAAGGTATTTTCATTGAGGTATTCGTTTCACACTTATTGCATTTAATAAAATAACCATAACGTCCGTGCTGTGTAGAATAATCAGATTTTTCACCGCAAGATTTACATTGCAATATTATGTCAGCACTAGCTTCTACTTTAATTGGTGTAGGCGCGACCTCTTGCTTCACTACCGTTCCAACGATTCCTTTATCACCTAACTGAGCCATAAGAAATGACGTTATCGACTTTAATTCATCGTCATTAAAATCTGGTCGCGTATCGAAAGGGTTAAGCTTTGTGATGGAATAAGTTTTCAACTTCATTATTTCACTGAGTTTATCAACTAAAAACTCAGACTTGACGAGCTGCTTTGATACATCATTAGGCATTGATTCGCGGTCGATGACAGCGCTACTTGATACAGCACAAACATTATCCCAACAACGCATTCCAAATGATTGTTGTTTAATACCGAGTAACTTACCTAAAATACTTTCTCGATTAGCATGTAACATTTCTCGAAGCAGTTTTTGTTGTAGTTCAACCTGCTTAATTGGTGAAGCCATTCCAGCCCATTTACTGTTCAAGCTACGAGTCCACTCACCTAAGTCATTAACCTTAACATCACCTTTGATACTTTTAGATTCAATTAATACAAAGCCATATGTGTACACAATTAAATGGTCTATTTGGGCGGTTTCATCATTATGAGTAAACTTGAAATCATTGATAACATAGACTTGCTTATGGCCTTTGAAAGCACGCCTTAAAAAGAAAGCTACATCTTGTTCTTGTTTCTGCCCCGCTTTCGCTGTTGGGGACACAGCATTTTGAAGAGTTTTGTCTTTTAGAATCATACAACAACATCATCCATGAAAATCGAATCGTAATTAACATAAATCATACCGTAAATAGTTGTCTTTATTAAGACATATCGGTTGCTCATTCCACCTATCCGACAGTAACTTGTGCTTATCACTGATATCCAATAAGCCGAGTTATGCTAAAAAACCATTCACACAAAGCACCAGTCAATTGCATTATTCGACAACACTTAATTAGACCGTTGTTCAACTAGACTAATTATGAGAGCATTAAAATCAACTACTAACGTTAATAATGCTCACTGGTTTATGCCCTCAGATAAAACAAAATGCTACAGGTATATTAGATGGTCGAGTGATGTAACATGTTCTCTGATAGCTTTGTTGACTATCAAGGTGAAGGTAGAACAACGTCTAATGAACACTAAAAACAGCTCAAAAGTCTATTGATGTTAACGTTCGCTAACGTATAAAAGTGAACATAAAATAGGGTTGTTTTGACCAGTGAATTAGGTCAGGTTTGTGACAATAGTTAGCGTGCATAGTAATAATCGTTTAGACCGCTGTGTCGGATGTTCTACCGTAAGTAAAACACACTAATGTCTCCAAAATAATACTGACTGAGTATCATCTGTTGTGAATGAAAAATAATCCTTTCATAAAAAATGAACTTGGTGGTATCTCTTAAAGTGTTCAGAATCGAAAATAACATCAATATCGGCCATTATGCTCAGCCAGATCTATTCTCAGCGTAAGTCGAAATAGCTTGAGAAGGACTATAGGCACTGAATAGCACGTGATTAAAATGATGATAATTAAATGATAAAGAGGTAGTTATGGTTATGATGACGTAGTAAACAGAAAAGCGTTTTAAGTCAGTACTAGCTAAACTGGTTTATTTCAATATTATTTTGCTAAAATTCAAGCATAAAAAAACCGACATAAGTCGGTTTTTTTATTTCACTTTTAAGCACTGCTTATTTACTAAAAGTAAAATAATTAGTGGCATCCCTAAGGGGATTCGAACCCCTGTTACCGCCGTGAAAGGGCGGTGTCC
>CAJXUN010000018.1 GCA_913061475.1 uncultured Colwellia sp. | reverse complement strand
CTTCACACACGCGGCATGGCTGCATCAGGCTTTCGCCCATTGTGCAATATTCCCCACTGCTGCCTCCCGTAGGAGTCTGGGCCGTGTCTCAGTCCCAGTGTGGCTGATCATCCTCTCAAACCAGCTAGAGATCGTCGCCTTGGTAAGCCATTACCTTACCAACTAGCTAATCTCACTTGGGCTAATCAATGAGCGAGAGGTGCCGAAGCATCCCCCCCTTTGGTCCGTAGACGTTATGCGGTATTAGCAGTCGTTTCCAACTGTTGTCCCCCACTCAAAGGCATATTCCCAAGCATTACTCACCCGTCCGCCGCTCGTCAGCAGATAGCAAGCTATCTCTGTTACCGCTCGACTTGCATGTGTTAAGCCTGCCGCCAGCGTTCAATCTGAGCCATGATCAAACTCTTCAATTAAAAATCGTTTGTGATGTAAGTCAGTAAACTAACTTAACATCTGCTCAATGAATTCTGTCGTGTTACTTTCTATCCGACTAAAGAAGAAAGTAACTACATAAAACGTATTATTTAAATCCGAAGACCTAAATGATACTTATTTTGTGTGACATCATATTAAGCTGTTTTTTTTGTTATCCGAGGATAACTATGTAAAATCAACGTTAATGTGAGTGTCCACACAAATTGCATGATAACTAATTGTTAAAGAACGTATCATCAAAGATGATACCGGTAAGAATCTCATTCGCTCTGTACCGTAAGGTGTTTCGTTGCTGCAGGCCTTGCCTGAAGCGAGATGCGCATTCTACGCACCTGAGTTTTAATGTCAACGTTTTTTTGAATTTATTTTCAAAGTTTTTCAACTTTCAAAACCAACCGTTTAAAAACGTTAAGTTAACCAATTTAGCCTCAACCGCCTTAGATAACTCATTAAAACCACCTCTTCGACTTGTCCCGAAGAAGTGGAGCGCATTTTAGAGATTTCTCGCCCCACGTCAACCGCTAATTGCAATTAAATTGCAGAAAAGCGTTTGTTTGCTTTTTATTTGTACAACCCTCTCTATGATTGAGTTTTATATGTTCGATACGTATAAAAATCAATCTACTTTTATACGTGTGCTATGGAAAGTTGTGGATCCATTTCATAACAATAGTTGAATATTTCGCAGCACAAGAGAATATAAAGCTTAGTTTTGCTAATATGACAATATCAGTCATTCAAATTTCTTATTTATGCATAAAAACAAATTTCGTAGCTATCACAATATCTCACCTATATTAGGTAACGCTGTTTATGTTGATGAAACAGCAGTACTCGTTGGCGACATTAGCTTAGGTAATGATACGAGTGTTTGGCCATTAGTCGCTGCTAGGGGGGATGTAAATAAAATAACCATTGGCGCCAGAACTAATATTCAAGACGGTACTGTTTTACATGTCACACGAAAAAGTACCGCTAACCCAAATGGTAATCCCTTAGTTATTGGTGATGATGTTACTGTTGGGCATAAATGTATGCTGCACGGGTGTTCGTTAGGTGATCGAATATTAGTTGGCATGGGCGCTATTATTATGGACGGCGCTACTATTGAAAGTGATGTGTTTATCGGTGCAGGAAGTTTAGTGCCGCCAAACAAAACACTTAAAAGCGGTTATCTCTATGTCGGTAACCCGGTAAAGCAAGCAAGAGTATTGAAAGAAAGTGAAGCGGCTTTCCTAAAACAATCGGCTATTAACTATGTTGAATTAAAAAATGAGTATTTAGCCGACAGCTATTAAGTATAGAAGTTATCTCATATCTATATGTATTTCATGACCCTCTGGTTCATTTTTTTCGAGCCAGAGTTCTGTTACTTCTTCTAAATCATATTTGGTGCAATTATCAATTTCGTTTAGTTGTTTTAGTTGCATAGAGTGAATGTAGATCACGATTTTCTGTCCTGATATTTGTGCTGTAAATGACCATGCGTCATGCTGTTTATCAAAGTGTAGGTCGTCGTTAAAGAGTATTGCTTGATTCATTTTTATTTCCCGAATACTTTTTACATTAGTCTATTGGCTTAATTGCTTTCTAAGAGCCGCTAGAACCGGTTCAACATCAGGGCGCACATTTCTCCATAAATAGAAGCTTGCAGCTGCCTGCCCTACCAACATACCTAAGCCATCAATAATATTGTCTACATCGAGTAATTTTGCCTGTTTTAGGAAAGCCGTTGGCTCCAAACCATAAACCATATCGTAACAAGTGCTCGCACTGCTTATTGTTTGGTCTGAAATAGGTAAATTTACTCCCGATAACCCAACAGAAGTTGCATTAATAATAATATCAAAAATCAAGTGTTCAGTAGCTTCAAAAGTAACGGCATTTACTTCGGCATGCGGATATTGATCAGCTATAGCTTGAGCTTTGCTTAACGTTCGATTAGCAATAGTTAACGATTTTGGTGCTTGCTCTAATATGGCTTGCACGACACCTTTTGCTGCTCCGCCAGCACCAAGCAATAATATATTACTATTTTGCAATTGAATTTGATGTCTTAGCAAGTCACTCACTAAACCAATACCATCTGTAGTGTCGCCATAAATAACACCGTTAGAGAAAATTAGAGTATTAACTGCGCCAGCTAATCTAGCTCGTTCACTCAATTGATTACACAGTGCAAATGCTTGTTCTTTAAATGGGGCTGTGACATTAGCGCCTTTACCGTTATTGGCAATTAAGCACTCGACAGCTACTTCGAATTGATCTAATTCGACCAACTCACTTTCGTAGTTGATTTTTTGCTTAGTTTGCGTAGCAAATTTTTGGTGAATAAAAGGAGACTTTGACTGAGCAATTGGATTGCCGAATACGCGATATTGATCCATCAGGTTACTTGCTGAAATGTTTAGCTGTAGACTAACCTAGTTATGAAAAGATGCAAACAAAAAAGCAGTAATTGAATTACTGCTTTTTATATCGATTCACTCTGGCTAATAATTAAATTAAAATTTATAACCTAGCATTAATGAGTAAACCATCGGGTCTACATCGATATTAGCTTTGCCAATGTTATTCCCTGCCACATCAAATGTTGCTTCGGTATTAATATCGATATAACGCATAGAAGCATTTAAAGACCATTTGTCGTCTAAATGATAATCAGCACCAATCTGTGCCGATAAACCAAACGAGCCATCTAAGTCTAAATTACTTAAACCTAATGATTTCGGTGCTGAAGCAAAATCTTCATCAAAGAAAACAGTATAGTTAATACCAAGACCAACATAAGGTTTAAAAGCAGAGTTGGTATCAAAGTAATATAAGGCACTTAATGTTGGTGGCAAATGAGATACTTCACCTAAGTTAGCGCCATCAACACCTAGTACAGCATTTTTATCTTGAATAGTGACATCATGTTTAAAAGGTGTGGCAGCCAACAGTTCAATCGCCCAGTTACTATCGTAAAAGTAAACAAAATTCAAACCTAGCTGAGTATTATCGTCAACGGTTAATGTCATAGTTGAATCCGCGCCAGCTAACATAATGTTAGATTTATCATTGTCAGGATTAACCATAGTTGCACCCCCACGAACAATAAAGTCACCCGCTTGATTGGCCAAAGCAAGTGGAGATAATGTAAGGGCAGAAAGGATTAATCCATTAATTATTGAAGTTTTCATGAGAGCATTACCTTTATAAATATAGAGTTTTCTTAATGAGGTAATTTTACGTGACTCAATAATAGAGTAATTGATCTAGCACAAGTTTTATTAAAAACCCTAAATAAAATGTGGTTTAATTCAAAATCTAACCTTAAGGTACATTTTTGTGATTTAACGCACAAACAACATATTAAATTTCAGATTAAACATATTGTTTGTGAGTGATAAAACGAGGGAGTACTTATTAAAACCAGTTTTGAGCAACTAAATAATCTTGTAGCTTAGCCTCTGGACTATCAGCTGCCGCTTGGAAATTATATTCCCAACGCGCTAAAGGTGGCATCGACATTAATATTGACTCAGTTCTACCGCCTGATTGCAGACCAAACAAGGTGCCACGGTCAAACACCAAGTTGAACTCAACATAGCGCCCTCTTCGATATAATTGGAATTGGCGCTGTTGCTCATTAAATGGCGTAGCTTTTCGTTTTTCCATTAATGGAACGTAGGCATCGATAAAACCTTTACCTACCGCCTGCATGTAATCAAAACACTTAGTAAATTCCCATTTATTAAGATCATCAAAAAATAAACCGCCAACACCACGCGTTTCCTCTCTATGTTTTAAGTAAAAATACTCGTCACACCATTTTTTATACTCAGGATAAACATCATCACCAAAAGGCTGACATATATCTTTTGCGGTTTGATGCCAATGGACAACATCTTCTCTAAATGGGTAAAAAGGGGTTAAATCAAAGCCACCACCAAACCACCAAACCGGCTCTTCCCCTGCTTTTTCAGCGATAAAAAATCGCACATTGGCATGAGAAGTAGGAATAAACGGGTTTTTCGGATGAATAACTAAAGAGACACCACACGCCTGCCATTTTCGGCCAGCAAGTTCTGGTCGATGTGCTGTTGCTGATGGTGGTAATTTGTCACCTGAAACCACCGAAAAATTTACTCCACCTTGTTCAATCACACTACCGTTAGTTAATACCCGTGTTCTACCACCACCACCTTCTGCGCGCTGCCAATTGTCTTCAACAAACTTACCTGTGCCATCTGCTGCTTCTAATGCGTGACATATTTGATCTTGCAGTGACTTTAAAAATTTAATTACAACGTTAATATCTATCGTACTCATGAGCGAATAATTTCCCCAGATAATGCATCAATAATGGTAGAGGGTTGAGCAAAACCTAAAGTTTTACCTTTAATAATAAAATCAATTTTATCAGATAATTCAATTGAAATACTTTGCCAAGTTTTTGCCGGCTCTTGGCCACTTAAATTAGCACTGGTAGAGACAATAGGTTTGCTAGTGGCATTACACAGCGCCACTACGTCCGGCTGGGTAGTAATACGCACTGCTATGGTAGCAAAGCGACCACAAAGTAAAGATGAAATATTGTCATTTTTTGCCACCAGCTGTGTTATACCATCTGGCCAACGCGATAACATAGCTAAGCGCTTGTCTTGCGGTATTTTACTTTCATCAATATAAGGTAATAGTTGTGAATAATTACCTGCGAGCAATATTAGACCTTTATCTGCAGGTCTGGCCTTTAACGATAGCAGCCGCTCAATTGCCTCCTTATTATCAGGATCACAACCTAAACCAAATACCGCCTCTGTCGGGTAAGCTAAAATACCCCCTTGCTGAAAAGTTTCTAATGCTGTCGTCATTGAATTTTTATTGCTGATTTGTAAAAGTAATATATGGGTGATTATACGGTTTTAATTGAAAAACTACATTATTTGCAAAAAAAACGGTAAGAACATACAGACGCTTACCGTTTTTGAATAACTTAACGCTTATTAAGTTTCGAACAGCTCTTTAATTTTTTGTCGTAAGACAAACTTTTGTACTTTACCGGTCGACGTTTTCGGTAGTTCACTAAAAACAATGGTTTTGGGTACTTTAAAACCCGCCATATGTTCTCGACAATGTTGGATTACATCTTGCTCGGTTAAGCTTTGCCCGCGTTTCAAACAAACAAAGGCGCAAGGGGTTTCACCCCATTTTTCATCTTTTTTAGCCACAACTGCAGCTTCTAAGATGGCCGGATGCCTATATAACACACCTTCTACTTCAACTGAGGAGATATTTTCACCGCCGGAAATAATAATATCTTTCGAACGATCACGGATTTCAATGTAGCCATCAGGATGCTTAACCGCTAAATCACCTGAATGAAACCAACCATGATCAAAAGCTTCATAAGTGGCTTTTTCATTTTTCAAATAACCTTTCATCGTGGTATTGCCACGAAACATTATTTCACCAATGGTTTCGCCATCAGAGCGAACGGGCTCCATAGTATCAGGATTTAGAACGTCAACTTCTTCTTGAGTTGGATAGCGTACTCCTTGGCGTGCTTTTAGCGCAGCCCGTTCATCGTCACTGCGATCATTCCACTCTTCTTTCCATTCACTAACCACGCAAGGCCCATAAACTTCTGTTAAGCCATAGCTTTGCGTAATTTCAATACCTAAGCTTTCTATGCCTTTTATAACAGCAGCTGGTGGTGGCGCGCCTGCAGTCATTGCTTTGATCTTTTTAGGTAATTGCGCTAGTAGCTTTGGCTCAGCGTTTAAAATCATATTAAGTACAATGGGTGCACCACAAAAATGACTAACGTTGTGCGTTATCATGGCATTAACAATGGCACCTACCTCCACTTGCCGTAAACAAACTTGTGTGCCGCCAACAGCAACGATAGTCCAAGGAAAGCACCAACCATTGCAATGAAATAAAGGCAAGGTCCAGAGATACACGGTTTTACTATCGGTTGGCCAAATAAAATTATGACCAATAGCGTTAAGGTAAGCACCACGGTGTGAGTAAACGACCCCTTTTGGATTACCCGTTGTACCCGAAGTGTAATTTAATGCCAGTGCTTGCCATTCGTCATGTATTAAAGAACCATTATAGTTTTCATCACCTTGCGCCAATAATTCTTGGTATTCTAATCTACCAATTCGCTCACCACCTGGACCTTCAAGATCATCGATATCAATCACCAAAGGTTTCCGTTCGGAAATAGCCAACGCTTGTTTAACCACATTAGAGAAAGCTGTGTCGGTAAGTAATACGTCACATTCACCATGGTCCAGAATAAAAGCTATATTCTCTGCATCTAACCGAATATTTATAGAATTAAGTACCGCACCTGTTAACGACACACCATAATGTGCATCAAGAAAGGCAGGAATATTCGCAGCCATAATGCTAACGGTTTGCCCTGGCTTTACGCCATATTTAATCAGCGCTGATGCTAAACGACGGACATTTTTTCGATATTGAGCATAAGTAATGCTTTGCTTGCCATGAATAATAGCTATTTTTTCAGGGTACACATCGGCCGTACGATTTAAAAAGTTAATGGGGGTTAATGGCTGACTATTAGCTGCAACCTTTTCTAAACCTTTATTATAAATATTATTCATACTCTTCCTCACTTATTTTCTCCGGTGACTCTCGACTACTAATTTCAAATTTTTTGCCGTGGGCTCGTTAACTTGATATGACAAGGTCACCTTAATGATATTCAATGTATCGATATGAAAATAATCATACGCTGATAATGAAATTTAAAAATCATCCTTTGGTCTACATCGACTAAATTAATCGCTATTTATCGGTACTGTGAAGCATTTGTCATTTCAGAATATTTTCAAACACGTTATAATATTGAGCTAAATTTCGCCTATTCTCTTAATAATGCCAAGTGAAGTAATTCACTCAATTGATTTAGGGTTAGGTTTAAAATCACACAATGAAAAGGCACTAAGTATATGAAAGTTGGAATTATCATGGGGTCAAAGTCGGACTGGCCGACAATGCAGCACGCTGCTGAAATGTTAGATTTATTTAACGTTCCTTATGAAACAAAAGTAGTTTCAGCCCATAGAACACCTCATTTACTTGCTGAATATGCTGAAGGTGCGAAAGCACGTGGTATTCAAGTCATTATTGGCGGTGCTGGTGGTGCCGCTCACTTACCAGGAATGACAGCAGCATATACAAGCCTGCCGGTTTTAGGTGTACCTGTGCAATCAAAAGCCTTAAGCGGTCAAGATTCATTACTATCCATAGTACAAATGCCAAAAGGTATTGCTGTTGGGACATTGGCTATTGGTACAGCAGGCGCCGCAAATGCCGGTCTATTAGCTGCACAGATAATTGGACTTGCTGATCCGGCTGTACAAGCTGCCGTTGAGAAGTTTAGAACAGAACAAACACAAACGATTCTTGATAACCCAAACCCTGCACAATAAGGCTAGGCAAATGAATGTTTTAGTATTGGGCGCAGGTCAACTGGCTCGAATGATGGCACTCGCGGTTAAACCCTTAAATATCGATATTAGGGCATTTGATGTTGGCTCAGGTAATGTCGTTGATCCGCTAGCGACTAACATCGTTTTTGGTAACTTAGCACAAGGCATCGAGTTCGCAGATTTTATCACTGCAGAATTTGAGCACATAGACCATCAAACACTTGCAGCGTGCCAAGCGTCTGGTAAATTGCGTCCATCAAGCCAAGCTATTAAAACCGGTGGCGATCGACGATTGGAAAAAAGTTTATTGATAAAATGCGCTGTTGCTAATGCTCAGCACCAAATTATCGAAACGAAAGCCGATTTTGACCAAGCCTTGAACAATTTAGCTTTTCCGCTAATTTTGAAAAGTGCCCTCGCAGGTTATGACGGTAAAGGGCAATGGCGACTAAAAGATAAAACCAAGGCAGAAGAAGTTTGGCTAGATATTAAAGCTTTTTTCGATGGCGGTGAACAAGGCGTTAAACATGCAGTTGTCGCTGAACAAATGGTGCCATTTGATCGTGAAGTTTCTTTAGTTGGCGTACGCGATAGCCAAGGTAACACCCTTGTATATCCACTGACTCAAAATCATCACAGCAAAGGTGTGCTAAGTGTTTCCATTGCCAGTCACATAGATGAAGTATTACAAACACAAGCGCAAAAAGTGTTTGATAGTATTGCTAAAGAATTAGATTACGTTGGCGTTTTAGCGATTGAATTTTTCCAGGTTGGCGAACAACTATTGGTTAACGAAATTGCTCCTCGTGTACATAACTCTGGTCATTGGACACAACAAGGCGCAGATACTTGCCAATTCGAAAACCATTTAAGGGCTGTATGTGATTTACCCCTGGGCAGTACGGATTTAATTCGTCCGACAGCCATGATCAATATATTGGGTGAAGATAACGTACCTAACGAGATATTAAACGTAGCAAGCACAAAATTACATTGGTATGGAAAGAGTAAACGTGCTGGCCGTAAGATGGGCCATATTAATGTTTCGGCAAAATCTGAAGCACAATTAGCTGCACGACTAATGTTATTAGCTAACCTCCTCCCAGAAGCTGCATTTGATGAACTTGAACCTTATGTTGCAGCTTACCAAGCCAATTTAAATTAACGGTTAAGCTAAGCAGTAAAAAGCCAGTGACATTAAAGCACTGGCTTTTTTTATTACAATTTGAACGATTAATTTTTTTGAAAATGGCCACAAGCTTTAGCAGCGCATTGTAACTTCTCACCCGCTGCCATTTGTCTTTTTAGCAACAAGCCAAAAGCACATTTTTCGCACTCACCAGCAACAGGTTGGTGGTTGACGACAAATTTACATTTTGGATAATCATCACAAGAAAAAAATGTTTTGCCAAAGCGACTGGTTTTCGACTGTAAATGACCTTTTTTACATTGCGGGCAAACCACGTCTTGTGCTATTTCGTTATCACCTTGATGGACAATATGATGACAATCAGGGTAGTTAGTACAGCCAATAAACATACCATAACGCCCTTGTTTTACCGCCAGTTCATTGCCACACTCAGGACATTCACTACCAACAAGTATTTTATCATCAACTCGTTCATGCTCAACAACAGGCCGAGTATATTGGCAATTAGGATAGTTAACGCAACCAAAAAATGAACCTGACTTTCCATGTTTTATGGTCAGTTTTGCTTCACATTCAGGGCAAACTTCAGTGGTTTTTTCTAAGGCATGTTCATGACGTGAAAATAGCGGTTTTTCGGGATTTGACATAATTAATGCACCTAAAAATTTAAGTGCATATTATGCCATATTTTAATGAAATAATTGTAGTGTAATTTTCATGCAATAAGATTTTAGCCATGCCCTTATTAATGCAAGGGTCCTTCTTGCTCATCAAAGATTAAGTCTTCCATTTGAGAATAGGCATTTTCTTTACCAGGTACGTTAAATAGCACCATTAACACCACCCATTTTAAATCATCAATGGAGAAAAATTTTGTATCCAGCTCCATTACTCGATCAATGACCATTTCGCGAGTGGTAAAGTCTAATAAGTTAACCTGTTCTAAAAACATAAGAAAACCTCGACATTCAACGTCAAGAATTTGATTTTCTTCACAAGTATAAATTCGAACAGACTGGTTCCCAACACGCGTTAAATATGGATACGTCTCAGTATCTTGCAAGGCGGCAAGTTTTTCCAACCATGCAAGTGCTTTATATATTTCATCTTGGTGAAAACCGGCACGAGTTAATTCATCGGTTAGTAAGTCATGATCGACCATGACTTCGGCTTCACTATGAATATAATTTTCAAAAAGGTACATCAAAATATCAAACATAACTAGCCCCTATTTAATTTTAAGGTAGCCCCCTGGCACCGCAGACACAAAACCTTTCAACTCAAGCACTGTTAATCGAGTTAGCACTACATCTATAGGTAGTTTACTCCTAGAAACCACGATATCCACTGGAGTGATTTCATATCCCACACTAGCTAACATTGGATCGTTACACAAGTCCTGTTGCGCACTTTTTTCACTTGAGTTTTCTTTCTCTTTGTTTCTACTTAAGTTTAGACTACCTATTGATAGATCTTCGAACTCTTCTACTATATCGGCAATATCCTCGACAAGTTTAGCGCCTTGTTTAATTAGCCAATGACAACCTTTCGCCTGTATATTGTAAATAGAGCTAGGTACAGCAAAGACCTCCCTACCTTGTTCTAGTGCGCAACGTGCAGTGATTAATGAACCACTTTTCAATGATGCTTCAACCACCACAACACCTACACTTAGGCCGCTAATCAATCGATTTCTTTTTGGAAAGTGCCCTGCTTTAGGGGCTATACCTGGTGCAAATTCACTGATGATTAGGCCATTATTTTCAATAATGTCTTTTTGTAATTTTTTATGTCGAGCGGGATACGTTATATCTAATCCGGTGGCTACTACCGCAATGGTATAGCCCTGCTGAGACAATGCGCCTAGATGTGCCTGAGCATCAACACCTAAAGCTAGGCCACTGGTAACAACAAACTGTGTCGTTAACTCGCCAGCAAGCTTATGTGCCACTTCTCGACCTGCAAATGTTGCATTTCTACTCCCTACGATAGCAATTTTAGGTAATGACAGTAAATCAACATTGCCACGAGTAAACAGCACAAGCGGTGGATCGTAAATTTCTTTCAATAACTCTGGATATCTAGGGTCATCATAAGCAATGACCTTACTCTGACAAAGACTTGAGTCAGCAATTATTTTACTGATAGAACTCCAGTCAGGAGAGCTAATGGCAAATTGCTGTGGTTTGGTTAAACCGGATTGAACTAAATCGCTGGTCGGCGAAAATAATGCTTTTAAGCCAAATTTATCGACTAAGGCAATTTTTTTGTGATTTGCTAAGCGAGGAATAGACTTCACCGCTAGCCAAAAATGCACAGCAGTGAGATCCAATGATAAATAACCCGTATTTGCCACCATCTTCTCCTTAAGTGTGGCTAGCTCAAAACTAGGGCGCTGCAACTCCATCAAGCACACGCAGTGACTTTTCAGAATGTAGAATTAACGCCATACTGACTTTATCATAAACTTTAAAGATCATAACTTGCCCAAGCTCTTCAGCAGGCATATCGTAGTCAGAGTTATTATCGCTAGCCATACGATTCCAACGAGATGTATCACTGGAGTATTGTGGACCGCTATCAGTGTCTACAACTGATGGACTTTTACGACTAACCGTTAACACATCGCCAGCATGTACCGATTGGCTTTCGCCTCTATTTATCATCACGACGTCAAACTTTGCGAATTCTCGCAATTGAGTAACGGAGCTAACAATCAGGCCTTGGGTGTTTTTGGCACCTGCTTGCATGGTAAAAACAGATGGATATTGCTGCTCATCATTAACCGGCACGACATAGGCGCCCGAGCGAATTTCTTGTTTTGCGTCATCTATATAAATAGTACTGGGTTGTTTTTTACTCATATCACCGCTTTGTAACGCTTTACCAGTACCAACAAGCTTGATGTTATAACCTAAATTCTCTTCAGTTTCAGGATCTATGATGGCATCGCCTTTATGAAAAATACCATAACTTTGCCCAACAGTAAGGTCACTATTAACATAGACTTTAAAACCATCAAGACTCGACTTATGACCTTCATCACTACCGATGATGTAAGGTAAGTTACCTAATTCAACTAAGGTTTTTACACTGTCATAACGAATATAAGGGGCAATAACATGCAAAGGTAATGTACTAACAGGATTTTGATCTTTTAATTGTGCACGAATTTTCGGTGACCATTTCAGTTCAGGTTTGCCTCTAACCAACATCGGCTGGCCTTGTGCATCAAAAACTAAACGTAATTCATCACCTGGATAAATTAAGTGTGGATTGTTAATTTCAGGGTTAAGGCGCCATAATTTCGGCCATAACCAAGGTTGATTAAGAAATATACCGGATATATCCCATAAGGTATCACCTTTTTTGACGATATAAGATTTGGGAGCATTTGGCTTTAATACTAACTCATCAGCCAGTAAAGATACCGACATAATAATGCCGAGTATTAACGAAAATATTCTTATTAGCATGTTAATCTGCCTATTATTCTAGGTTTTATCCTAAACCACTATGATTAATTTTAAATAATGGCTAAAATTGAAACATAACACTCTATGCGAAATTTCGCGAATTCTTTTGATAAATTATGGCTATTTTACCTGTATTACGATTTCCTGATGAAAGATTAAGAACAAAAGCAACACCAGTAACTGAAGTTAATGATGAAATTCGCACTATTATCAGTAACATGTTTGAAACCATGTATGCAGAAAATGGTGTTGGTTTAGCGGCAACGCAAGTCGATATTCATCAACGCATTGTAGTTATTGATGTCTCTGAAAATAAAGAACACCCTTATGTGTTGATTAACCCTGAAATCACCCGCAAAAGTGATGAAACCTTAATTAATGAAGAAGGCTGTTTATCGGTACCTGGCTGCTATGCCAAAGTTGATCGTAGTATCGATGTCACCGTCACTGCCCTTGATGAAAATGGTAAAGAATTCTCGCTTGATGGTGAAGAGTTGCTTGCTATTTGTATTCAGCATGAACTGGATCATCTGAACGGTGTATTATTTGTCGATTATCTATCACCACTTAAGCGTCAACGTATCAAAAAGAAATTGGAAAAAGAAGCTCGTTTGGACAATGCAAACGCTTAAGTACCGCTTTACTTTATATCACTAACTTGTATTTTGGAATCGCCCTTGCTCAACGCTGTAACTAAACCATTGAATATCATTTTTGCTGGAACACCCGACTTTGCTGCCCAACATTTGGCGGTGTTATTGCAATCAGAGCATAATGTTATTGCGGTTTATTGTCCGCCTGATAAGCCCGCAGGTCGTGGCAAAAAGCTGACAGCCTGTGCTACAAAGCTATTAGCCTTAGCGCACAACATTGCTGTTGAGCAACCCGAAAACTTTAAAGCGCAAGAAACCCAAACAGCATTAGCAAATTATCATGCTGATGTGATGGTTGTTGTCGCTTATGGCTTATTACTACCGACGGTAATTTTAGATACACCAAGACTTGGTTGTATTAATGTTCATGGGTCAATCCTACCGAAGTGGCGCGGAGCTGCGCCGATCCAGCGCTCTTTAGAAGCCGGTGATGAACAAACTGGTGTCACCATAATGCAAATGGATAAAGGCCTAGACACCGGCGATATGATATTAACCTCCGTTTGTGATATTACACTTGAAGATACTAGCGCTAGTTTATATGAAAAGTTAGCGGTGCTTGGTCCGATAGCCCTATTAGACACATTAGCATTAATGGCTAATGGCGATTATCCGCGCCAGCCACAAGATAATAACTTGGCCACTCATGCCGCAAAGCTTGATAAAGCTGAAGCAGAGTTAAATTGGCAATTACCAGCCAAAGTGCTTGATCGCAAGATTAGAGCTTATATTCCTTGGCCCGTGGCACAATTTACTTTTAATGAAAATGGTAAACAGCATCGTATCCGGGTATGGCAAGCCAGCATGATTAACCTTGAACAAAACATTGGCACCATTGGCAGTATTATCAGCGCTGATAAGCACGGTATTGTGGTAGTAACTGCAGATGGCGCATTACGCTTAGAGGTTATCCAACTGCCGGGAAAAAAAGCTATGCCGGTTGCTGATATATTAAATGGCAAAGCAGCGTGGTTTGCGCCAGGCCTCTTGATCAATGGACAAGAAACAATAACGCAAGGGCAGAAATAATTATGGCTGTAAATCTTAGAGCATTAGCTGCTCGCTGTACTTTTGCAGTCGTTGATAAAGGCCGTAGTTTAGCTGATGAATTACCACAACAATTAGCAAAAATAGAAGGCAAAGATAAAGGCTTACTGCAAGAGCTTTGTTACGGTGTTTTAAGGCACCTGTCCGAATTAGAGCATGATGTCCGGGAATTTATTAAAAAGCCACTAACCGGTAAACAGCGCGTTGGCCACTTTTTAATGTTAGTAGGCGTATATCAAATAAAATATACCCGCATTCCTGATCATGCAGCATTTAATGAAACGGTTTCCGCTTGTAAGCCTTTAAAATGTGATCACTTAAAAGGTGTTATTAATGGTGTGTTGAGAAATTTTCAACGCCAACAAGCCGCTAAAGGCAGCGACGATAATAAAAACAGTTCAACCGAGTTACCTGACGCCATCACCTTTAATCATCCCTCTTGGCTGATCAAAAAAATACAAAGTGCTTATCCCGAACAATGGCGAGATGTATTAAATGCCAACATGCAACGCCCCCCTATGTGGTTACGTGTCAACCAGCTTCACCACAGTGTTGAAGAATATTTAGCACTTTTGGCAACAGAAAATATCGCGCATTTACTGGTTGATGAAAAATCGGGTGCCATCCGCTTAACTGAAGCAATTGACGTAAATAAATTACCTGGCTTTCAATTAGGCTGGGTATCCATTCAAGACGGTGCAGCGCAACAAGCCGCACTATTGCTTGATTGCCAACCTGACGATAATGTCCTTGATTGCTGTGCCGCCCCAGGCGGCAAGACCTGTCATATCCTCGAGTACAGTCCAAAAATAAAAGCAATGACCGCGATTGACATTGAAGCCGCTAGACTAGAGCGAGTGCAAGAAAACTTACAGCGCCTGAACTTAAAGGCACAGGTTATTGCCGCCGATGCAGCAGCACCTGAAAAGTGGTGGGATGGCCAACTATTTGACCGAATTTTACTTGATGCTCCGTGCTCTGGTACCGGCGTAATCAGACGCCATCCTGATATTAAGTGGTTGCGTAAAAGCCAAGATATAGCCGTACTAACCGATTTACAGCAAGATATATTGAAAAACATATGGCCTTTATTGAAGCCCGGTGGTACTTTGCTATATGCAACTTGTAGCATATTACCTGAAGAAAATAGTGAACAAGTTCAACGTTTTGTTAATGAAAATGCAGATGCGGAGCATAGTGCTATAACCGATAAAGCTGATGATATTGGTTGGCAAATCCTGCCCAATGAAGACTCGATGGATGGTTTTTATTACGCCAAACTAATTAAAAAACTACATTAAAAACAACAACAAAAGCAATCTAAATGAAAATTATAATTATTGGTGCTGGGCAAGTTGGTGGAACATTAGCTGAAAATCTTGTAGGCGAACAAAACGATATCACACTGATCGACACTAACAGTGAAACCTTACGAGAATTACAAGACAAAATGGATTTGCGTGTTGTCACTGGCCACGGTTCGCATCCTGATGTATTGAAACAAGCAGGCGCTGAAGATGCTGAACTCATTGTAGCGGTGACCAATGACGATGCCACTAACATGATAGCCTGTCAAATTTGTTATTCTCTATTTAATACCGCTAATAAAATTGCCCGAATTCGTTCGAGTAAAATTCTTAAGTATCAAAAAGAGCTTTTTCAAAATAAAAATATACCGGTAGATCATGTTATTGCTCCTGAGCAGCTTGTTACCCGAGATATTGCGCGATTAATTGATTACCCTGGTGCCTTACAGGTTTTAGAGTTTGCTAAAGGTAAAGTCAGCTTAGTAGCTGTTAAAGCTTATTATGGTGGTTTATTAGTTGGCCATGCCCTTTCTACGTTACGTGAGCATATTCCAAATATTGATACCCGGGTCGCCGCGATTTATCGTAATGGTAAGCCCATCAGGCCATTGGGCACCACAGTGATTGAAGCCGATGATGAAGTTTTCTTTATTGCGGCTACCATACATATTCGTGCGGTGATGAATGAGCTGCAAAAGTTAGAAGCGCCATATAAAAAAATCATGATCGCTGGCGGAGGTAACATCGGCTCTGGGTTAGCGCGAATATTAGAAAAAAATCACCAAGTAAAATTAATTGAACACTCAGCAAAACGTGCAGCTTACCTAGCTTCAGAGCTGAACGACACCTTAGTATTCACCGGTGATTCATCTGATCAAGAGCTGCTAATGGAAGAGCACATTGACCAGTTTGACGTTTTTATCGCGGTAACAAATGATGATGAGGCGAACATTATGTCTTCATTATTAGCAAAACGCTTAGGTGTACGCAAAGCTATGGTATTAATCCAACGCAGTGCCTACATTGATTTAGTGCACGGTAGTAATATCGACATTGCGGTATCGCCACAACACGCAACCATTTCAGCATTATTAACCCATGTACGCAGAGGTAATATTGATAATGTCTATAGTTTACGTGGTGGTGCGGCTGAAGCAATAGAAATAGTCGCTAAAGGCGATGAAAACTCTTCCAAGGTTATCGGTAAAACGATCCAGCAAATTAAGCTACCACCGGGTACTACCATTGGTGCTATTGTCCGTGACGAAGAAGTATTAATAGCCCACTCAAACACAAAAATTCAAGCGGAAGATCATGTCGTGCTATTTTTAGTGAATAAGCGCTATATTAGTGATGTTGAAACCTTATTCCAACTGGATGCCATCACGTTTTTCTAATTAGCTCATATACAGCATATTTAGATAAACTACGTTCGCCAAAATGCTGGTGTGAATAGCACCAGTAAAGTAAAAATTTCTAGTCGCCCAAATAACATAGCAACCACTAATACCCACTTACTAAAATCATTGATGTCAGCAAAATTTGCTGCAACTTGCCCTAAACCTGGGCCCAGGTTATTTAAACAAGCAGCTACAGCGGTAAATGCCGCTATATCATCCATACCTGCGGCTAATAGAAGCAACATACAAATAACAAATACAGCTGCGTAAGCAGAAAAGAACCCCCAAATGGCCTCAACAACTCGATTAGGCAAAGCTTTTTTACCTAACTTTATGGTAAACACAGCTTTAGGGTGTACTAATTTATTTAATTCGCGAATGCCTTGCAAATAAAGTAAAAGCACACGAATAACTTTCATACCACCACCAGTACTACCGGCACAACCACCGATAAAACTAGCAAATATCAGTAAAATAGGTAAAAGCGTTGGCCAATTAGAAAATGGCACCTCGTTCGCCGATGTGCCAGAAAATCCTGCGGTGGTACTAATGGAAACTGCATGAAATAGTGCTTGCTCAAAATTTTCAAAACCCGACTGATAAACATTAAAGCTCATTAACACGACAAAACAAATTAACGTTAATACTAACTGTATACTTAAAAATGCTTTAAATTCTGAATCATAAAAGTAGCTACGGAGTGAACGACTGTTGACAACAGCAAAATGCAGCGCAAAGTTCACCCCTGCAACCAGTAAGAAAAACACACAAATAAAGTTGATTAACGGGTTATTAAAATACCCCATGCTCAAGTCGTGGGTTGAAAAACCGCCAATAGCAATAGTTGAAAAGGAATGACAGATAGCATCAAATAAATTCATTCCGGCTGCCCAATAACTCAAAGCACAGGCAACCGTTAAGGTGACATAGATCATCCACAGATGCTTGGCTGTATCGGCAATGCGCGGAGTCATTTTTGAATCTTTCACAGGCCCTGGGGTTTCTGCACGATAAAGCTGCATACCACCAATACCTAGCATAGGTAAAATAGCCACTGCTAAAACAATAATCCCCATACCGCCTAACCATTGCAGCTGTTGTCGATACCAAAGTACAGCATGTGGTAAGCCATCAATTTTTGTTAATATGGTTGCCCCTGTGGTAGTAAGCCCTGAAAAGGACTCGAAGAATGCATCGGCAACTGAAAGGTTAGGTGCCTCTAATAGTAATAAAGGTACGGCTGAAAAGCTCGCCAAAACGGTCCAAAAAAGCACCACAATCAAAAAGCCTTCACGCGCCCTTAAGTCACTCTTTTCTGCTCGATAGGGGTACCAAGATAGCAACCCTGCCACAAGACAAAAAACAAAAGACATTAAAAACGAAACACCACCACCATCACGGTAAATCAGTGAAATAAAAGCAGGCGGTAGCATAGTCACACTTAATAATGCGACCAATAGTCCTAATATTCGAATGATGTTTTTAAATTGCACAGTAGTTTATTATTGCTTTTTAGTTGTTGGTTGTAATGTTAACTGCCCTGCAGACATTGTTTGCAATTGCAGTTGGAAAAGCTCAATTTTTTCATCAGGTAATGCTAGCGTAAGAACAACATTTTCATTGTAGTCTTGCTGGGTAATTTCTCCACCAAACTGTTCAACATAATATAAAACATCATTTACTTGGCTATATTGACACGCTAGTGTTTTGCGTACCATAGGAATTTTAAGTTTTGTTGGTAAAAGCGCTAATGCTTGTTTAACACTGCCACCATAAGCTCTTTGTAAGCCACCAGGGCCTAACTTTGTCCCCCCAAAGTAGCGCACAACAACCGCACACAGTTCCCCGATATTACTTCCCATTAGCATGCTTAGCATGGGTTTACCTGCAGTACCTGACGGTTCACCGTCATCAGAAAAACCATATAACTGACTATTCTCAGGCCTGCCGGCAATAAAAGCATAACAATGATGATTAGCTTGCGGATGCAAGGCTTGCAAGCTTTTTATAAATAGCTTTGCGTCAACGTTACTAGCACAAGGCTTAAGGTAGCAAATAAAGCGACTACGAGTGACAATTGTTTCATCAATTACCGCTTCAGCCGCTATTTCATAAGGTGTAGACACGTATTATTAACTTAGTTTAATTCAAGATCTCTTGTCATATTTTCATTATGAGACTGATGAACAATAATATTATCTTCTATTCTAATGCCGCCAAATGGACGCATGGTATCAACTTCTTGCCAGTTAACCATTTTGCCATGAGCAGACTGTTTCAAGTCAGCAAGTAGCGAATCGATAAAGTATAATCCGGGTTCAATAGTGAACACTTGATTACTTTCTATAACACGGGATGTACGCAAAAAAGCATGCTGCTCAGGCGTATTCACATGGGTACCACGTTCGTCAGCCATAAAACCACCAACATCGTGTACTTGCAGGCCTAAATGATGCCCTAAGCCATGCGGAAAGAACGTTGAAATAATACCCGTATCTACTGCCGTATCAACATCAACATTAATAAAGTTAAACTCTTTTAATACCTTGCCAATTTCGCGATAGGTTGCAACGTGCAAGTCAACGTAACTCAGTCCAGGTTTTAAACCATCAACCGCATTGAGCATTAAAACGTCCATGCGAGCGATTAACTCGGCAAAACGATCGCGCTTAAATGAATAAGTACGGGTAATATCTGAGGCATAGCCATGAAAATTAGCACCTGCATCTAGTAAAAAAGAACGATGTGCTTGCGGTACGTCACGATCCAAAGCGGTATAATGTAATATTGATGTGTTCTCATTTAACGCCACAATATTGCCATAAGGCGTTTCGCTTTCTACGTGTTGTGTCGCTTTAAGGTAGGCATGTTGAATATCGTATTCTGATGCACCGTCAAAAAAGGCCGCTTTTGCTGCTTTATGGCCTTTAACCGCTATGGCACTGGAGCGACGCATGCACTCTTGCTCATAGGGTGTTTTATAAGCACGATGAAAGTGTAAGTAATTAATTAACGGCTCAGGATTGATGTGTTCAAAACCTAAGGCTTTCGCGACTTCAATATGAGCACCAATATAAGCAAATGCTTTTTTATCATAAGGCAGTAACTTATCAACCTCACTGGCTTTAGCTAAAATCTTGATATCGAAAAACTCATTCCAATAACTGCCTGCTAATTCAATGACTTTATGCCAAAAATCCACCGGTTGATAATAAATCAATGTTGGTTTATCGCGACCATTCACCAATAACCAACAGTTAGGGATATCAACTAAGGGTAACCAAGCTTTAAAGTGCGGATTAACCCGAAACGGATAACTGTTGTCATCTAAAAAGGCTTTAATTTCTTGACCAGAATGGATCACTAAACCTTCAAGGTTTTCCCTTGTTAATACAGCTTTGGTTCGTTTTTGTAACTCAGCAACGTGAGCTGGATATTGACTAGCTAGTGTATTCATCTGGTAACTCTCTAAATTTCTTGTTGTTTTAATTATAACGCGTTTAGCAGTATATGATAATGCTTATACTCATTATTCATTGATATTCATCGTAATGATTTTGTCAAATAAAGAGCCGCCTTGCCCTACTTTATGTTGATATATTTGCTGGTACGCTAAAACACTTTTAACGTACTCTCGTGTTTCTTTAAATGGGATAGTCTCAATCCAAACATCAGCAGGTAATGAGTCGGCATCTTTTAACCAACTTTTTACGCGGTAAGGCCCCGCATTATATGCCGCAGTAGCAAGCACCTGATTACCGTCATGTCGATCTAGTAGGTTACGTAAATATTTAGTACCTAACTTAATATTATTTTTAGCATTCAATAAATATCGATTAGACACAGTTTTACGCGCCAATTGTTTTGCCGTACCAGGCATAATTTGCATTAACCCTTTTGCGCCAGCAGGCGAATTGGCATCAGACATAAACGAGCTTTCTCGTCGGGCTATCGCAAATGCCCAAGCTGAGTTTATTTTTTCATTGCCAGCATAATGTTTAATCTCAGTTTCAAAACCTAGTGGGAAGCGTAAATTAACATCATCAAGATAACCGACCTTGGCTAAGGTAAATATAGCTCGGTCATACCAATGCATTTCATTGGCAATTTTAGAAGCAACTAATTTTTCCCGATCATTGAGTTTTGATAGCCAATAATTCCATTCTTGGCGAGCATGATGAAAACGCCCGATAGCAAATAATTCAAATGCCCTCTTCGCTTCAGGACTTTTAATAATAAGGGCTTTTTCTTCAGTACTAACATTCAGTGGCATATCCTGAAAATTAGCCGGTTTATTAAGATAACTTGCCGCTAAAAAACCATAATAATGGCGACTTTGTGCAAGTTCATTTAGTAATGCATTTCCTGCCGCTAATTCACCGGTTGCTAATAAACTTCGACTATACCAATAACGCCACTTTAAGCTCTGTTGTGCAACTTCAGGTAACTTTGAAAGCTTAACTTTAATGTTTTTCCAGTTCTGATCGCGTAATGCGTCAGTGATATACCACTGCGTTAAGTTACTACTAAATAGCTCATCATCAACTTTTTCTAACCATGAATTAGCAGCAAGATGATTCTTACTGGCTAATGCCAAAGCAAACTTCAACGTAATTTGCTGCTGCTGTTGCGCAGTGAATGGTAATAATGATTTCGCTAACGCATAAGTATCAAGTGCTTGCTGAGGAGATCGCCAAATCAGACGTTTCAAACCATAGGCAACTATTTCCGCTTCTCGCGCAGTTTTATCTTTAAATTTTGCTAGCCGTTTTACGTACGTCGGATTACGGCGGACTTTATGCCAAAGCTCAGCTAAATATTGTTCATTTTTTGGTAAAAGCGTAGTTAAATATGGAATCAACGTATGCTTTCCACCGTCAGCAGATAAAACAATCCGTTGCCATATCACCTCGTTCGTTCGATAGCCTGCTTTTTGCCACTGTTTAAACAATGGGTCACAAACTTTTGGTTGAGACTTACCTACTAACCAAAGCGAACTTACTTTTGGCAATATTAAGCTTGGCAACACGCCAGACTGCAGTTGAAAGCGATAATACTGACACGTTAGCTCGACATTACTGGTTGCTTTAAAATAACGCTGAAAAAGCAGCGGTTTATTACGTTTAGCTAAATAGTTCAGCCATTTTTTTCTCAGCGGCCAATCCAGCGGTGTGCCTTCATACTTAATTAGGAAAGCATTTATTTCTGACGCAGATGAGAGCTTAATGTTAGTCATCAAACGCTTCTGATCTAAATAAGGTTGTAGAGGATAATAGTGCAGCTGATTATATAAACTCTGATAGGTAGCAGAGTTGGTATTCCAAATTTGCTTCTCTGCTTGCAAAAATGTTTTGCGCTGTAAATTTTCATCATTAGCATAAGTTACAGCGCTCGCCAAAAGGCTACTTAATATTATGGTTTTGAAAAATCGGAAACGACCTAACGGCATTGGATGGCCTTGGAAAAATAAGCGTAGATCAATTATTCACTCCTAACGTAACAAAGCAAGTCTATTCAGCGTAATTATCAGCTTAATTTTAGGTATTTGGTCTTGATATTTGTAGTAGACGAATATACTTAGGGTAATGGTAACTAATTGAAAAAATATTATGGTTGCTTCGTCGAAAATAGGCTTTAAAATTAACGCCAATATATAGGCAATATCAAGATAGAACATGACAAATAGCGCTTTACCTGAGACAAACCATAAATTAGATACCATTGGCCTTCGTTGTCCAGAGCCGGTGATGATGGTGCGTCAAAAAATTCGTAACATTGCCACAGGAGAAACCCTATTAGTCAGTGCCGATGACCCATCAACCACAAGAGATATTCCCAGTTTTTGCCGTTTTATGGAACATCAGCTTATTGCTCAGCAAGTAACAAAAAAACCTTTTCAGTATGTGATAAAGAAAGGTTTATGATACAAACGAATGTCGTAGCGATTTTAACTGCTACTTTTAAAGTGCTATAGAAAAACACTCGGCCTACAGCAAATCCTAAGCCGAGCAAACATATCAAAATTAACGGAATTCATTCTTTTTAATCAAATGATTAACTACGTCATAACCTGACTATTTTTTGTTAAAAATTTTAAAATGTGACCTAACAATTTTTGATGAACGTGTCCGCGATTAACGCCCTGACGATCTTCACAAAGTGAGACCCCTCGAGCCTTATAATTGTTATCACAAGAATTTATATAGACAAAATGTCCTTCACCATTATTAAGCGTAACCAATTCCGCTAGCGGAATATTATTAGCATAGTGCTCAGCATGTCGCTCAAAGGGTAAAAAGTCATTTTGCTGCGAGCCTATGATTAATGTTGGCACTTTCACCTTATTCAAACTAACTTCAGTTGCAGCGGGTCCCATTGCCGGGTCTAACATAATGATGCCCGTAACACGATTGTCGAAAGCAAAATTAAATTTTTCAGCAATAGGGCTAGCTTGTAGTGGCTTTTCACTTTTACCATAACTACAACCTAAATCGGCTTGAGCACCCGAAGAAGTACAATAGTCATACATCTGGTTAAAGTCTAAGTGCACGCCGGCTAAACCTGCTGCAGTATAACCTCCAGATGAATGCCCTATTACGACAATATTAGCGCTAGCCGTAGTTAAATGCTTTGGTAGTAAAGTATCTAACGAATCAATGACAAAAGAAGCATCTTCTGTTCGTTGCCAAAAACGCATTACTGACGATGGATCGATATTCTCTCTGCCATATCGCCACGACTCGCCAAAATGATTTAGTCCGATGACAATCCAGCCTTGTGCAGCAAGCGGGTAAGCTAACCAGCTGTAATCTTTAGATGAACCCATTGCACCATGAGACAAAATAGCGACATTTAGTTTGCTCGCGTTTTTTTCTCTACTTTCTTTATACCAGAGGTCTACCTTGATAGGTCGTTTCTTATCCGAGTGCACTAGATCGATCACGTCGGTTTTAATAGCAGAGGAATTTTGGTCATGAATTAATTCACCCGCAATAGCTGAGCTATTAAGTGCTTGCGAACATATAAGCAATATAACGGATATTTTAGTAGCGCTTTTCAATGTTGAAATATAGTTCATGATGTCTCTATCCTTAACTGGTTTTAAAACATTATACTGCTGAAAAATTGGCGGTTCATTGCAGAAAGTGCGAATAATTTTTTTAATTTTCTATAGGTAAGTAAATATGTGTAATGAGATCGTCAATTGCCGTGCTGCTTATATCATTTACATAATGCTGAACAATTGCACTGTCTCTCAATTTGCCATCACGTTGCTCGCACCAGTTAGCATAAATACTTAAAATTGTTTGCCACATTGTGCTGTATGAGCCTTTATGTTTAAAACGCGCCCAACTCCCTGCAACCAGTATATGCCGCTCTAATTCTGTATTGCTATTTTCACTCACTATATTCAATTTAATGCCAGCAAAAAACTTACTTTCATCTTGTTCTGTTCGCCAAGGACTGTCTAATGAAATGCCAATAAGATGATGTTTATTAAAATTAAAGCCATTAGTTAACCCTAAATCGAGCGCTATTTTATGGTATAGCGCTTGGGCGACTTTAAAATAACTTTGCTCATGAAACCCTTTGCCATAAAGCCCTATTAAATGTTGCTCCGGTAACTGAATAATTTCAAATTTAATTGCTTCCCTGTTAGTTTTTTTGATCAGCGTAGCAAGCGCAAAAACCGGTGCTTGTTTCAACTTTACTTTGTTAGGTGCTATTGCAAACAGTTTCCTAAATGCTCGAGAAAAGGCAGTGGGTGACTCATAGCCTACTTTAAAAGCTGCATCTATTACTGATAAATCGTCGTTGCGTATTAACTGGTAGGCTAACTCCATTCGACGTCTTTGAATGAACTCACCAATATTCATCCCTATTTGCGCAAAGAACAACCTATTAAGATGGTATTTTGAGACAAAAAAAGTTTGAGATAGCGAATCTAAAGTTATGCTCTCTTCTATATTGTCATAAACATACTGTGCTATTTGATTGATTGTATTAGCATGTTTTTTTGGGTTAACATTTTTCATAAAGACTATTAAATCACATTTTATTAAAAAGCACTGACAGGGGATGATAGCAATTGCTATATTGTCAGCTTTATCCTCAAAGCTATAGAACAAATACGAAATAAATTTTATTGCAAACAAGCACCATAACACTGGCTCTTGCTATCAAATAAAACTACTGAAATTTTTCCATCGCATATCTCCACATTGCATTATAAAAATGACGTAGTTTGGGCCTTAAGAAGTATGGCTTTGCACTAATTGTTTTTCATCACTATATAGTTAGGCGAGTATTTTTTATCTTTTTCTAAGTCTAGGTAAAGTAAAGATATTACAATCGAAAAAGTAAGCTAAACTAGGTTTATATCTTAGTATTAATTTATCTGGTTATTGATGAAGAACCTAATTTTTGTATGCTGCCTTTACATATTTTGCTTAACTTTACATGCTGAAGAAACAATTACAATAGTACGTGGTAACGGTAACTATTTTCCTCTAGAGTACTTGGAAAACGGCAAACTTACCGGAATACATATTGAGTTAATTCAGACGGTAGCAGATGAGTTGGGCTTAACGGTTAAGTTCGAAAGCCTACCTTGGACTCGAGGATTACTTTATTTTAAACGGGGCAAGTTTGATGCGATGTCGCATGTTTCTCTTACAGAAGATAGAGAAACATTTGCCCACTTTTTACCAGGAAACATAATATCCAGTGTAAAAACATACCCTATTATTCTCTCTGGTCGAAAAAATGAAATAGCCTTTGATGGCAACCTAACCAGCTTAGCCCCTTATAGGATAGCGGTTGGTAAAGATTATAAATATGGTAACCCTTTTGATAGCGCGAGTTTCTTATTGAAACATGAGATACCATCACCAAGCCAAGCCGTGTTGACGAATTTACTCAATTTGGAACGAGTTGACGTAATTATTGGCTCAAAAAGAAACCTTTTACAAGTACATACCGAAAGTGAGATAGATAAACTTTATCATATTTTTGAACAACCTGTGGCATCAGATAATAGTTACTTGGTGTTTTCAAAAGTTAAGAACAACTTAGCACTTGCGCAAAAATTTTCCGTTGCAATCAACAATTATAGATCTAGCCAAGCATATAATGAGTTATTAAAAAAATATAAAAATAAAGAGCATCAGCACAATAAAAAATCGAGTAACTAGTGCTGGTACTACAGAACTTCTAGTCATTAAGAGTATATGTTGCGGATATACGACTTTCTAAAATAGAAAAATAAAATCTATTATGTTTGTTCCCACTCTGAGTTTAAAAATCAGGCCATTGATTGAACAATAGCGGGCTATTGAGACTGAAAGCAACGCAGATTTTTTTAGTCCGCCTTAAAATGAACGATTATTTATTGAATTTTGCATTATTCCAATATTTTTCCGTTTGATAGTACATCAACTTATTGAACAGTAAATCAAAGAATTACTTTTTCAATATATGATTAAGAAGGAGTTATAATACGGGTCACATAGCGGTGTTTTAATCTAACTAAAGTATCGGATTTAATAACTAGATATTTAATGCATAACTGCATAAAGACGGTTAAGTTTATAGCTGATATTATCGCACTATTGGTCTTTTATTGAGTTTTTAGCCTTCATAATAACTATTTTAAGCATAATATTTACTTACCTGAGCGTAAAAGTCGCCGTTTTAATTCTTAACATAAACTTCAGTTCTATTTCTTCCCAGTGTTTTAGCTTTATAAAGGGCGTTATCTGCTTGAGAAAACAAGTCAGTAAATGAGACTTTATCGGTGGAAATACTTACGCCTATACTTGCTTTCAACGCACTGTCACCAACTTTTATCTGCTTGATTAACTTATGTAATCTTTGGCAAAACAATAATGTATCACTTTTACTCGTGTCCGGTAACATAAGTAAAAACTCTTCACCACCAAAACGAGAAATAAGATCGGTCTGTCGGCCAAAGGCCTTCAGTAGCTGGCCCAGTTGCTTTAATACGTTATCCCCTTCTAAATGACCAAATGTGTCATTTATTTTTTTAAAGTGGTCGATATCTAATATTAATAAAGCTATTGATTGCCGTGATCTTGCTGCCTGTTCTAGCACTAAGGTACTCCGGTATTTCATTTCTCTTCTATTTAGCAATGAAGTTAACTCATCAGTTGAAGCGAGCGACTTTAATTGCTCCGCTTGTTCTTCAAGTTCTTCTCGAGTTTTTATTAACTCTTCATAAAGTTGGTCTCGTTTAGATGCATTGAAAAAACTCCAATAGATACAACCATCTTTGCTGATACTCGCATTAACTGTTATCGGAATACGTTGACCTTGAGCATTAAATATAATCAATTGCATTTCTTCACATACTTTTTCATGAAGTAGAGTTGGGATTAAATAGCTTTGAAAAAATATTCTCGACGATTGAGTAAATAATATATCAGCACTTTTACCAATGAGTTCGCCCGATTGCCATAACAGCTCAGTGGTAAAATAAGCGTTTACATAAGTGATAATTCTAGAAGGGTCGGTGACTAATGCGCCCGATGGAAAACAATCAGGCGCGAAGGTAGGTAATTCATTTCGCTTGAGCTTATCATTTTTCAAGATGATTTTTTCGCATAGGCTATTATCGAATTCATAAGAGCCTCAGGGTGAGTCATATGTAAACAATGACCATCGGCCGCTATTACGTTAAGTTCGCTAGACATTATTTCACTGGCAATAAACTCACCGACGGAGGTTGCTGCCAGGGCGTCATTCTGACTTTGAAAAATTAATGTCGGCTGTTTGATCTCTTTTAATAGATAACGATAATCTGATAAAAAAGTGGCGGCGGCAAAATTCTTTGCAATAACCGGGTCTGTAGAACAAAAACTGCCTGATAGTTCACCAATAAGTTCATCCGAACTTGTCGTTCCCATGACTAGCGGTGCTAAATAATTAGCCCAACCGATATAGTTTTTATCCATTAAATTCAATAATTCTTGTAAATCTTCTTTATCAAAACCACCTAAATATTCAGGCGGAAAATTTAAAAAACATGGCGAAGGACATATCATGATGAGCTTAGAAAATAATTTAGGTTTTTCAATCGCTGCAATTGCGCCAATAATACTGCTGACCGAATGACCTATAAATACAGCATCAGTTAGCTGTAACGCCTCACATATCTCAATGATATCCTCAGCGTACCCCTCAAGTTGACCGTAACGTTTTTTGCTATATTGAGATATATCTGAGGATCCGGAACCAACATAATCAAATAATACAATAGTAAAGTTTTTTGCCAATTCAGGTGTTAAGAAGCGCCACATATTTTGATCGCAACCAAAACCATGGGCGAGAAATAGCGTTTTACTGCCCTTACCAATTAATTTAACATTATTTCTATTTAGTATTTCATTTGCATTTAGCACTCTAAATTATCCTTTCTTATTGTCTTAACTTAAAGTATCAACGTTATTTGAACAAACCATAGGTAATTATTCAATTTGCTTTATTCTAGCCCTTAAAATTTATTTAACATTGATGGCTGAATCATTTCGCTAATCATTGCTTATTCATACCCTTTTAATGCAAAAAAAGGAATGCCTCTGCATTCCTTTTGATTAGCTTTTAATTTTCATAACCCACAGAGTTACTGCAATAATGATATATCCGCTATAGCTAGAAAGCTATTACGAATTTCACTGAGCAAAGTTAAGCGGTTAGTTTTAACGGCTTCATCATCTGCCATCACCATAACATTATCGAAAAAATTATCAATTGGCTGCTTTAATGTCGCCAATTCCGTTAACGCATTTTGATAATCTTTATTTGCCATTAATGGCACTACCTTAACTTTTACTTTTGCAAAGCTTTCAGCAAGTTCTTGCTCAGCAGTTTCTGATGCTAAGTCTAGTTTGAACTCTGAAAATAATTCGCCTTTAAACTTCACTAATATATTACCAACGCGTTTATTTGCTGCTGCTAAGGTTGCTGATTCAGCTAAAGTTTTAAAGTGAGTTACCGCGTGAATACGTTTATCAAAATCTAAAGGCTTAGACGGAGCATTGGCTAAAACCGCTTGAATAACGTCAATAGCTATTTTTTGATCTTGGTAGTACGCACGATAGCGACCAGAGACAAAGTCTAAAACTTGTTTCGCAACATCATCATTCGACAATTTATCGTGATATAACTCAACACTTTTCGCGATAAGTTCGGCAATATCAAGGTTCAATTGCTTTTCAATGATAATGCGGATTAAACCAATAGCCGCACGACGAAGTGCAAACGGGTCTTTATCGCCTTTTGGTGGTTGGTTAATGCCAAATATTCCCACTAAGGAATCAACTTTATCCGCGATAGCTACTGCACAACCAATCGTTTGCTCGGGTAATGCATCACCAGCGTAACGTGGACGATACTGATCTTCTAACGCTTGCGCGACAGCCGCGGGTTCGCCGTCATGTTGCGCATAGTATTTACCCATGGTGCCTTGCACTTGTGGAAACTCAAGTACCATATCCGACATCAGATCAGTTTTACTTAACAAACCAGCGCGGTAAGCAAGTGCTTTATCATCACCCGTTTTCTCAGCGACGAATTCACTTAAGCTCGCAATACGTTCTGACTTTGCTTTTACTGTTCCCAGTTGTTTTTGGAACAAAACTGACTCTAAACTTGTTAATCTTGACTCAAGCGTTTGTTTTTTATCTGTTTTAAAGAAAAACTCAGCATCTGCTAAACGAGGGCGAATAACCTTCTCATTACCCTTAATAACTTGGCTTGGGTCTTTGCTTGCTATATTTGAAACAAAAATGAATTTATTCAATAACTTACCATCAGTATTAGTGACAGGAAAGTACTTTTGATGATCTTTCATTGAATATATTAATGGTTCTGCTGGCACATTCAGAAAATCTTCATCAAAGCTTCCAACTAAGACAACAGGCCATTCTACCAATGACGTCACTTCATCAAGTAACTCTTCATCCGGTAGTGCAATACCGTCAATTTCTTTAGCGGCAATATTAATTTGTTTAAGAATGGTTTTTTTACGTTCTTCATAATCAACAACAACATAGGCATCACGTAAGATTGCTTCGTAGTTATCAGCATGGTGAATAGTGACTAAACCATCATGGTGAAAGCGATGTCCAGTAACAACATTACTAGAACTTACATTGAGTGTTTCACCAGCAATAATTTTTTCACCGTAAAGCATGGTCAGTGTATGCACTGGGCGGATAAACTGCGTTCTACCTGAACCCCAACGCATTGGTTTAGGTACCGGCAATTTTGCTACCGCCTGATTAACCATATCAGGGATAAGTTGCTCAATGTGCTTACCTTGCTCTATCGTTTTATGTAGTAGCCATTCACCTTTATCGGTAACTAAACGTTCAGCGTCGGCAACTGTAATACCATTTGAACGCGCCCAGCCTTCTGCAGCTTTACTTGCATTGCCTTCGGCATCAAATGCTACGTTAACAGCAGGTCCACGCTTCTCGATTGCTTTGTCAGCTTGATTGGCAATTAGACCATCAACTTTAATCGCTAAACGTCTAGGTGTCGCATACCAATGCATATCAGTATAAGAAAGCTTAGCGGCATCTAGTTGTGCTTTGATTTGTTCATAAAAAGTTGTCGCTAAAGTTTTTAACGATTTTGGTGGTAACTCTTCGGTACCCAATTCTATTAATAGCGTTTCAGTAGTCATTATGATTTCTCCCCTGCTGAAGTGCCATTAGCATCGTTATTCTTACAAAGCGGGAAACCAAGTTCTTCTCTTTTGTCATAATAGGCTTGTGCACAGGCTTTAGATAATGTTCTTACTCGTAGAATATAACGTTGACGTTCTGTCACTGAAATAGCGTGACGAGCGTCAAGTAAATTAAAGGCATGAGATGCTTTCATGACTTGTTCGTATGCCGGTAAGGCTAAACCTTCTTCAATAAGCTTTTGGCTAACTGCTTCACATTGATCAAAGGTTTTGAAAAGGTCTGCAACATCTGCATGTTCAAAGTTATAAGTAGATTGTTCAACTTCATTCTGGTGGAAAACATCACCATAAAGCACTTTACCCATTGGACCATCGGTCCAGACTAGGTCGTAAATACTATCGACGTTCTGAATGTACATAGCTAAGCGTTCAAGACCATAAGTAATTTCACCGGTAACCGGAGCACACTCAATGCCACCGACTTGCTGAAAATAAGTAAACTGGCTAACTTCCATACCGTTTAACCAAATTTCCCAACCAAGACCCCAAGCACCTAAGGTTGGTGATTCCCAGTTATCTTCTACAAAGCGAATGTCATGTACTAGAGGGTCAATACCCATCTCTTTTAACGAGTCTAAGTATAATTGCTGAATATTGTCTGGTGATGGTTTTAGCATTACCTGAAATTGATAATAATGCTGTAAGCGATTTGGATTCTCACCATAACGACCATCTGTTGGACGACGACAAGGCTGAACATAAGCACTGCTCATTGGCTCAGGACCAATAGAACGCAAAAACGTCATAGGATGAAATGTACCAGCCCCCACTTCTAAATCTAATGGCTGAACTATTACACAGCCTTGGCGTGACCAATAATCTTGTAACTGTAATATTAGCCCTTGAAAGGTCTTTACATTAAACGTGCTCATAACAATCCGAATCTATGGTTATAGTGTGTTAAATAAGGCTAATTATACCTATTGTCAGTTTATTAGCCTAGTGTCCTTGCTGATATGTTTGGAATTTATTTGATTTATTATACAAGGTTAGAAACAAAAAATGCCCGATTTGATGATCGGGCATTTTTATTTTAAAAGTTTGATAACTAAACGTCTAAGTTAGCCACTTTTAGTGCGTTCTCTTCAATGAAGTGACGACGTGGTTCTACGTGATCCCCCATCAGAGTTGTGAATAATTGATCGGCGGCAATAGCGTCTTCAATAGTCACCTGTAGCATTCTACGAGAGTCTGGATCCATGGTAGTTTCCCATAATTGACTTGGGTTCATTTCACCTAGACCTTTATAACGTTGAATGTATTGACCACGTTTCGATTCTGCCATCAGCCAATTTAGCGCTTCTTCAAACTCAGCAATCGGTTTGATTTTCTCACCACGTTTAACGTAAGCACCTTCTTCCATTAGGCCATTTACGGCTTTATTTAAATTTTGGATTGAAGCAAATTCTTTCGAATCAAAAAACTCGTAGTCACAATCATAAACCGTATCAATACCATGTTTACGAACATTAAAGCTTGGGTAGTAAACATTACGTTCTTGGTCTTGTTTTACTTCTACGGTATATATTGAACCGTTACCATCTTGGTCATCTAATTGTTTTAAAAGATTTGCAGTCCAAGTTTCAACACTAGCTTTATTCTTGAAATCTTCAGTATTAATTAGTTCACCGTAAATCATCTTCTCAAGAATATCTGCCGGAATTAAACGCGATACACGCTTAATTGTTTCATGCGTTTTACGGTACTGTTTAACTAAATTCTCTAACGGCAGTCCAGACAATGCTGGCGCAGATTCATTAACATGAATTTCAGCATTTTCTAGAGCAAGTGTGGTTAAATACTCAGTTAAACCTTCATCATCTTTAATATAACGCTCTTGCTTACCTTTTTTCACTTTATAAAGTGGTGGTTGTGCAATATAGATGTAGCCGCGCTCCATTATTTCTGGCATTTGACGATAGAAAAATGTCAGTAATAATGTTCGAATATGAGAACCATCGACATCAGCATCGGTCATGATGATAATACTGTGATAGCGAAGCTTTTCTGGGTTATATTCGTCACGGCCAATACCACAACCTAACGCCGTAATTAATGTACCAACTTCTTGAGACGATATCATTTTGTCAAAACGTGCTTTTTCTACGTTAAGAATTTTACCTTTTAGCGGAAGTATTGCTTGGTTTTTACGGTTACGCCCCTGCTTGGCTGATCCGCCAGCAGAGTCCCCTTCCACAATATATAATTCAGATAAGGCAGGATCTTTTTCCTGACAATCTGCTAACTTACCTGGTAAGCCAGCGATATCTAAAACACCTTTACGGCGAGTCATCTCTCTGGCTTTACGTGCAGCTTCACGAGCACGAGCCGCATCAACAATTTTCATGATGATAGTACGGGCTACGGAAGGTTTTTCTAGTAGATATTCACCTAACTTCTCGCCCATTGCTTGTTCGACAGCCGTTTTAACTTCTGACGAAACAAGTTTATCTTTAGTTTGAGAAGAGAACTTAGGATCAGGTACTTTAACTGATATTACAGCGGTTAAACCTTCGCGGGCGTCATCACCAGAGGCACTAGTTTCTGTACTACCGCCTTTTTTAGTTTTGTTTAAACCTTCTTTAACCATATAGCTATTAAGCGTACGGGTTAATGCGGTTCTAAAACCACTTAAATGAGTACCACCATCACGCTGTGGAATATTGTTAGTGAAACAATGGATACTTTCTTGGAAGCCATCATTCCACTGCATTGCTACTTCTACAACAATGCCATCCTCACGTTCTAAATCGAAATAGAATATTTCTTCATTAACGGGGGTTTTATTGGTATTAAGATAATCAACAAAAGCTTGAATACCACCATCAAAATGGAAGTGATCTTCTTTACCTGCTTCACGTTCATCAATAAGTCTAATTGATACACCTGAATTCAAAAATGATAATTCACGAATTCTTTTTACTAGCAGGTCATAATGAAATAATACGTCAGTAAAAGTATCTTCACTTGGCCAGAATCTTACTTCTGTACCGGTTTTTTCACTCTCGCCAACTTGTTTTAATGGTTCAGTAGGTACACCGTGTTCATAAAACTGTTCGAATAGCTTTCCTTCACGACGAATATTTAGTTTCAATTTACTACTTAGTGCATTTACTACAGATATCCCAACACCATGCAAACCACCTGAAACTTTATAGCCAGAGTCTTCACCACCAAATTTACCACCGGCATGTAACACGGTCATAATAACTTCAGCTGCAGAAATCCCTTCTTCAGGATGAATTTCCGTAGGTATTCCACGACCATCATCTCTTACAGATACGGAACCGTCCAAGTGAATTTTAACAACAATATCACTACAGTGACCTGCAAGTGCTTCATCAATTGAGTTATCCAAAACCTCAAATACCATATGATGAAGGCCTGTGCCATCATCGGTATCACCTATATACATCCCTGGTCGTTTGCGAACTGCATCTAAGCCTTTAAGTACTTTTATACTCGCCGAGTCATATTCATTTTCTATTGTCATAGCTTGTAGCCTACTCACTCATTACTGATAGTTTGCCATGTTTCACGTGAAACATTTTATAGTTTTCTTGTAGCGGAACAAGTTGTTCCACTGCTGCTTTATCTATTGCGGTTACAATAACCTGACACTCTATTGCTGCTATAGCGCTGTTTAACAACGCTCTAGAGTGAATGTCTAGCTCTGCACCTACATCATCAATTAATAAAATTGGTTTTACTCGGTTAACTCTTTCTATAAGCTTTGCTTGCGCGAAAGTTATCGCCAGTAAAAACAACTTTTGTTGACCTCGAGATAATTGATTGTCTAATGATGTTCCATTTAATATAAATCTAACATCAAACTTTTGAGCACCAAATAAACTATACCCAATTGCTAATTCTTTATCTCGATATTGACTCAGTACATCTATCAATGATTTTTTCGAATTCCAACCTTGTAGGTATTGAATTACTATATCATCTGACACCGACGGTAACATGATTTTTAACCAAAAACTTAACTCCTTGGTCAACTCATTTACGTATTCGTCTCTAAGCTTAGCTATTTGTTCTGAGCTTTCAGCAAATACCTCAGTCCAATAACTTAACGTTGCGTAATCTGCTTTACGTCTTAAACAGGCATTACGCTGTTTTAATATTCTTGAGAATTCTCGCCAATGATCTGAAAATGAATGTTTCACGTGAAACAATCCTAAATCAATGAAACGTCTTCGCTGTTTAGGACCACCAAAAAAAAGTATAAAACTTTCTGGCGTAATAACCTGTACAGCTACATTTTTAGCGAGTGAGGAAAACTTACTTTGTTTTTCCCCGTCTATCCTAACTTCACTGTGACTAGCACTAGCTCCAAATCCCTTACGGACACCTAGCTGGCAATTTTTATCAGTTTTAGCACTAACAACAAATGAATTTTTTTCATGCTTAAGTAAATTTTCTACTTTCGTGCTACGAAAAGATTTTCCATGACCTAAATAAAAAACAGCTTCTAATAAACTACTTTTACCACTGCCATTATCACCAATGATAAAATTCACATCGGAATGCAAATCTATTGAAACATTATCTATGTTGCGAAAATATTGAATGAATAATTTACCAATGCTCACTTAGTAATATCTACAAACGCATTGGCATAACAACATACAAAGCTTCGCCTGACTCTCCACCCTCAATAACAACACTACTATTAGCGTCTGCCAAAGTGAATTTAACATCAGTCTCTTTAATGGCATTTAAGACATCTAAGACATAACTAACATTGAAGCCTATTTCTACTTCTTCATATGGGAAGTCAATTTCAATAACCTCTTCTGCTTGTTCTTGCTCTGGGTTATTGGCAGTTATCTTCAATTCGGTGTTACCAAAGTTAAGACGAACGCCTTTAAATTTTTCATTAGATAAAATAGAAGCCCGTGATAAAACTTGCCTTAAAACATCTTTATTGGCATTAAGAATTTTATCACCGTTACGTGGTAAAACACGACGATAATCAGGGAAACGACCATCAACTAATTTACTGGTAAATGAAAACTCACTATCTATAATTCGAACATGATTAGAACCTAAAAATACCTGTACGGTTTCATCGATAGGATCTAATAAACGAATAATCTCGAGTATACCTTTACGTGGCACTATCACCTGTCGAGCAGGTAATGCCAATTCTGGATTGGAAATTTTACAAATGGCCAACCGATGGCCATCGGTGGCCACTGAACGTATTTCATGACCTTCAGTTTCTATCGACATGCCGTTTAAATAATAACGAACATCTTGATTCGCCATAGAGAAATGTGTACTTTCGATCAAACGTAACAATTCAGATTTTAATAACTTAAATTCAACATCACCTTTCCATTGTTCAATATTTGGAAAGTCACTGGCAGGTAAGGTAGAAAGTGAATATTTACTACGGCCTGTACTAATTTTTATAACATCATTATCAGACTCAAAGGTAAGCATTGAATCATCCGGCAAACTTTTACAAATATCGAGTAACTTGCGAGCAGGAATAGTAACCTTACCATCCTCGGCATGATTATCAATAGTTGCGTAAGCCACCATCTCTAACTCTAAATCAGTAGCTGTTAACGTAAGTGATTGCCCACTTACGTCAAAGAGAATATTACCTAAAATAGGTAAAGTACTCTTTCGTTCAACAGCACCAGAAACCAACAACAAAGGCTTCAACAGTAATTCTCTATTCAATGAAAATTTCATTTCTGACTCACTTTTAACTTACTTATTATTATGATGACAATGTTCTGGTTAAATTTGAATAATCTTCTTTAATATCATGTGACTCTTCACGTAAAGATTTTACCTTGCGACATGCGTGCAATACCGTCGTATGATCTCGACCGCCAAACGCGTCACCAATTTCAGGTAAGCTATGATTAGTTAGCTCTTTAGATAATGCCATTGCTATTTGTCTAGGTCTAGCAACTGAACGATTTCTTCGTTTTGACAGCAAATCCGCCACTTTAATTTTGTAATATTCTGCCACGGTGCGCTGAATATTATCAATAGTGACTAATTTATCCTGTAGTGCCAACAAATCGCGTAACGCTTCCCTAACGAAATCAATAGTAATAGCTCTGCCGGTAAAATTAGCATTTGCTATCACACGATTCAAGGCGCCTTCTAATTCCCTAACATTTGAACGTAAACGTTTGGCAATAAAGAACGCGACTTCGTCAGCCAAGTTAATATGACTTTCTTGCGCCTTGCGTTTTAAAATCGCTACGCGTGTTTCTAATTCAGGTGGCTCTATCGCAATAGTTAAGCCCCAGCCAAAGCGCGATTTTAAACGATCTTCAACATCAACTTCTTTCGGATAACGATCACTGGTTAAAATTATTTGCTGATTACCTTCAAGTAATGCATTAAAAGTATGAAAAAATTCTTCTTGCGTTCGATCCTTACCAGCAAAAAATTGAATATCATCAATAAGTAATGCATCAACTGAGCGGTAATATTGCTTAAATTTTTCCATGGCGTTGTTTTGCAAAGCTCTAACCATATCTTGTACAAAGCGCTCAGAATGCATATAGGCAATTTTTGCATTCGGCTTATTAAGTAAAATACCATTACCTACGGCATGCAATAAATGCGTTTTACCTAGCCCAGTACCACCATAGATAAATAAAGGGTTATAAGCTGCACCAGGGTTATCTGCTACTTGTGATGCTGCCGCACGAGCCAATTGATTTGATTTACCTTCAACAAAGTTATCGAAGGTATACTTAATTCTTACATTAGTTGTTTTCGGTAAATTACTATCTGGCGCGATAATATCTTTGTTTGGCGCTTTGGGATTTGGTTGTAATTGACTAATACTATTTTGAACATTTGTTTTTTGCGCTGGAATACTGCCGACGTCAAAGCGCAATAATGGTGGATTAGCACTATCTTGCATGCCAACGAGTTCATTAATACGATTGACATACTTATCTCTCACCCAATCTAAAACAAATCGATTAGGCGCGTATAAAGTCATAATGTTATCTGTGATCACGCATTGTAATGGGCGAATCCACATACTAAATTGTTGCGCGGGCAATTCTTCTTGAAGAACAGACAAGCATTTTTGCCAAAGTGTATGATCCAACAACCGACTCCTGATAAATAATTATGCTTCCTGCATTCATAATATGTAAAACGAATGGTAAAAAAACAGAATAGAGATAAAATTAATTTTTATAATTATCCTATTATCACCATAGTTATCCACAACATCAATATTGACATTTAAATAAATGCACTTTATTTTGATTTTTTTTTCATAAAGCCAATAAAATTAGGCGTCTTAACTATTAAAAATAATGAAATAGCGTAAAAAAAAATTCAATATAACATTTAATTATTAACGAATAATGACCTTGTTGTTAACGATCAAATTGGAAAATTGTTATAAAACTGTGGATATTTTTCTGATCTGAACGATCCGTAAACGATCTTTTAAAAATAGCTAACGAATAACCATTGACAAAGTTTGCTTCTCTATATAGAATTTCGCCTCATTTTTAGACCCAGTGTGCTCATGAAGGCTGTTTTGCCAGGGCAACAACAACAGACGGATTAGCGTAATGAAAAGAACATTTCAACCTAGTGTATTAAAGCGTAAGCGTAACCATGGCTTCCGTGCTCGTATGGCAACAAAAAACGGACGTGCTGTTATTTCACGTCGTCGTGCTAAAGGCCGTGCAAGCTTAAGTGCTTAATCTTTTTACTTGAAACTTAAGTTAAAAGAATAGTAACCGCTATGGTTACTTATGAATTTAATCGGGAGTCACGCCTGCTGACTCCCGGTCAATTTCAAGCTGTGTTTTCAAAACCTCTGCGTTTTGGTTCTAGTCACATCACAATTCTCGTCACCCCAAATCCTGATAATAACAATCGTCTTGGTTTAGCCATCGCTAAAAAACGGGTTAAATTAGCTGTTCAACGAAATCGTATCAAACGACAAATTCGCGAGAGCTTCCGTTTAAATCAACATAACCTCCCCCATATAGATATAGTCGTTATGGTGAAATCTGGCACTGACAAGCTCGAAAACAAAGAAATTAATCAGCAATTGGAAAAAATATGGCGCAAAGTAATTCAACGCCACAAAAAATAGCTATTACCTTAGTAAAAGCCTACCAGCGTTGGCTTAGCCCATTGCTTGGTCCCAATTGTAGATTTGATCCAACATGCTCTTTTTACGCTATAGAAGCAATAAATCGCTTTGGTGTGATAAAAGGTTGTTGGTTAGCAGGCAAACGTATACTAAAATGCCACCCACTTAATGCGGGAGGACATGATCCCGTGCCACTATCAAAAAAAGAGAAATAAGACATTATGGAATCCCAACGCAGTTTTCTTTTTATTGCGCTTATGGTTGTTACCTATTTGCTATTTAATCAATGGCAAACGGACAATGCTCCAGTTATTGAGCAACCAGCAGTAACTCAACAAACAACACCAAGCAATAGTAACGGTGAATTTGTTCCTGAATCATCAGCTACAGTAACCTCTATTAGCAATGAAATAACTAAAGTTAGTGCTAGCCTAATTTCAGTAACCAATAATGTTTTATCATTAAAAATTGACACCAAAGGTGGCGATATTGTTGAAGCGAAATTACTAAAATTTGATACTGAACAAGGCAATGGCATACCCTTTACCATTTTGCGTAATGACAGAGACCGTTATGTTGCACAAAGTGGCTTAACAGGTGCTCAAGGTTTAGACCGTGTTATACCAGGCCGCCCTATTTACACTTCATCAGCGGCATCTTATCAAGCCAATGCCAATGAACCACTGGTTATTGATTTAAATTATATTGATAAAGCGGGATTATCTGTCATTAAACGTTTTACGGTTAATTACGATAGTTACGCTATTGATGTTCAATATATCATTGAGAACAATTCAAGTAGCCCAGCAAGTGTACAAATGTATGCTCAGCTTAAACAAACAAGCTTAATTGATAGTGGCAGCGGATTAATCCCTACTTACAAAGGTGCGGCATATTCAACAACCGAAGACGTATACGAAAAGTATGACTTTGATGATATCGCGGAATTGAACCTCAATGTATCAACTCAAGGTGGTTGGGTGGCAATGTTGCAACATTACTTTGTTTCTTCATGGGTACCTGAAAAAAATTCAAACAACCAACTGTATACAAGTTTTTCAAGTAACAAAGATGCTGTTATCGGCTTTAAAGCACCAGCAATAACCATTGAGCCAAACAGCACAGCTACAACGTCAGCAATATTTTATGTGGGTCCTAAAGATCAAGACGTATTGGAAAGTATCGAAGAGAATTTAGATCTCACGATCGATTACGGATTTCTATTTATGATCAGCCAACCTTTATTTTGGCTGCTAATTAAAATTCAATCGATTGTAACAAATTGGGGTGTAGCGATAATTATCATTACCCTGATTGTTAAAGGTGGTATGTATCCATTAACGAAAGCGCAATATACCTCAATGGCTAAAATGCGTGCCTTACAACCAAAAATGACTCAGTTAAAAGAGCGCTTTGGTGATGATAAACAAAAAATGTCGCAAGCCATGATGGAACTTTACCGCAAAGAGAAAGTGAATCCTGCTGGCGGTTGTTTACCCTTAATTATTCAAATGCCTATTTTCTTAGCGCTATATTGGGTATTTTTGGAAAGTGTTGAATTACGTCATGCACCATTTATGCTGTGGATCCAAGATCTTTCAGCACAAGACCCTTTCTACATTCTGCCAGTATTAATGGGTGTAAGTATGTTCATCATGCAAAAGATGCAACCGATGACTGTACAAGATCCAATGCAACAGAAAATAATGCAGTACATGCCGGTTATGTTCACCGTATTCTTTTTCTGGTTCCCATCAGGATTAGTACTTTACTGGTTAGTAAGTAATATTATTTCAATTGTACAAATGAAAATAATATTCTCGGGCATCGAAAAAGCCAAAGCTAAATAGACTTAGCGCTAATAACAAAAAAAGGTAGCAACTAGCTACCTTTTTTTATGACTAAAAATCACGAAAAATAAAACAATAACTGCATCTGCATTTCAAGCGCGTAGTTATCGGTTTATAATATCGCCAATTAATAAAATTTACTGTTAACTGAGAATATCTAATGACCAACATTGCTTTTTCATCAAGTCAAAAAGAAACCATAGCTGCACAGGCAACAGCACCTGGCAGAGGTGGTGTTGGTATCATCAGAGTTTCAGGTCCAGAAGTACAAAATGTTGCTCATGCCATACTGGGAAAATTGCCAGAACTACGAAAGGCCGAATATTTAACCTTTAACGATCAAAAAGGTCAGGCATTAGATCAAGGTATAGCTCTGTACTTTAAAGGACCTAATTCCTTTACCGGTGAGGATATTATTGAATTTCAAGGCCACGGTGGCCCCGTTATATTAGATATGCTACTAAAAGAAATAGTCGCTTTACCTAATGTCCGTATGGCGGGTCCTGGAGAATTCAGTGAACAAGCTTTTCTTAATGACAAACTCGATTTAACCCAAGCTGAAGCCATTGCCGACTTAATTAATTCAAGCTCTGAGCAAGCAGCACGTTGCGCATTGCATTCACTGCAAGGTGATTTTTCAAAACTTGTTCATCAAATGGTAAATGACACTATACATTTACGTATGTATGTTGAAGCCGCTATCGACTTTCCAGAGGAAGAAATTGATTTTCTTGCTGACGAAAAAGTTGTCAACGATTTAAAAGCTATTATTGCCCAAGTAGCAGAAGTAAAAAATAAAGCACAACAAGGCAGTATTATTCGTGAAGGCATGCGAGTGGTTATTGCTGGTCGTCCCAACGCAGGTAAATCAAGTTTACTAAACGCATTAAGTGGCAAAGACAGCGCTATAGTAACGGATATTGAAGGTACAACACGCGATGTATTATCTGAGCAGATTCATATTGATGGTATGCCTTTACATATTATTGATACCGCAGGATTAAGAGAAAGCGCTGACAAAGTTGAACAAATAGGCATTGAACGCGCTTGGCAAGAAATAAAACAAGCCGATCGTGTGTTATTAATGATTGACTCTTCACAAGATGAAACTATTGATCCAAGGGCCGTTTGGCCAGAATTTTTCGAAAAATTACCAAGTAACATTGGCTTAACGGTGATCAGAAATAAAGCTGATATTAGTCAAGTAAATACCGGATACAGTGAATTAAATGCAACACCAACCGTAACCTTATCAGCAAAGACCGGAGCAGGCGTTACAGCGCTAACTGAGCACCTTAAACACATTATGGGTTATCAAGGTAGCACCGAGGGTGGTTTCATGGCCAGACGACGTCACCTTGTGGCGCTTGAACAAGCCCATAAGCATTTAGAAATAGGTTTAGAGCAACTTGAATCATACGTTGCTGGCGAAATACTGGCGGAAGAATTACGTTTTTGCCAACAGGAGCTTAATAAAATTACCGGTGAATTTACTAATGACGACCTATTGAGCCAAATTTTTTCATCATTTTGTATAGGTAAGTAAATAAAAATCCAATACTATGCTAAATTCGTTGAAAAATTTATCACCCTAATTTCAAATATCATTTTATATTTATCAATTAATTTAACTAAATTCAGATACTTTTTGTTACAAGGAAAAAAATGAAATATATAAAAATAGTACTTTTAGTTGCCTGTGTTATCGTCACTAGCAATGCTGTCAAAGCAGCCAATATAACGCCAGATTTAAAAAAATGCGCCAGCATTAATAATGAAAAACAAAGGCTTCAGTGTTTTGACGATTACATTATCAAAATATCAGCACTAAAACATGACAACATAACTCCAAAAGCGGATGTTGCAATCGTTAGTGAACCTAAATCAGACATCCAAAAAACCGAAAACTTAGTTTCGTCATTTGGTCAGGCTCACAGATATTCAAAAAAAGAACGAGAATTTGACGAAATGGAGGCGGTCGTCAAGTCAGCAAAAAGAGACTTACGTAAAAACTGGAAAATTGAATTAGAAAATGGTCAAGTATGGATAGAAAAAGGTGGCGACAAACGAGCATCGTTTTCTGAAGGAGACACCATTGTTATCGTGAGAGGCATAATGAATAGCTTTCAACTTAAGAAAGTGGGCACTAAGCGTAGAATTAGAGTCCGTCGCATTTTATAAACCAAATGGCATGCAGTTATTGTCTTAATAACTGCATGCTATTATCACGTCTAAATAATTATCTAATTATCTAATTATCTATCATAGCGTTGTATTGTTGTTGATCATCAACAAAATAATATCCATTTGATATTTCAATCTTGTTACAGCGATGTGTTGGTTGTTTAGAACCTAATTCTTTTACATTTTTACATTTCAAACGCTGATTTTTAACACCATAAAGCTCTAGATATTTTTCTGCTTCAGGCTTTAAGGTATTTAAATAATCGGCTGATAGTTTTTCTTCAATCATTGCTAATGGCAATGCCCATGTTTTACTTTTTTGTTCATTTGCCACAGTAAGCCATGCATAACTCTTCATCAGGTCTTGCTGCGTTCCTTGCGAGTTCAAATACATAGTACCAACGATATATTGCGACATTTTATCCCCTCTTTTAGCAAATATCTCAAGCTGAGGTAGAGCATTCTCATAATCGTTATTCTTGTACAATCTTATCGCTGATTTCAGTTCTTTATTATAGCTGATTATATCTAGCATATTATCTGATGAGGCTGCACTGCTAATAAGCGGTGTAGACAGTAAGGTAACCACAATAGACAAATTAATAAGTAGTTTATTCATGTATTATTCCAAAATTATTTATTTTAATACCCTAAGGATACATAATTTGATATTTCTAGGCTTTTCCAATTGTAATAATGTGTAACTCGCTTTAGTGAAAATAAAGAACTCTAGATATAAATCGTTAAATAAATACTCTAATAGGAAGATAAAATGAGCTCATTTCAAGTAATAGTAGGCAGTATGTTAGGTGGCTCAGAATATGTCGCTGAAGCATGTGAAGAAACGTTAATAGCGCTTGGTCATCAAGTAACATTACATTTTCAACCTGATTTCGCACAAATATTAAGCGAAAAACAAACTTGGCTAATTTGTACCTCTACGCATGGTGCAGGTGACTATCCCGATAATATTCAAGCATTCGTTACAGATCTTGAAAATAGCGATCAAGATCTATCCTCCTTAAAGTTTCTTACGATCGGAATTGGTGATTCAAGCTATGATACTTTTTGTTATGCGGCAAAAAATATAAACAACCTTCTATTATCAAAAGGTTGCAATGAAATAACACCATTAATCACTTTAGATATGAGTGAAGATATCGATCCAGAAGAGCTATCTCAAAGTTGGTTAAACAAAAATAAAGATCATTTATAACCTACTTACCCATAAGTTATTAACATTTATCGATTACAAAAACAAATAATGTGTATAACTATGGGTAAAACCTATTAATTAACTATTATTATTCAGTGTATATAATTCAACATAATTTACCTTGTGGATAAGTAGCTATTTTGATCAAAGCTTATAACAGAGTTGATCAATGGTTGATCACAAGGAAGTACTATCTCTAATAATATGTTTTATATAAATAAAAGTGACTTATCAACAGAAAAGAAGGATCCTAATAAGTAATAATAATAAGATCTTTAAATAGATCTTTATATATTATTTAAGGATCAAGTTAAGATCTTTTCCTAAATTTGATCATTCCCCTGAGACAAAAAAAGCGCTAAAATATCGCTCTTAATTTTTAAAAGCTAAACAAACTAAGGTCAATAATTTATGTGGTATCAAGAGTCTTATGACGTAATCGTTGTTGGAGGTGGGCATGCTGGCACAGAAGCCTCACTTGCAGCAGCACGCATGGGCTGTAAAACATTATTGTTGACCCACAACATCGATACACTTGGACAAATGTCATGTAACCCAGCCATTGGTGGTATAGGTAAAGGTCATTTGGTAAAAGAGATCGATGCGCTTGGTGGCTTAATGGCAACAGCAGCTGACCATGCAGCGATCCAATTCAGAACATTAAATGCCAGTAAAGGCCCTGCTGTCCGTGCTACTCGTGTACAGGCTGATCGAAATTTATATCGCAATTTCGTAAGAAATTATCTTGAAAACCAAGAGAATTTAACGATATTTCAACAACCTTGTGATGATCTGATTTTAGAAAACAATAAGATCGTTGGTGTTTCAACACAAATGGGCTTGAAATTTAAAGCAAAAAGCGTTGTTTTAACGGTAGGTACATTTTTAGCAGGTCAAATCCACATTGGTTTAAATAATTACCAAGGTGGTCGAGCAGGTGATCCTGCCAGTGTTAATCTTGCTGCTCGTTTACGAGATATGCCCTTTAGAATAGATCGTTTAAAAACTGGTACACCGCCACGTTTAGATGCTAGAAGCCTTGACTTTTCTGTAATGGCTGAACAGCCAGGTGATAATCCTCGTCCCGTATTTTCTTACATGGGGTCAGCGAGCGATCATCCAGCACAAGTTTCTTGTTTTATTACTCATACAAACAAGAAAACTCATGAAATAATTCAATCAGGATTAGATCGTTCTCCAATGTATACTGGCGTTATCGAAGGTATTGGTCCTCGTTATTGTCCGTCAATTGAAGATAAAATACACCGTTTTGCTGATAAGGATAGTCATCAAATATTTGTCGAGCCCGAAGGGTTAAATACTCATGAAATTTATCCAAACGGAATATCTACAAGTTTACCATTTGATGTACAAATGGCTCTGGTTAGATCTATTAAAGGTTTTGAGAATGCTCACATAACCCGTCCAGGTTATGCTATTGAGTATGACTTTTTTGATCCAAGAGATTTAAAACAAACACTTGAAAGTAAATTTGTAGAAAACTTATACTTTGCTGGCCAAATTAATGGTACCACCGGCTATGAAGAAGCGGGTGCACAAGGGCTGATTGCAGCAACGAATGCCGCAGCGAGAGTTCAAGGCAAGGAAGAGTTAGTATTAACGAGAGATCAAGCTTATATGGGGGTTCTCATTGATGATTTAGCAACCTTAGGTACCAAAGAACCTTACCGTATGTTCACCTCTCGCGCTGAATACCGTTTATTGCTACGTGAAGATAATGCCGATATTAGATTGACTGAAAAAGGTCGTTCATTAGGTTTAGTCGATGATTTACGTTGGCAACGATTTAATGAAAAAATGGAAAATGTTGAAACAGAACGTCAACGTTTACGATCTACTTGGTTACAAAAGGATCATCCTGCCGTAGCGCAAGTTAATGAATTATTAAAAACGCCACTGAGTCGTGAAAATAGTTTAGAAGATCTCGTACGACGTCCGGAAGTTCGTTATGAAGATCTAATGTATATTGAGGGCTTAGGCCCTGCAATGGCTGATAAACAAGCAGCGGAACAAATTGAAATTCAAATAAAATATGCTGGTTACATTGATCGACAGCTTGATGAAATAGCAAAAAAGAAACGTCATGAGAATACTTTGATCCCATTAGATTTTGATTTCACACAAATATCAGGTCTATCAAATGAGGTTGTTGCTAAGCTTTCAGACGCTCGCCCCGAAACTATTGGCAAAGCATCTCGTATTTCTGGTATTACTCCAGCTGCAATTTCGTTATTATTGGTTTATCTGAAAAAACATGGCTTATTACGCAAAATTGCTTAAATAGTCAGCATAAATGAAAGATTCCGCCTAATGACATTATCTGAACAGCTTGTTGCTCTGATTAAAGAAACCTCACTTGAGGTTTCAAAAGAGCAAATATCATTACTTATCCAATATGTAGAATTATTAAATAAATGGAATAAGGCTTACAATTTAACTTCAATACGCGATCCTAAAGATATGATAGTAAAACATATTATGGATAGTTTAATGGTAGGTCCACACCTTAAAGGCCAATTATTTATTGATGTCGGCACAGGTCCTGGCTTACCGGGAATTCCACTGGCTATCTTGTACCCTGATCGTAATTTTGTATTATTAGACAGTTTAGGCAAAAGAATTACCTTTTTAAGACAAGTTGTTTTTCAATTAAAACTAGGTAATGTAACACCGGTTAAATCACGCGTAGAACAATATCATCCAGAACAGCCTTTTGACGGTGTACTCAGTAGAGCATTTTCATCGTTGATTGATATGGTGACTTGGTGTGAACATTTAGTCAGCGCAGAGCACGGAAGATTCTTGGCGTTGAAAGGACTTTATCCTAGTGATGAAATATCGGCATTACCAAGCAATATTTCGCTTGCGAATAGTTATGCTATTGTCGTTCCTCAGTTAGAAGGCGAACGCCATTTGATTGAATTAGTTAAATCATAAATAATAATAAACTTTTGATCAGAAAGTAGTTGAGGATCCTGTGGGAAAAATAATCGCGGTTGCAAATCAAAAAGGTGGTGTCGGTAAAACGACAACTTCGGTCAATCTTGCTGCGTCTCTTGCGGCAACTAAACGTAAAGTTTTATTGATCGACCTAGATCCCCAAGGTAATGCTACTATGGGGAGCGGTATAGATAAATATGAAGTGCCAGCAACCTGTTATGAATTACTGATTGAAGAACGCCCGTTCGAAGAAGTGGTGTGTAAAAATACTGCCGGTGTTTATGACTTAATTGCCGCTAATAGTGATGTAACGGCGGCTGAAATTAAATTAATGGAAGTATACTCTCGCGAGCATAGATTAAAGAATGCCTTGTCGAAAGTAAGAAAAGATTACGACTTTATTATTATTGACTGTCCACCATCATTAAATATGCTAACTGTTAATGCCATGACCGCAGCGGATTCGGTGCTGGTTCCGATGCAATGTGAATATTACGCCTTAGAAGGCTTAACGGCATTAATGGATACCATTTCACAGCTAACTACTGTGGTAAACGGCAAACTCCATATTGAAGGGATTTTACGTACGATGTACGATCCTCGTAATCGTTTAGCTAATGATGTTTCTGAACAATTAAAACGGCACTTTGGTGATAAGGTATATCGCACAGTCATCCCGCGTAATGTGCGCCTGGCAGAGGCACCAAGTTTTGGTGCGCCGGTAATGTATTACGATAAATCTTCAACTGGCGCAAAAGCGTATCTTGCCTTAGCAGGTGAAATATTGCGCCGTGCAGAACAAAAAAAAATACAACCTACACCGCAAGTAACTACTGAAGAATAAGGAATATCATGAGTCAAACGAAACGCAGAGGTCTAGGTCGCGGTCTTGATGCCTTATTAACAAAACCATCAGATGATTCAGCAGAGCATACGGGTGAAAAAACTGAGTCGACAAATAAAAATGCCGAATTACAAAATTTACCTATCGAACAATTACATCCAGGTAAATACCAGCCACGTAAAGATATGTCAGCTGAAGCGTTAGATGACTTGGCGAACTCAATAAAATCACAAGGTATTATTCAACCTATCGTTGTGCGACCGGTCAGTGAACACAGTTATGAAATTATTGCCGGTGAGCGACGTTGGCGTGCAGCTCAATTAGCTGAGTTAGATACTGTACCCTGTTTAATAAAACATGTACCTGATGAGGCTGCAGTAGCAATAGCCTTGATAGAAAATATCCAACGTGAAGACCTTAATGCCATGGAAGAAGCGATAGCACTAGAGCGCTTATTAATTGAATTTGAGTTAACACACCAAGAAGTCGCAGACGCCGTTGGAAAATCAAGAACTGCCGTTACCAACTTACTGCGTTTAAATAATCTTAACAGTGAAGTTAAAACCTTACTTGAGCATGGTGATATTGAAATGGGCCATGCCAGAGCACTGTTAGCGTTGGATAATGATATTCAAACCAATACTGCTCGTATTGTTGTGGCTAAAGAACTCAATGTTCGCGAAACTGAAGCACTAATTAAAAAAGTACAACAGCCAGCCAAAGAAATAGAAGAAAAGCTTGTAGATCCAAATACCAAAGCCTTAGAGCAAAATTTATCAGAAAAATTAGGCTCGCATGTGACTATCAATCACAACAAAAAAGGCAAAGGTAAACTAGTTATTTCCTACAGTGATTTATCTGAGCTCGATGGTATTGTTTCTCGCTTTAGTTCTTTTTAATTATAACCACTAAAATAAGCAGCTTTTGATTACATGAGTTGCTTGCTCAATTCAACTTTTATTACAACTTTTGTAATTCAAAGCTAAAGATTTCACAATCGATTATGCATTAATCGTGATTTTCACATTTAGTGTTACATTTCGCACATTATCTGGGCAATGAACGCCCTCTTTTGTTGCATTAGCGCTGTAATTAAGTATACTTGCGTCGGCTTTTTAAAGATGAAAATACAACTTTAAAAAACTGTAAGTATTACGAAAAATATCGTACGGAGTTTCTGGTGAGTTTATTTATTCACAATGAGTTAGCTAAACCAGGAAGAGAATTTGCTTTTAAACAAATATTGCTTTCGATAATTATTGTTTTAACTTGCAGTGTAGCGACATATTTTATTTGGGGATTATCTTTTGCGCACTCAGTATTAACGGGTGGAGCAATAAGTATAATCCCTAATTTTGTCTTTGCTCATAAAGCATTTAAATATGCCGGAGCAAGATCGTCCGAAAAGGTATTAGATTCCTTTTATAGTGGCGAAAAATTGAAAATAGTATTAACGGCCGTTTTGTTTGCGCTAGCCTTCAAATTTTTAGCGATAGAGCCGATTGCTTTTTTCAGCAGTTTTTGCGTAGTAGTGGCGTTGCCATTATTAACACCAATTTTATTTAAACTTTAATCATTAGGAATATTAATATGTCTGCTGCTGAAGTAACCAGCCAAGAGTATATTAAACATCATTTAACCAATTTAAGTGCAGATAGCCAGGGGCTTTGTTCCGCTAACTCTCTAAATCCATGTGATGGATTTTGGACTGTACACTTAGATACACTTGGTTGGTCGGTGTTTTTAGGCTTAGTATTTATCACTTTATTTCGTTCAGTTGCCAAAAAGGCAAGTACTGGTGTACCTGGTAAACTACAGTGTGCAGTTGAAATGATTGTTGAGTTTGTTGATGACAGTGTTAAAAGTACCTTTCATGGCAAAAACCCTGTTATCGCACCTTTAGCACTAACCATTTTTGTTTGGGTATTGTTAATGAACTCGATGGATTGGGTGCCGGTAGATTTAATACCTCGTATCGCTGAATTGTTCGGTCTTCATTATATGAAAGCGGTACCAACAACTGATCCAAATATGACTTTTGCTTTAGCATTAGGTGTGTTTGCTTTAATTATTTACTATTCAATTAAAGTCAAAGGTATTGGTGGTTTTATTAAAGAGTTAACCACGCAACCTTTTGGTCACTGGTCACTATATCCAGTTAACTTTATTTTAGAGATGGTTACTTTATTGGCTCGCCCGTTATCACTAGCACTTCGTTTGTTTGGTAACTTGTACGCCGGTGAATTAATTTTCTTATTAATTGCGACAATTGGTTTATTCCAATTGCCAGTACACTTTTTATGGGCTGCTTTCCACTTGTTGGTTATCCCATTACAAGCGTTTATTTTCATGATGCTAACGATTCTATATTTGAGTCTAGCGCATGAAGATCATTAGTTTCTTTTAACCTTAGTTTTTAACTTTATAACTTTACTTAAATAATCGGAGATAAATATGTTATATATCGCTGTTGCTTTATTAATCGGTCTAGGTGCTCTTGGTACTGCGATTGGTTTTGGTTTACTTGGTGGCAAATTCCTAGAGTCTGCTGCACGTCAACCTGAATTAGCACCCCAACTTCAAGTTAAAATGTTCATCGTAGCAGGTCTTATCGATGCTATCGCAATGATCGGTGTTGCTATCGGCTTATACCTATTATTCGCAGTTGGTGTTCCAGCTTAATTTAAACGCGAATTTGAATAGGAGATACATAAATGAATCTTAATATGACCTTAGCGGGTGAATTAATCGCATTTATCGTATTCGTAATTTTTTGTATGAAGTATGTATGGCCACCAATTATTGGTGCCATCGAAGCACGCCAAGCAGTTATTGCCGATGGTCTTGCAGCTTCAGACCGTGCCGCTAAAGATCTTGAGCTTGCTCAAGAAAAAGCTACAGCACAATTAAAAGACGCTAAAGCGCAAGCAGCGAGTATTGTAGAAGCTGCTAAAAAGCGTGAAGCTCAGATAATTGAAGAAGCTGCAGTTAAGGCACATGCTGAGAAAGATAAAATCTTAGCGTCAGGTCATGCAGAAATTGATACAGAACGTAATCAAGCAAAAGAAGAACTACGTCAACAAGTTGCTATATTAGCAGTTGCTGGTGCAGAGAAAATTCTTGAACGTTCAATTGATGCCGCTGCACATAGCGACATTTTAGATAAACTTGTAGCTGAACTTTAGAGGGAACTGAGCTTATGTCTGAATTGACAACCATCGCTCGTCCCTACGCTAAAGCGGCGTTTGATTTTGCTATTGAAGCCAATACAGTGGAAAACTGGTTAGAAATGCTAGTTTTTGCTGCAGAAGTTGCTAATGATGCCACCATTAAAGAGTATCTCTCTGGTGGTGCATCAGTTGAACAAGCACAAGACATTTTTTTAAAAGTCTGTGATGTACAACTTGATAGTAATGGCCAAAACCTTATTAAGGTAATGGCTGAAAATCAACGTTTATTGGTGCTACCGCAGGTTGCTGCTCAGTTTAGCGAATTAAAAGCTGAACATGAAAAAACAATTTCTGTGGATGTAACCTCTGCTGTTGAATTAACAGCAGAGCAAGAAACTACATTAGGCGCTGCGCTTGAAAAGCGTTTGGCTCGAAAAGTTAAACTTAATTGTAAAATTGATGCAAACGTAGTCTCCGGTTTAGTAATAAAAGCTGGTGACATGGTAATAGATGGTTCAGTACGAGGTAAATTGAACCGCTTAGCAACAACAATGCAATCCTAACGGGGAACAGAGCATGCAACTGAATTCCACTGAAATCGCTGAACTGATCAAGAGTCGTATTGAACAGTTTGACGTAGTTAGTGAAGCTCGTAATGAAGGTACTATCGTTTCTGTAACAGATGGTATCATTCGTATTCATGGCCTTGCAGACGTAATGCAAGGTGAGATGATTGAACTTCCTGGCAATCGCTTTGCTATCGCTTTAAACCTTGACCGTGATTCGGTCGGTGCGGTAGTTATGGGTCCTTATGCGGATCTAGCTGAAGGCGTAAAAGTAAAATGTACTGGTCGTATTTTAGAAGTACCAGTAGGACGTGGCTTATTAGGCCGCGTTGTAAATACTCTTGGTGAGCCAATTGACGGTAAAGGACCTATCGAAAACGATGGTTTCTCTCCAGTTGAAATGGTTGCACCAGGTGTAATCGATCGTAAATCTGTTGATGAGCCAGTTCAAACCGGTATTAAATCAATCGATGCAATGATTCCAATTGGTCGTGGTCAACGTGAACTTATCATTGGTGACCGTCAAATCGGTAAATCTGCGATTGCATTAGACGCAATTATTAACCAGAAGAACACAGGTATTAAGTGTGTATACGTAGCAATCGGGCAAAAAGCTTCGACTGTTGCTAACTTAGTACGTTCTTTAGAAGAGCACGGCGCGTTAGCTAATACTATCGTTGTTGTTGCTGGTGCTTCTGAAGCAGCTGCTCTTCAGTACTTATCAGCATACTCTGGCTGTACTATGGGTGAATACTTCCGTGACCGCGGTGAAGATGCATTAATCGTATATGATGATTTGTCAAAGCAAGCAGTTGCTTACCGTCAAATTTCATTACTTTTACGTCGTCCGCCAGGTCGTGAAGCTTACCCAGGTGACGTTTTCTATCTTCACAGTCGTTTACTTGAACGTGCTGCTCGTGTAAACGAAGCATACGTTGAACGTTTTACTAACGGTGAAGTTAAAGGTAAAACAGGTTCTTTAACTGCTTTGCCTATCATTGAAACGCAAGCGGGTGATGTATCTGCATTCGTACCAACTAACGTAATCTCAATTACCGATGGTCAGATTTTCTTAGAATCTAACCTATTTAACTCAGGTATTCGTCCTGCAGTTAACGCTGGTATTTCTGTATCTCGTGTTGGTGGTGCTGCGCAAACTAAAATCATCAAGAAGTTAGGTGGTGGTATACGTTTAGCATTAGCACAATATGCCGAATTAGCAGCCTTTGCTCAGTTTGCCTCAGATTTAGATGACGCTACACGTGCTCAATTAGAGCATGGTCAACGTGTTACTGAATTAATGAAGCAAAAGCAATACAGCCCATTGTCAATTGCAGAAACAGCTGTATCTTTATTTGCCGCAGAAAAAGGCTATTTAAATGATATCGCGATCGACAAAGTTGTTGATTTTGAAGATGCATTACGTACATACGTAAACAATGATCACGCTGAATTGATGGCTACTATCAATGAAAAGGGTGACTATAACAAAGACATCGAGTCTGGTTTAGCTAAAGCGATTGAAGCTTTTAAAGCGACCCAAACTTGGTAATTGAGTTAACCTTTTCGGGAGAATAGTCATGTCCGGCGCTAAAGAGATAAAATCGAAGATTGGAAGTGTAAAAAATACACAGAAAATCACCAGCGCGATGGAAATGGTTGCAGCTAGCAAAATGCGCAGAGCGCAAGATAGCATGGCTGCCTCTCGTCCATACGCTGAAAATATGCGAAATGTGATCGGTCACATCGCGCTTGGTAATCTTGAATTTCGTCATCCATATATGGTTGAACGAGAAGCTAAGCGTGTAGGTTATATTGTTGTCTCAACAGACCGTGGTTTGTGTGGTGGTTTAAACATTAACTTGTTTAAACAAGTACTAGCGGATGCTGGTAAACACCAAGCAGCTGGCGCTGATGTTGAATTTGCCGTAGTAGGTTCTAAAGCTACGTCATTTTTCAATAACATGGGTGCTAAAGTTGTATCACAAACATCGGGATTAGGTGATAACCCTTCATTAACTGATTTAATCGGTAGTGTGAAGGTTATGCTAAATGCCTATGATAATGGTGAGATAGACAGATTGTTCATTGTATATAACAAGTTTGTTAATACCATGACGCAAAAACCGACAATCGATCAACTTTTACCTTTGCCTAAGTCAGATGATGACGCTATTAAGCATCGCTGGGATTACATTTACGAACCAGATGCTCAAGCAATACTTGAACATTTATTGGTTCGCTATACAGAATCTCAAGTATATCAAGGTGTGGTTGAAAACCTCGCATGTGAACAAGCTGCTCGTATGGTTGCAATGAAAGCTGCAACAGATAATGCGGGTGACTTAATTAACGATTTACAATTGGTATATAACAAAGCTCGTCAAGCAGGTATTACTCAAGAATTGGGTGAAATTTGTGCTGGTGCAGCAGCGGTATAAGCAAAGGTTCTTTGTTTATTTTATTAGTAAATAAGAGCACAAGATTAGAGGATTAAACATGAGTACAGGTAAAGTCGTCCAAATCATTGGCGCAGTTGTGGATGTAGAATTTCCACAAGATGCTGTACCTCAGGTATATGACGCGTTAAAAATAACTGAAGGTGACCTTTCAGGCTTAGTACTAGAAGTACAACAGCAATTAGGTGGTGGTGTAGTTCGTGCCATCGCTATGGGTTCATCAGACGGTTTGCGTCGTGGTCTGAACGTATTAAACACAGGTGATAACATCCAAGTTCCAGTAGGAACAAAAACATTGGGTCGTATCATGAACGTATTGGGCGAGCCTATCGATGAAGCTGGTCCAATCGGTGAAGAAGAAAAGTGGTCAATTCACCGCGCCGCGCCAGCTTATGCTGACCAAGCGATGTCTAACGAGCTACTTGAAACAGGTATCAAAGTAATCGACTTAGTATGTCCATTCGCTAAGGGTGGTAAAGTTGGTTTATTCGGTGGTGCTGGTGTTGGTAAAACCGTTAACATGATGGAACTTATTCGTAACATCGCGATTGAGCATAGCGGCTACTCAGTATTTGCTGGTGTAGGTGAGCGTACTCGTGAAGGTAACGATTTCTACCATGAAATGAACGATTCTAACGTACTTGATAAAGTATCGTTAGTTTACGGCCAAATGAACGAGCCTCCAGGAAATCGTTTACGCGTTGCGTTTACTGGTTTGACTATGGCTGAAAAATTCCGTGACGAAGGTCGTGACGTATTATTTTTCGTAGATAACATCTACCGTTATACTCTTGCTGGTACTGAAGTATCTGCATTGTTAGGTCGTATGCCATCAGCGGTTGGTTACCAACCAACACTTGCTGAAGAAATGGGTGTTCTTCAAGAACGTATTACCTCTACGAAGAAAGGTTCAATCACTTCAATTCAAGCGGTATACGTACCAGCGGATGATTTGACCGATCCATCTCCAGCAACTACTTTTGCTCACTTAGATGCAACAGTTGTACTATCTCGTGATATTGCATCACAAGGTATTTACCCAGCAATTGATCCACTTGACTCTACATCACGTCAATTAGATCCATTAGTTGTTGGTGCTGAACATTATGAAACAGCTCGTGGCGTGCAATCAACGTTACAACGTTACAAAGAACTTAAAGATATCATCGCCATCTTAGGTATGGATGAGTTATCTGAAGAAGATAAGTTAGCCGTGAATCGTGCACGTAAGATTCAACGTTTCTTATCTCAACCGTTCTTTGTTGCTGAAGTATTCACAGGTTCTCCTGGTAAGTACGTATCTCTTAAAGACACCATCAGTGGCTTTAAAGGATTACTTGCAGGTGAGTATGATGATTTACCTGAGCAAGCTTTCTACATGGTTGGTTCTATTGAAGAAGCAACTGAAAAAGCTAAAAACATGTAATGAAGCTTGGTGATTAACCTATGTTAATCACCAATTAGGAGGTCACATGGCAATACTTTCTGTAAATCTTAATGTCGTAAGTGCTGAAGAAAGCTTATTTTCTGGTAGCATTGAATCATTACAGATCACAGGTAGCGAAGGTGAATTAGGTATTATGCCTGGTCACGCACCTTTGCTGACCTCACTAAAACCTGGTATGGCACGAATCGTTAAAAAAGGTGGTGAAGAAGAAATCATCTATCTTTCTGGCGGTATGTTAGAAGTTCAACCTAATAACGTTACAGTATTGGCGGATATCGCAGTACGTGGCGGTGATTTAGATGAACAAGCTGCACTTCAGGCTAAAGAGCGCGCAGAGAAGCATATGAATGAACACGGCAACGATGTTGATTATGCAGAAGCTGCAGCTGAATTAGCTCGTGCTGTTGCACAATTACGTGTTATACAAGCGTCAAGCAAAAACTAGCTAACAGTAAGTTTTAGTGATAAAAAAAGCGACTTTTACTTCGGTAATTAGTCGCTTTTTATTGTCTAAAATACTATGTTGTTATGCCTGAACTTTAACTTTCTTTAGCATGTTAAATAGTTCATCTTTTAGGCGTAGACGAGCTATTTTTTTAGTTTCTAAATAGTCATCAGATGTTGTCTCAACTCCCTCTTCAATGCGATGAACCTCATGGTCTAACTCATGATACTCTTTGAATAAACGAGCAAAATGAGCATCAGACATTTTTAGCTGTCTAATTTCGTGTTCAAACTCGGGTAACTCATGGTGTAAATCGTGTTTTTCTATCATTTTTGTTGCTCCTATTTAGCGCAATTAATGCAAGTATCTATATAAGGTAAAACTTTTAGGCGATCAGGATTAATAGCTTCTGTACATTGGCTACAAATACCATATTCATCATTTTCAAAACGAGCGATAGCGTGATTAATCAGACCAAGTTCTAACTTGGCTTCATGATGTATTTCGTTTAATACTTCGTTATTTTCGTTTTCAGTTGTTTGTTCGGAGAAGTCTGCTGAACGTCCCTTTTTGAAGTCTGCTTCAATGGCGTCAACTCGTTGCTGTAATTCAACTTTCTTTTCAAACAAATTATTTAAGATCACGTTGTTCATAACATTCATCTCCTTGGTCTAATTTCATTCTATGCTGCTAAGCAGTGACTGCTTTGATCTAGCGCAATGATAGGTTTAGCTAGCGTATATTTTTGGCCCTGCCAAGCAAATACGACAAAGTGAACTATTTTGCGGCAAAATGACTAGGTTTATTGTTTATGAATCGCTAAACTGGATAAATCGGTAGCAAGTGAGAAAGAAAATGATTCGTAATAAGTTATTGTGGAAAAATAGCCAACACCAGTATGGTGTAGTCAGCAAAGCACTACATTGGCTGTCAGCATTAACTGTTTTTGGTCTTTTTGGTTTAGGCTATTGGATGGTCGGGCTAAATTACTATAGCGAATGGTACCAATTAGCACCTCATTGGCACGAAAGCATTGGCATCTTGTTATTTATTGCAACACTATTACGGTTATTTTGGCGGAAAACAGCTGGCAAGCTTGAAGTTATCAGTAGTCATAGTGGCTTAGAGAGAAAGGCTTCTTCTGTCATGACGGTAATTTTATACATCGTACTATTATCGGTAATGATTTCAGGATATTTGATCACGAGTGATAAAGCTATTGCTGTATTTGATTGGTTCAATGTCACGCCATTAGCGCTATCGATAGCAAACCAAGAAGATATTGCCGGTGCTATACATTATTATTTAGCCTACGGCTTGATTTGTTTTGCAATATTGCATGCGTTAGCCGCGTTAAAACATCACTTCATTGACAAAGATGTCACGCTTAAACGCATGACCAAGTTAAATTAATTTACTACATCCATTTAGATAGATAATTAAAGGAAATAAGATGAAAAATATATTACTTGCTAGCGCGCTGTTAACGTCAAGTGCATTAATACCGGCTTTTGCAGCGGATTATGTTATTGATACTAAAGGTGCACATGCTTCAATTAATTTTGAAGCGAGTCATCTTGGTTTTAGTGTTCTTGCTGGAAGGTTTAACGAGTTTTCAGGCAATTTTTCTTATGATAAAGACAATATCGCTGCCTCAAAAATTAGCGTAACCATTAACACTGCAAGTTTTGATTCAAACCACGATAAACGTGATAAACACGTGCGTTCTGATGATTTCTTAGATGTCAGTAAATATGCTCAAGCAACATTTGTTAGTAACAAGGTTACTGAGAAAGGTGCAGGCAAGCTTGAGATAGCAGGCGATCTAACATTGCATGGCGTAACCAAGCCATTAGTAATCGACGCTGTAAAAGTAGGTGAAGGTGATGATCCTTGGGGAGGTTACCGTGCAGGCTTTAGTGGTACAGCAAGTATTGCCATGGGCGATTTTGGCTTTAAGAAAGACTTTGGTAAAGTTGATCTCATATTGCACATTGAAGGTATTCGCCAGTAAATTTACTCGTGAATCATGAGTAAAAAGGGAGCTTGATGCTCCCTTTTATATTTTAGATGTTATCGTTAGTCGCCATGCGTCATATGTTACAGACTTAGCTTATCCAGAGTTAAGGCTACATAGTGAAAGTAAACTCTTTTGGTGGTGTTAACCCCATTAAATGTTGCACAAAATAGTCCCAGCGCTTGCGCATCATGTAAGGCTTTCTAGCAAATCCATGGCCATGATTAGGTAGCATTAGCATATCAAAGTCTTTATTGGCTTTAATGAGCGCCTCTACCACTACTAGGGTGTTATACGGTGGCACGTTAGTATCCGTAGTACCATGTGCAATTAACAATTTACCTTTGAGCTTTTCTACGATTAGTTGATTCGCTTGGCTGTCATAGTTCGTTGTGCCATCATCATTTTTCACTAATAGCCCGTGATATTTTTCGCCCCATTCGTCGGCATAATTTCTGTTATCATGATTACCCGCTTGTGATACTGCGACAGAATAAAAATTAGGGAAGGTCAATAAAGCACGAGTTGAAGCAAACCCGCCACCTGAATGACCCCAGATACCAACACGATTAATATCAATCCAACTATTGTCTTTTGCCAATTGTTTAATAGCCGCTACTTGATCAGGAATACCGCTGTCGCCCATATTTTTATAATAAAACTCATGAAAGCTCTTTGAACGACCCGGTGTTCCTAGTGCATCAATTTCAATAACAATAAAACCAAGTTCAGCAATAGCTTGGTTGTCACCACGAGCAGCTCTAAAGTGGCGGCCCCTAATGCTACCCACTTGTGGGCCAGGATATAAATAATTGACCACAGGGTAAGACTTGCTAGCGTCAAAATCGCTAGGTTTGTACATTAAGCCATAGATGTCATGCTGGTTATTTCGGTCTTTAACTATAAATGGCGTTGGTGCTTGCCAGCCGGTAGCACTTAGCTTGCTAATATCCATTTGTTCTACAACAAAACCAGACTTACTACTGGTACTGCGAATAAAGCTAGTTTCAGGTTGGTCTGGCGTAGAAACTCTATCTAAAAAATACTTAGCATCGTTACTTAGAGTAATACGATGATGTTTTTGCTCAGGGGTTAACAGTGTTAGGTTTGAACCATCTTTATTGACGCTGTACAGATAATGAAAGTATGGATCACCGCCCTCTTTTCCTGCTCCAGTGAAAAGTAATTTTCCGGTTTGTTGATTGACATTAAGTAGCTCTAAAACAGTCCAGTCACCTTGGGTAATTTGATTTTTGACTTTACCTGTTGCGGCATCAATAAGGTATAAATGCCCCCAGTTTGAGCGTTGCGAAAACCAAATAAACTCATGAGTTTTATCAAGGTACTTCCAGCTAATGCCGCTAACCCCAGACTCAAAGAAACTTTCAGCTGTTTCAGTAAAAATCGTGCGAACCTTACCGCTTGTTGCATCGGCAATTTTTAAGGTAGCGGTTTTGTGATCGCGTGTTGAGGAAACAAAAGCGAAGTGGCTGCTATCGCTTGCCCAATCGATATCTAATAAACTGCCATCACGGCCAGCAACATGGTCAGTAATGGTTGAACGGTGATCATCAGCTGGCATATCAAGCGGTATTACTTTAGCTTGTTCAACATCGATAACAACGCGATGAATTTTGAAAATATTTTTATCGCCAGGTAATGGATATTTCCAGACATCAATTTTTGGATGCCCTACTGCTGTCGATACTATGCCCATTTCACCCACATTTCGGCCATCGTGTTTAAAGGTGGTTAGTTTTTTCGAATCAGGCGACCATTTAATCACTGGCTTTTCATCACGCACCCAGCCAGCGTTATTCGTGCTATAACCAAAGTCTTTTACACCGTCAGTGGTTAATTGTTTTTTGCTATTATCACTGAGCTTACGTAGCCATAAGTTGTGGTCTTGAATATAAACTGCATGTAAGCCATTAGGCGCGACTAATTCATTATCTTTAGCGGTGTTTTTTACTTGATTACATGAATAGCGCTCAATATTACACTGATATAAATCATCTTTTATTTTTATCAAAATAGTTTGGTTATTGATTAACTCAAAAGATGTAAAAGGCAGTTTTTCAGCTTTAGCTTCTTGTTTGGTGCTGGTAGATAGCGCCGTTGCAAGTTTTTGATGATCGAACGCCAAATCCTTTTCTTTTGTCGCAACATCAAAAATAAAAAATTGCTCGCCCTGCTCGGTATTACTGCTATATGTAAGCTGGTTATTGTCAGTCCAACTAGGTTTGTTTAACGTTCCCGTCACTAATTTTTCGGTATGTTTGCCAAGTTGACGCTCAGCCTGCTGATATTGCTCAACATTTAATGATTCGGCGTTGGCATCAAAAACCATACTGAATAGACATGTGAATACCAGAGTTGACGATATAATATTTATTTTGGAAACCATGAATAACCTTGTATTTTTTAGTTATAAAATTAGTGTTTTTAGTATTCTATCATCTACTAAGCCTCAGCTCTCACAATTATCGACCAGTAGTTAAATGACTGCGATAATTAGCTTAATTTATTGTTATCTAGACTAAAGTCTACCTTATTTGGTGGCTATTTTAGACTTAGGTCTAATTTATAAATTCCTCCTTACTCTCTAGTGTTAGCAATATAATAAATAACTTTGATTGAAAATCGTTCAAAGTGATGACTTAGAGAGTGATATGCCAAACTTGCCGATACACAGTGGCCAACAAGCACAATTATCTTGGTTGCAGTCAAGCGATGGAGATTGGTGCTATTTTCCAGATGAAAATAATACTAATAAAGACGACGTATCAGCTATTGACCAAGATTATATTTGGTTAGTTTCTCAAACGACTGCTGCTCATAAAGTTAGTGGTTATCGCATTGCCAATGACACCATCGAAATGTTTATTAAACAATTGGCAGGCGTTAATCAGGTAATTGTATTTGGCATACCCCATGAAAAAAAAGGTAATACCCTTCATGTTTATGTTGAGTTAAATAATGCAGCTATTGAATTATCAACATTATCAAACGCCATTAACGCAAAACTTGCCGGTTGTTTGGGGGAGTTTGCTCGCGCCGATGTGATCAAATTTGTAGAGCAATTTCCTACTGTTAATAACAAAAGAATTTATAGAAAAATATTAAAATCTGAAAATATAACCATGAACTATGCAGCATAAAAATAATAATAAATATTTAAAGTTACAACGAAAAATAAAGACGTAATTAACAATAATAAAACGATAAAAATACCGCCAGAGTATCAATGCCGTTGCTCTAAGGTTAATCACATATGGGGAAAGCAAAAATGTTGAATAAGAAAAAGTTATTATTAGCATCAGGTATTCTAGCTATGGCTAGTAGTGCACATGCGGGCTATGAAATTAAATTATCTAATGACGATACCATCACATTTGGTGGTTATATTAAACTTGATACCCGTTATGTCGATGGCAATATCAACAGTATTACCAAAGATTATTGGGTTGGTGCCGGTAACGTTGGCGATATTTCTCAGTTTAGCTTCCGTGCAACTGAATCGCGCTTTAACACCAAGTATGTTCATGGTGATATCACGGGTTTTATTGAAATGGATTTCCACGGTGGCGGTGGTAATGAAATAGTTTCTAACTCTTCAAATCCAAGATTACGTCACGCTTTTATCAAATATAAAAATATTCTTGTGGGTCAAACTTGGTCAACCTTTGTTAATACTAGCGCTTTAGCGGAAGCAGCTGACTTTGCCGGGCCGCTTAATGCTGCAGCCTTTATTCGACAGGGCCAAATCCGTTACACCCAAGGAAATTTTCAAGTAGCAATAGAAAATCCAGAATCAGATAAAGGTGATCCGAGCCAAGATTCCGTACCAGATGTTATCGCTAAATACACCTTTAATGGTGATTGGGGTAATGTTTCAGTTGCAGGTTTAGCGCGGCAACTGAATACCGTTGGTGGTAATTCTGAATCTGCTTTTGGTTATGGTATCGCCGGTAAAATAAAAACCTTTGGTAAAGATGATATTCGTTTTCAATACCATGGGGGTGAAACTGGTCGTTATGTTGGTGTTGTCGCTGCTCGCGATCTAGTGGGAGAAGAAGTCGAAGAAACGACATCATATATGGTAGCTTATCGCCATTTCTGGACTGATGATATTCGCAGCACGGCATTTTATGGTAAAACGACAACTGAAGTCGCTGATGCTGATAGAAGGCATTGGGGGCTGAATGTCTTTAAAAATTACACTAAAGAACTTTCCTTTGGTTTTGAGGTAGGTAATTTTGAGTCAGCAGATCAAAATGCTGATTCTGATTATGTGCAATTCTCTGCCAAGTATGTGCTTTAGTTCTAAGTAGGCCACTGATGTACTTAAGTATCATTAGTGCTCAAACCTTGCGTTAGTTAACCTCTTATTGAGGTTGTTTTCGGGGAAGCATTTGCTTCCCCTTTTTTATATTTGTAATTCTTGAAAAAAGTTACATCGATAATTTTAAGCACGATGTTAATCAGCTTGCTATCAGTGCGGCGGCAAAACCGACGAAGATGCCACCCGTTGTTTTACCCACCCAACGTTGACCAATTGTCGATAAAAAATAGTGACGAAAGCGAAAAGCGACAGCTACATAAACGCAAGTAAAAACAAAGGCATTACATAAACTAGTGCCTGCTAAAAGTAAAAACTGTGGCAAAATTGCTTGTATCGGCTGGATAAACTGCGGGAATAACGCAGAGAAAAATACTAAAGCTTTTGGATTACTCAGTCCCAATAATAAACTTTGTTTAAATAGCGCACGTTTTGCTGGAATTTTAGTACTTTTATCAGCGAATGCCCATTGACCTTTACTACGCCAAATCGCCATACCAATATAAAGCAAGTAGCCGGCGCCAGCGTATTTAATAACCGTAAATGCTAAGTCGGAGGCCATTAAAATAAGACCTAATCCTGATGCCGATATCAGCGCTAAAATTAATATCGCACTGACATGACCACAAACACCCGCCAGTGCTTTTTTGCGACCAAAATTTATCCCATTACTCGCCGCCAATATAACCGAAGGGCCAATACTGATTGAGGCAAGAAGTGAAATACTAAAATAAAGCGAGTAACTGCTGAGTTCCATGGGATTCCGAAGGAGAGTAAGCTGAACTGATTTAAGGGCGGCTATAGTAGCGAGCTAATTTAAAAGTGCAAGTTCTAGATAGTTAAGTGGGTGTATTTTTGACAAGTATCTTACTGATATTAAAAAGCCGCTAAGTTAGCGGCTTTGGAATAGTCAAAAAAATTCTTGCGGTCGTTATTTTTTTAACTTAGCAAAAGCGTCAGCAAAGGCATTACCCATAGCGGCATTATTTTCCACTTTAGGTTTTTGCACTTTGGCTTGGTTTTTATGTTGATGCTTATTTTTGTTGTCGTTATGTCCTGCTTTAGCTGATTTTTCTGTCGAATGGCTTGTAACTGGCGGCGTCACTTCATCTAAACGCATAGTTAAGCTGATGCGCTTTCGTTGCGGGTCAACTTCGGTTACTTTAACTTTTACTACTTCACCGGCTTTTACTATTTCATGCGGATCACTAACAAATTTATTGGTCAGTGATGAAATATGCACTAAACCATCTTGGTGAACACCCACATCAACAAAAGCACCGAAGTTAGCAACATTAGAAATAACGCCTTCGAGTATCATACCAACTTTTAAATCGTTGATAGTATTAACACCTTCTTGAAAGGTGGCGGTTTTAAATTCTGGGCGCGGGTCACGACCAGGTTTTTCTAATTCACTAATGATATCTTTGATGGTGATGATACCAAATGATTCGCTAGCCAGCGTTTCAATATTAATATTTTCAAGCGCAGATTTATTACCTATTAATTCAGTAATAGTGCTGTTGCTTTGCTTTAATATTTGCTCTACCAAGGCATAAGTTTCAGGGTGAACTCCTGAACAATCTAGAGGATTATTACCGTTAGTGATACGCAAAAAACCGGCCGCTTGCTCAAAGGCTTTTGGCCCTAAGCGAGCAACTTTTTTCAGTTCATTACGGTTGTTAAATCGGCCATGTTCGTCGCGAAAACTGACCACATTGTTCGCCATGGTTTTGTTTAAACCAGAAACACGTGATAGCAAAGCGGCAGATGCACTGTTTAAATCAACACCTACAGCGTTTACACAGTCTTCAATGACATTATCTAAGGTTTGACTAAGCTGGCTTTGACTAACATCATGCTGATACTGCCCTACGCCAATGGCTTTTGGATCTATTTTAACTAATTCGGCTAGCGGATCTTGTAAGCGGCGTGCAATGGATACTGCCCCACGAATAGACACGTCTAAATCTGGAAATTCTTGTGCGGCAAATTCTGACGCGGAATAAACCGAAGCACCGGCTTCACTAACAATAACTTTGGTGGGTTTGTTGTTTTCTATTTTACTGATCACGTCAGCAACTAATTTATCACTCTCACGCGAACCCGTACCGTTGCCTATCGCCACTAACGTTACTTTATGTTGCTGGCATAAGTTTACTAAGGTACGAACAGATTTATCCCAATGATTTTGTGGAGCATGAGGAAATATTGTTGCGGTTTGTAATAGTTTTCCCGTTTCATCAACAATGGCCAATTTACAGCCGGTACGCATACCAGGATCTAAGCCTAAGGTGACTTTTGCACCAGCGGGCGCTGCCATCAGTAAATCATTTAAATTACGCGAGAAGACTTTTATCGCTTCAATTTCCGCTTGTTCGCGTAAGTTACCCAGTAATTCTGTTTCTAAGCTCTGGCTGAGCTTCATTTTCCAAGTAGTATTAACCACTTTCATCAAAAACTCGGCTGCAGCTTGGCCAGTTAAACGTAAATTAAAATGTTCAATGATGAGCTGCTGAGCACTAGAAAAAGCACTTTCTTGTCCAGGGTCAACATCAATGCGTAACGATAATAAACCTTCATTTCGACCACGTAGCATGGCTAACATACGATGTGAGGGGACATTTTTCAATAATTCAGAGTGTTCGAAATAGTCTCTATACTTTGCTGCTTCACCGGCTTTTGCTTTAACGACTTTACTACACAGGTGAGCTTGCTTAAGTAAATGCCGACGTAATTTTTGAATTAAATTCGCATCTTCGGCAAAGCGCTCTACTAAAATATAATGTGCGCCCTCAAGTGCTGATCTTTCGTCGATAAAACCGTGCTCTTTATTGATAAATGCCTTAGCTTCGTGTTCTGGATTTAGCTGCCAGTTATTGTAAATATTATTGGCTAGCGGCGCTAATCCTGCGGCAATGGCAATTTGTCCTTTGGTTCTTCTTTTTGGCTTGAAGGGTAAATAAAGGTCTTCTAAGCGGGTTTTATTGTCAGCATTATTTAGCTCAGCTGCTAAAGCCGGGGTTAAATTACCTTGCTGTTCAATATTGGCAATAATCACGTTTCGACGATCGTTTAAATCTCGTAAATAAACTAAGCGTTGTGCTAGATGACGTAAATGATTGTCATCTAGCCCTTGCGTAACTTCTTTTCTATAACGAGCAATAAAAGGAACCGTTGCACCTTCATCTAGTAAGTTTATAGCAGCGTTTATTTGGCTAATTTTTACATCAAGTTCTTTAGCTATTTGCTCAGCGATGGGCGTCATTTATAGAGGATCCTAGTGTTAAATATATGGGGTTATTTACGGTGTTTTTAGTGTGCATAGTATATACCCATGGCACGTCAAGATACAGGATTTCAGCTTGAAGAAAAAACGATGTAGACAAGGCATTGGTTGAGAGGAATGGTTATCCCTTTGATGAAAACAATAACGACGTATACATGGTTTTTAATCAAGTCCTTTGGAAGCTTCAAAAGACAATAAATTCTGCGTTGCATTTGTTTGAAAGGCAATGAGCATTTTTAAAATAATGCGCCTTGAATTTTTTGCCTTTTGATAGTTCTGAAACAGCATATTGACGTGCCATGGGTATATACCCAAAGCATTGCAAGATGCGATATTCAAGTCGCGGTTGTTTTAACCCGTGCATAAATCATTCAGATGCTGAAAATGTTAATAGAATTTTAATAGAGTGAAATATAAAATAACGCTACAATGTTTTTGTTTATCATCTCATTTTATAAAAATACCGGAAAAATTATGGCTCTCTCTGTTGTTATCCTCGCTGCGGGTAAAGGTACTCGTATGCGTTCTGCCTTACCTAAAGTACTTCACCCTGTGGCTGAAAAGCCTATGGTTGCCCATGTTATTGATGCTGCGCGCCAAGTAGCAGCAGAGAACACTTATGTGGTTTATGGCTTTGGCGGTGATGTCTTGAAAAGCAAAATCACCGGTGATGATTTAACCTTTATTGAACAAAAAGAACAATTAGGCACAGGCCATGCGGTTGATATGGCATCACCATTTTTATCAGATGATGAAGATGTATTAGTACTCTACGGAGATGTGCCCTTAACCAAAGTCAGCACACTGCAACGTTTAATTGCCGTGAAACCAGAAAATGGTATGGCACTATTAACGGTACATTTAGCTAATCCAACCGGTTACGGTCGCATTATGCGTGACAGCGCTGGCTCGGTTGTTGGCATTGTTGAGCAAAAAGACGCCACAGCGGAACAATTATTAGTTAATGAAGCTAATACCGGTATTTTATTAGCCAATGGTGGAGACTTAAAGCGTTGGTTAGCAAATTTGTCTAGTGATAACGCGCAAGGTGAATATTACCTAACGGATATTATCGCCGCCTGTTCAAAGGAAGGAAAGCTAATTGCTACGGCTCATCCGGATAGTGAAATTGAAGTAGAAGGCGCTAATAATCGCGTGCAACTTGCCGGATTAGAACGTGCTTATCAATTAAGAAAAGCCGAAGAGTTGATGATTGCCGGCGCAAGTTTACGTGATCCTAATCGTATTGATATTCGTGGTAATGTCACGGTTGGCCAAGAAGTGCTAATTGACATTAATTGTATCTTTGAAGGTAATGTAGAAATTGCCGACCATGCCGTTATTGGCGCAAATTGTATTCTTAAAAACTGTCGTATTGGTAAAAATGCTGAAATTAAGCCAAATAGTATTGTTGAAGATGCCATTATTGGTGAGTTAGCCTCAGTAGGGCCATTTGCTCGCATTCGCCCTGGTTCAGAATTAAAGCGTGACGCCCATGTTGGTAACTTTGTAGAAATGAAAAAGTCGACCTTAGGTGAAGGCGCAAAGGCAGGTCATTTATCTTATTTAGGTGACGCTGAAATTGGCCCTAAAGCTAATATCGGTGCCGGCACTATTACGTGTAATTATGATGGGGTAAATAAAGCTAAAACTATTATTGGTGCTGGCGCTTTTATTGGTTCAAATGCTTCATTGGTTGCGCCGGTAACTATTGGGGAAATGGCAACAACGGCCGCAGGCTCTGTTATTGTTAAAAATGTCGCTGATAATGAATTAAGTGTTGCTCGTGGAAAACAACGTAATATTGTTGGTTGGAAGCGCCCAGTTAAAAAATAGATAGTTAAATAGAGAGTCAGAATATGCATGGATGCGTGAAATTTTTATTATTTTTATGTTTGTCTCTAAATGTTGTATTGATTGATGCCGTATATGCTGAACAAGCATTAACGGCAGTAACAACAGAACATCGATTATTACAGTACAGCGAAAATGATAAATTAAAAGGCCCTAGTGCTGAAATATTTAAACTGTGATTGGAAAAAAGCCAGTTGCACGCACCTGTAGAGTTTTTCCTATGGTCGCGCGCCTATAAAACTGCGTTAGAACGTAAAAATACACTTATCTTCAGTATGGTTAGAACTCAAGAGCGCGAAGATAAATTTCATTGGTTAGTTAAAGTAAGTGAATTAGTACGGGGTTTTATTTCATTAAAAAGTCGTCCTGAAAATTATATTCGCAATATTGATGATGCTAAAACCAAGGTAATAGCCGTATTACGGAACAGTTATGGCTTTGATTCATTAATTAAACTTGGCTTTGAAAAAAATAAGCAACTGTATGAAGTGACTTCGATTAAAGATGGTATTACGCTTTTTCTATCTGGAAAAGTTGACTTGTTTTATACCGACCTTAATGTGGTGAAAAACCATTTGGCATCACAGAATAAAAATTCAGACGATATTGTATCAATTCATATTTTACCGCAAACACGCCGTGACAGTTATATAGCGGCCAATATTGATACCAACAGCAAAATTTTAGCAAAGCTAAAAGACGCGGCAAACGAACTAATATCCGATCCAGATTACCAATACCATTTGGCATATAAACCACTTATTGATGAGTAAACACTAGATAAATATTGTTTTTATTTATGGCTTTTGTTCTAATGGCTAAGTTTTAAAACGAAACTTATAAAAGTGAAACGAAAGATATGTCAAAACGAAATACTCAACAGCGTCGCCATACCATAATTGCTGAGTTAAGCAGCTTAGGGGAGGTGAGTGTTGATAGTCTCGCGAAAAAGTTTGATACGTCTGAAGTTACGATTCGAAAAGATCTAGCGGTATTAGAAAATAGCGGCTTATTATTGCGTAGGTATGGTGGTGCAGTACCCTTACCGAATGAAATTATTGAGCCAAAAACAGAAAAAGTTTCGAAACGAAAGATAATGATCGCTAAAACAGCGGCATCGCTTATTCGAGATCACAATCGTATTATTTTAGACAGTGGTAGCACAACCTCGGCTTTAGTTCGAGAATTAACCTCGAAGCAAGGCCTTGTGGTGATGACTAACTCGCTTGCGATAGCGTCTGATTTACATGCCTTAGAAAACGAACCGACATTATTGATGACCGGTGGTACTTGGGATCCGCATTCGGAATCATTCCAAGGACAAGTGGCTGAAAGCGTATTACGCTCGTATGATTTTGATCAGCTATTTATCGGTGCTGACGGCATTGATTTAGCACGTGGCACCACCACATTTAACGAACTGCTTGGTTTAAGCCGAGTAATGGCAGAAGTGTCACGTGAAGTTATTGTCATGTTAGATTCAGAAAAACTTAATCGAAAAATCCCAAACTTAGAATTACCTTGGGGTAAAATTCACACGTTAATTACAGATGCAGATATGCCTGAAGACGTGCGAATTAACATAATTAAACAAGGCGTTAACTTAGTTATCGCTAGTTAAAAGGATAGAAAATATGTGTGGAATTGTTGGTGCTGTCGCACAGCGTGATGTAGCAGACATTTTAGTAGAAGGCCTAAAACGATTAGAATATCGTGGCTATGACTCTGCTGGTGTCGCAATTGTAAATAATGAGAATCAGCTTAAGCGCGCACGTCGTTTAGGTAAAGTGCAAGAGCTTGCTGATGCATTGCAAGCCAATCCTATTGCTGGTGGTACTGGTATTGCCCATACACGTTGGGCAACACATGGTGTACCAAGTGAAGCAAACGCTCACCCGCATATATCATCAGAAACTATTGCCGTTGTGCACAATGGTATTATTGAAAACCATGATCAATTGCGCAACCGTTTACAAGGCTTGGGTTACACCTTTACCTCTGAAACTGACACTGAAGTTATCGCGCATTTAGTTCATCATGAATTAAAAACCGCGGGTAGTTTATTGAGTGCTGTGCAAATTACCGTAAAGCAATTAGAAGGCGCTTATGGCACTGTAGTTGTTGATACCCGTGATAAAGACCGTGTTGTCGTTGCGCGTTCAGGCAGCCCATTAGTGATTGGTTATGGTGTTGGTGAAAACTTTATTGCTTCAGATATGCTGGCGCTATTACCGGTTACTCGTAAATTTTCCTTCTTAGAAGAAGGTGATGTTGCTGAAGTTACCCGTTTTGAAGTCAATATTTTTGATACTGATGGCAAACCTGTCGTGCGTGAAGCGAAAGAGTCTGAAGTGAGCCATGATGTTGGCGACAAAGGTGAATATCGCCACTACATGCTAAAAGAAACTTACGAGCAACCTACCGCTATTCGTAATGCCTTAGAAGGTCGTTTACTAGGTAACGTACTCGATATTCAAACTTTTGGTGACGGTGCAGATGCTATCTTCCAAGAAATTGAACATGTACAAATTATTGCCTGTGGTACCAGTTACCATTCAGGTATGGTGGCGCGCTACTGGTTAGAAGCCCTTGCTGGCGTCTCATGTAATATCGAAATTGCTAGTGAGTTTAGATACCGCCAATCACATGTGCCTAAAAATGCTTTATTAGTCACTATTTCGCAGTCGGGTGAAACTGCTGATACCTTAGCGGCTTTACGTTTAGCGAAAGAGATTGGTTACCGTGCTAGTTTAACTATTTGTAACGTTGCGGGTTCTTCATTAGTACGTGAATCAGATTTGGCCTTTATGACCAAAGCCGGCGCTGAAATTGGTGTAGCTTCTACTAAAGCCTTCACAACGCAACTTGTTGGTTTATTAATGATGACCTTAGCTATTGGTCAACATCACGGTATGTCACAAGAAAAACAAGATGAAATTGCAAAATCTTTAATGGCCTTACCTAATAAGCTTGAAGAAGTATTAGCGCTTGCTGGTTCTATTGAAGACTTAGCGGAAGATTTTGCTGATAAACAGCATGCATTGTTCTTAGGCCGTGGCGATCAGTACCCTATCGCAATGGAAGGTGCATTGAAGTTAAAAGAAATTTCATATATTCATGCTGAAGCCTATGCCGCAGGTGAACTTAAACATGGTCCATTAGCATTAATTGATGCTGAAATGCCGGTTATTGTTGTGGCACCAAAAAATGATTTAATTGAAAAGTTAAAATCAAATGTTGAAGAAGTACGTGCTCGTGGTGGCTTAATGTATGTATTTGCTGATGCCAGCGCTAACTTTAGCAGTGATGACACCATGAAGGTTATCAATGTTCCTCATTGTGACGATATCATTGCACCCATTGTATATACCTTACCGCTACAATTATTGTCTTACTATGTGGCAATAATTAAAGGGACGGATGTTGATCAACCGCGCAACTTGGCGAAGTCAGTTACGGTTGAATAATAGTAAATAGCCATCAATTGTGTTGTTACCGATAAATAGGTATGAGATCTAATAGATAGATATGGGATCTGTTCAATAGATTTGAGAGCTAAACTCATTTAAGTGACCTACTCTTTGAGTGGTCCCATTTTCTATTAGTCATAGGTTTATCTTTGAAGTGGCCAAGTAAAATTGGCCACGGTTTTGCTGTTTAGCCAGTATCTTCGCTCTGACTCATTTGGGCTTATTTCAGTGTTATACCTATGTTGCCTCAATTGATTATAATAACTGATGATGTAGCTAATGATTGATTGCTTAGCGTCATTAAAATTATTATAACCTACCGTTGGTATCCATTCAGTTTTCAAACTTCTAAAAAATCGCTACATTGGTGTATTATCCCAGCAATTACCACGACGACTCATACTCTTTGTAATTTAGTAACGCCAAAGTCGTTGTCTAAATTTTCTGCTCGTATAATACATTCCTTGATCTGAATGAAAAATAACGTCTTTTGGCTTTCCTCTACTCTCATAAACCATCATTAATGCCTGCATGGTTAATTCACTATCGGGCGAATTTGATAACGCCCAACCAATAACCTTTCGACCAAACAAATCAAGTACTACCGCAAGATAATACCAGCGGTTGTCTGTCCAAATGTACGTCACATCGCCACACCAGTAGTATTTGGCTCGGTTACCGCAAATTGACGCTCAAGTATATTTGGGGTAGCTACATGTTCTTTATTCGCATTTCTATAATTATGTTTAGGGATTTTACAGCTGACTAAATTCAGCTCTGTCATGAGCTTTCCTGCTCGATAGTGACTTAACGGGTAACCTTCATTCGTCTGCATATCCGCAATACTTCTCACCCCCAGCAGAGTCACCACTTAATGCATGAAACTTCTTAATTTCAGCACGTAGCTTTAGCTCAGCTGTACCTATACAGTTATCTCTGTTCACCCAATATTTATAACTGCTACGATGAACTTGAAAGACGTCACATAGCTTATTTACGGGAAACTTTATTTTGTTGCTCTGATTGAGTTTCTCAATTAATGAAAATTTTTCCAGGAGTCAGACCTCAACAGAGCGACAGCTTTTTTATAATACCCTTTTCTAATTCAATACGTTCTATGCGTTTTTTTAGTTAACGTATTTAAATTTGCTCTGCCGTCATTATCATCGCCTATGGTTTGGTTCCTTCTAGGAGCTGTTTCTAATCTAAATTCTGGACTGAAATTTGGTTTTGTCATTTGTATCACCTAACAGTTATGTGATACTAAGCGATATGAGCCGCCTTGATGCCAACAAGTGTTACGATTTATCTCGCGATAAATAGTACTTCGGCCTATATTCATTGCTTTTGCAATGTTAGTAAAGCTTAGGTATTGGACTTCCCAGATTTCGCTAGACAGTTTGTAGTTCAGAAAAATACGTTTCCTCAAATTTAGCAGGTGAAACATCGCCTGTATGTGAGTGACGCTTTTTAGGATTGTAAAACATTTCTATAAAATTAAATATATCTGCTTTCGCATCATTACGCGTCGTGTATATCTTCTTTTTAATAATGTGCTTCTTGATTGTTGCGAAAAAGCTTTCAGCAACCGCATTATCATGGCAGTTACCTCGACGACTCATCGAAGGTATAAGCTTGTGCTCTTTCATCAGAGCTAAGTAATCTGAGCTACCATATTGGCTACCTTGATCTGTGTGTACCATTACTTCAGATTTTGGCTGACGTTGATAAATAGCCATTAACAATGCTTTCATGACTATATGCTTATCCATATTTTTATCCATCGACCAACCAACAACTCGTATAGAAAATAAATCTAGAACGGTGGCTAAATTAACTATGCCACTACAATAAGCCCTCATGCGTTCTGATATAGGTGATGTCACTCACTCATGATTGGTTCGGTGCAGGCGGATTGAATTGACGAACTAACAAGTTATCCGCTATTCGTGATGTTTTACCGCCTTTAATATGTCGGCGTTTATAGCCTATTTGTGTGTTAAGCTTATTCACTGACATTATCTTAGCCACACGGTTAACGCTGCATTGCTCACCCGAATCGCGTAGATCTCTATGTATCCAAGGACTGCCATAAGTGCCGCCGCTAGCGATATAGAACTCTTTTATTAACTTGAGTAGGCGGCTATCTTCGATTGCTCTGTCACTTAATGGCTTATTTAACCAGGCATAAAAACCACTGCGGTGTAATTTAAATACACGACACATACTAACGATTGAGAACTCACCTTGATTATCACGGATGAAACAGTACTTTACTCGGGGTTGCTGGCAAAGTACCTTGCGGCCTTTTTTAGAATGTCCCGTTCCTCCGTGACACTTTTTAATTCAGCCTCAAGCTTAGCGATCCTAAGTTGTTAATCTGATGATTTAACTGATTTAGATTTATCAGAAAACTGGCTGCGCCAGTGATACAACGTTTTGGTATAAACACTTAACCGATCAGACACTTCCGCAACTGAATAACCACGCTCGGTGATTTGCTTAACAGCTTCAATTTTAAATTCTTGGGTATACCGTTTGCCTTTGCTCATAAACACCTCTAGTTGAAGTTACAATGTAACTCATTTGATGTCTAGCAAAGTGTGGGAAGTCCATACTGCATTTTTAAGGCGGCTAACGTATATCTATCACCTTCGGTTAACTGATTGTATTTTCTTAGTGTTTTACTTCTTGGTGGAAGCAAAAAACTAAGGATATATCAGTTTATCGTTTTATTAAATTGGGTGTCGCACTTAGTATATGCATTCGGCCATAATAACATCGCTAAGTAGATGGCCAAATTAACTATGCACTACTGGCTCTGTTTCAAAAGAGTTAGTAAGTACTGTTTTATCTTTAGGCTTATCTGTAGATGTAGGCTTGATAGAACAGTTTGGAAAGTTAAGACATAAAACGTAGGCCATTACTGGCTCTGTTTCAAAAGAGTTAGTAAGTACTGTTTTATCTTTAGGCTTATCT
>CAJXUN010000017.1 GCA_913061475.1 uncultured Colwellia sp. | reverse complement strand
TCGCCTGCTTCTTCAATTTGCTTACGCGTTGCGTGAACCATGCCATCAGCTTGGTTACGCGCTTGAACAAGTTCTTCAAACTTCGCATCTTCATCAGCATTTGCTTCAGCGTCGCGTACCATTTGCTCTACTTCATCATCTGATAAACCAGACGACGCTTTAATGGTAATTTTTTGCTCTTTACCCGTGTTTTTGTCTTTAGCCGTTACGTGCAAAATACCATCAGCATCTAAATCAAAAGTTACTTCGATTTGTGGTGTACCACGTGGTGCTGGATCAATACCTTCAAGGTTAAATTGACCTAAAGATTTGTTTGCTGAAGCTTGCTTACGCTCACCTTGCACAACATGCACAGTTACCGCAGCTTGGTTATCGTCAGCTGTAGAGAATGTTTGAGACTGTTTAGTTGGGATAGTGGTGTTTTTATCGATAACTTTCGTCATCACGCCGCCCATTGTCTCAATACCTAATGATAATGGTGTAACGTCTAATAATAGAACGTCAGTTACATCACCAGAAAGTACACCCGCTTGAATTGCAGCACCTGCAGCTACCGCTTCATCAGGGTTAACATCTTTACGTGGCTCTTTACCGAAGAATTCAGTAACCACTTTTTGTACCATTGGCATACGTGTTTGACCACCAACCAAGATAACGTCATTAATATCGCTAATTGAAAGGTCTGCATCTTTAAGTGCTTGTTTAAGCGGCTCTAAAGTTGCTTTAACCATATCTTCAACTAAAGACTCTAATTTAGCGCGAGTTACTTTAATGTTCATATGCTTAGGGCCTGAACCATCAGCAGTGATGTACGGTAAGTTAACATCTGTTTGTTGTGCAGAGGAAAGTTCACATTTCGCTTTCTCAGCCGCTTCTTTCAAACGTTGCATGGCTAATGGATCTTGCGTTAAGTCCATACCTTGATCTTTTTTGAATTCAGCAACTAGGTAGTTGATTAAACGGTTATCAAAATCTTCACCGCCTAAGTGAGTGTCGCCGTTAGTAGCAAGTACTTCAAACGTGTGCTCGCCTTCAACTTCATCAATTTCGATGATAGAGATATCAAACGTACCACCACCTAAATCGTATACTGCAACAACTTTGTCACCTTCTTGCTTGTCCATGCCGTAAGCAAGAGCAGCAGCCGTTGGCTCGTTGATGATACGCTTAACATCAAGACCAGCAATACGACCCGCATCTTTAGTTGCTTGACGTTGTGAATCGTTAAAGTAAGCAGGAACAGTAATTACAGCTTCAGTTACTTTTTCGCCTAAGTAATCTTCGGCTGTTTTTTTCATTTTTGCTAAAACTTCAGCAGAAACTTGTGGTGGCGCGATATTTTTATCACGTGCCGTTACCCAAGCATCACCGTTGTCAGCTTTAACAATGCCAAATGGCATAATTTTAATATCGCGTTGAACTTCTTCATCTTCAAAACGACGACCGATTAAACGCTTAATAGCGAACAATGTATTTTTAGGGTTAGTTACAGACTGACGCTTAGCAGGTTGTCCAACTAATGTCTCGCCTTCTTCAGTGTAAGCAATGATTGAAGGAGTTGTACGATCGCCTTCTGCATTTTCAATTACACGTGCTTTACCACCATCTAGAACAGCAACACAAGAGTTTGTTGTCCCTAGATCAATACCAATAATTTTACCCATTTTGACGATCTCCGAATACTTATATATTAAAAATAAAGATTAAATCTTTTGATGAACAGTTAGTGGGGGCAGGAAAAAGTCTTTTCAACTATTTTTATCGAAAAATATTAAAAAATGTTACTTTTTATTTCTACCACTATTTATTAAATCCAATTAAGCAGATTTTTAATCTCGTTATGAACAAAAAAAAGCTATAAAAAAACCAGACACTTGTCTGGTTTTTATTTTCTACTCACTAAATACTAGGCAGTAGTATCAACGCTAGGTTTAGCTTTTGACACCATCACCATCGCTGGACGAATTAAACGGCCATTAAGCTCATAACCCTTCTGCATAACCGCAATAACGGTATTAGGCGCAACACCTTCAACTTCTTGCATCGACATTGCTTGATGCAATTCAGGATTAAATGGTTGATCTTGAGGATCAATCGCCTTAATAGCAAACTTTTCTAACGAAGCAAGTAAGCCCTGATACGTTAACTCAATACCTTCGATGATCGCTGTATTACGCTCGTCATCTTTATCAATACTTTGTAGCGCACGCTCTAAGTTATCAACCGTAGTTAACATTTCAGCAGCAAATTTTTCTAATGCAAACTTGCGCGCTTTTTCAACATCTTGTGCCGCACGACGTCGAACATTATCAACTTCTGCTTTTGCACGGATCACGGAATCTTTTTGATCAGCTACAGTCGACTTAGCTGCAGCTAACGCTAACTCTAGCTCATTAATCTTTTCTTGTTCTACGCTGATATTGTCAGCAGCGGCGTCAAATTGAACTTCAACTTGCTGCTCTGCTTGCTCAATAATTTCAGCGGCTAGTTCGTCTGCTGCAATTTCTTCAGCACTTTTATTTTCTGTTGACTCGTTGGCCATGAAAAACTCCAAAGTAGGTCTTAAATTTCAAAATAGATAAAAACGATTACGCTAATTATGGGGGCTTGTTTTTATGATTCAAGCACAAAAGTAAATCATTTAAAAAAAAGTCAACTTTACAAGCGAGCAAAATAGCGCGAAACTGCTGATAGTTCTCAATTATATGACATATTTATAAGTACTGTATGAGTAATTTATACAACACCATTGGCTTAATAGGTAAACCGCATCATGAAGGTGCTACCTCGACGATAGAAGCGCTACATCATTACTTGTCTCAAGAAGGCTATCACGTATTGGTAGAAGACTCTGTCGCGCAATCGGTGAATATCGCCAATATCATGACCGCATCACTGACCAATATTGGCGAACAGGCCGACCTCGCCATTGTTATTGGTGGTGATGGCTACATGCTAGGTGCAGCAAGGGTTCTCTCTTGTTATAACGTTGGTGTTATTGGTGTAAACCGTGGTAACTTGGGCTTTCTTACTGACTTATCACCTGACGATCTCATTACACCTTTAGCAGCCATCTTAAATGGCGAGTCTCGAGCAGAGCAACGCTTTATCATCGAAGCTGAAGTGTATCGTCATGGCAAACTCAAAAGTTCAAACAGTGCTGTAAACGAGGCGGTATTGCATGCGGGTAAAGTCGCCAACATGATCGAATTCGAAGTCTATATCGATGGCAGCTTTATGTTCAGCCAACGCTCCGATGGCTTGATTGTCTCAACACCTACTGGTTCAACGGCCTATTCAATGTCAGCAGGCGGCCCTATTTTAACGCCGAACTTAAACGCACTGTCATTGGTACCCATGTTCCCTCATACCTTAACGAGTAGACCGATAGTCGTTGACGGTAACAGCGAAATAAAGTTGAAACTTGCTAATGAAAATTATGAAAACTTACAAGTAAGTTGTGATGGACATGTTATTTTAGCGGTGATGCCCGGTGATGAAGTCATCATTAAAAAAAGTGAGTTTACCTTACGTTTAATCCACCCGCTTGATCACGACTACTTTAATGTCTTACGCAATAAATTAAACTGGGGTAATAAACTCTATTAAAATAGTCGCCAGCTAGGTCATTAAAATCATAAATTTGAAATAAAGTTGCAAACATAGCTTGAATAAAAACCAGATACTGTATAAATTAACAGTATCTGGTTTTTTGGTTATTAATACGACACTTTAATCGTACTACGTTTACGATAAAGCTAGTGAGGCGATTATGTTATTGCAGCTCAACATTCAAAATTTTGCCATTGTGCGTTCTCTCGACATTGACTGGCAGCAAGGTATGACCACCATTACCGGTGAAACCGGTGCTGGTAAATCTATTGCTATTGACGCATTAGGACTTTGCTTAGGTGATCGCGCGGTCACTAACGTTGTCAGACCTAATTGTAAAAAAGCAGAATTAGCTGCCACCTTTGATACCTCAGGTAATAAACACGTAAAAAAATGGCTCAAAAAGCATGACATGTTGTTAGACAACGAATGTATTCTTCGCCGGGTTATTTCTGCTGAAGGTCGCTCTAAAGCTTACATTAACGGCAGCCAAGTACCATTAGCGCAGTTAAAAGAAATTGGTCAGCTACTGATCAATATTCATGGTCAGCATGATCATCAACTGATCGTCAAAGCAACCGAACAACGTAATATTCTCGACGCCTACGCCAACCATCAGCATTTATTAGATGAGGTTAAATATTACTTTCATCAATGGCGAGAACTCTGTCAAGAAGCAAAATTATTACAAGAAAGTAAACTTCAGCGCGAAGCTAAACAACAGTTATTACAATATCAAGTTAATGAGCTTGACGAATTTTCATTACAGATTGACGAATTCCAAAGCCTAGAAACTGATTACAAACGTCAAAGCAATGGTCAACATATATTGAATGAAACGCTAATCGCCGCACAGCAATTATCTGAAAATGAACAATTTAACGTCGTCGATAGTTTACAACACAGCAGTGAACAAATCGCATCATTAGGCAACTATGATCCAGCCTTAAAAGCCATTGCAGAACAACTTAATGAAGCCTTAATTCAAGTTGAAGACGCTAGCCAAGAAATTAAACATTATTACGAAAGCCTAGAGTTAGACCCACAAGCCTATACGTTAATAGAAGAGCGTTATTCAACGGCGGTACTGTTGGCGAAAAAACACCAAGTTGCACCTGACGCATTAGCAAATTTTCACCAACAATTATTACAAGAGTTGCAACTTTTTAGCTCAGATGAAAGCCGTTTAACACAAATTAATGACGATATAGAAAGCGCAAAACTAAAATATCAAGATGCGGCGCACTTATTATCAGCATCGAGACAAAAATCAGCGATAAAATTAAGTAAAATGATCACCAAGAGCATGGGCGAACTCAACATGGCACATGGCAAGTTTTTCATTGATATTTGCCAAGATAAAAACGCAAGCTTATCGGTTAATGGCCACGACAACGTTAGCTATTTAGCCAGTTTAAACCCTGGACAAGCACTCGAAGCCATGAACAAGGTTGCCTCCGGCGGTGAGCTTTCGCGTATTAGTTTAGCCATGCAAGTTATTTTGGCTGATAAAGTAATTACGCCAACATTGATATTCGACGAAGTTGATGTCGGCATCAGTGGCCCTACAGCAGCTATGGTCGGCAAAAAATTACAACAACTGGCAAAAAACACCCAAGTTATTTGTGTTACTCATTTGCCACAAGTAGCCTGTAAAGGTCATCAACAGCTTTTTGTTGCGAAACTAACCGATGGTGAGCATACCGAAACAACCGTAACGGAACTTTCTTGCGATGGCCGCGTCCAAGAAATTGCTCGCTTACTCGCCGGTGATAAAATTACCGAGAATAGCCTAGCCAACGCACAAGAATTACTTGCCGGATAATGCAAATACCGACAAGCGGGCGAAATAAACTAAAAATTATTTTGTATCTCATAGCCTGCTTCGCTATTATCCCCGTTCAAACTATAAAGGATAAATATAATTACCATGTTGTTTAGAGTATTAGCTATTGTTATCGCCCTATCTGTTTCAGCCTGTTCAAGCTGGGTTTATCGCATCGATATTCCACAGGGTAACTATTTGGAACAAAAAGACATCGACAAACTTCAAATTGCGATGACCAAAGAACAAGTTAAATTTATCTTAGGTAGCCCAGTGGTTGAAGATACCTTCAACAAAAACATTTGGCATTATGTTTATCGTTTTAAATCGGGTCGAAGCGAAGAACTTGACATAAAAAAGCAATTCACTATTACTTTTGAAGACAATAAAGTAGTCAATGCTGAAGGTGATTTTGAATTACCAGAAAGTTATTACGTACCTATGGTTAACTAGCTATCGCTAGTGCTAGTTTATCTAATAAGAGATAAGCACTAAAAGCTATCTAGAATAAAGCATGCTCAGGTTTATTAACTCAGGCATGCTTTTTTGTTTTACCAACAAGGTTAGCCTTCCCCTGCCTTACTTCTGCGAGGATCAACACGCCCGCCAGTCACTTTATCGGCACGCCCTTCTTCTTTCGCTTTCTCTGCTCTGCGCTTACGCACCTCTTTAGGATCAGCAAGCAACGGACGATAAACCTCAATCCGGTCTAAATCCTTTACCTTATCGGTTAACTTCGCGGCACGATTCCAAATACCAACATTATTAACCGCTAAATCTATCTCTGGAAACTCTTCAATAATACCCGACGATAAAATTGCCTGCTCTATCGTTGTATCAATAGCAACCACGCAGTTAATGATCTCTTGGCGTGTGGGTGTGCCATAAACCACCTCAATAGCAAGTTGCTCAAGCACAGGGTTATCTTCATTCATAATTTCTTCACTCATGCTGATTTAATATCCTTTAACTGCAGCTATTCATCATTAACCGTAAACTTCTTTTGCTCTTAGCGTAAAAGCTTGCACCATATTATTGGCTAAATGGTTAAACACACGGCCAAAAGCTAAGTCGAACATTTTATTGGAAAATTCGTAATCTAAATTTAATTCGATTTTGCAGGCATCTTCCGATAAGGCAATTAACTGCCAACCACCCACTAATTGTTTAAAAGGGCCATCAACCAAATTCATTTTTACCGCTTGATTACTCACCAAAATGTTTTCTGTGGTAAACCATTTCTTTAGCCCGCCTTTAGATACTAACAACGCAGCGGTCATTGAATGCTCGTCTTGCGCAATAATTTTGCTATCACTACAATCAGGTAAAAACTTTGGGTAGGCCAGTACATCATTAATTAACTGATACATCTCTTCTACACTGTGCATCACTAATGCACTACGACTTATGTTTGGCATTTAGCCTCCAATTTTCAACCGCGCTATCATAACAAATGTCATTAAAAAACGCATTAAAGTGAAAAATGAAAAATAAGCCGTTTAAATAGCATGAATTCCCCGTATAATACTGGGCTTGCTATCTATTTTGGCAAAGAGAATGGAATTAAAATGGCTAAGAAAAAATCAAAACAAGCAAATAGCAATACAATTGCCTTAAATAAAAAAGCACGTCACAACTATAACCTTACCGACAAGTTTGAAGCCGGTATGAGTTTACAGGGCTGGGAAATTAAAAGTATTCGCAGCGGAAAAGCTAATATTTCTGACTGTTACGTATTTGTCAAAGACCGTGAAGCCTATTTGGTTGGCGCAGAAATAATGCCACTAAATGCCGCTTCAAGCCATGTGGTATGCGATCCTAATCGCTCGAGAAAACTCTTACTTAATCGCAGAGAGCTTGATCAACTTTCCGCGGCGGTTGACCGAGATGGTTATTCACTCATCGCAACCGCCATGTATTGGAAAGCCTGCTGGGTAAAACTCGAGTTTTATTTAGGTAAAGGTAAAAAAGATCATGACAAACGTGCTGATATTAAAGACCGTGAATGGGCTGTTGATAAAAGCCGATTAATGAAAAACAAAAATTTAGATCGCTAAGCATCAGAAGAAGCAACTGGTTAAAAAATACCACGTTGTCTATTTAAACAAAGCGTTGTACAATGCACTATATAGGCTGATATAGCTTATAGAATAAAAGTAAAAACTTTGGGGCGGATCTAGGATTCGACAAGATTCATGAAACCCAAGGTGCATGCCGAGGGGCGGTTGGCCTCGTAAAAAGCCGCAAAACTATAATTGCAAACGACGAAACGTTCGCACTAGCCGCTTAGGCTAGCCATCGCCTCAAAAATTCTCCTATTGTTTAGAGGATCGATGGTCACCCCAAATAGGATAGCGAGGGAAGCACGCTTAAGGCTGAACCGCGAAATAGTATTAAGCTCACCATGACGAAGCCTGTCGATTGGCGTCCAATTGGTTAAATAAATAATCGACTAAGCATGTAGTACCGAGGATGTAGGCTTTTTGGACGGGGGTTCGACTCCCCCCCGCTCCACCAAAATAAAGACCGTTTTTAGTCTCTTAGTTATACCTAGTAACTTTTAGATTTGGCCATAGCGTGGCGACACGCTATGATAAAAAACCGCTTAATTGCGGTTTTTTTATGTCTAAAATATAAGTTTCCCAATTAGCCAGTGTAGTCAAAAATATCTAGCCTTAGGTTTGCTTAATTGCCTTTATATGCCTACATTCAAAATTCCTTTCTATATTAAGTAAAATGGAATTTATTTATGGAATATTATTATTCTTTTCTACAATCCCTAACGAATATAATTGAAGATGAGTCAAAATTTTTTCATCAATCTGACTTTATCCCTAATGATCTCAGAGAAGCTATGAAGGGAGCCATTGATGAATTAGTTCCTATATTACGTTCAAGGGCTGAAGATATAGGCGAAAGAGATTTTAACATTCCCAAACTTATCTATAAAAAAGTTAATTCTGATGATATTGACCCTAATAACATCTTACTCTCTTCAGGCCTAAGCGAAAATAGTCACCAGAAAAGAATGAAATTATTAGCGTATTCAAAAGCTTTAATAGAATATAAGCAATGTAAAACAGCATTAAACTTATTTTTAGTTATCGATATTGGTAAAACCCTATACGGTAGCCTTTCAAATGTACTTTTTGATTCAAAATATAAAACATTACTAGATGAGTTTTTTAACATTTCTATGGATATTTATAAAAAATACGTATCACTATAAGATAAAACTTAGCTATTTTAGATGCTTTACCAATAGCAAGAAGACAAAACTTTTAGCAAATATCAAAGCCGACCACGATTAAATAAATAACTAGAGATAGCTGAAGTTATTGATGGATATCCTATTGACCGAGTAAAACGTTTTAAACATATCAAAAAAGAGCCTGAACCATTTAATGCTATTGAACGTGAAAAGATACTTGCACAAATGACGGGGCAAGTTCGTAATCTTTATGAATTTGGTTTTTGGACGGGGTTGCGTATCAGTGAATTATTAGCCCTTAGGAAATGTGATGTAGATTTAGATCGTAAAGTTATATTTGTCATAAAAGCTTTAGTTCATGGTCGAGAAAAAGAAACAAAGGCACGATCTAGCGCCAGAACACATCAATTACATGATACAGCCTTTCAAGTATTAAAAGCTCAACTATCACTTATATCAAATGAGCATGAAAGGATTTTCCTGAATCCAAAAACAAATCAACCTTGGCGAGATGACAGGGCAATTTATCATAACTGCTGGGTACCATCGCTAAAATTATCTGGTGTCAAATTTCGCAAGCAATACAACACCCGACATACTTACGCTTCAACAATGCTTACTGAAAATAAGCCTATTGCATGGGTAGCAAAACAATTAGGTCATAGTGATATAACTATGACCTTAAGTAACTACGCACGTTGGATTCCTGAAAATAACCAAGAGAACTAGAAATGAAAGTAATAAAAACTGAAAACCATATAATTATGACATCTGAAATAACGGACCCTAAATATATATGCATATCTGAATGTAAGAAAGTTTGGTGGGACAGTGATATTCATATAGATGCTTCAATTTTAGAAACGCCTATTTGCCCTATGTGTGGTGGACCATTAAGGGCTGCTTCAAAAGAAGATTACGAATGCCTAAATTAGTTTAAGTAGAAAATAAGCATTATCAAATATTTCTTAACCCTAAAAAATCTATTGCAGGGTAACAAAAAAAATCAGGTCATAGTCATATTACAACAGCACTAAATACTTATGCTCATTAGACATATCAAAGCAATGAAAATAAAGGTGCAATCAAGTAGATGCAACCAACAAAAAAAGCACCATATGTAGATGTAAAAACAAAAAAACACTAGGATCGATCAACAGATACAATAAAAAAACAGCAAGAAACAGATAAAGCCGTTAAAAAACAATAGAATAACAAACCCGCAAAAAATAAACACTATCCAAAATGATCTACCAGTTGATCGATCAGATTATCCGTACTATAATAGAACAATAAACAAAGACTATTCAGGTGCCATATGGATAACTATTTTGATTTACTCGACTTCCTACAAGATTGTGTAGAAAGAGACGTCATGAAGTTTCATACAGCAAGAACAAGGAAAACCGCAATTAAACAAGTCTTTCACGGGAGTTCTTTCGAAAATGAAAGCGTTTTAACTTTGGATATTGATACCTTAATGAGTGACTTTATTAAGAGATCTCATCAAGAGATTAAAACAGATACGATTAAAACGTATAAGAGCAGGATAACAAGATCAATAGAAGACTATATAAGGGTTGTAAAGCTTGGGGAAAATTTAACAGCTAAGGAAGTGCTACCAAAATCAAGTTTAATAAAAAATTTAAAAACTATTGGAGTGACATGCCCCATTAGGGAAGGAAGCATTGATATTGAAGTTTCTAATATCCCTATTGACCTTACCGAGCAAGAATTAGAAAAATTAATAACACTTATAAGACTTTCTTTAAGTTAAAAATTTTGAAATGAAAATTTGGCTAGGAAGGTTCAGTTCCTAGCCAAAGAAAACAATTAGACCGAACCTGTTGAGGAAGGTCTCTATTATTAATTCGCTTTCTAGATGTGAATTTACATTGAAATTAATAATTAGTCAAAGTTCCTCAATAAAACTAATCAATAATATTTAGGAATAATTAACATGGCTAAAATAATACAACCAGCTTCTATTTCAACTGAGTTTGGAATAACAGCGAGTACACTTGAAAAGCACGGTGTGATTGATGTACTACTAAACACTGATACTCTTCTTTTTATTGATCCTCTACTGTTGCCCGCAAGTAAACATAAAGAAATAAACGAAGGTGCAAAAGACTCATATGAAGAAAGGTTTCGTCTAATTATAAAATACTTAAACGTTTCAAAAAATAAGAACGATGTTGCATGGAAAGCAGCCAAAAAATTATTTAAGTTTTCAGAAATAAGCTTTACATGCTTAGGTTACGGAACATCGACTAGAGGATCAGGTTTCGGTAAAGAACTATCTGAAACAACTCTTGAAACAGCTCACCAAATAATAAGTTTAGGAGTTGAGGATTCAGAGCTATTTATGGGGTTATCTTTATTCGAGGAAGGTATAGGTCCAGACCGTATAAGTGATATGACAACCAATATTATTATTGATGATTTAATAAATTTTAGTAAACGTATAAATAGTGAATTAAAACTGCCTACTTCCATATTTGAATTAAATAAAGTCCAACATGAGTTAGTTATTAATCCATACACAGACGGTCCATTAATTTTTGTGCCTAGAGATATTGTAAGGGATTTACCCATTGCTAATGATTGGAGTGGTATTTCTAAATCATTAAATGAAAATGATGAACTAAGAGAGAGTGTTAATAGAAATATTGGCGATATTTGGGCCAAAATGAATAGGAATGATCGAGCAAAAGTTAAAGATAGAGCTTTAAGAAGTAAAGCCGCATTTCAAGATTTGTTAGAAATGTTAAGACATGTTCCTTTAACACCATATGATTTTAAAAATGACCGAAATGGTGAATCATTTTGGTTGCCATTAATTAACTCAATTTCAGAAGCTCACCCTTTTGACCTGACACAATATCAAGGGAAAACCTTAAATAAAGAGCAAGCTTTGAGCGTGGTTAATGAGATATTAAATCAATTTAAAGAGCTTATTGAATATCAAGGTTTATGGAAAGAGCTTTGGAGTGAAAATGACACGCCTAGAAAAGAAAAAGCATCACAAAGATTATTTTTTGCTGTTGCCTCCAGTTATTGTAAAGCAAACAACTTAGATATTACTCCCGAAGCAGATAGTGGCAATGGACCCGTAGACTTTAAGTTTTCTTTTGGTTATGAATTGAGAATAGTCATTGAAATAAAGTTATCGACTAATCCAAAAGTTGTTCACGGTTATGAAAAGCAACTTGAAGTATATAAACAAGCAGAAAACACTCAGCTTGGAATATTACTTTTGTTGGATGTTGGTAAACTAGGTAGAAAATATAGAGATATTCAAAACCTTCGGGAGCAGTCTCTTCAAGAAAATGGAATTGCTTCTGATATAATTTTAATCGATGGCCACCAAAAAAATTCCGCAAGCATCAGGTAATAGTATATATTTGAAATAAACTTCATATGATGTATATTCTAATCATTGATATAAAAATACACTTATGAAGCTTTTAGATTATAAATAGCAATAAAAAAAGCTAACTAGTTGAAATGATTATGAATTATAAAGGTTCGACTCCCCCCACCCTACCAAAATAAAGACCGCTTTAAGTCTATTAGTTATATCGAGTAACTTTTAGATTTGGACATAGCTTGGCAACACGCTATGATAAAAAACCCGCTTAATTGCGGTTTTTTTATCTCTGACTATTATTTTATCTTATCGCTAAATGCCAACGGCGTTAAAGAGTTCTGCCTGCTAGAAAACGTTATTTATTCATCCAGTAACCAACCTTGCTCGGTGGCGATATCAATTTGCTGGCAAACGTACTGCCATAATTGCGGTGCTAAACCTTCAAGGTACCGATTGCGCTTAAGCACTTGCGATTTTTTAACGCTATGTCGAGCCCAACTGCCACCGTTATTCCTCATGTTTTGTAGCAACGGTAATACTGCATCGATGGCTTTAGCAAACCTCGCATCAATGGTTTCAGCCGCTTCAAATTCTAACCACAATTGTTGGTACTTGTTAAACTGTTGCTCGGGCAATAAACCAAACAGTCGTTTTGCGGCTGCTAGCTCTTTTTCTGCCTGCGCTGCAATGTCTGCACTGTCGGAAAAAGCAAACATGTCGCCTGCGTCAATTTCAACAATATCATGAATAAGTAGCATGTTCATAACCCGTAAAATATCTACTTTTTCTTCCGCATACTCATGCAGTATTTGCGCGGTTAACGTAATGTGCCAGCTATGCTCAGCACTATTCTCAAATCTATTTTTATCTGATTTGACCAGCGCTTGTCGATAAATACTTTTCAGCCGGTCTAATTCAATAATAAAATCTAATTGTTTATTCAATGCTTCCACTATGTCTCCTAAATAATAAATAATACGAAAATTGCTTAATGTGACAAAGTGTCAGTTAAATATGAGCCGTTACTAAGGTGAATTCCAATCACTCTAGAATTATCGTAGGGTATTTCTTCGTTATGTTAATATTAGCCACTATAAACTGTTTTTATAATAGTACTAGCGGTTACGCTTCATCGATAAAGTAATTAAAATCAACACGGAGCTACTAATATGAAATTATTATCGCGTCGAACAAACGTTATTATTGCTACTATTTTAGTCATTGTTATTGGCGCTATTGCCTACTATTACAACAACAATAAGATCACTGAACTTCCCCCCATGACAGTGCAAGAGAAAAAAGCCAGGTTTATCTCACTAATTGTCCCTGCTGTTGATCATGTTTACGAAGACCTTATGGCGCAGTATCAAGCGGTTAAAAGTGTTATTGATAGTGGCGAAAGTAATGATGAAATTGAACAATTAAAAATCGAATATAAAGCAGATACTAACAAAAAACTATTAATGGCATTAAAGCCGCACCCAAAAAGTATCGCCATAGCGCAAGCGGCCATGGAAAGCTCTTGGGCTACCTCGCGGTTTTTCCTCGAAGCTAATAACATATTTGGTGTTTGGTCATTCAACGAAGATGAGCCTCGCATTGCTGCAAATAAAAAACGTGGTGATAAAACCATATGGGTAAGAGAATACGATTCCATTGAAGACTCAGTATACGATTATTACCGCACATTGGCCCGCGGCAGAGCTTTTGTAGAGTTTAGACAAAAAACCATGGAAACAAATGATCCCCACGTGCTAGTGAAAAAATTGGATCGCTATTCAGAAAAAGGTAAGGTTTATGGCAAAGAACTTACCGCTATTATCAAGTACAATAATTTTGATGAGTACGATGACTATGACCATGAGAGCGAGAGTGATGAGGTAAAGTAAGCCGCCTTTATTTGGCCTAGACATTTTTTCTGCCACCAGCCATTCGTTAAACTACGGCAAACTAATGTCACCAATGCCGCCGCGCGGTTTTGAACTCTAATAAAGGAAAATGGCTAAGCATCTGCCACTTAGCCATGTCTTTATTCATTTAGCTACCGCGTGTGCTGGTATTAATTACGCTACACGATGCAGTGCACAAATTTTGTTATCTGATGGATCGCGAAGGTAAGCTAGATATAGCTTACCTATTGTACCTTCCCTAACGCCCGGAGCGTCTTCACAAGCAACGCCACCATTGGCAATACCGGCAGCATGCCATGCATCTGCTTGTTCTGGCGACGCGGCAGCAAAACCGATAGTGCTGCCATTACCATGGCTAGACACTTCACCATTAATAGGCTTAGTTAAGGCAAAAACACCATTATCCGTAAAATAGAAACAACGACCTTTATCATCCATAACACCTGGCTTATGGCCTAATTCGCCTAAAATTGCATCGTAAAATTCTTTCGATGCTTTTACGTCATTGGCACCAATCATGATGTGACTAAACATGTAACTTTCCTTTTTATGTGAAGAATTAAACCAAGAGCACTACCTAATTTACTGAATAAATTAACTATTACTCTGTGTGAAAAATCATTATCAATCAGCATGCCTGAAAAACAACTAATAGCACAATAACTATTTGCACTAACTTAGGGGATTTACGTTTTTTTATCACAGCTCAACAACGCCAATTGTATTTTCAAACAAAGCTGTGGCTTTTTACTGGGTCTTTTTCAAGCAATACTAAGATAAACCCGCTCAAATCTATTTTTTTACACCATTTGCTCAATATTTTATTGCAAATGATAATCACTCTCATTATCATTCGTTTGTTTTTAATGCTCGCTGCATTTCCCCCCCACAACACTAGTTGATAATTTGGAGATTAACATGAAGTATTCACCGCTGTTTTTGGCAATATCTATGGCAATGCCAATGACCGCCTACGCTGATAGTCACGCTATGGAAACAATAGAAGTTACCGGAAGTTATTTTAATGACTATAAAGTTGATGAAGCGAAAGGTGCAATGCGCACAGATGTTTCATTACTTGAAACCGCGCAGTCAGTTACGGTAATTTCAAGTACCATTGTTGAAGAACAATTAGCAACAACCTTAGGTGAAGTGCTTACCAATGATGCCAGCCTTTCTGCGGGGTCTAAACAACGTAATCGCGAAGTGTTTAATCTTAGAGGTTTTGAATTAAGCTCTTCAACAGGTTATTTACGTGACGGCCATCAACATTGGTCACACTACCAACAACCCATAGAAACCTTAGAAGCAGTTGAGGTAATTAAAGGTCCTTCAAGCATTTTATATGGTCAATCAGGACCCGGCGGCCTAGTGAATATGGTCACTAAAAAGCCGACAGCAAGAAAGTTATTTACCTTAGGTGCTGACACCGATCAAGAAGGTTCAACGCGCTTTACGTTGGATACTGGTGGCGCTTTAAATGATGATGAAACATTAAGATTTCGTAGTACTTTAGTTAAGCAAGATGTAACTTATCAACGTGAATATCAAAATGGTGATCAACGTGAACGTGACCGTTTTTTAGGTGCTTTAGTGGTTGATTATGACATTACTGATGACTTATTAGTACGCGTACATTATGACTACACCAATGATAAAGCAGGCTTAGATACAGGTGGTTGGTTAAACGACAACGGCGAGTTAATTGGCGATCGTAAAACTATTCGTGATATGTCATGGGCGTTCACTGATATCGATGTTGAAAACTACGGAGCGGATATTAATTACAATATTAATGATAATTGGCAAGTTGCCGTTGGGTACAACAAGCAGACATTCGAACGTCAACGATTTGAGTCTGCCGCAAGAAAACCCGCTAACTTTGCAGCAGGTGATGAATACACGTCTAACCCATATGACCGTTTTGATGATTGGCAGTTCACCACCAAATTTATCGACTTTGTCGGCGAGTTTGATTTTGCTGGTGTTCGTCATCAACTGTTAATTGGCGCAAACGCATTAGATTATTACTACGGTCAACTAAAAGTTAAAGCATCTTCAGTGGTTTATTCTGCAGGTCAAAACGAGCCAACTAGGCCTGATATTGATTACAAAGATGACAATACTTTATATAGCAGTGAATATGACTATTACGGTGTTTACCTACAAGACTTAGTAACTTTCAATGATAACTGGCAAGTATCTTTCGGTGGTCGTTACGATAAGCAAAATAAAGAAACAGCCGACAGTGAATCGTTTTTACCTAAATTTGGTGTGCTTTATCACCCATCTGAACAAGCGACCATTTACTACAGCTACACCGAAGGGTTTGAACCACAACGAAGCGAAACCTTAAATAATGATAGCGATATTAACCATGGCATGAAATTAGATGCGATGGAATCTAAGCAAAGTGAAATTGGTGTGAAGTGGCAACTAGTAGATGACCGATTATTATTAAGCGGCGCTATTTTTGATATTAGTAAAACTGGCAAGCTGATCAGTGAAGATATTGATCACTCTGAATTCGAAACACGCACCACACAAGCGGGTGAGCAACGCCACAAAGGCTTCGAACTTGGTGCGCAAGGTGCCATAAACGATAAATTATTTATCATGTCTTCATTGATTAATATTGACGCTAAGTATGAAAAAGACGAAAACTATCAAGGTAAAACACCTACCGATGTCCCTGAATGGTCGGCCGCCTTATGGTCACGTTACGAATTAACTGAAAAACTAGCCTTTAACGCCGGCGCGTTTTATGAAGGTTCACGTTTTGCAGATAGCGCAAATACCATCAAAAAAGACAGTTATACCCGTATTGATATCGGTGCGACATATCAAATGGATATTGACACACACGAGCTTAATTTACGCTTTAACATCAACAATCTATTAGACAAAAAATACTTGATTGGTGGTGGCACAAGCAGCGTAACAGCAGCTGATGGCATTAGCTTTCGCTTAGCGGCTCAGCTAGCTTTTTAACTTCCTTTCTATTTCAGCGTTGTGATGTACATCAAGCAGGTACATGACAACGCTGTAGTACAAAAATTTTATTGATGTTAACCGCGACCCGTTGTAATGAAACCTTCTAAAAATACCTTAAATATTGCACGACTGATCCATGTTTATGTTTCTATGGCGCTACTGACTCTTCTGCTATTTTTTTCAGTAACCGGTATCACGCTAAATCATCCTGAATGGTTTAGTCGTCATCAAGCGCAAGTCATCGAACAAGAGCTTACGATCAAAAGTATTACTCAATTATCAATAACTGCCGACCAGATAACTAACGAACAACAGCAAATTATTGCGAACGAAATTGAGCAAGCCTTTGCCATTTCTTTAAAAAACATTAAGCCAGAGCTGATGTCTGGGGAATTGTTTTATAGCATAAAACAAGCAGGTAAAAGCGCTAGCATTGCGATTGTACTCGAAACCGGCGAAGCCTTTTTTGAGCAAACCCATTACGGTTGGTGGGCGGTACTAAACGATTTGCACAAAGGTCGTAACACCAGCAATTTCTGGGGCTTGATCATCGACTTATCTAGCTTGCTGTTTATTGTTTTTGCTATTACAGGTTTCATTTTAGCGATACCACAAAAGCGCTTTCACCGCACCCTACTACTCAGTTTGGTCAGCACAGTACTGGCCATAATTAGCATTATTTATTTAGCCTAAAAGAGATATTACATTTTATGAATAGCTATTTTTCACGCCAAACAACTGCCATAGTTTTATTGGCTTTAACGATTTTATTATTGCTCATGCCGATAGCATCGTATGCCACGAGTAGTCCGGCAACGCTCGATATAAAACTTTCGCTTAAACAACAGCAAGGTGAATACCATCCACCTTATGTTGCCGCCTGGATAGAAAACCAACAAAAAAAACCAGTGCGAACACTACTGCTGTGGCGTAAGGAGGCTAAGTGGTTAAAAGACATTCGCCGATGGTGGCGCAATGTTGGCAGAAAGGATCCTGTGTTGGTTGATGCCATAACTTCAGCAACCCACGCGGCAGGCAACTTTCCATTATCATTTTTAGCCCTTGATGATAAAGAGCAGCCTTTAGCGCAAGGTGATTACACACTTTATATCGAAGTAGTACGAGAGAAAGGGGGTCGAGCACTGCTCAAGCAGCCCTTTAAAATCAATAACGAAAAACAGCAATTTACTTTAAAAGCCACGTCAGAAACTAACGCAATCACTTTTACGATTAACCCAACTCAATTACCTTAGGAATAAATATGAATTTTAAAAAATCACTGTTATTTTGCCTTGCTGTCGCCATTAGTAGCCAAGCCAATGCCCATTCACGTTGGTTACTACCAAGCCATTTCTCACTTTCATCAGAGCAAGGTGAATGGATTGCCTTAGATGCTACAGCATCAAACGAAGTCTTTAATGTTGATAAGGCTTTGAGTATTGACGCATTAAGTATTTTGACACCATCAGGTAAAAGTGTCCGACCTTCTTCAACCTATAAAGCCCATAGAAAATCAGTCGCTGATTATTTTGTCAAAGATAACGGGACTTATAAAATAACCAATAATGCTAGCGCGAGTTATTTTTCAAGTTACAAAGTCGCAGACAAGAGTCATCGTGCCCGTGTGAATAAAATGGAATTAAAAGCGCATGCTCCGGCTAACGCAACAGAGCTAAAAACTATGTACGGCTTAACACGCGTTGAAACATACATCACCATGAACAACCCAACAGAAAATTACGGCCTTGAGGGTAATTTTCTAGAATTACACCCTAAAACACATCCATCAGAAATTGTTGAAAAGGAACCCGCAACCTTCGCTTTTACCTATCACGGTAAAGCCCAAGCGGGTGTTGAAGTGGAAATAATGCGCGATGCTGGCCGTTACCGCAATAATCCAGAAACGTTAAAATTAACCACAAATAATGATGGTGAGATCACATTTACACCAGCACAAGCGGGTCGCTATTTACTAATTGCTGAATATCAACAAGATGCTAAAAACAAAGCCTTAGCGGATAAAGAGCAAGGTGGTATATTTTTAACTTTTGAGGCCCAGCTGCAATAGGCCCATTTTACTAGAACGAGTTAACATAAAAGGCCGCTGCAAACCGCGGCCTTTTGCGTTATTTCAAAGAATTAAAAAACAGCACATTTAAAAACAAACTATTGCAGCAACAATAGGTCATAAGCAGAAGCCCTAACCTAATAGTATTTATCAGATAATAATTGTTCAACGAACTGTATAGGTTAATAAATCGCAGTTCTGTTGCTACCACTATAATTTGACTTACGTTAGTATGAACTTGAAAATTGCTTGTCGCTAATCACTGGAGTATCTCTTGTTAAAAAAATTTACGCTTTTATCCGCCGCCATAATGGCCAGCTCAATGATGTCGTTCACCATAAGCCATACAGCTAACGCAAAAACCACACAAGTCAGTGATGTTGCGCAAACAACAGCTGACTATGCGGTATCAAAATATCAACATGATATGGTTGAGAGCCTACGAGCACTGGTTAAGCACAATACGGTCGCTCAAGAAGGTGTATTAGTTGACGATAATCCGGCGCATATTGCCTTTAAGGCTGAATTGAAAAAACAAGCACAAGCACTCGGCTTAGATTATACCGATGATGGCTATGTGGTTGTTATAGGTTTAGGCACACAAAAAGAACGTGTTGGTATTATCACCCATGGCGATGTACAGCCAGTTAATGCTAAAAAATGGCAGAAATCTCCCTTTGAACTTGATATTACCACCGAGCCTGGCCGACTAATTGGTCGAGGTACAGAAGATGACAAAGGCCCTATTTCAACCGCGCTGTATGCCATGAAAGCTATTAAAGATAAAAAAATTGCGCTCAATAAACGTATTGAGTTGTATGTCTATATGGCTGAAGAGTCAGATTGGGAGCCTTTAAAAGCCTATATAAAAACCCATGATTTGCCACAAACTAATATCACCATAGATGCTGAATACCCGGTAGTAACCGCAGAAAAAGGCTATGGCACAGTAAAATTAGTCTTTAACAAACAAGAAATGCCGACGATATCGCCCTATATTAGTGCCTTTAGTGGTGGTTTTTTTGCTAGCCAAATACCAGAAGATGCCAGTGCGACAATTGAAAACGCTAATATTGTACTACTACAAAGATTAATGCGAAAAGCGCGTGATTATCAGGGCATAAGTTTTGATCTTGAATTAAAAGACAGTACCTTAACCATTAATGCTTTAGGCAAGTCGGCACATTCTTCAAAACCCGATGAAGGTGTAAATGCCATTCCTTATCTTGCAGACTTATTATCAAGTACCCGCTGGGTAAACAATGGCCCAGGTACGTTAGTTAATTTTATTAATGACAATATTGGTTTGGGATTAGAAGGTAAAAAGTTTGGCAACATAGCCTATCGAGATGACTTTATGGGTCCGATGACTTTCGCCCCTACCGTGATAAAACAACATGACGAAAGCGTAGAGCTAAATATTAATTTACGTCGCCCGCAAGGTAAAAGCAAAGAACAACTGACGGAAGAAATTCATCAAACAGTGACAAATTGGAACAACAAATTTGACACTAATGTTACCGAGTTAGAGCACTATATTGGCGACCCTTTTGTACAGAAAGATGCGCCCCATATCGATACCTTGTTAGCCGTTTTCACCCATTTTACGGGTATTAAAAACGCTAAACCTATTGCCATTGGCGGCGGCACCAACTCGCGCTTATTTCCTAATGCAGTAAGCTTTGGCCCATCAATGCCCAATACAGAATACACCGGCCATTCAGAGCATGAGTTTATTACCATGAAACAATTTGTTTTAAACTTAAAAATGTATACTGCCGCATTAATTGAATTAGCTAAATAAGCTAAAACTTGTCTCCGCTTAGCAAATGCACCTGTTGTTTTGCTAAGCGTTAACTCATTTCCTTCAAAATCATTTTTATTGCCATACGGGTATCATCAATCTTAGTTACTAACTCAGTAACCACCGCTTCTTCAGTGCGCATTAAATGCCATGAGTTGGCCCATACTGTCTTAACTATTACTGCTTTATCTGCCACATCTGATGAAATTAAAGCACTTAAATCTACCACTAAGCCCACTTTAACCCAGCCCTTTCTTGGGTTACCCTCAATTAGATCGTTATCATAATGTGCTGACAAAATAATATGCTCTAATTCGCCTAAATGTGACAACACTTCAAAAGTCGCGGTGCGAACATTATTGTTCTCCTCACTGACTTCCATACGCCATGCGTTATAACTAAAGCCTACTAAAGCAAATAGCACACTGAAAATACTCATAATATAATAAACTTTCAATTTCTCTTTCAGGTTCTTCAATTTTCTTTTCCTTTTACCACTAGATATATAACGGCTTAATTCACTTACAATCTAGAAAATAGCAGTACGCTAGGCGTTTTACGTGCTTAAAATGATTAATTTCTTATTTCAATTGGTATTAACGCAAGTAAACGATATTATTTAACAAAATCATTAATATGTTATCACTATGAAAAAAGTTTGTATTGTCACTGGCGGAAGTTCTGGCATTGGATTAAGTATTGTTAAGCTGTTTTTAGCAAAAAATTATCAGGTATTTAACCTTGATATTACCGCCTCAACCTTTGGTGATTTTTGCCATTGTGATATCACTAACGTTAGCCAAGTTAACGAAGTCATTACTAATATTGCCAAGCAAGGCACTATTGATGTCTTAGTTTCAAATGCCGGCATACATTTTTCAGGGTCGATTGAAAATACCAGTGAAGCTGATTTAATGCGGGTTTTTGATATTAACGTTAAAGGCGCTTACGCCGCCATTAGCGCGGTATTACCCACCATGAAAGCACAGAGTAATGGCGCCATTATTTTAATGTCATCTGATCAAGCACTGATTGCCAAGCATAACTCATTTGCCTATAACTTAAGTAAAGCAGCACTCGCCTCAATGGCAAAAACTACCGCACTCGATTACGCGCAATTTAATATTCGTGCTAATGCCGTTTGCCCTGGCACCATAGAAACACCGCTTTATCATCAAGCAATTAATCATTATTGCGAAAAATCAGGGGCAAATAAAGTTGCTGTACATGCTGAAGAAGCGGCGTTACAACCTTTGGGCCGATTAGGTCAGGCAGAAGAAGTGGCTGAGTTGGTGTATTTTCTGGGCTCAGATAAGGCCAAGTTTATCACCGGCAGTTTACAAGTAATCGACGGCGGCTACACCGCGCAGTAACCTAACCATGATAAAAATAATCGATCCGCACCTGCATCTATTTGATTTAAATAAAGGCTGTTATCACTGGTTAAAGTCAGAGAACCCGCCTTTTTGGCCAGATAAAAACATCGTCGCTAAAAATTTTTCAGAGCAAGATCTAACACTATCTTCGCCATTAACTTTAACGGGCTTTGTCCATATTGAGGCAGGTTTTGATAATGAGCAACCATGGCGTGAAATTGCTTGGTTAGAAGACACCTGCACACAGCCGTTTCGTAGTATCGCTATGCTAGATATTACCTTACCAAAAGCGTTATTTTCTCAACAACTCGATAAACTCATGCATTACCAAAGTGTGGTCGGCATTCGCTATATTTTAGATGACCATGCCTTGGCAATTTTGAGCGCTAAAAACAGCCAAGATAACCTTAGCTTGTTAAGTGATAAAAAGCTCAGTTTTGAACTGCAAATGCCGCTAGACAATACCCCAGCAGTCAATAGCTTAATAACACTATTACAAGCTACACCTGATTTACTCTTGTGCATCAACCACGCAGGCTGGCCGACGCTAGGTTACGCACAAGATAAAGAGCAAGGTAATAATCAAGCAACACCTTGGTTGGAAAACCTTCAGCGCTTAGCGAAATTCAGTCAGGTTTTTATCAAATGTTCGGGTTATGAAATGGCAAATAGGCACTATTCACAAAGCTGGCAGCATAAAATAATTCAACTATGCATAGAAAACTTTGGCATAACACGCGTTATGTTAGCGAGTAATTTTCCATTAAGTTTATGGCATGCTAGCTATCAAGAAACTTGGCTGACCCATACAGAACTGCCTTACAGTAATGAGCAGTTAAAACAATTATGTTTTAGTAATGCCGAGCAATTTTATAAGTTTTAATCGCTAATATCAGTAACACTGTCGTTAAAATAAAATATAACTCGCAATAATTACCGCTTTACCGCAAAATAATTCCTCATATCTTTAACTTTCGGTAAAATCAGTCCAATTGAACGCTTATGGATGCATTTGATAAAAAAATACTCAATATCTTACAGCATGACTGCACCGCTTCGGTCAGTGATGTTGCCAGCAAAGTTGGTCTATCAACAACCCCTTGTTGGCGCCGTATTCAAGCCATGGAAAAGTCGGGCATTATCAAAGGTCGTGTCGCACTTGCTGATCCTGTCAGACTGAATGTCGGTTTAACGGTGTTTGTTACCATTAAAACCAACCAGCACAACCCAAATTGGCTGAGTGAATTTAGAAAAGTAGCCGAAGATTTTCCTGAAATTATAGAATTTTACCGGATGAGTGGCGAAGTGGATTACTTACTACGTGTGGTAGTGCCTGACATGAAAGCCTATGACAGTTTTTATCAACGCTTAATCACGCGCGCAAGTTTTGCTGATATCAGCTCTAGTTTTGCCATGGAAGAAATTAAATACACCACCGCGCTACCGATTGATTATATTTGAACTAACAATTACCCCAGCAATGATGCTGTTAAACGCCATAGTAAAAGGTAAAAAAAGGTAGCTGTTGCTACCTTTTTTAATCATGATATTTGTCTGATGTTAATCGACTACTTCAAAGCATTTACCGTCACATTAGGTGAACGTTTAACCACCGCATCATTAAGCTCTATACCAATTCCGGGTGTTTCAGTTACTTGGAAAAAGCCCTTGATGGGTTGCGGATCTTGTAAACATAACTCGCGGTTCCAATCTTTAATAGCGTATGTGTGATGTTCATGAATTAAGAAATTTGGGATCGCGGTTTCAAGGTGCAATGAGGCGGCGGTTGCTACCGGACCACCACAAACATGGGCTTGAATACGAATATCGTAGACATCGGCATAGTCACATACTTTTTTCGCTTCAGTAAAGCCGCCACATAAGCCAATATCAGGTTGCAAAACATCAATACTTTGATCTTCAAAATAAGGTCGTGCGTCCCAACGATGGTATAAACGCTCGCCACCGGCAATCGGCACGTTAACATTGTCAGCAACTTTTTTATGTACCGCCGAGTTAAGATAATTAACCGGTTCTTCATAAAACATGCAGCCAACTTCTTCAACAATTCTGCCCATTTGAATAGCCGATGCTGCGCCCATTAATGAATGCGATTCAAAAATAATATCGACATCTTCACCTACTGCGTCACGAATAGCTCGTAAACGATTACCAAATAAGCGCATTTGTTTTGGCGTAAATAGTTTAGTGCGATCAAATGAAGAGCTGCCATCGTGGTTATAAACAATGGGATCAACTTTTACCGCGTCATAACCTTGTGCTACGGCTTTTAACGCCGCTTCGGCATATTGCGCGGGTTCAATAAGCTTATTAATTTTTTCATCCCAATCAAACTGTAATTGGCTAGCGTAAGTACGTAGTTTGTCATTGGTTTTACCACCAAGTAACTGATAAACCGGCAAGCCGAGCGCTTTACCTTTGATATCCCATAAGGCGGTGTCAATCGCACTCATTGCGGAATAAAGCACGGGCCCGCCACCTAAGCCCCAAAAGCTTTCTCGTAACATACGCGACCATAATAACTCGGTATTAAAGGGGTTAAAGCCGATTAATATCGCTTCACTGATTTCTTTTAGCATCGCCGCCGCCGCGCTGTGTCCCCAGTCATAAGCAAGGCCAGCTTCACCAACGCCACTAATACCTTCATCGGTATGTACTCGAATAAAAACCGGATTCCAACCTGGACGTTTTGGGCATTCAATATCAAAAATTTCTACGTGAGTTACTTTCATTAGGCTCTCTTACATGCTTTTTAAATACAGGGTTAAAAACAATTCCATTAATATTTCATCAATATGATTCAGCGTTACAGTGCGAAGCTTGGGTCTATTTTATAGACTCGGCGTAACATCGCCGGCCAAGCTTTTTGTCCACCCGTTAAGCCGGTATGCACTATGTCTGCCTGCGCTTTAATACCGTCAACAATATTTTGCTCAAGTAAAATAGCTTGCTTGCCCATTGACAGTACTTGTACTTGTATCTGACAAGCGCGTATCAAATCATACATATGCATAAATGCATCGCCAATGGTTTTACCCATCGTTAATGCGCCATGATTACGTAGCAACATAAAATTGCTATCGCCAAGGTCTTGTTGTAAACGCAACTTTTCATCTTCATTAACCGCTAAGCCCTCATAGTCGTGATAACTCATTGAGGCTAAAGCAAACATGGAATATTGGCTAATTGGCAGCAAACCTTCTTGTAATGACGCGACGGCAATCGCTTCATTACAGTGCACGTGCAAAGCACAAATATCGTCATGACGCACTTCATGAATTGCACTATGAATGGTAAATCCTGCAGGATTAAATTCAAACGGGCTATCCGCATCAACAATATTACCTGCCATATCGATTTTAACTAAATTAGACGCGGTAATTTCATCAAACCGCAAACCAAAGGCATTAATAAGTACGTGCGCTGTATCAGGTATGCGCACTGAGACATGAGTATAAATTAAATCATCCCAACCATGCAGGGCAATCAGGCGATAACAGGCAGCTAAGTCAACTCTAAGTTGCCACTCTTGTGCTGATACTTTGTTTTTTAAATCGATGACTGGAAGTGCTAACATCAGCTTTACTACCTTTTCCTTGAAAAATAAGTTATACCAATTGAAATCATGATATGTGTAAGTTGCATGCGACAAACCATATCCTATGATGCAATTAAGTTAAAGTACCAGATATTATTAGTTTACTAGAGGCTGTTGATCTTTGTTTATATTAAACAAAGATCAACAGCCTCTAACCTTTTAGGAAAACCGTTTTTATGTGTATTTTGTTTATTGCGCTTGAACAACACCCAGACTACCCGGTTATTATTTGTGCTAATCGTGATGAGTTTCACCAACGACCTACACAGAACATGCATTGGTGGCCAAAGCAAAACATACTCGCAGGTAAAGACCTAAAAGCTGGAGGAAGTTGGTTAGGCTTAAACTCTCACAGTTATTTCGCAGCGTTAACGAATTTCCGTCGACCTGAAAGTTTTGATGAGAGTAAGCGCTCACGTGGTGATTTAGTCGTGCAAGCATTAACGCAGAGCTCCATTGAAACCGAGCAATATTTGTCTGCTGAATCACATCAATACAACGACTTTAATTTAATTTTTGGAGCGTTAAACAACTTACAGACTTTTGATAGTGTGAAGCAAAAATTTGTCAAATTAACGCCAGGATTCCACAGTATTTGTAACGGCGCATTAGATGATATTTGGCCTAAAATGGCATTAGGTTTAAAAAATATCGAAGACTTAATTACTGACAATAACGTAACAGTCGATGCACTTTTTTCATTGATGAAAAACCAACAAACCGCCGAAGAGCATAATTTACCTAGCACAGGAATAAGTGGCTCGTTAGAAGCGTTACTGAGTAGTATCTTCATTGTTTCGCCAAACTACGGCACTCGCTCAAGTGCTATTATTTTACAGGCAAAAAATGGCGAGGTCAGTGTTTATGAAACTCACTACAATACTAAAGGAGAGGCGGTAAACGACAATCAATCTCACTTTACCTTAGCGCAAACGAAGTTCAACTGAGTGGCGTTATATTTTCAATATATTAAACACAAATTAAGTGCAGTTAACGCGTATTCAAAGCATTTCTCGAATAATCGCGCCAACAATGGCGATTAATACCACTACCCAAAGTATTTTCGAATATTTTTGTTGTTGCTCCGCTTCCATTGGCTTGCCAAAACGTTGTCCTAATATCACCATCAAGGCAACCGCAGCAAAGACACAAAATAAAATAATCAATAAGGTCATAAAGTTTACCGTCCGAATAAGTAATTTAACTAAAATGGCTGCGCAAGTCATACCAAGCCGATGTTAAGTTATCTTGCTAAACATCTAGCACTGCGCTCATCATACCGAGATTGCCAGCATCTGCAAATTTTCCACACCCAAGAAAACATCCCCTAAATACAATAATTTCGTTAAGATTTGACATCTGTGCTTTCATTTTAAAATTAATCATTTACCATATAAAAATATTCTCAATGTTAATGATCTTGCCATGGCAAATACTGATAGTTTTACCGACAAGCGTCGATTTATAATTCGTTTAGGCAAAGCATTGCATAAGTTTGGCACGCCAGCTTACCGCCTAGAAGCTCATTTAACCGATGTATCAAAAAGGTTAGATATTTACGGCTCTTTTGTTATCACCCCAACCTCGTTAACATTTGTCTTATCTGAAGACGATGAGAATCAAGACTACAACCATATTCTGCGCGTAGCGCCTGGCGATCTCGATTTGGGGTCATTAGCTCGTGCTGATGAATTAGTTGACGAACTTACCTCTGGTCAACGCACATTAGCTGAGTCTATTGAGCGCTTAGATGAAATTGCTAACAAACCTAATCCTTATGGTCGCTTTTTAACTTTTCTTGCGTTCGGTGCGTCAAGTGGTGCTTTTGCCATGCTAATGCACACCAGCTGGAATGACGTTTTTTGGTCAAGCATACTCGGCTTAGTGGTTTGTCTATTCACTTTTTGGGCTGAACATTCACGTCGTGTAACCGATATGCTAGAGCCAATTTCGGCGATGACTACGGCAATTCTGGCAACGGCAATAGCTCTAATTGATCCCAGTATCAATATACCGTTAGTGGTATTGTCGAGCATTATTGCCTTTATTCCTGGGCTATCGTTAACCTTAGCCTTATCAGAGCTGGCAGCGCGCAATTTAATGTCGGGTACAGCAAGGCTAATGGATGCCTTAATGATTTTATTTAAGATCTACTTTGGCGGTGTTTTAGGCATTGCCTTAGGCAAAATGATGTGGGGTGAAGTTACCTTTATTCAACCTGCCAATACACCCGAATGGACCTCATGGGCCGCAGTAACCACCTTATCTATTAGCTTAGTGATCTTATTTAAATGCCGTAAAAAAGATGCACCGTGGGGCATACTTTCAGGCTATGTGGCGTTTGGTGCGAGTATAGTTGGTGCAACCTATTTAGGCGTTGCCCTCGGAGCCTTTGTCGGAGCTTTTGCCTTAGGCATCTACAGTAATATTTTTTCACGTATCATGAATTTACCTTCCAGTATTGTCAAACTACTCGGGTTAGTTGTTTTGGTGCCAGGAAGTAAAGTCTATATTGGTTTGAGCAATGCAGTTACCGGGGAAAACATTTTAAATGCCACCGATATTGGCTCGCAAGCATTTTTGATTTTTATGTCATTAGTGGCTGGTTTAATCTTTGCTAATGTTGCCTTTCCACCAAGGAAAGCCCTTTGATAAAACAATTAGCATCAGGTAGTTAATGCATGGTAACTAAAACAAAATATCATCACGGTGATTTACGTAAATCGCTGGTCAGTACCGCCAGCGAAATGGTAGCTGAAGCGGGTATTGAAGGCCTATCGTTACGTAAACTCGCTGAAAGAATTGGCGTTTCACGCACGGCCGCCTACCACCACTTTACCGATAAAAATGACTTGTTATGCGCCATTGCAGAACAAGGCTTTGAGCAATGGCATTTGCACGCCAGTGAAATTTTCTCTGAAAAACAGCTGTCTAGTGAACAGAAATATCGCAATTTTGTTCATGCCTATATTGGTTTTGCTACGCAAAATCCTTCGCTGTATGAACTGATGTTCGGCCGTGTTATTTGGAAAGAAAATAACAGTACTGAAACCTTGAAAACAATTGCTTATACCAGCTTTAATTATCAAGTTGAAATGACCAAACTTTGGCAAGAGCAAGGCATTATTATTCAAGATGAAAACACCTTGAGATTGGCACAAGTGACTTGGGCTACTTTACACGGTATTGCTCGCTTAGTTATTGACGGCATATACGCTCAAGAAAACCAAATAGATGAAATGTGTGAATGTGCGGTGAACGTTTTTCTAGCGAGTACGCACTAATTAACAATAACGTGAAATTGTATAATACTGACTAAGGTAATTTAATGATGGTTACGACGGAAAATCAGACAAAACTTGCTCAATTTGAAGAGTTTTTTTCTATAGACTATTCATTCAATATCAACGCAACGGTTATTGAATCATCGCAGCTCCCCAGCTACGAGCAATTCCTTACGAACATGCCTACGCCATTTAAAATAGCGTCTGAAATAAACACCTTAGATCAAAATGCACTACGACCGCTGCAAACTGTTGCCGGTGTTGCTGGCCAATTAATGGAATACCTTAATCATCAAGCGCAAAAAATGGACTTGCTTGTCGGTTATATCCTAGGTCAACAAGATAACGAGAATATTAGATTTAATGCGCTGAAATTTGGCGGTGGCGGTATTGTATTTGAAGCGAGCGAGAGTGCGCTATTTAATACCGGAAACTACCTTGAGCTAAAATTGTTTTTTCCTGACGAAAATATTGCCCTATACTGCATTGGCGAGATTATCAGTCACCAAGCGTGCAACGGCGTAATTCAATATAAAGTTATTTTTCATCATATTCGCGAAGAAGATCAAGAAGCTCTTGTCCGTAACAGCTTGCATCAACAATCAAAGCAGCTTCAAGCGCTCGCTCAACAGCGTAATCAGGCTAAAAACACCGAAAAATAACCACTTAAAACAATATATAGCTTATGATGCCGGTACCATTATCGGCTAGTTCCCCTCATTATCTGCCCTTTAAAATTGCTTTCTAGTTATTACGTCCTGCCCTTATCTTGCGTTAACTCAGCTTCAGGCGTTCCTATGAATACGTATGTAGTTACCTAGTTAAATTCATGTGCTTAATTTATGCTCAATTTCATTAAGATTTTTAAAAATACAATTATGACAATAAAAATAATATTTACAAAAACTAAACATCACAAATGAGAAAAGTATGAAACATAAAGCAACCTTGAAAAAGATCACACAAACAACCGCCATAGCGAGCGCAATATTCTTCAGCCAATTTTCATCAGCCGATACAATATTGCACGCGTTTAACTGGACCTATGACGACGTTGCAGCTAAAGCACAAGAAATAGCTGATTTAGGCTATAAAAAAGTGCTGGTTTCGCCAGCATATAAATCATCGGGCAACGAATGGTGGGCACGTTATCAACCACAAGACTTACGTGTTATTCATAGTCCCCTTGGTGATACCAATGATTTTAAAGATATGGTTAACGCCCTACAGGCCAAAGGTGTTGAAACATATGCCGATATCGTATTCAACCATATGGCCAATGAATCATATAAACGCTCAGACTTAAATTATCCTGGCAGCGAAGTACTGGCAACTTATGCAGCCGATAGTACTTACTATAATTCCATTAAATTATTCGGCGATTTACAACACGGTAGCTTGGGTGCAGGCGATTTTCATCCAACGGGCTGCATAACTGACTGGGGCAACCCCGGCCATGTGCAATATTGGCGCTTATGTGGCGGTAATGGTGACGTTGGCTTACCAGATTTAGATCCAAACAACTGGGTTGTATCGCAACAACAAGCTTACTTACAAGCCCTTAAAACTATCGGTGTTACTGGTTTTCGTGTTGATGCCGCAAAACACATGAGTAACTATCATATTAATGCAGTATTTAATGACAACATTAAAAATGGTGTTCACATATTTGGTGAAATTATTACTTCCGGCGGCGCTGGCGACAACAGTTATGATAGCTTTCTTGCCCCTTATATAAATGATACTGGCCATGACGCTTACGACTTTCCGTTATTTGCCTCATTACGTGATGCACTGGGGTTTGGTGGCTCAATGAATCAGTTAGTTGATCCTGGCGCATACGGCCAAGCATTATCAGCAGACAAAGCAGTAACGTTTTCAATTACTCATGATATTCCAAGTAACGACGGCTTTAGATATCAAATACTTAATGCTACCGATGAAATCTTAGCAAATGCCTACATTATGGGTCGTGACGGCGGTACACCAATGATCTACTCTGATCATAACGAAAGTAATGATGGTAATCGCTGGGTTGATTTGTATAAACGATCAGATATCGCGGGCATGGTTAAGTTTCACAACGCTGCACAAGGTCATGCCATGCAAGTGATAAGCTTCAACGACTGTATTATTCTATTCAAACGTGATCATATTGGCGTAGTTGGCATTAACAAATGTGACAATGGTCAAGACATTTGGGTAAACACTGCTGAGCATAATTTGTGGTGGTATAAAAACTATCGTGATGTCATTGAAGGTGCTGATGTGCAAAATATTAATAGTCAGTGGCATAAGTTTTACTTACCAGAGCGTAAAGCCAGAATGTGGTTAATGGAATAGCATCCGCGATTCGTGTAGCAACCACCTACGCATTCCACAAAAATAAGTTCATCAAATAAACGCTACTTAACCTAGCGTTTATTTATCCCATAAACACCATGTACTCTAAGTTCAACACAAAAACCACTTACGTTTCAGTAGAATTCGTCAACCTACTTAGCAAAGTTCACCACTAAAAATAATGTAAAAAACGCCAACACCATCTACAAGCCGTCACTTAAACTGAATTTGCTATGCTGCTCATACTAAAAACAACAAGGTGATAACTGGCTGTTTCTTATTGTTTATTATTCTATATACCATTAACTTCTCGTCTTCATTGTGCATTTTTATTCCTAGCTGTACGTTGTAATATCTTCTAATAAATTAAATTGATAAAATTTTTTGATTAATAATCATAAAATATTTCACTTTTCTATTTTGAAATATCGGCACATTATCTAGTGGAAAATCCAAGTATGATTTTTTTATAAGGTAAAGAAATGAACATTGATACATATGCAGACACTGATATTGATGAAGATTCAAATTTTGACACTGGTATTGCTGGTTTTGAAATTGCCTATGGTTCAGCCAATAAAAAAGCAATGAGAAAAACAGCCCAAAAAAAATATCAAGTCAGACAGAGACTAGATTCATTAACTGAAAAAAGATTTCTTGATAGACAACTTAATTCGTTAAGTGACTATTGGGGCATGTAGTGAAATATACCTTGAAGAGATTAACCATGAAGAAAATAATTTTAGCTTTGGCTGTACTGACACTAACTTCAAGTGCTGCATTTAGCAACGAAGATACGCCTGAATTAATGGCTGCTTCTCCTGAATATGTCATGAGCCTTTTGGCACAATGTAAAAATGATGCTGCAGAAGATGAAGTGACAACATCAGAAATGAATGATTATTTATTAACTTGTATTAATGATGAGCTAGAAGCTAGCGACTATCAAACGATAAAAGTCTTACCTAAAGAAGACTAAATCACAAGGTTATGCGGTTTAACGTTAAGTCACTCAAATTATTTAACTCATTTAATAAAGTGGGTTGTTTAATTTGAGTTCACTTATTTGATATAACATCATAAATGCCTTCACTTAGCCTACTTAACTTCGTCTCTGCTAATGCTACAACTTAGCTGTTAAGTTAACTAAATCTACTATAGTTCAAATGTAACCATTATTAATAAAATAGCTGTTATTTCAGCTGCCACTTCGCGTTATTTAAACCAGACCTTACCACCAATAAATTTATATGCCGGTAAACCTCGAATTAACGTTTCTCTAGCAAATGCTTTATGGCACTTAGGGCAGATACAGGGCTCAAGGGTGTAGTCTTGGCTGATACGGTCTTTAAAGCTTTTTATCAGTGCGCCTTTGCCACCCTTGCGGTATTTAAATAATAAAGTACTACAGCCCGCACAAAATATATCGACAGTTTTAGTTGGGCCTTTTTTACTTGGTTTTGCCATAAGTTCTAATTATTTTCTTAAATTTTTGCTAGGTAGACGCTTGTTGATACAATTGATTTTTTAGCTGTCGGTAAAAATAAAGCCGACTTATAGCTATTAATAGAGCACCGCCGGCTTGATGATATCAAAGATAGTATAGTGATGGATCTAGCAGCTTAATATCCCGCCGCTTGACCATCTTTTCTGGATTCAGAAGCGCCATAGTACACTTTTTCTTTATCGTCCCACATGATGGCTTGGTAAGCTAAATCGTGCCGGTACCTATAATGAAAATTACCATAAAATAACTACAATAAATTTGCCAAGTCTATTTATCTTGGTGGGAGAAGTCTATCTACTAATTATTTGTGTTAAGCATCGGCTCTGCAGCAATTAATGTACTTCAGTATGTTGATAGCACAATATTGCGTAGCGATTATTTTAGTGGTTTGAAATGAATTTTATTTACTTGTCGTTATAATGGCGAGTTTAGTGATTTGCGTTCAGTTATAAAATCAGAATACGCTATGGTTTAAACCTGGGATAAGTTATTAGACCAAGCTCTCAAATAAAATAAAATAAACCACTGTTACCATGCAAATTCGTTAGGAAATAATCAAGCACCATGACATGGTGCTTGATTAAATATCAACTGTTTAGTTTGAGCTTACTTTCTAAATCGGCGTGTTGCAAAACCCGCTAACCCTAATGCAAATATAGCTAAAGTCGTAGGCTCAGGTACTGAAGTGACGCCTGAAACTGTTACTGCTGGCAAACTTGACCAAGCGGTATCAACTACAGTTGGGTTAGTTGCTGAAACCTGATAAACACCATTAATTAGTGATATATTGCGAGCAATTAACCATTGACCAGCGTATGAGTCGTTATAAGTTGGATGACCAATTGCTAAATCCCAACCTTGTGTTAACGTTCCAGTCATGTCAAATACAGACTTGTTTAGTAACACGTCATTCCATAAACCAGTGAAAAAAACTGCTGGGTTCGCGGTATTGGTAAACGTTAAACCACTACCAGTGCTTTCCGATGAACCGTGATAATGTTGCCCAAAATAATCAACCGTACCATCACCATTGTCGCTGTAACCAAAGTAAATCAAATGGGCATTAGCTGATGTCGATAACATCGCAAAAATACCAAATAATATGCATGCTAACTTTTTATTATTTTTAAAAATCATTTAAATTCCGTTCCTTGTATATTTTTATATTGAAAATCAAATAGCAACCAACTTAAGCACAAGTCAGGCCAAAACAAAAAAACGAATAATAATCAAAAACTTAATAAAAACCCCTTTAGCAAAACCTTAGCATAGTGCAAAAATATCTGACACTAAAATATTAAATTATTTATTAGAACTCACGGCAAAAAACCATTGATTAATAAGAACATTATCTAGATAAAAACACTACTTTTAGCTTTATATCTTTACTACTGATAACTTAATATCCCGCCGCTTGACCATCTTTTCTGGATTCAGAAGCGCCATAGTACACTTTTTCTTTATCGTCCCACATGATGGCTTGGTAGCCGCCATATCCGCCCATATCAAAGCCCACTTTATGACCGCGTTGCATCAGGGCTCGCACGGTTTGGTAAGGTATATCAGACTCAATAACCAATTCGCCGCTATCAATTAAGGTTTTACCATGCGCTTCAGTCGGCTCGGTTGAGCCATAATGCTGCCAACGCGTTGCATCACCCGCTTCTTGTAGGTTCATGCCAAAATCAATAATATTAGTCACGATTTGCACATGTCCTTGTGGCTGCATCGCGCCTCCCATTAAACCAAAGCTGATAAAGGGCTTGTTATCTTTCATGACAAAGGCAGGAATAATGGTATGAAAAGGACGTTTATTTGCTTGATAAGCATTAGCATGGCTTTCGTCCATAGAAAATAACTGACCTCGGTCTTGAAAGACAAACCCTAAACCTGGCACGACAACGCCTGAGCCCATACCGCGATAATTACTTTGGATCAGCGATACCATGTTGCCTTCTTTATCCGCGGTAGTTAAATAAATAGTATCGCCCTGATAAAGTGCGGGATTACCCGCATCAACACGTTTAGCCGCACGCTCACCGATCAATTTTTTACGCTCCATGGCATATTTTTTATCGATTAATCCTGCTAAGGGGACATCAAAAAAATCTGGATCAGCATAGAATTTGGCCCGATCTTCAAAAGCTAATTTCTTCGCCTCTGTCATCACATGTAATGTCTGTGCAGACAAAAAGCCCATCTCAGATAAGTTATAGGGTTCTAGCATATTTAGCATTTGTAATGCCGCAATGCCTTGTCCATTGGGTGGTAATTCAAAGACATCATAACCACGATAATTAGTTGATACCGGTTCTACCCAGGTAGAGCTATGGCTGGCTAAATCAGCACGAGAAATATAACCGCCATTAGCGGCCATAAAACGAGCAATTTTATCGGCAATTTCTCCTTGATAAAACGCTGAACGGCCTTGTTCTGCAATCAATGACAAGGTGTTCGCTAACTCAGGGTTTTTAAAGATTTGACCTTTACGTGGCGCTTTGCCGTCAATGGTGAAGGTGGTTTTAAAACTGCCCGGTTGAACTGATAGTTTTGGCACACTGCGCTGCCAATAATAAGAGATTAACTCACTGACTGGAAAACCATCATTGGCATAATCAATCGCTGGCTTTAAGATGTTATTCATTGGCATTTTGCCAAATTTGTCGTGCATTTCAAACCAACCGTCTACCGTACCTGGGACTGAAATGGGTAGCATACCGTATGGCGGAATATCGTCTCGCTCTAGCGTCGCTAATTCAGCTTTAAGTTTTTTGTAGGTAAGTGATTGCGGTGAACGACCACTGGCGTTGAGGCCATAAAGTTTTTGGCTTTTCGCATGCCAGATAATAGCAAATAAATCACCGCCGATGCCATTACCTGTTGGCTCCATTAAACCCAATGCCGCATTGGCCGCAATCGCTGCATCTATAGCATTGCCTCCGTCTTTTAATACTTGTAAACCAATTTGCGTCGCCAAGGGTTGGCTAGTTGCTACCATGCCATTCGCTGCAATTACTTCTGATCGGGTTGCATGGGTTTTTCCAGTCACTCGATCGGCATTAGCCTGCACATGCAAGGAGATAGCTGATGCGATTACAATACCAACCTTGCATAACTTTACGGTAAGCTCACTTAGCTTAATGTTCATTTTATATTCTCATTTATTTCAGCGTGACGTCATTGATAACACGCTGAAAAAAAATGTACAAAAATAACACGTTAGTTTCACCTATTTTTAGGTTAAACAACAAATGACTGTATCGACAATTTTGCCAACTTTGCCATAGAGGTTATTGCCAATGAATAAAGTGGTATTTTGGCGGCAAGCACTTGCTCATTAAGAAAAAAAACGCTAGCGTGAAGCATAAACACTAATAACGTAATGCCTAGAAAGCTCTTTGATTCTAGGAGATTGAAAGGATAACTATGAATATTAGCAAAAGAGCCTTTTTAAAAGCCAGCGGGGCAAGTCTTGCAACTGTCGCTGTTGCTGGACAAACACTGACATCGTCAGTGCTTGCGAAGCCAAATGATCCGCATAATACAGCTAAAAACAAAAATTCAACATTAAAACCCATCACCAATACCGTGAAAGGAATTAGCAAAGTCGAGCGATTAGAGCGTATTAGTCATGCACAGAAGTTAATGCAACAGCTTGATATATCGGCTTTAATCCTAGAGCCCGGCGCGGCAATGGATTATTTTTCCGGCATACAATGGTGGCGCAGTGAGCGCCTAACAGCGGTTATTATCCCGCGTGAAGGTAAAGTTTCCGTTGTTTGCCCATTTTTTGAAGAGCCCAGTGTCCGTGAAAGCCTAGCCGTTGGTGAAGATATTCGTGTTTGGCAAGAGCATGAAAGCCCGTTTGCATTAGTAAAGCAAATATTAACCGACGCCAAATTGAATAAAGGCAAAATCGCCTTCGAAAGCTCAGTACGCTATTTTGTCAGCAGTGGCGTTATGGCTGAACTTTCAAACATGCAGCATGTTAGTGCTGAGCCAGTGACCCGCGGTTGCCGTATGTACAAAAGCCAGCATGAACTTGAATTAATGCATAAAGCTAATGAAGTAACATTACTTGCTTATGCGCATGTTTGGTCAAAGTTAAAAGTAGGCATGAGCCAAGGTGACGTAAAGTCATTAATGAGCAGTGCTCAACAACAATTGGGTGGCCAAGGCGCATGGAATATGGCGTTATTTAACCAAGCCAGTGCGTATCCCCATGGTACTAAGCAACAGCAAACATTGACCGAAGGCTCGATTGTATTAATGGACTGTGGCTGCAATGTACACGGCTATCAGTCTGATATCAGTCGAACCTTTGTTTTCGGTGAACCGAGTAAGCGTCAGCGTGAAGTTTGGCAAACCGTCCGACAAGGTCAAGAAATTGCTTTTGAACAGGCAAAAATTGGCAGCCAAGCAGGTTCAGTCGATGACGCGGTTCGACAGTTTTATCAAACCAAGGGTTTTGGCCCAGGTTATAAGTTACCGGGACTTTCGCATAGAACTGGGCATGGCATTGGTATGGAAGGACACGAAAGCGTTAACTTTGTTCACGGTGAAACAGAAATTTTAAAACCCGGCATGTGCTTTTCTAATGAACCAGGTATTTATATTCAGGGGGAATTCGGTGTTCGACTTGAAGACTGTATTTATATGACCAAGAAAGGTCCTCAGTGGTTTACTATGCCGCCAAGTTCATTGGACGACCCGATTGGAAAACTCATTAAGCTTACCTAAGCATGAGCTAAATTCAGTTAAGCATAAGCTTTTCAAGGTAAGATATTTAGCGCTCAAAGAAGCTATCGATAGAGATAGCTTCTTTGGCCTCTAACATTAAGCGCTTGAAATTAGCCTGCTCACGTAAACCTGAAAATAACGGTGCATGCAATACCCGATAATCTAATCGATAACCTTGCTCAATAGCCTGTGTTAAATAGCGCATTGCCAAGGTAAACTGCCCTTTGGCACTATACACTTCCGCTAATAATAAACTTAAATCAGCTTGTTCATTGCCTTGCTGCTGTTTAGCTTTTAAACCTGCGATAAGCTCTTGTTCAATAAGCAGTGAAGGTATCTCGCCACTATTTAGTGGCGCACGGGTAATCATGTTTTCAGTTTTAGTATCCTGGTGCTTGGCTAATAAACTCGCACGTAATGCTGATGGTGAATACCGTCTTTCAATGGCTGTATTAGCCGCTTGTAGATATAGCAACTGTGCGTGCTTTGTGTCGCCCTGATAATAAGCAATGTCGGCTTGTATTTGTAAAAATAAAGCCCTTTGTCTAACACCATCGGGCTGTGATTCAACAAGCGTTAACGCTGCAGTATAATCTTGCTGTGCAATAGCGAGTTGAGCTAAATGATAAGTGGTTAGCATATAATCTGGTTGCAAATTTAATGCCCGTAAATACCACATTTTTGCTAAATTAAATTGCTGAGCACGCTGTAATGTTAGCCCAGTATGCATCATAGCAACAGCATGTTCAGGCGCTTGTGTTAGTATTTTTTTGTGCCATTGCAGCGCTGTTTTCAATTCGCCCTGTTCAGAATGGATAAAGGCAAGGTTAATTAATATTTCGATTTCATTGGGCTCGATATATTGCCCACGACGCAATGTTTTTATACTTTTTGACAGCCAACCTGCAACATAATATGCCGTACCCAAGGCTTTATAGCCCACCGATGATTTATTATCATAACTAAGTGCTTGATAAGCGTTATCAATCGCTAGTTGCTTATCTGTTTCTTGACCAGAAAATTGAAAATACTGTTGACTATATGCCTGACTGAGTCCGGCGTAAGCACGGGCAAAGCTATTATCTTCAGCAAGTGCTTTTTGAAAAAATTCAATAGCAATGTCGTTATCTTGTTTTCTATAGCGATGATAATACTCTCGCCCGCGCAAATATAAGCGTTGAGCGTTTGCAGTGGCTGCATCTAATGTGTTTATCCCATTATTTATAACATTGTTATCTAAACTATGCTCTTGCTGCACTGAAACATGGTTACCTTTAATTTTTTCAACTACTTGAATTTCATCGATAACTAAAGCACTGTCATTATTTTTAATATCCACGCCCCACATCGACATGGTGGTAATACCAATTACTGCGACGATAAAAAAAATCAAGCCAAGCATGGAGGTACGTCGCCAGACTTTACCAAACGAGTTTCCGGTTAGGCTGGGAAAGCGATCATTAGCACTTAGATCAAGCATGACTGACGGAGGGTGTCGAACAACACATTCGCATTTAACGGTTGGTAAAAGCCGATAACCTCGACCACGCACTGCAACAATATACTGAGGTGCAGAGGCATCATCCCCTAACGACTTTCTTAAAAGCTTTATTCGCTGCTTTAAGGTTTCATCACCAATAACACGCTCGGGCCAAACTCTTGATATCAATTCTTCTTGACTAAGTAATGCTGGCGCCGCTTGTGCAAGAGCAACGAGCAAGTCATAACTTAATTTAGGTAACGTGATCACTTCACACTCACGTCTTAATTCGCCGCGTTGCACATCCAAGATCAAGTCCGCAATTAAGTAACGGGTTGTATTATTATATTTATCAGCCACTAAGCAGTTTCTGCAATGGGTTATACCCGTTAATTTATCGCCTTTTCAATAAAGTGCAATGATTCTTAGCATCTTTTCGCGTCCTTTGACTGTTTTCCTTCAGTCTTCACCAAAACTTCACCGAAACTTTCGAGCAGCTTCACCTTAGCTTCAAGTAACAAAAAGTCATCGGTGTAAGCTGATACCAGTCGAATAAAAGAACTATAAAAGCTAAAAAAATATAATTTTAAATAAGGAAGAAATCATGACATCGACGAAAAAACCACCAGAATTTGATAATTTATGGGGGCATCCAAAACCACTTTGGATGCTATTTATGGCTGAGTTTTGGGAACGATTCGCTTTCTATGGCATTCGTTGGGCATTAACACTTTACATCGTTGCACAGTTTTTCAATGGTGATACATCAGGACAGTCATTTGCGTCGAATACCTACGGTTCATATTTAGCACTGGTTTACGCCAGTGCAATTTTCGGCGGCTATATTGCTGATAAAGTTATTGGCTCTCAGCACTCTATTTTAGTCGGTGCTGTCATTATGGGCTGTGGCTTATTTCTCATTATGCTGCCCAATGAAACCTTCTTTATGATTGGCTTAGCGACAGTGATTGTTGGTAATGGTTTGTTTAAACCTAATATTTCAAATTTAGTCGGCAAAATATATGCGACCGACGACCATCGCCGAGATAGTGGTTTTAGTATTTTTTATATGGGTATTAATGCGGGTGCTATGATATCGCCGATAATTACTCAGTGGCTAGCAAGCACGTTAACCGATACACCAATGATGGATAATTACAAAGCGGTTTTTGGCGCTGCTGGTGTTGGTATGTTGATTAGCTATATTTGGTTTTATATTGGTCGTCGTCAGTTAAAGGGTATAGGTGCAGTTAAAAAAACACCATTAAGAACCAAAAATTTAATCACGGTTGTTTTGGGCTCGCTTGTCTCTATCATCCCTGTTTATATTTTGATGACTTATGCTGGTGCACAAATATTAGCGTGGATCCTATTTGCCTTATTTATCGGCTTAGCCTTTATATTGTTAAAACAAACTAAAAATGACGGAAAAATTGCTTTTGAGCGGATTATTGCTTGCTTAATTATGTTTATTTTCAATGTTATTTTCTTTATGTTTTTCGAACAAGCAGGAAGCTCTTTTACCTTTTTGGCGCAAAACATTGTCGATAGAAGCATTACCGAAGTGATTGAATTTAAAATTGCTTGGTTTCAATCGGTAAACTCAGTGGCAATTTTAATTTTTGCTCCGCTAGTTTCGGCCCTTTGGATATTTATGCACAAGAACAAGGTAGAGCCGAGCATTCCACGTAAATTTGCCTTAGGGCTATTAGGCACTGGGCTAGGATTTTTGGTTTTAGTATATGCATTAGAAAACCTGCTTGACGCCAATAACATGATCCCTATTTGGCCATTAGCTGCCTGTTATGTATTACACACCATTGGAGAATTATGCTTGTCACCCATTGGTTTATCTATGGTGAGTAAGTTAGTACCGGCATCGCTAGCAGGGTTTGCTTTTGGTGGCTGGTTTTTAAGTACGGCCATCGGAAACAATTTTTCAGGTATTTTAGCAGGCTCAATGAGCGGTGAAACAGGGATGACAGTCGCATCGGCACTCAGTGGTTTTACATTTAGCTTTTGGTTGCTGACATTGGGCGGTACATTTTTATTTATTATCGGACCAAAGATTAATAAACTAATGCATGGCGTGAAATAAAATAATTTATTAAAGGTTATAAAGAATCTGCATCAATGCTCACAGGGGCTAGTTTATCCATCCCTTTGGACTTTATAAATTAAGGTTTAATGTAAGAGGGTAAACATTGTTCTACCCTCAATTTTAATTTTAAATTAATCCAATGGAATACTCAAAAGAGTATTTACATTCAATAAATACAGATGCTCTTTTTTAAATATATAAGGTCACATAATTGTACCATTCACCAAATATGGCTTTCAGCAAAGTAACCTTCCAAAAATTCGATCCAGCTTCATTAGAAACGTTCTAGTTCTATATTGGAATGATCAATAGCGACAACTTCATTCAAGATTATCTTTGCAACCGACCCAGCGGTCGGTTAGAATAATGCTATTATTATTGAATGGTATTTTAAGATAGCCGATGAGAGATGCAGAGCAAACCCGTAAAAATATACTTGAAGTAAGTGCCGATGAAATCCATAAAAAAGGTTTCACCGCAACAAGCTTGTCTTGTATTTTAACGCGCTGTGAAATATCTAAAGGCGCTCTTTACCATCATTTCACCAACAAAATGGAGCTCGGCTACGCTGTATTTGAAGAGGTGTATGCACCGTCATTTATCGCACTTTGGCAACCGGCTGTCGAAGCGAAAGATCCAATACAAGGTTTATGTGAATTTTTCACTGCTATGTCTAAAGAAATGACTTGCGATGAGGTAGTCTGTGGCTGCCCGTTAAATAACCTATGCCAAGAAATGTCAGGCGTTGATGAAGGCTTTCGTATACGCATACTCGCAATGCAACAACAACTAAACTTATTAATTGCAACGAACTTATCCCGAGTAAGTGAGCAATTAAAACCCGATCTCGACTTTAGCCAAATCGCCTACTTTATTGTCTCGACCTTTCATGGTTCTTCGAGTTTAAGTAAAAGTTCTTTAAACAAAGAGTTATTCGATAAGGTTATCAAAGAACTTTGTCGTTACATGCAGCAACTCAAACGCTAGTCTAGTGTACAGTGCTTAAAATAATAAGTTAACATTTTTTAACACTTTATCTTCTATCTTAAGCCTAAAAAACATTTACAGACCGAGCGGTCGGTATGTATAATAGCCAGCAATAAAAACATCTACTATAATTTAATATTTATCTCGCAAGGATCGTCATGAAAAAGCTTTTAATACTCATCGTATTACTCACTGGTTTTATACAAAGCAGTCTAGCAATTGAGGCTACGCCATCAGTGTCTCCCTATAAAGTAATAGAAGTAACAGGCAACAAGCTATTTGCTAAAATTGCTAATAATCAAGAAGCGCTAAAGAAATTCCCAGATTTAATGCGAGATATCGTTGAAGAAGAGTTAATGCCGTCGGTTGATTATCAATATGCATCGTTTAAAATTTTAGGTAAGCATCTGAATAAAACCACAGCTGAGCAAAGGGTAAAGTTTATTACGGCTATGCGTGCTTACTTAGTGCGTACCTACGCTAATGCACTTGCCCAATATCACAACCAAAAAGTGCTATTTGAGCCAGAAGTCGTGCTGAAAGACAATGTAAAATCAGCCTCTGTTGATGTGAAGATTGTCGACACAGGTAAGCCCGATATCAATATTACTTTTCAAATGCGCAAAGATTCCAAATCTCAAGAATGGAAAGCTTACGATATGATTGTTGAAGGTATATCATTAATTAGCACTAAGCAATCTGAGTTTAACCGCAAAATATCAGACCTAGGTTTAGATCAAGTAACCGTTGAACTAGCGTCAATTGCTAAATAGCTATAATTTCTAGTAATTATAAAAAGCCAGCATAACGATTAACATCAATGCTGGCTTTTTTGTTCTTCCGGCGATAATTTTATTCTATCGCTGAACTAATCGTCATTTCTGAAACTTTATTCGCTTCAATATCCGCCTCGGTAAAACGTAAAGGTCTCAATTGTGGCTGCTGTGAATATAGCAAAGTTTGGTCTAGGTTATGATCACTGCCATATTCATGAGATTGTGAATAGCTCAACAACCCTCTTGCGACGGGCCCGTCATCAGTAAAGTTGACTACTGTCATCCAACTACTACCGTAGTTAATATGATAACCACCGGCTTGGGCACTGAGAATTGAAGCACTATTTTGTGCCGGATAAACATGGCGACGTAACAGCGAGCCATCGTTACCGGTACGCGTATTAAAAACATTAAAGCCACCTTCGATATTATGCGCGCCAGCCCATGGAATTTTAACTCCTGAGGCACTACCGTCCGGCAAGCTGCGTTCAACAAATTGCACCGTGCCTAGTGTTGCATCTAACGCTAAGCCAGCAGACTCTACATTGAGAATAGCTTGAGCAAACTGTGTTAGTGTCGTTGTATTACTCACTAAGCCACTTGGCGTGGTGGTTGCAGCGCTACTAGAAAAACTATTAGTCCATTGCGGGTTCTGATCAAATAGAAACGCAAACTCTCTAAATAAGTGTGCGGAACTGCTGCCGGTATTCATTTTGCCATCCCATAAACTCAAGGCAGTACAACCAGCACTAATATCGACACTTTCTGCGCCTAAAATAACCGCGGTATTACCTTGTGCTTGGCAAATAACCAGCAGCTCACTTAATATATGTTCCGCAAGATAGCTGCGATTACTTAACAACGCTTGCTCAACTTCAATTGGGCTGAATAAACCGTCACTACCTGCGCTATCGGCTAACAGTTTATGAGCCATTCTAGAGCGTAAAGACTGTTGATTATCCACGGCACCATAGAGCGGTGAAACACCGGTTATCGGCGCATTAAGATTGGTTAGCCAATAGCTATTATTTGAATTTTGTACGTAATCAGTGCCTGAATACTGTGGCGCATTTTCGTATGGTACAGGTCGTTCATAATCAAAGGCTGATAAAAATCCAGGTAAAACAGTAAATCCTGCAGCTTGTTTAACACCAATAAGCAATGGGTTGGTTGTCATTTCATTTATTGCCGTAGCGGTAAGATTTGGCACCGTTGAGTCATCAATGTAAAAGACATTTCCTTCACTATCTGCCGACATGGTATTGTTAAATATCACCCCGTCGTAATCTTTAAAAGCTTGTTTAAATTCTGCAAGATTACCAGCTAAATTCATGGCTAGCCAATGGTCGATAATATCAACATTGCCTAAATTTGCGTCTTTTATTGCAAAGGCATTACCGCCAGGTCCCCAAGTAAAATTCCCAGGAACAACAATCATAGGGCCATGATGGGTTGAATAACTCATTTTCGCGAGTTTAATTGTTTGACCTGGACCTACGGCGACATCAATAACATGCTCTTTGGCCGTTATTAGACGGTTTGTGCCATCAATAACTTGTGACATTTGCGCAGGGTCATTAGGGTTCAATGTCAATTGATAAACGACAAAATGCTCCGCAGACGAAAAGGTATGAGTCCAAGCAACATTTTCGTTAAAACCAATATTCACGACACCCGGCATACCTGTTAAAGACCCGCCCATAACATTTAGATGTTCAGGAATGGTGATATGAAATTGCCAAAAGCGTAAATTACCGGTATGTGGGAAATGTGGATTAGCCAATACCATTCCTCGGCCATTTTCTGTTTTATCTTTACCTAAGCCCCAACCATTTGAACCTAAATCACTTGGATTTTTTTCGGGTAGCGAAACAGCCGGTTTAGAATTAACAACATAATTATTAGCATTGGCACTTTGTGGATAGGGTGCAAAACTCTCCCCAGGAGGTGCTGCTAAAAACATTGGTCCGAGGAAGTTAGCCGCCCCGGGCAAGAGCGCAATACCTAGAGAGTAAGTCAGCATATCAATATCAGTGATCGGTTGAACCCACGGCATATTGGCGCACGAACCGTCAATGTTAGCAACACCAGTGTCTGCCAGGTATTTATTGTAACCTTGGGCATAGCCTGATAATAATGCCTGGCTATTGGCAGAGAGCGCTTTAATATTTTTTTCTGCATGCTCCCTAATACCTAAGGTCAGAAAACCGAAATCATTAATTAAATGCTCTGAATCACCTGAGGTAGCGACCATATCGGGGCCATAGTACTTCGACCGTTGGGAATTATATTTCAAGATTTGATCAGCAAGTATGCAAATATTGTCTTTAGCAAACGCATAACCAACACCATATGACATGCTCTCTAAATTATCTGCGGTAATATGAGGGACGCCATAGTCGGTCCAACGAATATTTGCTGACAATATGCCGTCGCTGTCAAACGAAGGTACAGGCGTAGCGGCTGCTGGTGGCGGTATGATCGGTGTTGGTGTTTCCGGCTCTGGTGTACCGATATACTTATAGTCACCACCACAGGCGGCGAGTAAGCATGATATGCTCAAAATAGTTAACGGTGTGCGTAAGCATTGAAATGAATATTTCAAAATAAACTCCTTTTTTATAGTACGGTTATTGGCTTAATTCCTACAGTGCAAATATCAACCGCTAATGCATAGGGCGATTGACTTAACCACAGTTTTTCGAAAGCAAAATGTGTGTAGCTATTTAAACCTCGTTTTCTCTAAATTACGTCACTTACTTATGTGTTTAACAATAAATACCTTACTTCATTTTCATCTACAGTCAGAAAAACATAATCGCCTTAATTAAACCTGTCATACCTTAAGAGACGCGAGATTAAGTATTTTAACGACCTGAAACAGACTATTCTCTTTTTTATTAAACTGATCATACCAGCAATAATTGCATAATAATCAAGCAACCACAAACCTTTGTTTGTTTAAAATTAGTACAAAAATAACAGCTAGCAAATATTGAGAGCATGACAAAATCAAACGTAAAAATATTTATAACGGGTTGATTTAAAAATCGCAAACTGAATTAAAACTAGATGTAGCTTCGCATTTATATCTCTAGAACATACATTGAGCAAAGTCTCTAATAGTCTGTAGAAAATCATAAATAGGTTAACTTTTTTTACACTACCAACGAATAATAATTAAAAGCATTTTTGTTTAGTGCTTAAATAGCACTATACTAGCGAAATAACTCTCATCTTATGTAAAGACTAATGCTAGCTCCCGCTTCGCCAAAAAATGAAGAATGTCGATTAGCATCATTGCATTCGCTTCGAATACTCGATACCGAGCCCGAAGAGCGATTTGACCGTATAACTCGCCTAGCTAAAAAGCTTTTTAATGTCCCCATTGCACTTGTCAGCCTAGTAGATGAAGAGCGCCAGTGGTTTAAATCTTCGGTCGGATTAGACGCTAAAGAAACATCACGAGAAGTTTCTTTTTGTGGTCACGCTATTCATCATAGTAAAACGTTTGTTATTGAAGACACCTTACAAGACGAACGATTCTTCGATAATCCTTTAGTGATTAACGCTCCTAATATCCGCTTTTATGCAGGTCAGCCGATCAGATCTCCTAGTGGTGAAAATATCGGCACCTTATGCATTATAGATACAAAACCAAGAATACTAACGGATGATGATATTGCTTCATTAACGGATTTAGCAGCATTAGTAACCGATGAATTTGTTTCATTGCAATTAGCCACTATGGATGAGTTAACCAATATAACTAACCGACGCGGTTTTAAGCGCTTGAGTCAATATTGTATTGATATAGCAGCTAGACAAAACAACTTATGTCACCTGGCTTACTTTGATCTTAATAGTTTTAAATTTCTGAATGATAATTATGGTCATATGGCAGGTGATCAAGTATTAAAAATATTTGCTGAGCAAATGCTAAATACCTTTAGAGTGTCTGATGTTTGTGCACGAATAGGGGGTGATGAATTTGTTGTATTACTGACAAATACCAACCTCAAAACAGCCAAGCGAGCAATAAAGCGTTTTACACGTAATTTAATTACTGTCAGTAAACACCTTGAGCTACCTTACCAAATATCTTTTGCCCACGGTATTGTCACTTACGACCAGAAAAAGCATAACGATATTGATCAATTGCTAAATGACGCTGATAAAGTCATGTATCAAGATAAATGCAAGAAATAATCATTGTTGATATAAGCGCTCGAAATTAGGAATATTGTTTTCCCAAATCGGTACATCTTTGCCTATATATTCACGCACAGCATCAAAAAACAATCGCGTTCTCACTGGCAGATCACGGTGAGGGTATATTGCATACATGGCACTGTAATCTAGCAATTTTAAGTCAGCAAGTAACGGTACTAAACGCCCATCTGCCACCTCACTACCAACAATAAATGCCGGCACAACAACAAACGCCGTGCCTGAAAGTGCTTTTAATAACAACACTTCACCATCATTTGCTCGATAAACACTTTTCATCGTTTTTTCGGTTCTATCACCATTTTCATCGAGATAATTGATAGTCGTTACTCGCAAGGAGGTACTGGTATAGTTTGCCACCGGTAATTGCGCTAATTCATCGATATCTTTTGGCATGCCATAAGTATCAATAAACTCAGGAGACGCAAGAATAATCATACGATTACGGGCGAGTTTGCGAGCAATTAATGTCGAATCTTTCGGCTCACCGATACGAAATGCCAGATCAAAGCCTTCGGCAACAATATCCATAACGCGATCATCTAAGCGCAATTCCACTTCAACTTGCGGAAAACGTTTTTGAAAGTCATTGATCACTGGCTGTAAATATCGCTTAGCAATAATAGTCGGCGAGGTGATTTTTAAAACTCCACGCGGTTCTTGATGGTAGTTATCCGCTAATCGAATGGTTTGCCCGAGCAACTCTCTTAGCTCACGTGATTTTTTTATCATTTCCGCCCCCGCAGCGGTTAGTGAAAAGGAACGAGTTGTTCTGTTAAGCAATCTTACGCCTAGCTCATCTTCAAGTCGGCTAATTTGCTTTGAAATCACCGAACGATCGATGTTACGACTAGCTGCAGCACTAGCAAATGAACCGTGTTCAACGACATCCAATAGCATTAATAAGCGACTTGTAGTATCCATATCTGCTCTCAAACCAATTTAATTGATGCCATTTTGGCACTAATGAATTTAAAAAACCATGCTTTTTACGCACGTATTAGTTCCGTATCATAAACACAATAAATTTAACAAATGCCAACACCAGCAAAAGAGTATCGCTATGAGCAAAAAATTGATTATTGCCACCTTTATTACCATCAGCTTAGCTATTACCGGCTGTACTGATGAGTCAACGAACGCATCTGCACAACCGTCATTACAAGCTATTGATGTTGCAGAGGTGCTGGTTAAACCAGTACAAAGCTGGCACACCTATACAACGCGTTTAGAATCTCCACAAGAAGTAGCACTTATGCCACGTGTGTCGGGCGTTATTGACAGCATTGAATTTAACGAAGGCGATATTGTAAAAAAAGGCGATGTGTTATTTCAATTAGATAATCGTCCATTTGTCGCTGTTGTTGCTAGCCTTGAAGCACAAATTGACAGTGCACAGGCAGCGCTTGACCAAGCGAAAAGTGAAGATAAACGTGCAGCACGCCTAATGGAGCGAAAGGCAATATCGACTGAACAAGCACAAGCGCGTACCTCAACACTACGCCAACGCGAAGCACAGTTAGCGGCATTACAAGCACAGCTTGTATCTGCAAAGCTTGATGTAGAGTTCACTTCGGTTGTATCACCAATTGATGGCATTATTTCTCGCGCTAACATCACTCGTGGTAATAATATTTTGGCTGGTCAAAGTATCTTGACATCGATTGTTTCAAATCAAGCTATGTACGCTTACTTTGATGTTGATGAGCGTACATGGAATAGTTCATTTAATGATGTTACCGCAACGAGCAAGCAACAAGTTGTGATGCAAAAAGTTGGGCAAAAAGCTTTCACTCATGACGGCTACATTAACTTTATTGACAACCGCATTAACGCTTCAACCGGCACATTACGTGTACGAGCAATATTTGAAGGCGAACATAATGAGACAAACGATCAATTACGTGCTGGTTCTTTTGCCCGCATTAAATTGGCAGCTAATGCCATTACTAAACAAGTTATTGTGCCAGAACGCGCCATAGGTACAGATTTAAATAACCGCTTCGTACTTACGCTGGATAAAAACAATGTCCTTGCCTACAAGTTAGTAGAAATTGGCGAACGTTACGGCAAGCTCCGTGCAATTACTGCAGGTTTAAGCGAAGGAGACATTATTGCCGTTAATGGCCCCGCTCGTGTGGGGCCTGGCATGCCTGTCACCCCTAATACTGTCACGATTGATACTACTGATATCGCATTTACCTTACCTTCAATCGACGATGCTAGCCTTGTTGCTAAATACTAAGAGCTGATCATGAACTTTTCTCACTTTTTTATTCAACGCCCTATTTTCGCCGCCGTACTGTCGCTCATTATCTTGATCGGTGGTGGCATTTCATTATTTCAACTTCCGGTCAGTGAATACCCTGAAGTTGTGCCACCGACGGTCGTTGTAACAGCAAGTTATCCAGGGGCTAACCCTACGGTTATCGCTCAAACGGTAGCAACACCGCTCGAACAAGAAATTAATGGTACTGAAAACATGCTTTATATGTTTTCACAAGCCACTAGCGATGGTCGTATGACCTTAACAGTTACCTTTGCTTTAGGTACCGATTTAGACCGCGCGCAAGTGCAAGTACAAAATCGCGTTAATAGCGCCGTACCGCGTTTACCTGAAGAAGTTCAACGCTTAGGTGTGGTTGCTGAAAAGTCATCACCTGATTTAGCCATGGTGGTGCATTTATATTCACCTGAAAAAACTCATGATACAGCGTATTTATCTAACTATGCTGATTTAAACATTAAAGACGAAATCTCCCGTTTATCAGGGGTCGGTGATATTCGTTTATTTGGTGGCGGTAAATACGCCATGCGCGTATGGCTAAAACCTGATGCACTGGCATCGCGTGAACTGACAGCAACCGATGTAGTAACAGCACTGCGTGCCCAAAACCAGCAAGTAGCGGCCGGTAGTTTAGGCGCACAACCTATTTCTAATGACAGTCAATTCCAAATATTATTAAACGTAAAGGGTCGTTTAAACAGTATTGAAGAATTCGAACAAGTTATTGTAAAAGTCGGTGAACAAGGCCAGATAACACGCTTATCTGATATTGCCCGTGTTGAGTTAGGTCAAGACACTTATGCATTACGTGCAGAGCTTGATAATCAACCGGCACTCGCCATGCCTATTTTCCAACGTCCGGGTTCAAACGCTATTGAGCTTTCTGATCAAGTACGTGAAACCATGGCGCGTTTAGCAAAGGATTTTCCAACCGGTGTTGAATACGACATAGTTTACGACCCGACAGTGTTCGTACGCGGCTCTATTGATGCGGTTATCACCACATTATTAGAAGCAATTGCTCTTGTTGTTATTGTCGTTATTGTATTTTTACAAACCTGGCGTGCGTCGATCATTCCATTAATTGCCGTACCTATTTCACTGATCGGTACCTTTGCCGTCATGCAATGGTTAGGTGTGTCAATTAATACTCTGTCGCTATTTGGCTTAGTATTGGCGATAGGTATTGTCGTTGATGATGCTATCGTCGTGGTAGAAAATGTTGAACGTAATATCGAAAAAGGCTTATCGCCATTAGAAGCTACGCGTGTAGCCATGAGCGAAGTCACCGGCCCTATTATTGCTATTGCCTTAGTATTAAGTGCGGTATTCATTCCAACCGCTTTTATTACTGGTTTATCAGGACAGTTTTATAAGCAATTTGCTTTAACTATCACCATTTCAACTATTATTTCAGCCTTTAACTCGCTGACATTATCGCCAGCGTTGGCAGCTTTGTTATTAAAACCACATGACGCAAAACCAGATGCCTTTACGCGTTTGTTGAATAAACTGTTTGGTCGTTGGTTATTTGAACCCTTTAACCGAGTATTTAATCGCGGTGCAAAAGGTTATGAGAAACTTGTACAAAAACTTATCCGTATGACTGTTGTTGTTATGGTGGTTTATATCGCGTTAGTAGGCGGTACAATTAAGTTGTTTGATGCTGTACCTGGTGGCTTTATTCCACAACAAGATAAACAATATTTAGTTGCTATTGCTCAATTACCTGATGCTGCCAGCCTTGATCGTACGCAAGATGTACTGGCACAAATGCAAAAAATTGCCTTAGAAGTACCAGGTGTAGCCCATACCGTTGCCTTTCCAGGCTTATCAGTAAATGGTTTTACCAACAGTCCTAACAGCGGTATTGTTTTTACACCACTAGATGCTTTTGCCGATAGAACCGATCCAAGTCAATCTGCCATGGCAATTGCCGCGCAGTTAAATCAACGTTTTGCCGCTATTGATGAAGCATTTGTTGCGGTATTTCCACCGCCACCAATTCAAGGTTTAGGCACAACAGGTGGTTTTAAATTACAAATTGAAGACCGAGCAAACAAGGGTTTTGAAGCCTTATTTAATAGCCTACAAGCGGTTATTGGCAAGGCACAACAAGATCCTGCTTTAATGGGACTGTACTCAAGCTTCCGTATCCAAGTACCACAAATGGATATTGATATTGATCGCGAACAAGCCTTGATCCAAGGCATCCCATTAAATGAAGTATTTGACGCTTTGCAGATTTACTTAGGTTCTGTTTATGTCAACGATTTCAACTTATTTGGCCGTACATACCAAGTTAATGCCCAGGCCGATGCTGACTATCGTCAAGACCCTGCGCAAATTTTGAACTTAAAAGTACGTAATCGTGCAGGTAGCATGGTGCCACTTGGCTCAGTATTAACGGTAACGCCAACTATTGGTCCAGACCGTGTTATGCATTATAACGGTTATCCAAGTGCAGAACTTAATGGTAGCCCAGCACCAGGTTACAGTTCAGACCAAGCACAACAAGCTATTGAAAATGTATTAGCGAAAACACTGCCGGCCGGCATTGAGTATGAGTGGACTGAAGTTACCTACCAACAAGTACTTGCGGGTAACACTATGGTTTATATTTTCCCATTAGTGGTGCTATTAGTCTTTATGGTACTTGCCGCACAATATGAGAGTTTACGTTTACCATTGGCGATCATTTTAATTGTCCCTATGACTATTTTCTCTGCCTTACTTGGGGTTTGGTTTGTCGGTTCAGATAATAATATATTTACCCAAATTGCTTTAATAGTGCTTGTTGCCTTGGCCTCGAAAAATGCGATATTGATGGTCGAATTTGCCAAAGATAGACACGACTCAGGTTTATCACATTTAGCAGCAATACTTGAGGCTTGTCGTATGCGTTTACGTCCAATATTAATGACCTCTATTGCCTTTACTGCCGGTGTTGTGCCATTAGTATTGGCAACAGGTGCCGGTGCAGAAATGCGTCATGCCATGGGTAACGCTGTATTCTCAGGCATGATTGGTGTCACGGTTTTTGGCTTATTGTTCACCCCTGTTTTTTACATGCTAGTTACCCGTAAAAATGCAAAAACACTGGAGTTATCTGATGATTAATTTACTACAGAAAAAGCTTAAAACCAGCCTAACAGCCCGTGCGGTGATGATAACTGTATTGTTATCTGGCTGTGCCAGTAAAATTGATACGGCAAATGAGCAAAGTTTGGTTAGTGACTTTATCAATAGAGCAAATATTGCAGGCGAGCTAAATGGCTCAAGTGAAATTAACTGGTGGAAAAAACTCGACTCAAACCAACTTAATCAGTTAGTTAACGATGCTTTAGCTAATAACCATAACTTACAAACCAGTCAATTAACGCTGAAAAGTGCTTTAGCACGATTAGGAGAACAAAAAGCACAATACCTCCCGCAAGGGGGGATTGAAATTGGCGCTCAGCGCAGTGGTTTAGGTGAGACAAACAGTCGTCAATCGAGTGCTAATTTAGCGCTCAATTGGCAACTGGATTTATTTGGTCGAATTACCGCTTTGGTTGATGCTGCAAATGCCTCAGCCATAAGCCAAGCTGAAAAAGTTCGCTTGTTACAAATTGAAGTCGTTTCATCCGTGGTTAAAGGCTATGTGAGTTACCAAGGCAATGTTGAAAAAAAACGTATTCTTACTTTACAAATAACAGCCTTAAAGCAAAGTATCGATGTAATACAAGCCCGTGTTGAGGAAGGGGTTGCTAACGACCTCGACTTAAATCGAACCATGGCGCAATTAAAGCAACAACAAGCCTTAATGCCAGCAATTGAATATGCTAAGTTCAGAGATTTATCAACATTAGCGGTATTAACCGGTCGTTTAGCACAAGATTTAGCATTAGCTAACGAGCAGGCTATTTTACAGCATGAATTTAGTGTTTCGTTAAATGAGCCCAATAAAGCAATCGCCCTTAGGCCAGATATTAGTCGTGCACTTTATGACTTTAGCCAAGCAAACAGCTTAAGTGTTTCAGCTAGCAAGGCGCTATTACCTGATATTAGTTTAACGAGTTTTGCTGGTGTCGTCAGTATTGGCAGCAATGGCTTTAGCGATACTCAGCAACAATGGCAAATGGCACCACAATTACAGTGGTCGCTGCTAAGTTACCCTGCTTTATTGGCACAGCGCGATGCACAACAATTTTTAACACAAGCGGCCTATAGCGACTACCAACAAGTGGTACTAAGTGCATTAAATGAAAGTGAACTTGCGTTACAGCTACTGTTAAGCCAAGCGCAGCAGCAACAGTTTTCTAAGCAACGTTATCACTTTGCTAACAAAGCATTCTTACAAGCAAATGCTATGTACGAAGAGGGGCAAATACCTTACTTAGAGTTGTTAGATGCCCGTCAGGATGTTTTAATAGCACAAGAAAATGCTGTTGATTCAACGATTTCATCCTTGCTTGCTAAAGTAAATGCTTACCAATCATTTAACGGGCAATGGAGTTATGCGTTAAGCACGACAAACAGATAGAGATATATTAATGCCAGATACTGATATTTTACCTAATGAAATTATCGCTAAAACTATGCAAGCGATTGTTTTGCCCTGCGCCAATGAACAGATGCAATTAGAGCAAGTTCAGCTAAGTGTACCGCAATGTTGTGATAATGAGCTGTTGATCAAGATAGAGTATGTTGGCCTTAATCCTTTAGATGCACAATACGCTAAAACAGGCTTTTGCCATTGGCAGTACCCACATATACTTGGCTTAGATGCCGTTGGTGTTGTTGTTAACGCACCAAAAGGCATCTACCCTAACCTTGGTGATCGAGTTATGTGGCACGCTAGTATGGGCGATCAAGGCGTGCTCAGTGAATATGCTAAAGTACCAAACTATGCGGTATCAGTTATACCTGACAGTATCAATTCAGCGCACGCTGCGGCATTACCTTGCCCTGGTATGACAGCACTAATTTCACTCGACAAATTACAAATTACTGAAGGTGATACCTTATTGATTGATGGTGGCGCTGGCGCCGTTGGTCAAATAGCCATTCAATTTGCCAAACAGCGTGGTGCTGATGTTTTTACCACCGCAGCCAAACGTAACCATAAACTAGTCAGATCATTAGGAGCTGACGTCGTTTTTGATTATCAAGATAACAATCTTTGTCAAAAAATTCGCCGTGAATTAGGCCCGCAAGGGTTTGATGCAATACTTGATACTATCGGTGGTGATGCAACGCAACGAAATATTGAATTAATGCGCTTTTGTGGGCGCATTGCCTGTTTAAAACCTTTACCGAATTTTGAACAGGAGCTACTTTTTAGAAAGGCGCCTAACATCAGTATTGTATCGCTTGCTGGCGCTTGGCTTGCTAACAGCTTATGCGCACAACAACGCATGAGTTTTATGAGTAATTTGTTACTTGAAAACTTAGCGAAAGGTGACTTAGTTGTTCCCGAAATTTGCTTAGTTGACTTTAGTGCTGAGCATATTTCTGCCGCCCTGCACAAGCAGCTAGCTGGTGGTTTTACCGGCAAACAAGTGGTGAAGTTAATAGCAAATTAAAATACTAGCGCATCTAACACGATACTTTTTACGAAACTTACAGCGCTACAATTCATTCAACGCAAACGTAACAAGCTTAAATTCAAGCTATTCAATACCTTTATTCTGGCGGCCATTTATGAGAAATTGCTTAAAGTCAGTATCGAGCAAAGGTTTTGAAATATAATACCCTTGTCCTAAATCACAGCCAATTTCTTTAAGCTTTTGATATTGCTCTGCCGTTTCAATGCCTTCTGCTGTAGTTTTTATGGTCAGTGCTTTCGCCAAATTAACCACTGCGTCCAATATCAACACTTTACTGCTAACCTCGTTTATATCATCAACAAAACTTTTATCTATTTTTAAATAATCCAAAGAAAACTGATGCAGATAACTCAACGATGAAAAACCAGTGCCAAAATCATCAAGAGCGACAGGGATATTTAGACTTTTCAATATAGCTAAATTATTTTTCACAGCATCCACATTCAAAATTAAACTTTCTTCAGTTATTTCTACGCATAATCGAGCCAAAAGTTCAGCTGACTTATGATGCTCTTGTTGCAAGTAGCTAATAAAGTCTTTTGAGGCAAAACCCGATGTTGAAACATTAACATTAAGCTTAAAATTTTTGGGTAACCAGTCAGCCCAAAGCTTGAGGTTGCTCAACGCTAATTTCAACATATAAAGATCAAGCTGAACTATTTGTCCTGACTTTTCTAAGATAGGGATAAAAAAATCTGGCATCAAAAGTCCTAATTTAGGATGCTGCCAACGTACTAAAACTTCGGCACCAATAACGTTACCGGTATCGAAATCAATTAATGGTTGGTAATTGCCGATAAATTCTAGGTTTTTAACGGCGTTATCAAAATCATATTCGACTTTAACGTTGCTGGATTTATTTTGCTCTTCAAGTGCTTCAAAAAATACATACTGGTTACGACCTTTTAACTTCGCTTGGTACATAGCGTGATCAGCATCAATCAATAATTGCTCTGCACTTTCACTGGCATCGCTATAAGTGGCAATCCCAATACTGACACTACTGAAGATATTCAAACCATCAATATTAAAAGCCGTTGCCATAGTAGCAATAATATCTTCAGTTATACGGCAGATGGTTTCATAATCAATTTCCCCATCAAGCAATATAGCAAATTCATCACCACCTAAACGCGCTAAGGTATCGGTTCTCCTTAAACTTAAAGAAATAGATTTTACAATTGAAATCAGCAGCTTATCACCAACATGATGACCGTAAGTGTCATTGATTTGTTTGAACCTATCAACGTCAATAAACAGTATAGCGATGTTTTTATGACGATTGTTCTGACAATGGAGGAAGGCATGCTGGAGTCGATCTTGAAATAATGACCGATTAGGTAGATGGGTTAAGGGATCATGTAATGCTAAAAATTGTAACTTACGCTTGGCCTCCATTCTTTCAATGGCGTTATTAATATGCTTAGCAACAAACATTAATAATTGCTTATCTTTTTCTTGAAATAAAAACTCTGTACTGTAGCTTTGTACTACTACAATACCCTTGTTCAAACCACGACCAAACGGCACACCTAACCAAGCTTTTGGGATGCTGCCTCGAATATAAATGGCTTTTTCATCGAGCATTTTTTGAATATCATGCTCATAAAATAAAAATGGTTGATCCTTAGCTAAGGCATAACCAGTAATACTTAAGAAATTAGGATTGATGTCAATACTGGTGAACGTTGCCTTATCATCAAATTCATCGATGGCATAAGGAAAATCGATTCTTTTTCCGTGATCTTTTAACAATGCGACAAAAAAGTTTTTAGCTAAGGTGAGACGACCAATACACTGGTGCAAAGATTGGTAAAATTCATCAATGCTTTTAGTTTTAAAAATCAGTTCTGCAATTTCAAACAGCGCATCTTGAATTTTATTCGAATACTCTAAATTCTCAATAATCTCTTCTAAGCCATCGACTTTGATAATTTGCGATATTTTTATCGCGGCAATAGAGGCTAATGCCGTCAGTGTTCTCAAATGATATTCAGTGTAAAAACCAACTCGAGTATGCTCAGAGTCAATAACACCTAGCAGTTGATCTTTGTATAAAATAGGCACAGCTAACTCAGAAAGCGTGGTTTCATCATCGACAATATAGCTTTCAAATTTACGCGTATCTTTTACTAAAATGGCTTTTCTAGTCGCGGCCACTTTGCCAATAACACCTTGATTAAAAGGAATAATAATAGAATTAGATGAAGTGTCTCGTATTTGAGACTTGCTAAGCTTATCATTGTCGACCGATGTTTTCTTATCAAAACCGGACATGCGACTTAAGGTTTCGCCACCAGCATCTAATGTGTAAATAACGGCGTCATCAAAGCCTAGTTTTTCAACAATATTTTGTGCCAAATATTGCCAAACGTCGTTCGGGGTATTCAATAATAAAAGATCAGTAGCGAAACGATTAGTTATAGTTAAACTTTTTATCGTTTGCGATTTAGATAGTTCGGACAAGGTGATTATGCCTAAAAGTTATTTAAATAATTTATATCTACGGTCATTAAATAGTATGAATGCGAAGATTTTATTTTAAGTAGAACAAATTTTTGAAGGAGTGTCTATTTACCTTAAAAAAATTTTAACATTCAATCAGTTATTATAATACCGTCTATTCATCATCTACCGCGAAGAATATACATATTCCTTATTCACCCACACCTCCCATCACTATATGACGCTGACATTATCAAATTAGTATTATAAATCAATTAGCAGTTGTTCAACCTAGTCAGCTAAGTCCATTAACAAATACAAAAGCATTTTATCATTAATAATTGAACAAAAAACGGTCTGCTTTTCTAGATAAGTGTAAATTGCACATTTTCCTTTACAAAATTAGACAGTTTAGCATTCATTTTATTAATAGAACGCCTCAAAACCTTTAACTTGATAGCGAAAAAGCAGCTTTTGTACATTCAAAAAAGGCAATAACACTAAGTGTTATTGCCTTACATTGATTAAACTAAAAAGCTATGTTCGCGTAAAATATGAGTTGAATTAATTTTTGCTAGTTTTAAGCTTACTCAAAACATTTTCTAGTTCAATAATATCAGTATTAATAATCATCGCACTTTGTTTCGAAGCTTCTGACAATATTAAGACCTCTTTTGTTGCATCACCAACAATCACCATATTTCTATTCAACTCTTCTGAAACTTGGCTTTGTTCCTCGGCAGCCGCAGCGATTTGAATAATGTGTTGAGTAACTTCACTAATTTGGTTTACCGTCTCTTTCATTTTAATAAAGGCGGCATTTGATTTCGATGCAGCCGTTTGTGCCTTATTAGTGCCTTGCTCAATAAGGTTGACCGTAGTAGTAACTTCTGCCTGTAACGAGGAAATTACTTGTGATATTTCATCAACTGAATCAGCAGTTTTCGAAGCTAATGCCCTGACTTCGTCAGCCACTACACTAAAACCTCGACCATGATCTCCAGCTCTTGCCGCTTCTATTGCTGCGTTAAGCGCAAGTAAGTTGGTTTGATCAGCAATGGCACTAATCACGTCTAAGATTTTTCTTATATCTTCACTTCTTACTGATACCGCTTTTACCGCATCAGTTGCCGTAGACATTTCATGTGATAAGGTGGTAATTTCATTAGTTGCCAAAGACACATCTGTCTCAGTGCCCTTAATAGAATTACTTGCAGCATCGGCGTTACTTGCCGCGTTAGAGGCAGTGTTAGCCACTTCGGAGGCCGTTGCTGACATTTCCGTTATTGCCGTTACAATGCTATTAATTTCCATTTCTTGCAGTGATATTTGCGCGTGTGTTTGCTCAGCATTGCTTTTACTTTCTTCGCTTTGCTCAAGAACCGCCTGCCCAGATTTTTTAGCTTGCTCTAATAACTCTCTAACTTTTTCTCGAAACTGATTAAAGGCAATACTTAAACTAATCAACTCAGCATGTGAATGTACTTGCAACTCTTGGGTTAAATCCCCGCCTTGACCGGCGAGTTCTGCCATTTTATCAGCAACAGCCTTTACTGGCTTAATAATACTATGAGTAAAAATGTTGATTAAAATCAGTGCCAAAATAGTAGATACCAAGGCTAAAACAAGAAAGCTGGTAATAATTTGGCTAATAATTTCAGAAATATCATTTGAAATTTTGCCAACCGGCGACATAGCTGCATTGATGTCGATACCAACAATAAGGTGCCATTCATCATCGGCTACATTAATTTTAATAGGGCGAACAACGTACAATAAATCTTCAATAACGATTGATCGATTTTGACCGGAAATATTAAGTAATTCGGCACTGGTACTAAGTACCTCTTTTATTGGTCGTGCTAAACTTTTCTCTTGCTCTGTTGCAGCCGCCAAAAAACCGTCCTGACTAACAATTAAAACACTCGCCTTGCCGCCATAAAGTGAAGCTTTAAGTTGCAGTGCTTTTTGTTGTAAAATAGGTAAATTAAGATCTGAGCCGACGACTCCTCTAAACTCTCCGTTTGCGACAACAGGCACAACTAAACTGGTCATTAATTCGGTGTAGCCGGGTCTTATTTCATACTTATACGGATTATTAATACAAGGCTTTAAACTCTCTTTAGCACATAGATACCATTGCGCGGCGCGGTTGCCAAACTCGTCCAATGTTTCATTATATTTCTCTGTGGCATCTTCTACTGGTTGTTGTGATATTTTATTATCTTGCTCACGGACAAAATAAACTTCTAGACTACCAGCGCCGACGACCGAGTGAGAGTATCCCGAGGTAAAATCTGCGTCTTTGCCATCGAATTTATTAGCATCAAATTGCGCATACATCGACGAAACTTTGCTATAAGATAAGGTATTTTTCACCATGGCTTCAATTTGTCCACGACTATAAGGTTCTGGCAATTTCCCTTCGATACTAGCGGCAATTTGATTCGCTAATTTATAGGGATAAACATAGTTTTCATTAAAAACACTGGAAATATCGGCAGCAATTGCACTTGATTTAGCCGCTACGGTTTGCTCTATTTGCTCCCTTACCTCACTACTTACGCCAGAAACAATGGCTTTTTCAGCATTATTTAAAGAGATTGAGCTAACTAAAATGAAGCTCAGTGACATTAATATCAGTAAGCCCCCAACAACTAGCAATAACTTCAAAGACAAACTTTTCTTTTGTAATAGCATTTTCAACCTCAACAATAGTTTTACATTAGTACATAAAAATCAGAAACATAACTAACCATAGTTATATAAAGCTATTTTCGCCATTGGAATTCGAATATGTCATTTCTATTCAACAGAAAACAGTAGTGCTACATCAGCACTCAAAAACCAGAATTCACAAAAAAGGGTAATAACACTATTATGTTATTACCCTCTTGGACTTTTTTAAAAGAGTTACTTTCAAAGCCAATAATTCATGACTTTCAGACATTTTATTGCTGGTATGTATACTTTTGTATAAGTCATCACTCTTAGCTTTAGACCACGTTTACCACCAAATACTAAGGTGCGTAGCCCTGTATAAAGTTAGTGTTATTGACCTCTATTTTTAATGGCAAAATATAGGTTGTAAGTTTTAAAAAAATAAAATAACAACACCTTAAGGTAAATACTTATTTATCACTCTTTCTCAATAATAAGCTTACGATGTGGAAAGGGTATTTCAATATCTGCTGCATCTAAAGCTTTTTTAATTTGCTCTGGGACAGAGTACAAGACATCAAAATAGTGGGCTCCTTCGGTAAATGGTCTAACCCTAAAATCAACAGAACTATCGTTTAAAGTTTCTACCTCAACAAAAGGGGCTGGATCTTTTAAAATATGAGGATGCGAAGCTAACACTGAATCTATAACGGCTCTCACTTTATCAGTGTCTTCTTTATATGCCACGCCAAATACCATATCAACACCACGTACTTGATGATGGGAGTGATTAATAATTTGTGACCCCCAAATTTGAGAATTTGGGATAATTATTTGCTGGTTATCAAATGTTTGTAAAATAGTAGTAAACAAATCAATTTCATTTACACATCCAAATTGATCCGCGGCGCCAATAAAGTCACCCACTTTATAAGGACGGAAGATTAATAGCATCACACCTGCTGCTAAGTTAGATAAGGTACCTTGCAATGCTAAGCCAACTGCAAGCCCCGCAGCTCCTAACAATGCCACAATTGACGCTGTTTGTACGCCAAATCGATTTAATACAGCGATAATTACAAACGCTAAAACGATATATTTACCTAAACTACCCAAAAACCGAAACAGCGTGTCATCAAGTTTTTCGTGACTTTCGCCCATTTTACAAATCATTCGATTAATGCGACTAGCAACAAAAACACCAATGATTAAGATAAGCCCGGCAAACAACACATTGGTAGCGCCGGCAATAAGCGCAGGCATGTATTCATTTAAATTAAAGTCCTGAAAATATTTTTGCATAGTATCCCTCAATTAGTTTGATCTTTATTTATCAGTAGTTCGTAAAATACACAGTTTATAATAAAAGTATATTTATCCAAAGCCTGTTGTTATAACCAATGAAATAGGATCAAGCCTTAAAACTCGCTAACGGTGACTCATTTTCAGTCATTAAGGTTTGAGTCCTCGCGACAAAATCATCACGATAGTTAGCAGTCCATTGTGTTAGTTTTTCTTGATATGCATCCCAGCCACCAGCTCGAGTATGAACCAACATCTGATTAACTTCACTAGGGTAGCTTTCAAACATAAAACGTACCGCTAAATAGCCCCAGCGGTAGATGCGGTCTTGATCGAAACCATCATAGTTTGTCAAAAACTTCCGATAACGTGTCAGTAGAAACGTCGAATATGGTGTCTACTGCGGTAATATTATTGTCCGCTTTAGAAACATATTCTGCTAAACCTTCCAACCACCAAATTGTTGACTTGGGTTTATCAGCAAAACTGCCATATAAATTAAATAGGCCATCCAAGTAATGAACAAATTCATGTTCGAAATTCTAATACATAGACTCCAGAACCTGTGCTTCTACTTCTTACTCAAAAAAATGAATGCTATAAATGTACAGTCTCCATCGTATACCGCTGTACTTGCAGTTGCTAGCCAAATATTCGTACCACACGCCCTAATACTTTATACTGGCTACTATGGCCTTAATTGCACTACCCACTTTAGGTAATATCGCAGCGTCTTTAAGCTGACTTGAGGTAAAGCCAGTAACTTCTGCGCCCGTGTTTTCTAACAAGCGGAACTGATCAAAGTCACATCAGCTATTCAAGCAGCCCCCCTTCAAATGGCCTAGCAAATTGTTTCCCTAACTCAGACCAAACCACAAGTAATATTATCGTATTATCTCACCATCGAACGTTTATTTTCGTTGACTGGTCGCTCATCTATTGAACAATTTTGCTTTTCAGTTTAGCGTTGTAACAAAATAACAATAACTATTTTGGTGATATATGAATATTCTGCTAAAAGCAGCAGTCGCTGCAACTTTAATAATATCCAGTACTAGCGCGTTGGCCTTCACAGCTGATAATTCTATTGTTAAGCCTTTATTTAGCAGTGAAACGTTTGAAGCAATGGAACTTCGAAATATCGGACCTGCTTATATGTCTGGTCGAATTTCTGATATTGCTGTTGATCAAAATAATCCATCTACTTGGTATACTGCCGTCGCCTCGGGCGGTATCTGGAAAACGCTCAATGCGGGTAATACCTGGACACCAGTTTTCGATAAACAAGCCGTTTACTCTACCGGCGATGTAACGATAGATCCGAGCAATTCAAATATTATTTGGGTTGGGACGGGTGAAAATAATGGTGGTCGCCATATCAGTTTTGGTGACGGTGTCTATAAATCATTAGACGGTGGTAAAACATGGAATAACATGGGGCTAAAAAAGTCCGAACGTATCTCCGATATTATTATCCACCCGACAGACTCAAATACAGTTTGGGTATCAGCGCAAGGACCATTATGGACTGGTGGTGGTGAGCGCGGCCTTTACAAAACAACAGATGGTGGTAAAAACTGGAAACAGGTATTAAAACCACAAGATAAGTGGACGGGTGTAACATCATTACTTATTGACCCAAGTAACCCAGACAAACTTTACGCAGCTACTTGGTCTCGTCAGAGAACTGTTGCAGCCTATGTGGGGACTGGACCAGGTACAGGTATCCATACATCTGACGATGGCGGTGAAACTTGGAAAGAACTAACGGAAGGATTACCTAAAGGCAATATGGGTAAAATCGGCATGGCGATTTCGCCAAAAAATACTGACGTGCTTTACGCTACCATTGAAATAGATAACCGCAAAGGTGGCTTCTATCGCTCAGCCAATCGTGGCGAAAGTTGGAGCAAAATGTCTGATGAGGTTGGTGGCGGTACTGGTCCGCACTATTATCAGGAAATTTTTGCTGATCCTCACCAATTTGATCGTGTCTACATTGCTAGCAACTACAGTAAAGTATCGAATGATGGTGGTAAAACTTGGACGCCGATTAGTACCAAGCGTAAACATGTAGACGACCACGCATTTGCGTTCCATCCAACTGATCCTGATTTTGTCTTGATAGGCTCTGACGGCGGCATTTACATGTCACATGACCGCATGGAAAACTGGCGTTATATCGCCAACTTACCCCTAACACAATTTTATAAAGTTGTGCCAGATGATTCACAGCCTTTCTACACAGTATACGCCGGCGCACAAGATAATTCGACCCAAGGTGGACCCTCTCGAACCGACCGTAAGGATGGCATCAAAAACAAAGACTGGTTCCTGACTTTAGGTGGTGATGGACACCAGCCAGCAATCGAGCCTGGTAACCCTGATATTATGTATTCACAATGGCAACAAGGTAACTTAAACAGGCTTGACCGTAATACCGGTGAAAACGTATATATCAAGCCTCAGCCAGGTAAAAACGAACCAGCGGAACGCTTTAACTGGGACGCGCCTATTAATGTCTCAACTCACGATCCAAAACGACTGTATTTTGCCTCACAGCGCGTTTGGCGTTCAGATGATCGTGGTGACAGTTGGACACCGCTTTCTGGTGATTTAACAAAAAACGGTAATCGTATGCATATGCCGATGATGGGCCGTACTTGGTCAGTCGAAGCTGGCTGGGATATTTATGCGATGTCTGAGTATCACACGATTGCCAATTTTTCTGAAAGTCCGAAAGATGAAAATATTCTTTGGGTAGGTACTGATGATGGCCTCATTCAAGTCACTACCGATGGTGGAAAAACATGGAAGAAAATTGCTTTAGGTAAAATAAAAGGCATACCTGCTACCGCTTATATAAATGATATTCGTGCAGATTTATATGATGCTAATACAGTTTATGTCGCGCTTGATAATCATAAATACGGCGATTTTAAACCTTACCTGATCAAATCAACTAACTTAGGTAAAAAGTGGACATCATTGGCAAAGGATCTACCTGAAAAACATTTAGTTTGGCGCATTGTTCAAGATCATGTAAACAAAGATTTAATGTTCATCGGCACTGAATTTGGCCTCTTTTTCACGGTTGATGGCGGTAAAAAGTGGCTTGAACTCGACGGTGGAATACCCACTATTTCAACTCGTGACGTTAAAATTCAGCGCCGTGAAAATGATCTAGTCGTAGGCACATTTGGTCGTGGTATTTATATACTTGACGATTATGCCCCGTTACGTGAATTGACTGAAGCATCAATGGAAAAACAAGCACTGCTTATCGCGCCCAGTCGACCAGCTAAATGGTTTCGTCTAGATGACAACCATTCAGACTCTGATGGTAGTGACCGTTATGCTGCTAAAAATCCTGCTCATGGTGCAACTTTGACCTACTTCCTTAAAGATAGCCTGCTAACATCTAAGGAAAAACGTCAAGTTGCTGAGAAACAGATGGTAAAAGATGAAAAATATCCTAAGTACCCTGCATGGAAAGATATCGAAAAAGAAAATCAAGAAGCTAAGCCTGCGATATATGTTGAAATAACCGACGCATCAGGCAAATTTGTCAACCGCATTCAAGGTAAAACTACCAAGGGCTTACACCGTATTACGTGGAACATGACTTTGGCTAAACGTAGTGCAATAACCAGCAAGAAGATGTCTCCTTATCATCCTTTAGCCAATGGACTAATGGCTGCGCCAGGTAAATATAACGCGACACTCTATAAACGCGTTGGAAGTACTATTACAAAGCTTGCAGACACTGTTGAGTTAAAGCTAGAGGCGATATATGACAATTCACTAAGTGGAGCTACAGCTTCGGAAATTGCCAAATTTAGTCAAGCAATAGCGGTTAACGAAGCGCGCTCGTCAGCGACAACTGCGATACTTAAAGACTTGGCTGATACCATGAAAGATATCCGCACAGCCCTTAATCGCACACCTGGAGATGTTAATCAGCTTGAATTAAAATTTGCTGCTATTCGAACCGAAATCAACACCATTAGTCATAAATTGAATGGTTTAAAGTCTCGTGATCAAATGGGCGCTAAACCTGCTAACATATCAAGCAGATTAGGTTACGCCATGTCAGCTGTAAGCTCTTCTTACGGCCCAACTAAGCAACATCACAAGCAATTATCTTATGCTATAGAAGAACTAAATGAAGTGATTCAACGCACCAATGAATTGCAAGAATCAACGATTCCTGCGTTACAACAAGCAATAGGTGAAGCCTCAGGTCCCTGGACAAAAGGCGCCACTATTAGCGCTAACTAGTTGAAAAAAGCACTTGCAGAAACCAAAACGGCACCAATAGAGGTGCCGTTTTATTTCATATTTATTTTGTCAGATAATTAGTGATTTTCAGAGACCATGTTCACGGTATATTTTGGAATTTCGACAACTAAATCTTCATCACCAACCAAAGCTTGGCAACCTAAGCGTGATTCTGGCTCTAAACCCCAAGCTTTATCAAGCATGTCTTCTTCAAGTTCATCCCCTTCAACAATTGAGTCGAAACCTTCGCGAATGATCATATGACACGTGGTACAAGCACATACTTTTTCACAGGCGTGCTCGACACCAATATCATTTTTAAGTGCTACGTCTAAAACGCTTTCGCCTTTTTCTGCTTGAACTACTGCACCATCAGGGCAAAGATCTGCATTGGGTAAAAATATAATTTGTGGCATTTAACTAAACCTCGTCAACTGAATGGCCGGATAGTGCTGTTCTGATAGATGAATCCATTCTACGTTCAGCAAATATGGCAGTACTATTATTTAATATGTCTATTGCCGCTTCAACTTCATCGGCATTACCTGTTTGGCTTATTTTTGCTAGTGCGCTAATCGCACGATTAATTAAGCTAATTTCTGCTTCGTTTAAGAGCGCACTATCGGCGACAAGCGCAGCTTGAATTGACTCAATCACTCGTGACGCTTCTACTTGTTGTTCTTTTAACATCCGCGCTTGCATGTCTTGTTCAGCATTTTCCATAGAGTCTTTCAGCATCTGGGTGATTTCTTGCTCTTCTAAACCAAAGCTCGGCTTCACGGTGATACTTGATTCTACTTTGGTAGATTTTTCCATCGCTGAAACTTCTAATAAACCGTCAGCATCAACTTTAAAGGTAACACGAATATGTGCAGCACCCGCAGTCATGGCAGGAATGCCACGAAGTTCAAAGCGTGCTAGTGAACGACAATCATCAACCAATTCACGCTCACCTTGTAATACATGCACTGCCATTGCCGTTTGACCATCTTTGAAGGTGGTAAACTCTTGCGCCTTGGCGACTGGGATAGTGGTATTACGAGGAATAACCTTTTCGACTAAGCCACCCATCGTTTCTAAACCTAATGACAAAGGAATAACATCGAGTAGTAGCATGTCACTGTCGGGTTTATTACCGGCTAAAATATCCGCTTGAATAGCAGCCCCTACAGCGACGACTTTATCGGGGTCGATAGAGGTTAATGGCTTGCGTTTGAAGAAACTTTCAACCTCTTTACGCACCATAGGTACACGCGTAGAACCGCCCACCATAACCACTTCGATAATATCATCGATAACCAGTTCAGCGTCTTTAACCGCTCTTCGACAGGCACGAAGGGTTTTCTTCACTAACGGTGCAATAAGCGCTTCAAACTCACTTCGGGTTATACTACCCGACCAAGGTTTATCATCAAGTGTTAATGAAATATCAACCGTGTCGAGATGAGACAATTGCTCTTTCGCAAAGCAAGCTTGCTGGGTTAATTGCCGTTCCATCGACGTAGATAGTGGGCGTACTAATCCGGCTTTAGCGATTAAATGATCAACGAGTACACCATCAAAATCATCGCCACCAAGCGCTGAATCGCCGCCGGTAGCCAACACTTCAAAAACACCTTTATTTAAGCGTAGAATTGAAATGTCAAAAGTGCCGCCGCCTAAGTCATAAACCGCTACCACGCCTTCTTGGCCGCTGTCTAATCCGTATGCTACTGCCGCCGCAGTTGGCTCGTTCAATAAACGCAGTACTTTAACACCGGCTAATTTTGCCGCGTCTTTTGTGCTATGACGTTGTGCATCATCAAAATAAGCCGGCACGGTAATAACAACACCGGTAAGCTCTCCGCCCAAAGATAGTTCAGCGCGCTTGACTAAGCTCTTAAGAATTTCTGCCGATACTTGTACTGGATTAACGTCACCAGTACGAGTTGTAATTGATGGGTGATTTTCATCGCCAGAAAAGGTATACGGAAGTGATGAGTATTTAGTTAAGATATCGGTTTTAGAGCGGCCAATTAGGCGCTTTGCCGAGACTATCGTATTTTCAGGGTCACTCACGGCTAACGCTTTAGCATCATTACCGACCAGCGTTTCATTCAGTTGATAACTGACTACTGAAGGTAAAATGTCAGCGCCGTCAGCGTCAACAATCGTTTCTGCTAAGCCACTTTTAACACTAGCAATCAAGGAGTTGGTTGTACCAAGGTCAATCCCAGCGGCAAGTCGATGTTCATGAGGAACTGTACTCTGCCCTGGTTCAGCGATTTGTAATAATGCCATTGTAAAGCTCGTTAGGTAATAGTTTTACGGATTTTTAATAACCTGCATCAATACCTTTATAGAAAGTAAATTTGCCGATTAATATCTTAATTTTTTATTGCTTAATCGTCTAACAATAATTCTTCTAGTTTATCTAACTCAACATGAAGCTTTTGATAAAACTTAAGTTTTCGTACATTGTCACACGCTAAGGTATTTGATTCTGACGTGTTATCGGCTAATTGAACTTGCAACTGATTGAATAGTTGCTGGAACTCTGACTCAAATACCTGTGAAACTTCAAACACCGCTGCATCAATATCATCAGCATGCTCAACTTCCTCAAGCATTTCTCGTAATTCCATTTGACGCATTAAAAAACTCACATCACCAAACGACGCTTGCTCATTTGGCATACTAACGCCGCGCAACTCTAGAAGATATTGCGCACGTTTTAGCGGATTTTTTAGCGTTTGATATGCATCATTAATCAGCGTAGATTTCTTTACCGCCAATAATTGATCTTGACTTGAGGCATTAGCAAAACGGTCTGGATGCACTTTCTTTTGTAATGTTTGATACAGAGTTGAAAGCTTAGCCAAATCAATCGTAAACTGAGTTTCTAAACCAAATAATTGAAAATAATTCACCACAACTCCAGCGGAATTAACCACTCATTAAACATTAAAACTTTCACCACAACCACATTCACCTTTCGCGTTTGGGTTGGTGAATTTAAAGCCTTCGTTCAAACCTTCTTTAACAAAATCCAGTTCGATGCCGTCAAGGTAAACTAAGCTTTTCGCATCAATAATAATATTTACATCATTGATGGAAAACAATTCATCGTCGCCATTGAGATCGTCGACAAATTCCAGTACGTAAGCTAAACCTGAACAACCTGTGGTTTTAATACCTAATCGCAAACCAAGGCCCTTGCCTCGGTTTTCGATAAACGATTTTATCCTGTCAGATGCAGCAGGCGTCATCGTTACACTCATAGTTTGTCTCCAGCTTAACCTTTGTGCTTACTGCGGTAATCTTCAATTGCCGCTTTAATTGCGTCTTCCGCCAAAATCGAACAGTGAATTTTCACTGGTGGTAAGGCAAGTTCTTCAGCAATGGCAGTGTTTTTAATTTCACCCGCTTCATCAATTGACTTACCTTTAACCCATTCAGTTACTAACGAGCTTGATGCTATTGCAGAGCCACAACCATAGGTTTTAAATTTCGCATCTTCGATAATACCGTCAGCTGAAATTTTAAGTTGTAACTTCATCACGTCGCCACATGCAGGAGCACCAACCATACCGGTTGCTACTTGCGGATCATTTTTATCTAAAGAACCGACGTTGCGTGGATTTTCATAATGATCAATTACTTTTTCGCTATAAGCCATAATATTTCTCCTAGTGCTCTAGTGAGCAGCCCACTCAATTGAGTCTAAATCGATACCGTCTTTGAACATTTCCCAAAGCGGTGACATGTCACGTAAATGACCAATTGCCTTTTTAATCAGGTCAATGGCGTAGTCAATTTCTTCTTCTGTAGTAAAACGACCAAAACTAAAACGAATTGAGCTATGTGCCATTTCGTCATTTAGCCCTAGAGCTCGAAGTACGTATGACGGTTCTAAACTTGCAGATGTACAGGCAGAACCTGAAGATACAGCTAAGTCTTTTAACGCCATAATAAGCGATTCGCCTTCAACAAAGTTAAAGCTAACATTTAAATTACCAGGGTAACGTTTGTCAAAATCGCCGTTAACAAATACTTGTTCCATATCGTTTAAGCCAGCCCATAAACGGTCGCGCATTTTCACTACGTGTGCTTCGTCTTGTGCTAATTCTTCTTTCGCGATTCTAAAAGCTTCACCCATACCTACAATTTGGTGGGTCGCTAATGTACCTGAACGCATACCACGCTCATGACCGCCACCGTGCATTTGTGACTCTAGGCGAACACGAGGCTTACGAGATACATAAAGTGCGCCAATACCTTTTGGACCATAAATTTTATGAGCCGAGAACGACATTAAGTCGACTTTTAGGTGCTGTAAATCAATGTTGATTTTACCGGCACTTTGCGCGGCATCAACATGAAAGATAATTTTACGTGCGCGACACATTTCGCCAATTTCAGCAATGTCTTGTATTACACCAATTTCATTATTCACATGCATAATACTAACAAGCACTGTGTCTTCACGAATAGCATCGTTCAATTTATTTAAATCAATTAAACCATTCGTTTCAGGATCAAGGTAAGTTACTTCAAAACCTTGACGCTCTAATTCACGACAAGTATCTAAAACAGCTTTATGTTCAGTTTTACAGGTAATAATGTGCTTACCTTTTTTACTATAAAACTTGGCAGCACCTTTGATGGCTAAGTTGTTAGATTCAGTAGCACCTGAGGTAATAACAATTTCACGTGGATCTGCATTAATCAAATCAGCGATTTGATTACGAGCGATATCTACCGCTTCTTCTGCTTGCCAGCCGAATTTGTGTGAACGAGATGCAGGGTTTCCGTAAAAACCATCTGTGGTCATGTATTGCATCATTTTTTCAGCGACACGCTTATCTACCGGTGTTGTTGCTGAATAATCAAAATAAATAGGAAGCTTCATTGATTAATAATCTCCAATTGAATGGGCAACTAATGCCAGTCATTCATAATGTTGCGGGTGGTAATTAATGTCTCTAACGAAGGTGATTTACGAGCTTTTGCTGTTGTCTCATCTTGTCGTTTCGACACTATTTTAACATTTCGTTGCTCGACGAGCTCGGCAAGTGAAATGCTTTTTAAAAAATCTTCAATTCTATCGCTTAAATCCGACCATAAGTAATGTGTTAAACATTGTTGGCCATCTTGACAGTTTCCTGTTCCACCACATTTAGTGGCATTAATGCTTTCATCAACGGCGTTAATCACATCTGCCACAGCTATTTGCGCTGAGCATTTTCCTAGCCGATAACCGCCGCCAGGTCCACGAACACTGTTAACGAGGCCATACTTTCTCAGACGTGAAAAAAGCTGTTCTAAATATGATAATGAGATACCTTGGCGTTCAGAAATATCAGCCAAAGGAACAGGTCCTGTTGCAGCATGAATTGCTACATCAAGCATAGCTGTTACAGCATATCGGCCTTTAGACGTCAGTTTCATTTATTACCCCTATCAATTTGCAGCGCAATTTTACATATCCCTATAAAATAGTCAACTAAATACCCGAGTGATTTACTCAAGTATTTTACGCGGGTTTAAAAATTAGTCAATCAAAAGGAAAAACATTAGCGTTGATACGCTGTAATACTTTAATGTGAGCTAGATAAAATAAGCTTTAGAAAGCAGATTAATACAACCGACGTTGGTATATTCAATGTAAGAATTGATGAAGGGCATGTATTAGTCGTTAACATGCGCCCCCACAACAAACAATTAACCGTTATATTGTTGGATCAAAAGACTCTGCTGCGCCCTCTCTGCGTTTAGCCGCAGCTTTCTCATCTTCGTCAAACTCGCCAACACGTAACTCCGGTAACGCTTCTTGACAAACTTGACCGCCAAGTTGGTTAACTTCACGACATAAATCAGATACTTTTGTATCCATTAAATGCATATGGTCAAGTAAGCGACCAATAGCTTTAGCGACAGGATCTGGATTATCAGTCGCAACAGCATAGGCGTCAAAGCCATATTTTTTTGCTACTTTTTCACGGTTTTCAGCGTTGCCATCATCTTTATTAGTATTAACAATGCGACCTGGAATACCAACGGCTGTCGCATTATCTGGCACATCTTTAACCACCACAGAGTTAGAACCGACCTTACCGTGGTTGCCAATAGTAATGGGCCCTAAAATTTTAGCACCGGCGCCAATAACAACATTATTCATTAACGTGGGATGACGTTTACCTTCTTTCCAGCTGGTACCGCCTAAGGTAACACCTTGATATAAAGTAACATCGTCACCTATTTCTGCCGTGCCACCGATCACAACGCCCATACCATGGTCAATAAAAAACCGACGACCAATGGTCGCCCCCGGATGAATTTCAATACCGGTTAACCAACGAGAAAATGTTGATAAACTACGAGCAAGCCACTTCCAGTTATTTTTCCACAAACGATGGCTCAAGCGATGAAACCAAACAGCATGCAAGCCAGGGTAATTTGTGAGCACTTCAAATACATTGCGTGCTGCAGGGTCTCGGTCAAATACGCTATTGATATCTTCTTTCATGCGGCTAAACATACCACGTTCCTTAATTCTCAGTATTCTAGCCAGTAGTGATTCATTATGTTAATGATACAACTACTGGCTATTGATTAATCTTTATTATTTTCTGAATTAGATGCTTTTGCAGCCCGCTCAATCGAGGCTAAAATGCCACGCATCATTTTCAATTCTTTAACATCAGGTCGGGCGCGATTAAATAAGCGGCGCAGTTTCGTCATCACCAAACCGGGATGGCTCGGAACAATAAAGCCAGTTTGCTTTAACGCATCTTCAAAATGCTGATAAAATCGTTCCGTTTCATCAACAATCGGATATTCTTCAGTTTCATTTGATGCGAAAGCTTGTTGCTGATGAGCCAAAAAGCTGGTGCGAACTTCATAGCTTAGAGTTTGGACCGCCATCGCTAAATTAAGTGAGCTATATTCTGGATTGGCAGGAATTTGCACATGAAAATGGCATAACTGCAATTCTTCATTGGTTAAGCCACTGCTCTCTCGACCAAAGACTAACGCTACAGGATACTCTTGTGCCTCTGTGATCAGTTTTTCACCACAGCCGCGTGGTTCTAACATTGGCCAAGGTAATGTACGAGAACGAGCACTTGTGCCAACCACCAAACCACAGTCAATAATAGCTTCTTCTAATGTTGCTACTACTTTAGCGTTTTTTAATACGTCAGTCGCACCTGCCGCTAAGGCTTGTGCTTGACCATTAGGCATTTCAATAGGGTCAACCAAAACCAGCTCTGTTAAGCCCATTGTTTTCATAGCTCTTGCAGCTGAACCAATATTACGACAATCGGAGGTATTCACAAGCACGATACGTACTTTATTTAATAAAGAATCTGACATTATCTTCACTTACTTAATGCGATGGCAACAAATCAAAGTTCAAATGCTACCTATCTAGATGGCTAAAATTGTCGGTAATGTTAACACAGAACATTACCCTGTACTGAGAAAAAATCACCGATTTAGTTTAGTTTTATAGTGTTTATCAGTATGGGTTAGCTCTTTTACATATATAAATAGTAGAAAATAAGCCAAGTTTTATCTCATCAGCTATAACTTAGCTATGCTAATCACTAAATGAAAATAAGGTGGTCGCAAATTGATAATTAGTTTGCTATAATTCGCGCGCTTAATTTTGGGGGTTCCTCTAAGTAGAACTTCTAATCTTAACCTCGTTCTTTTACATAGCTGTTTATGACATTTTACAACATTATAGGGTAGTCGATCATGCATCCGATGCTAAATATTGCCGTGCGCTCTGCGCGTGCTGCGGGCAAAGTAATTTTGCGCGCGTTTGAACAAGTAGATAAGATTGAAATTGAATCTAAGGGTACTAACGATCTCGTTACTAATGTTGATATAAGTGCTGAACTAGCTATTGTTGAAACCATTCAAAAATCTTACCCTAATCACACTATTATTGGTGAAGAGTGTGGATTAATTGAAGGAAAAGACAGCGATTATCAATGGATCATTGACCCACTTGACGGAACCTCTAACTTCGTTAAAGGTATTCCACACTTTGCGGTTTCAATTGCCTTAAAAGTTAAAGGAAAATTAGATCAATCAGTGATCTACGATCCTATCCGTGGCGAGCTATTTACCGCAAGTCGCGGTAAAGGCGCACAATTAAACGGTTTTCGTATTCGCGTTAAACAATCAAAAGAACTTAAAGGTTCTATCTTAGCGACTGGCTTTCCTTTCAAACATAAACAACACACCAATGCTTATTTAGAAATGTTTAAAACCTTGTTCGGCAAAACTTCAGATATGCGTCGTGCTGGCTCTGCTGCACTTGATTTAGCATACGTTGCTGCTGGCCGTGTTGATGGTTATTTTGAAATCGGCTTAAAACCTTGGGATACCGCTGCTGGTGAACTAATGGTTATCGAAGCGGGGGGGTTAGTTACCGATTTTGTTGGTGGTCATAACCACAGTAATTCAGGTAACATTGTAGCTAGTAGCCCACGCTTAGCAAAAGAAATATTGAAAGATATTCGCCCTCATTTAGGCGAAGCACTAAGTAAGTAACGCTTAGCAACTGCCATTAAAAAGCGCCTTCTGGCGCTTTTTTTGTGACTGTAATATAAGGATTTATCTAAATTTCAGCCTTAATCTGAGCTATTTTATACAGGGAGATAACGATAAGAGTCATAAAGGATCGATGTTGGAAATGTACTAGCTTAGATGGAACTGACAATTGTTAACACTAGGTTTGTGCTATAACAACAGGCAGCGACAAGCTCATAATTGCCCGTGGCACAAGTTATTTTAAAATGCTAGCTAATGCCACAAACCTGACCTGATTCACTAATCAAATCATTCCTGTTTTATGCTCATTTTGATACGAA
>CAJXUN010000016.1 GCA_913061475.1 uncultured Colwellia sp. | reverse complement strand
ATTAGGTACACAAACTTGCCTTGATTCACGCAAAACTTATGACATTGATAAAAATAATATATCAATCCACGGATAACTTATTTGTATGTATTTGAAGATAAAGGCTTTATAACTTCATCCGCATATCCATTATCCAGAGTTCAGGTTAGTTACCCAAGCTGGCTAATTCACTGGGTCGATATCACCAATAGCGAAAACTACTGGTGATATCGATAGTAGATTAAAGCGTTCTTTGCTTTTGTAAGCGCGCTAATAAAATAAAGACAAAGGCGGCACTATAAAGTCCGAATATTAATACCATCACTTGTGGCATAGTAAAGCCTAAAAATTGCCATTTGATATCACCACAGTCACCGGTTGCTTCAAACAAAGCCGGCAGCCATTGATGTAATGGTGCCCAAGTTGGGAAGTTTGGAATAAACTCACAACTAAATAAAAATGACATGGTGGTTGATTGCATGTCAACGTGCTCTAACGCAATAATAAAGCCCCAAATAGCGCCCGTTGCCCATAAGCCAAACGCTGCGATACGTAACAATATGAACTGACATCCTAACGCACCAACAACACCTGCTAAAAATATACCCCATATTGCCGTGCGTTGATAAATGCACATAATACAAGGCTCAAGTCCCATAACATATTGAAAGTATAATGCGATTAGTTCGAAGCATAGGGCACTAGCAGCAAGTAATTGCCATGCGCGTTGATTTAGGGGTAATAGACTTAAGAAATTCACGAAATGCCACCTGTGACTGAGTTATTGTTGTTATAAAATTTTATGCATGCTAACAATAATCAAAAAGCGCCACAAGGGCGCTTTTGTTAGATTTTATACTAGCTTATATCTATACAAAGCGACTAATGCCCACCAGGTACTTTAGTTGCCGGTCCAGCACTATGGTGCTGTATAATTCCCGCGTCATAAAATATTTCAGTATATTTTGACAGTTGACCGGTAGAAATAGCCAGTAAACCTACCAGGGTGAGTACGATTGTATATGGCAATGCCATAATAACCATGCGACCGTAGGACAAGCGAATTAACGGTGCTAATGCTGACGTTAATAAGAACAAGAATGCGGCTTGACCATTAGGCGTTGCAACACTTGGTAAGTTGGTACCTGTGTTGATAGCAACAGCAAGTAGATCAAATTGGTCACGAGTAATTTGTCCTGCAGCTAACGCTTTGGTAATTTCTGTTATGTATACCGTACCAACGAAGACGTTATCACTGACCATGGATAAAAATCCGTTAGCTAAATAGAACATAACAAGTTGCATATTACCTTCAAAGGTCAATACCCAAGTGATGACTGGGGTAAATAAAGATTGATCAACAATAACGGCAACGACGGCAAAAAATACGGCTAGTAATGCAGTAAAAGGTAATGCTTCTTCAAAGGCATGCCCAATTTGATGTTCTTCAGTCACCCCAGTAAAGGCTGTTGCCAAAATAATAACAGACAAGCCAATAATGCCTACAGGCGCTAAATGAAGCGCTAGCCCAACAATTAACCAAACGGCAATAGCGCCTTGAATTACAAGTTTAGCATTATCGAGTTTGTTACGTTTTTGGCTTTGGGCAATATCATACTCATTTAAAACATTGTAAACATTTTCTGGTAACGCCACACCGTAACCAAACCATTTGAGTTTCTCTAAAAGTACACAAGTTAACATGCCGGCAAAAAAGACTGGAATTGTCACGGGTGACATGCGAATAGCAAATTCAAGGAACTCCCAACCTGCTTGTTGACCAATAACTAAGTTTTGTGGTTCGCCAACAATAGTACAAACCCCCCCTAACGCTGTACCTACCCCAGCATGCATCATTAAGTTACGCAAATAACCGCGAAACTGTTCTAAATCAGCACGAGAATATTCAGCTAATTCGTTGTCAGTGGTATGGTCATGGTCATGATCTATAAGTACTTCTTTACCTGAAGCAACTTTATGGTAAACCGAGTAAAAGCCGACAGCAACACTGATAATCACGGCAATAACGGTTAACGCATCTAAGAAAGCCGATAAGAAAGCACCAGAGAAACAGAACAGTAATGACACCATGACTTTGGAGCGAACTTTAGTCACTATTTTTGTGAATAAAAATAACAATAAGCTCTTCATAAAGTAAATCCCAGCAACCATGAAGATTAATAACAAAATTACTTCAAAGTTGAGGATCATCTCATGCATGACTTGATTGGGGCTAGTCATCCCTATCGCGACTGCTTCTATTGCTAATAAGCCACCAGGCTGTAACGGATAACATTTAAGCGCCATTGCTAAGGTAAAGATAAACTCAATAACCAAAGCCCAGCCAGCTATGTAAGGGTCGACAAAAAAGAATAGCAGTGGATTGATAACTAAAAATGAAATAATGGCGAGTTTGTACCACTCAGGCGAATTGCCGAGAAAGTTTTTGTAAAACGCACCCATAAATGATTGCTGCATAATGAACCTTTTAAAAAATTAAGAGCTAGGATTAGTGTTTATTTTGATGTATCTATTATTTTTATATAAATTTATGACTCTTGGCAGTTTAAGCTCAAATGTTATCATTGTAAATAAGTCACATTTATTATCTGAACTATTGAAAAATAGCTTTATTCGCTTAACTTATACTTCCATAAGCTAGATCAAATTTATGACTAAAAATCTATTGATGAAAAGTTTCTTAATAATTAGCTCGCTAGCTTGAAATATCAATTGTAGGTATTTTCAGCAAGCTTGCACTCAAATACATTTTTTCGATATACAATCATTAGGTGCTGTTGAACTTTGTTTATATTTTCAGCAATAGGTTGATTTTAATGTTAGCAAAGCAGAATGAACGGGGTTTGGTTGTTCCAAAATAAGTGAAATTCTAACGCCGCTAGCGTTAAAAATTGCCATTGCCCAAAGAACTGAGGCTAAAATTACCTTACCTTACTTTGCGTTGAAAATAGTTAATTTAGCTGACTAAACTACACCATTTTCGCCTTAATTAAGGTGATTTTATCTCTCAGCTGAATGATTAAACAAAGATCAACTGCCCCTAGCATTTTACCAACACCGTTAATTACGTAAAGTGGCCTTATGAGCGCATTAAACGATATCAATATGGATATGAAAAATAAATTATTAACAGCGCAACACTTATCTCTAACTGAGCAAGTTAAGTTATTGTCAGAATTTGTCATGTCCATTGACATCATTTCACAAGTATTAGATGAATTATCTACACTTCCTAATGCATGGCTTGGTGGCGGAGTAATATTTCAAAATGTATGGAATGCCATTCATGGCTATGAAATTAATAGTTATATAAAAGATATCGACATTTTATATTGGGATGATGAAGATTTAACTTGGCAGTCCGAACATAACTATATTAGTACGCTTAATGAAACATTGATAAATACCGATATCCCATTTGATGTTAAAAACATTGCAAGAATACATTTATGGTACGAAGAGCGTTTTGGTATACCAAAAACTGCGTACGTTAGTGTTCAAGAGTCGATATCTACTTGGCCGATTATTGGCGCTTGTTTGGCAATGCGTATTAAAGACCAGCAATTAGAGTTTATTGCCCCACACGGTTTTCAAGATATGTTCTCACTTCGAGTAAGGCCAAATAAAGTGTTAGTGAATCAAGCTATTTATGAAAGTAAGGCAACTAAATGGCAAGAACAATGGCCAATGCTGCAAATTGAGGCTTGGTAAGGCTTAGTGGAATATGAGAAAACACGAGGATTTAAAGCTTAATAGCGCATTCGCTAGGCAAGCAACTATAAATTCAAGCGTTATTAAAAACGCCATAGCAATCCTTATTTATATCGATAGTAAAAGACCAAGTAACAATGCTCACTTGCATCGGCTGTTATAATTATAAGTGATAAAACTCCCAAGTCATCTTGAGTTCTCAGCTTAACTGGCAGCGGCTACAAAACGTATAGGTTTTATTGCGCTTGTGTCAATTGCTTGTTCTGGTACAATCAGTTTCAATTATAGTCAACCCAAGCGATGTGGAGCCACATGGTCATAAAAGCGCACAGTCCAGCAGGATTTGCCGAACAGTATATTGTTGAATCTATTTGGAATGGTGGATTTCCACCGGGTACTATATTACCCGCTGAACGTGAATTATCAGAACTTATAGGCGTCACAAGAACGACATTAAGAGAAGTTTTACAGCGCTTAGCGCGTGATGGCTGGTTGACGATTAAACACGGTAAACCGACCAAAGTGAATAACTTTTGGGAGACTTCTAGCCTTAATATTCTTGAAACTTTAGCGCAACTTGACCAAGAAGGTATTCCTGATTTAGTCGATAACTTAATGTCAGCACGTACCAATATTAGTGCTATTTATGTGCGTGGTGCGATTAAAAATAACCCTGAAAAAGCTATCGAACTATTATCAGCAATTGAAGATGTAGAAGATAATGGCGAAGCCTTTGCTGAGTTTGATTATAAACTTAATAAAGAATTGGTTGTAGCGTCAGGTAACTCTATATATTTGTTGATTTTAAACGGTTTTAGAGGCTTGTACTCGCGCTTAGGTAGTTTGTATTTTACCCACCCACGCGGACGTGAAATTACGCGTATTTACTATAAAAATCTGATTGAACTTGCTAAAGCAGGTCAATTTGATGAATCAGTATTTGCGGTTCGAAAATATGGTGTTGAGTCAGGTAAACTTTGGCTCGAGCTCAAAGATGAAGTGCTAAAAGAGCTTGCTGAATAATAACTAGCAACCACTAATCGATGACATGAAAACATTAGGGGCTGTTGAGCTTTGTTTATATTTTCAGCAATAGGTTGTTTTTAATGTTAGCAAAGCAGAATGAACGGGGTTTGGTTGTTCCAAATAAGTGAAATTCTAATGCCGCTAGCGTTAAAAATAGCCATTGCCCAAAGGGCTGAGGCTAAAATCACCTTACTTTGCGTTGAAAATAGTTAATTTAGATGACTAAACTACACCATTTTCGCCTTAATTAAGGTGATTTTATCTCTCAGCTGAATTATTAAACAAAGATCAACAGCCCCTATGGCAACTGTGCTAATAAAGCGATACGGTTGCCTTTTTTATATTCGTTGTAATAGAACTAAGTTGATTGCAAGTACTTTGTTGGTTAAATAAGTTTTTTATTCAAGCGTGTTTTACGACATGTTGTTGATAAAGTTTTAGGCAAATAAAAAGGCCAGAAAATATTCTGGCCTTTTAAAGTTTACGCTAATATATTTTACTCGATATTAAGCGAAGTTTGCCGCAGCAAAATCCCAGTTAGCGAGTGCCCAGAAACCTTCCATGTAGCTTGGACGAAGGTTACGGTAATCAATGTAGTAAGCATGTTCCCATAAATCTACTGTCATCAGTGGCGTAACACCTTCATCAGTTAATGGTGTTGCTGCATTTGATGTATTAACAATAGCAAGGCTTCCGTCAGCGTTTTTCACTAACCAAGTCCAGCTAGAACCAAAGTTATTGATAGCGCTATCAGTGAATTTTGCTTTAAATTCTGCAAATGAACCAAAATTTGCATTAATAGCGTCTGCTAATGCACCTGTTGGCTCGCCGCCGCCATTAGGGCTTAAGCTATTCCAGTAAAAAGTGTGGTTCCAAATTTGTGCTGCGTTATTGAAAACACCAGCAGTAGATGACTTAACGATGTCTTCTAAAGATTTACCTTCAAAATCAGTGCCTTCAATAAGACCGTTTAGTTTTACAACATACGTGTTGTGGTGCTTACCATAGTGAAACTCTAATGTTTCTTGTGAAATGTGTGGTGCTAGTGCATCCATTGCATATGGTAGTGCTGGTAACTCGATAGCCATTATATTCTCCAGGAAGTGATTATAAAAATTTATTCTTATGCAAAATTTAAAGAAGTAGTTTGTTTTTTTCTAAAACCTAGTAAACTACTCGGGTATTTAAAGCTTACATAGTTTACTCAAATATATAGGTATTACCATAGGTTTTATCAAGGCTATTATGTTTTAATATATAAATTTTTTGCTTTAGTATTTATTGTTCTGTTTATTTCGTCAGTTTTACTCTAAGTATTGAGCACAGTAAGTATTAATTTTCGAGGTTATTATGGATACAATTGAACGCATTAAAGAACAAATCAGTGAAAACACCATTCTCCTTTATATGAAGGGCTCACCAAAATTACCCAGTTGTGGTTTTTCGTCTCAAGCTTCTCAAGCATTGATGGGGTGTGGTGAGAAGTTCGCTTATGTTGATATCTTACAAAATCCAGATATTCGTGCTGAATTACCAAAATATGCAGATTGGCCGACATTTCCACAACTGTGGGTTGATGGCGAGCTTGTTGGTGGTTGTGACATTATTATGGAAATGTATCAGCAAGGTGAGTTACAAACCTTGATCACTGAAACTGCTGCGAAGCACGGCTCAGAAGAAAGTTCTGAATAGCTATTGAATTATCACTTAACGTCACCATACTAGTTGATGTTAACGTTAAATAACCCAGGTTTTTTGGAACTAGTCATGTTTAATTTTTTGTTGGATTTGAACGTTTGATAAACCTAAATAATTATTTTTAAAAATTGGAGAATATAATGAGTGTATTAGTAGGTCGCGCAGCACCAGACTTTACCGCAGCAGCAGTTTTAGGTTCAGGTGAAATCGTTGAAAGCTTTAACCTAGCGCAAGCGATTAAAGGTAAAAAAGCCGTAGTATTTTTCTACCCACTTGATTTTACTTTTGTATGTCCTTCAGAATTATTAGCATTCGACCACCGTATGGAAGAATTCAAAAGCCGTGGCGTTGAAGTTATTGGTGTTTCTATTGATTCACAATTTTCTCATAATGCATGGCGTAACACTGCAGTAAACGATGGTGGTATTGGTCCAGTTCAATACACATTAGTTGCTGATGTTAAACATGAAATTTGTAAAGCATATGACGTTGAGCATCCAGAAGCTGGCGTTGCATTTCGTGCTTCATTCTTAATTGACGAAGAAGGCAATGTACGTCACCAAGTAGTTAATGACTTACCATTAGGTCGTAACGTTGATGAAATGATCCGTATGGTTGATGCGTTACAATTCCATGAAGATCACGGTGAAGTTTGTCCTGCAGGCTGGAACAAAGGTGATAAAGGCATGACAGCAACTACTGAAGGTGTTGCTGCTTACCTTACGGATAACGCAGATAAGCTTTAATATTTAAGCTATACTATTTGTTTTAAAAAAGCCGCTTTTTGCGGCTTTTTTTGTCTCTGCAATTTACCGGAAAGTTTATGAATTCATTGAAAAGTTGTATTTTATGACTATGCTGAAATAAAGTGCTTAGTTATTGAATCTGGTTATTTGGTCATGCTATTCACCAACGTGGGAGGAACCCCTTTGGCTTTCTACCATGCAGACGATATGTAAGCGAATTAACGCAATAAGGAGTTAAGGTGTTTTATCCTAAAGTTATTTATGAAAATTTACCTTACTTATGTTTTTTAATTTGCGCTTATTTATTGGCATTTTATGATACTTGGATGGTTTACACATCGGCAGGGCTGTTTTATATCGTTGGTTGTATCATGTTAGTTCAGCGCTCTAACTATCGTCGAGTTGATCGCTATAAAGACAATGAAAAATATCGGCAAACACTTCCCCCGATTATTTATGAATATATGCCTTATGCTTATTTCGCGATCGCGATGATATTATTACTAAAAACTCAGTTTCCTGCGTTACAGTTTTTAGCTTTTTGTTTAATGATAATCGCGTTGAAAAATATGCTTTTTAGAATCAACAATCGTCGAAAGGCTAAATCGTTATTTTAATTTTTTAGCTTTATGAACAGCCTTTGATCTTTTAACATTGGCAAATTAATTTGCTAATGTATTTTCTTCAATTTCATCATCAGCAGCTAAAGGCCAACCACCTAATTGTTGCCACTTATTGACAATATAACAAAACAGTTCGGCGGTTTTTTCTGTGTCATATAATGCAGAATGTGCTTCTTTGTTATTAAAGTCGATATTCGCTGTTGCACAAGCTTTTGCTAATACCGTTTGACCTAGTGCTAAGCCTGATAGGGTTGTGGTATCAAAACTAACAAACGGATGAAAAGGTGAACGTTTAATTAAACAGCGCTCGGTAGCCGCATTAACAAAACCTAAGTCAAATGCGGCGTTGTGTGCCACCATAATAGCGCGCTGGCATCCCGCTGCTTTCATTTTTTTGCGTATAAGTTTAAAGATTTCTGTTAGTGCTTTTTTTTCATCAACTGCGCCGCGTAATGGGTTCGTCGGATCGATACCCGTAAACTCTAATGCAGCAGGTTCTAAATTAGCACCTTCAAAGGGGTCAACATTAAAGTGTATAGTTTCATCTAAACTAAATTGTCCAGTTGTTTCATCTAAGGCTAAGGTTGTGGCAGCAATTTCGAGCAATGCATCTGTTTGGGCGTTAAAGCCGGCGGTTTCAACATCAATAACGACAGGGAAGTAACCGCGAAAACGTTGAGAAATTAATGGCTTTTCGGTGTTGGTACTCGTAGTTTTAGAATTATCAGACATAAAGGTGCAGGAAATTAGTTAACAAAAAATATTGTTCGAGATTATCGCAGAAATGAGCGGCTAAGGCACCACCGAAAATTAAAAGCGATGAAATTAATTTTGGTAATTTTTATTTAACTGTTAAAGTTATTAGTGATTTTGTCGATAGTAAAAGATGTCGCTATTAAACTCAGATTAATTGACATGAAAATTATTGTTATGAAAAAAACTATTACGCTAATTATATTATCACTATTTGTTTGCCAAACTAATGCGAACATTAGACAGTATCGTGCTGATATTGAAAACTCAAATTGGCAGTTGACTGATGACTCTCGTTTACAGTGCACACTGTCACATCAAATTCCTCGTTATGGCGAAGCGAAATTTTATAGCTCGGCAAATCGTAAAATGAATATGGAATTCGAACTAGAAATGATGCGACTGCCTGATAGTTACTCTTTAGCGGAAGTGCGTTCTGAGGCACCTAACTGGCGTCCTGGCGTTGCGGGTAGAATGCTTGCCGACATGAAGCTACATAAACAATTTTCGCCTAGTTTGCCGAAAAAAATTGCTTGGAACATGCTGAACGAATTGGATCAAGGTATGAGCCCAACATTCTACTATAATGACTGGTACAGCGATAACGATAAAATTATGGTTGGTTTGTCGACAGCGCGCTTTCAAAAAGCTTATCAAGCCTTTGTTAGCTGTGTTGGTAATTTACTTGATTTCAGCTTTGATGATATTTCTTATACGGTATTAAACTATCAATTTGGTTCAGACAAATTAACTAAAGCGTCACAAAAGCGTATGAATATGATTGTCGAATATTTATCACTCGATCCTCAGCTTGAACTGGTATTAATTGACGGCTATTCAGATAGTTATGGTGGACGAAATACCAACTTGAAAATGTCAGAACGTCGAGCAAATAAAGTGCGCGATCTTATTGTTAGCCGTGGTATTGACGCAAGTCGTATTGAAGCCACCGGCTATGGTGAAAAACGTCATGTAGCCTCGAATGAAACCATTATCGGTCGCAGCAAAAACCGTCGTGTTGTTATCCGGATGGAGCAGCCATAGTCAGTTAAGTCATAATTAGCACTTGAAGAGGCCTGTAGATTCACTGTAATCTACAGGCCTCTTTAGTATTGGATACAATTTATGAAATTTTTTATTCGTTTTGTTGCCATCGTGTGCTGTGCTGTTCAGCTCTCTTGGGTACAATTAGCCTCCGCACAAGTCACTGATGCGCTGACTTATGCAAACTATGATCAAGTAAAAGTTAGTCACCTGTATTTAGATTTAAATGTTGATTTTAATGAGAAGTCATTAAAAGGATTTGCTGAATTAACGCTTAATTGGCTCAGCGATGATATTGCTAATGTCATGCTAGATACTCGTGATTTAGAAATTCATCGCGTGATGGCAAAAAATGCCAATAATCAGTGGGTAAAACTAAATTATAAATTAGCTAAACGTGATGATGTTATGGGCGCGAAGCTAACCATCAATACGCCTTTTAAAACACCAACAATAAGAGTTTATTATAACTCACTTCCGCAAGCATCAGGTTTACAATGGTTATCGCCTGAGCAAACTGCCGGCAAAGACAAGCCTTTTATGTTTAGCCAAAGCCAAGCCATTCATGCACGCTCTTGGATACCAATACAAGATACACCAAGTGTTCGTATGACATACAACGCTCGCATCACGACAAGGGATGACTTGCTGGCGGTAATGAGTGCAGATAACGCTCCAGGTACTGAGCGAGACGGAGATTATTCATTTTCAATGCCACAAGCCATTCCCGCTTATTTAATTGCTATTGGCGTTGGTGATTTGCAATTTAAGGCCATGAGTAAGCAAACTGGTATTTATGCTGAGCAGTACATTTTGGATCGTGCAGTTGCCGAATTTGATGATACGCAACTGATGATTGATGAAACCGAAAAGCTATTCGGTGCTTATCGTTGGGGCCGTTACGATTTATTAATCTTACCACCGAGCTTTCCGTTTGGCGGCATGGAAAATCCTCGATTGTCTTTTATCACACCGACTGTGGTTGCAGGTGATAAAAGTCTGGTTAACTTAATTGCTCATGAATTAGCACATTCTTGGTCTGGTAACTTAGTCACCAATGAGAGCTGGCAAGATTTATGGTTAAACGAAGGTTTTACCAGTTATGTTGAAAATCGCATCATGGAAGCGGTGTTTGGTGCTGATAGAGCCCTGATGGAGCGTGCACTCGATGCGCAGAATTTAGGTTATGAAATTGCAGAGCTACCGCCGGGTGACACACAATTGTATATTGATCTTAACGGCCGTGATCCTGATGATGCCTTTTCGGGTGTCCCTTATACTAAAGGCCAGCTGTTTTTAGTGTATTTGGAGCAAAAGTTTGGTCGTGAAAAGTTTGACACCTTTATCATGCAGTACTTTGATGATCATGCTTTTCAAAGTTTAGGAACTAAGAACTTTGTTATCTATTTAAAAGCAAATTTAACTCATAAATATGCCGGTATTGTTAGCGATAAAGAACTAAACGAATGGATTTATGAGCAAGGCTTACCAAGCTTCACACCTAAACCTCGCTCAGATGCTTTTGTTAAAATTGATAGCTATATCTCGCAGTGGACTAGTGCTCAGCTTGAGTTAGCTCAAATACCGACTAAAGCTTGGACATTACATGAATGGTTGCACTTTATTAACAACTTGCCGTTGAGCATTTCTAATGAACGTATGAGCAATTTGGACCAAGCGTTTAATTTAACTAATAGTACTAATGCTGAAGTTGCTCATGCCTGGTACTTATTAGCGTTACGTTCAGGTTACGATGTGGTTTACCCTGCAATGGCAACATATTTAGAATCGATCGGTCGTCGTAAACTGATTGTGCCTTTGTATAAAGAATTGGCCAAGTCAGCTAAAGGTAAAGAGTGGGCACAAGCGGTTTATAAAAAAGCGCGCCCAGGTTACCACCCATTAGCGCAAGGCACTGTTGACGCTATTTTGCTCAACTAGTTGCTATAAATACTTTTATTTTAAGCCGAGCTATTTAATGCTCGGCTTTTTTATGCCGACAAAAATGAAGTTAATTAAGTTTCGGTGCAATATTTATATTGGTATGGAATAAGTTACTTGGATCTACTTTTCCTTTGATTTTTTCTAAACGTGCTTTATTTGCCCCGTAGGGGCCAATTTTTCTAATTTCACCATTTTCAGGCACGAAATTAACATAAACACTGCCTGTCGAGAATATTTCTACCTGATTAAATAATTCTCGCACCCAAGCGATAGCTTCGTCATCAAGTGCTGGTGATTGCCAACGACCATGAATATTCATGGTGTATGCTGTTGAACGATGCGGGTAAGCCATAGCATCTGATGGCACACGGGATGCTGCTCCGCCGAGCTGTGCAATGAAAATTTCACATTCATTTGACGGTAAGTTGGATGAAGCGGCGAGTAAAATATCAATGACCTGTTCTGATATGTCGGTAAAGTCACTCGACTTCCAATAATTACGAGCCCCAGCGGCTAATAAGGGATCAAATGCAGCCTGCCAGCCTTTATAAGGGCAGGGGCCAACAGCATCGGCAAGTGGCTGACCGAGCGCACGCAAGGGTGCTAATGCTTTTTCACCTGCTTCGATATCGCCAACATAAGACATGGCCAATATTAACACGGTTTCACCATGATGAATTTCGTCAAGAAAGGGAAACGCTGGTGCTTGGCGAATAACAAACCAACATGAAGCTTGGTCCGGTAATTCACGCGCTAAGCGAGTATATTGCTGCAATACCTGTTTTGCTTGCGTTATTGGAAAGATCACGGGACCACTGAGGATCGTCGGGCCAACTGAATGTAACTTAAAGGTAAAGTTAGTGACAACGCCAAAATTACCACTGCCACCGCGAATAGCCCAAAATAAATCGATATTTTCTTGTTCCGACAAGTGTAAAAATTCACCATTTGCCGTGACGATGTCAGCCGACAAAATATTGTCAACGGTATGGCCAAAGGCTCTACTCAACCAGCCATAACCACCTCCTAAGGCAAGTCCAGCGATACCCGTAGTTGAATTTATACCAGTCGGAACCGCTAAACCAAAACGCTGGGTTTCATGATCAATATCCCCGAGTAACGCGCCGCTTTGTACTTGTACCGTGCGGTTTTTTACGTCAACTAGCACACCGTTCATTGCACTTAAATCTAGCGTTAATCCTCCATCACAAACCGCACTGCCCGCAATATTATGCCCGCCACCTTTTACCGACAGCAATAAGTTATGATCACGAGCAAATGTTACTACTGTAACCACATCGGTAGCCCCCGTACAACAAGCAATAAGCGCAGGGGATTTATTGATCATGCCATTCCATACTTGCCTGGCTTGTCCATACTTTGGATGTTTAGCATTTAATAGCTCGCCGCGTAAATTGGCTGAAAAACTGTCAATGATATCAGCTCCTAAATAGATACTTTTTCCATCATTACTATTTATTTGAATACTCATGGTCGTTGTCCTTTTTATTCCACTCTCTCTACGTTAGAAGTAACCGTTGAGCTTGTCTAGTGCATGGTTTGGACTACTAGGTACATAAAATTTACTACCTTGCTTGCGCGAAATGCAATAGCCGTTAGACTTTAATGAGTGCTTAGACCAAGGAAAACAACATGAGCTCGACATCTTATGGACAGTATTGCCCGCTAGCAATGGCATCAGAATTTCTTTGTAATAGGTGGACATTACTGATATTTAGAGAACTGTTGTTCGGGTCAACAAACTTTAATGACATTAGTCGAGGCGTACCGCGAATGTCGAGAACCCTATTGTCGACTCGCTTAAAAGAGCTAGTACAGATCGGCTTAATCACTCGCCATGAAAAACGTTCTACCGGTCAAATAGAGTATATTTTGACTCAAGCAGGACATGCGCTTGAACCGATTGTTTTTACCATGGCATCTTGGGGGCAAGAATGGTTGGAAACTGAACCATCACTTGAGAATATTGATGCTAGTTTTCTGATGTGGGACATTAGGCGTAATATGAATATACATCCCGTATTGCCTGATCCATTTATCGTATACTTTTTCCTTACCGACGTTGCTGAAAATAAAAGTGAGCATTGGTTGATCTTTGAAAATAATGAAATTGATCTCTGCTATATCAATCGAGGCTTTTCAGTGGATGTTAAAATTGAGGTTTCAGCTAGAAAACTGACCAGAATCTGGATGGGCTGGGACGATTTTGATCTTGCGATAAAAGATAAATTACTAAGGCTTAGCGGTAATAAAGAATACACCGATATTGCGGCTCTTTGGTTAGGTAGCAGCAGTATCGCACATATAAAAAAACGTGATAAAAAATTACAAGTGAGAGGACACGTTAGTTAAGCGATAATTTAGTACGATAGATATAAAACGTTTGCAGCGTGACTACTTAAAGATTAAAGGAGCCTTTAGGCCGAGTAAGTTAGTGCTTAATCGGTATTCTAACCAAGCTAGCCAATTGTTACTTTATTAGCTTGGTTTAATGCTGCTACGGTGAATTATTACTTTTGCATGCTTTTTTCAACCAGCACATCAACTTGGCGTAAGTTGTTTTGTTGAGAAATAACCACGCGTATTTGCTGTTGTGTTTGTTGATAATTCAGTGTTAAACGGCCGCGCTTACGTTCACGTTTAACCGGTTCACCGTAACTCTTATTATAAAAATCGATGACAGCACCTTCTGTTAATGGGGTGAAGTAATTAACCACCGCCGGCATGCTTTCATCAAATTTCGCAAAGATACGTGCATCGTTAATAATCGCAATATCAATTTTTTCTAGTGTACTTTTCCCGCTATCAATTGTTTCTGCATGAGCACTGTTGATATTAAATATCAAACTGATGGTAAGTAGTAATAGCGCGCTAGGTAAAATTGCTTTCTTAGCTATAAAACGCAGTGGTTGCATCACTGGATCCTTATTAATTCTTAATGTAATACACAAGTATTTAGTGTGCACCTTGATTTTTTTGCTGTCAAACTTTCGCTAAGGTGCTTGTTTTGTATACTGATGAGTATTTCACCAGGCGTTCAAACAAGCACCAAAGTATGTTTAATGCTTATGCTGATTGTTTAAAACTTAATAACTTAACGATTATTATTTGATTTCTATGAACGGTCAACAAATTCGTCACGATAGTGATCGACCCAAAGCGCTGTCGCGCCACAAATGGCCACCGGCATAACCACTAAATTGACTAAGGGGATCATCGAAAATAGTGCCGTCGTAATACCAAAACTATAACTTAACCCCTTACGTTGTGTTAACGCATGGCGCATATCAGTAAAGCTAATTTTATGATTATCAAATGGGTAATCTTTATATTGTATTGCCATCATCCAAGCAAGAAATAAAAACCAAAGCACTTGACCAATAACTGGTAATATCCAATAAAGTAAAAAGAAGCCAATAGCGCGCGGCAGATAATAACCAAACTTGCTAAGCTCACGGTCGAGGGTTCTTGGAATGTCTTTCACCACATCAAAAGCACTGCCATCGTTCAGTGGTTGATTTGTCAGTAAGGCCTCTACTTTTTCTGACAAAAGACCATTGAAAGGCGCGGCTAACCAATTGGCAACTGAGCTGAAAATAAATGAAAAAACAACCAATATAAATAAAACCGCTAATGGCCAAATAAAGCTACTTAGCCAAGAAAATGATTCACCGAGCCAATCTTCTAGCGTCAACATATAACTTTCGAGCTGCAAAAACATATAATAAAATGCATAGCCAAAAAGTATCAGGTTGACCGTTAACGGGATAAAAACAAAACGGCGAATACCTGGCGTTCGGATCAGCTCAAAGCCTTTGATAAAATACCCAGCGCCACCGTTTGCTAAAGGAGATTTGTTGTGACTATTCATTGTTGTTTAATTAACCTAACTAGTTGATATTCATAGCTCGATTATAGGATCCTTAGCTGGATATGAACAGCATTGTGATGTTACAAATTGCATCAATTTCTGCTACAGTGACGGCAATTATATAGGTTTTGACTTATTTTTTTTAAATTGTTCAAATTTCACTACTATTTTGTTGAAATTTTGACAGTTACTAGCAACGATTAGGTTATTCGATTTAATGCGACTCAAGCATATAAAGTTGGCAGGTTTTAAATCATTTGTTGATCCAACCATTGTGCCATTTGAACAACAAATGACCGCTATCGTTGGACCCAATGGCTGTGGAAAATCGAATATAATTGATGCCGTGCGTTGGGTATTAGGCGAAAGTTCAGCGAAGAACTTGCGTGGTGATGCCATGACCGATGTTATATTTAATGGTGCTGCTACGCGAAAGCCTATTGGTCAAGCCAGTGTTGAACTGGTGTTTGACAATACTCAGGGCCGTATTCAAGGTAATATGGCTGATCGTAACCAAGTTTCTGTGCGTCGTATCGTTAACCGTGAAGGTATCAATAACTATTTTTTAAATGGCACAAAATGTCGCCGTAGAGATATTACTGATATTTTTCTTGGCACTGGCCTTGGGCCGCGTAGTTACGCGATTATCGAACAAGGCACTATTTCCCGATTAATTGAATCTAAACCGCAAGAATTACGAGTATTTATTGAAGAAGCCGCAGGCATCTCAAAATATAAAGAGCGCCGTAAAGAAACCGAAAACAGAATCCGTCACACCAGAGAAAACTTAGCCAGATTAAGCGATATTCGTCTTGAACTTGATGTTCAGATCGACAAGCTTCATCAACAGGCTGAAGCCGCTAAGCGTTTCCGATCATTAAAGCAACAAGAACGTAAGTATAAAGCCGAGTTAGCTGTTTTACGTTGGCAAAAATTCGACCTGCAAAGGCGAGAGCACCAAACTCGCATTTTAGCGATTGAAAATAAAATTGAAAGCCACAATGCTCAACTCAGCCAACATGATTTAGCGATTATAGAGTTAAAAACTACTGTATTGGCCTGTAACGATAATAATCAAACGTTGCATCAGCAAAAACTTAATTTAACGCAAGATATTGCAAGGGCTGAACAACAAGTAAAATATTTGAAAGAGCAGTCTGAAAAAACACAAAGTGATAATAAACTGACTCAACAGCAGTTACTCAATGCCCAACAACTGATCCTAACTGAGCAAGAGCAATTACATTTGGGCAATCAGCAGTTAAATGAGCAACAACCTCAGCTACAAAGAATAGAAGATTCGTTAGAGCTTTGTCAAACGGAGCTTAAACAACAGCAAGTTAGCCAAAAACATTTGCAAAGCCAGTGGCAGCAACAGCAACAAAAGCGTACTGAGCTACAAGAAAAAAAATTGACTGTACATGCCAATATTACGCAACAACAAACGATTATCGAGCAAATAACTCAACAAGTTATACCTTTGCGAGAGCAAATTAAGCTATTGCCCGCACAAGATAGTGTCGCAGAGCAGCAACTTCAGCAACAGCGTAATGATGAGTTGGCCTCTATAACGAAAATAAAAAATCAATTGAATGAATGCGGGCAAAAAGCAACAGAACTGCAACAGAACATTCAAATGCAACAGCAAGAGTTAGCCGTTACAACTGGGCAAGTCGCAGTCAAACAACAGGTCATTGATGAGTTAAAGGTCAAGCTTAGCGATAAATCACCCTGGAGTGAAAAGCAAGCGAAGTGGCTTGCGTTACAAGGTATAAATGATGTTGTTTCATTGCAAAGTCAACTCGATGTTGTGCATGGTTGGGAGTTGGCTGTTGAAGTGGCGTTATCACATTGGTTAGCGGGTCACGTTATTGCGATATTACCTGACGCTGATAGCGAGGGTAACTTAACTGCTGATAACCTCTGTTTTGTTTATCAAGGCGCGACAACTAACAATAATAGCACTCAACAGCCGTTAACAATACAAGCAAACACGTTAGCCAGTAAAGTATCCGGGGTTACCGCGCTAACTCATTACTTTAATAATATTTTATTAGCCGATAGTTATCAGCAAGCAAAACAACAGTTAACGGCGCTAAAGCGTGGCGAAAGCATTATTTGTCAGGATGGTACTTGGCTTAATCATGCAATGTTGTCAAAAGGTAAACTTGAACAAGGTTATGACTATATTAGTTTACAGCGCAAGCTTGAAACCGAACAAGCCACTATTGGGCAATTAAAGTTAAAGCAACAACAACTTGAGCAGCAACAACGCCAATTTAATGAGCAGCTTGCGCAGGTAGAGAGCGATAAACTGGCTAAAAATGATAGCTTAGCCAGCCTACAAAGTAAGCTTAATGAGCTAGAGAAAGCTATATCATCACAAGCGCAGGATGATATTTACCAGCGCGAGCAGCAAAAAAAACTCGTGCTACAAATTGATGATTTAGAAAAACGTGAAAATATTGCCAAACAAAAGTTAGCAGACTTTCAACTACAATTAACTCCGTTGCTTGATGATATTGGAAATGAAGTTGATGATTTTTCTCAACAACAAACACATGTACAGCAGGCGATTGAAGAAATTCAAAGTCGCAGTCAAGACTTACATCAACGACGTCATCAGTTAAGCTTGGTGGTTGAGCAGCTTAAAAGTCAACGATTGCAACGTGAGCAAAGTATTCGATCCAATCAAGAAAATATTAACTTGTTAACGCTAAGGTTAACCAGTAATAGCCAAGTGGTTTCTGATAACAGTGAACCACTACAAGCTTTTGAACAGCAATTGCCAGAATGGCTTGATAATTTAGTGGCAATTAATGAAAAGTTACAATTTAATCAGAAAACCTTAAATGACAGTCAAACGCGTTTGGCGGAATTAGAATTAGGGCAAAAAACCAATCAAAATAAAATAGCGGTATTAAGAGAACAGCTCGCACGCTTACAGTTAGACAGTGAAGGGTTTAAATTAAGAGCAGAAAGCGCGCTGGAAGTGCTTGCCGACTTGCAGCAAAATATTGATGACGTTGTTGCTGCTATGCCAAAAAATGCCAAAGAATCGTTCTGGCAAGCGCACTTAATTAAATTGGCGAAAGACATCCAGTTGCTCGGGGCGATAAATTTAGCAGCCATTGAAGAATACGAAACACAGTTTGAACGCAAAAGTTACCTTGACCAACAAGATCAAGACCTTAATAATGCCATAACCACTTTAGAAGCGGCCATTGCAAAAATTGATAAAGAGAGTCGTCATAAATTTAAATTAACCTTTGATCAGGTTAATAAAGACCTGCAATTGCTCTTTCCTAAGGTATTTGGTGGTGGACAGGCGTATTTATCGCTTACGGGAGAAGACTTATTAGATACAGGGGTTACCATCATGGCTAGACCCCCAGGCAAAAAAAATAGCACAATTCATCTATTATCTGGTGGAGAAAAAGCGCTGACCGCATTATCATTAGTGTTCGCGATTTTTCGATTGAACCCTGCGCCATTTTGTTTACTTGATGAAGTGGATGCGCCTTTAGATGATGCAAATGTCAGTCGTTTTTGTAATCTAGTGCGAGAAATGTCGCAAACAGTGCAATTTATATATATAAGTCATAATAAAATAGCTATGGAGATGGCGTCACATTTAACTGGAGTTACTATGTTTGAACCAGGTGTTTCACGTATGGTAGCGGTTGATATTGACGAAGCAATCGCCATGGCAGAAGTATAAGAATAGGCTAGGTAATGGAAGATAATTTCAGAAATACATTAATTATTATCAGTGCGCTCGTGATAGCAGCCATTTTCATTCATGGTTATTGGACCATTAGAAAGCAAAAGAACCCGTATAAATTAAAAACGAAAGATGAGCCTGTGGCACCATCTTCACGAGGTTTTGATGGTTCTGGATTTGATCAAGATGGTGTCAGTAAGCCCAAGGTTGTCGGTGCTAATCCGTCAAGAGATGATGCTAAATCGCATTCGCTTGAAGATGATGAACAATTCCATAGTGATGAGCCAATGCCAAAGGATGTGCAGCTTGCCGCCTTTGAAGAAAAACAACAAGAGCAAGGCTTAAATTTTGGTGCCTTGCTTAACGATACCGAAGAAGTTCCTGAGCATTTAAAACAACAGGCCTTGTCAGAGGTAACTCGTTATCCAGAGAGTGTTACTGATGAAGACTTTTTTCCTGAAACTGGTGTTAATGAATCACTGATTAATCAAGCGAGCAAGCCTGAGCTAATAACGTCTAAACCGGTTTATCAGCAGCCAGTTACGCAGGCAAAACCGGAAGTTTTGGTCAATAAACCTATTGAACGTAAGAAAAATGTTCGAAAGCCTAAAATTAAACGTAACCAAATGGAAATAAACTTTGGTGATGAAGGCATTAAAGATATGCCAAATATGTCAGCAGCACAAGAAGTTGAAAAGCCAGTAGCAATTGAAATTGAACCGCAGGTTATCGTGCTTTCAGTGGTTATGCCTGATGGCGAAACCATGTCAGGTGCTGCGTTGTTGCCAACATTACTCACCTTGGGGATGAAATACGGTGAAATGAACATATTTCATCGCCACCAAGACAACGCGGGTAATGGCAAGGTGACCTTCAGCCTGGCTAATATGTTAAACCCTGGAACATTTAATTTAGATGATATCGAAAACTTTACCACCCAAGGTATAACGCTATTTATGACCTTGCCTAATGCTGGTGATGCTTTTGAAGTATTTGAACAAATGCTAAATGCGGCAAAACAACTTGCGGTTGAGTTTAAAGGGCAACTGCTAGATGATAAGCGTAGTGTGATGACCAAACAAACTGAACAACATTATATGGGTATTATTCGAGAGTTTGAACGCAAGCGTCGTATTGGTTCGCTATAAACTTTCACCTCAGTCAACTACTCGTCAATAACGTGTCCTAGCATTGTAATATAGTTTAGCGGCACCTTATTGACGACTAGCACTCACTTTCAAAGTAACTAAAACTTATGTCTGAAGAAAATATTATTAATCGCATGGCTGTAATCTGTCAGCAAATTCATCGTTATAATCACCAATATTACGTGCTTGATGAACCGAGCGTTCCTGACGCAGAGTACGATCGACTGATGCGCGAGTTAACGACATTAGAAACTGAATATCCGCAATTAAAGCTTCTTGATTCACCAAGCCAAAAGGTCGGTGGTGTGGCGCTTAAGTCATTCAGCCAAGTAGTACACCAATTACCTATGTTGTCGTTAGACAACGTCTTTTCAGCACAAGAATGGCAAGCTTTTGTTAAGCGCTTGATTGATAGATTAAATAAAAGCCAAGCAAAAGCTACCGTCGACTTTGCAATATGTGCCGAGCCTAAACTTGATGGTTTAGCGGTAAGCTTGCGTTATGAAAACGGTGTTTTTGTGCAAGCCGCTACTCGTGGTGATGGCACCGTTGGTGAAAATATTACTGAAAATGTTCGTACCATAAAGTCGATCCCCTTACGTTTGCAAGGCACAAGTTTCCCTGATGTTTTAGAAGTACGTGGTGAAGTGTTTATGCCAAAGGCGAGTTTTGATGCCTTAAATCAGCAGGCGATAAAAAAAGGCGAAAAAGGTTTTGCTAATCCGCGTAATGCCGCAGCCGGCAGCTTAAGGCAGTTAGACTCAAAAATTACCGCCAAACGTAATTTGGCGTTTTATGCTTATGGCCTTGGTTTTGTTGGCGTAAGCGAAGACGGCAACGGAGTAGGTGAAAACTGGCTAGCCACTTCTCACTATCAACGTTTGTGTCAAATTAAAGCGCTTGGGCTACCTATGTGCCCTGAAGTTAAGTTGCTTGAAAATGCTACCCAGGTTGAAGACTTTTACCAACATATTTTACAGCAACGAGCAGCGTTAAGTTACGAAATTGACGGTACCGTGTTTAAAGTCGATGATATTGCGTTGCAACAACAACTTGGCTTTGTTGCTCGCGCACCGCGTTGGGCTACCGCCTATAAATTTCCAGCACAAGAAGAATTAACCATACTCGAAGCGGTCGACTTCCAAGTCGGACGCACAGGTGCAATTACACCAGTAGCTAGGCTAAAACCGATATTTGTCGGTGGTGTTACGGTGAGTAATGCCACGCTACATAATCAAGATGAGATTGACCGTTTAGGTATACAAATTAACGATACCGTGATTATTCGCCGTGCCGGTGATGTGATACCACAAATTGTCAGTGTCGTTGTTGAGCGTCGACCAGAAAATGCCGAAGTTATCAGTTTTCCTAAGGTATGTCCCGTATGTGAATCAGCCGTGATGAAAGCGGAAGGTGAAGCCGTATTGCGCTGCACTGGTGGTTTATATTGTCAGGCGCAGCGTAAAGAAGCAATTAAGCACTTTGCTTCACGTAAAGCGCTTGATGTTGATGGTTTGGGTGATAAATTAGTTGAACAGTTAGTTGATGAAGGTTTGATAAAAACCCCAGCAGATTTATTTAAATTAACCAGCCTAGATGTCAGTACGATGGCCCGCATGGGGCAAAAATCAGCCGACAACTTAATCAAGGGTCTTGAGTCAGCCAAAAGCACCACATTGGCAAAATTTGTTTATGCTTTGGGGATTCGCGAGGTGGGTGAAACCACCGCAGCTAATTTAGCGCAGTATTTTCGCACCTTTGCTGCTATTAAAGCGGCCAATGACGAGCAGTTACAACAAGTGCCTGATGTTGGCGTTATTGTGGCGAAAAACATTGTTAACTTTTTTGCCCAAGCCCATAACCTTGAAGTCGTTGAAGAGCTTGAAGCTATTATGTCCTGGCCTGATATTGAAGTAAAAAGTGACGATGAGTTACCGCTTAAAGATCAAACTTTTGTGCTGACCGGTACCCTGAGTAAGATGGGCCGAAATGAAGCAAAGGCCGCTTTGCAAGCTTTAGGCGCAAAGGTTTCTGGCAGTGTTTCAGCAAAAACTCATTATTTGGTGGCGGGCGAAAAAGCAGGCTCTAAATTAGTTAAAGCACAAGACTTAGGGGTCAGCGTATTAACCGAAGATGAAATGATTGCCTTGTTAAATAGCTAATTTATTTCTAGCGGCAAAAATTGAATTGGCTTTTAATTTAAAACTTATCTTGAGGTCGTATGACTGAGTTATTCATCGATATTGGTCAGTGGTTTCGTGGTTATCAATATCAAACAGCCATGGCTATTGTGGCGACGTTATTGGTTGTTTTTGGTAATGATATTAATAACGCAGTGCGTAAGCTTGTTGCTAGGCAGCATTTTATTATCCGCTGCATTACCTTTATCTTAGTTTGCGCCTTCGGTTATGGCTTGTTAACGGTATGGTTGACGACATTGTTATCTCAGCAATTGTCACAAGTGCCAAACCGTTATGTTTTACCTTTGATCGTGGCAATTTTTAGTGTTTTAGGGATTTATGCCCAAAAGCGTCGACATATTTAAGTGGTTTTTCTGTTTAAGACTTTGCTGTTTAATGCATGGCTTCTAAGCGAATAAATGCATAGAAAAACAAGATGATTGGCAAAGGTAATAATATGGTAAATAGTAAGGTTTCACACCACTCAATCGCTCGGTAGAACTTATACCAAGAAGCATTTTCTTCGCGTGTAGAGGGGAGTACCTGAAAGAAAAACATAAAGGCTGACACAACCAAACTTTCAATAGCAATAAATAAAATAAGTATCGCTAGCCATACCAATATACTGGGTGTTTTAAGTTGTATTTGTGACTGCAAGCCGATAAAAAGTAAAAAAAAGAATAAACTCCATGCCAAAAGCTGCCATTTAAAACGCGCGAATGTAATGGCAATATAATTAAAGAGTTCCGGACTGATTGAAAATAGCATTAAAGAAAAAGTAACTCCGACTTGTGATTAATACGATAAACGTGCAGGAAATTACTAATGTAACTTCTAGTACAGTGTTTTAAATAAGCTTTCCTAGAACATTGCTAAGTATATCGATTAATGCGAGTTAATGTCAGTGGTAGCATAAAATTAAACGATTTATCTCTCCTTACTAGCGACTGCTTGAGTGATAATTTCACCAGAATTTTTAATTACGTTAGCTAATTAATGCGTAATGCTAGTGCTAAATTTAGTTTAAATAGGACAACCAAATGAACAATAATAGTAAGTATCTTTTTTACGTAATAATGATGATGTTTTTTGGCACTGATATCGTGATGGCAACGAATTTAGTGGATAATGTCGTACCAACAGAAAAAACCATATCGGCAGTAAAAACGCAACAAGCTAAACCTTTAGCAAGAGCGTTGTCGCCGTTATCAAATGAAACGGTAACCAATGAATTGAATGTTGATAAAACTTTGCTGTTAGACATTAGTGAGCTTAAAGACAGCAGTGGCTTAGTTTACTTTGGCGGCAAAATCTCTGGTGCCGATCTTAGCGGTTATTTAGCGCAATTAAAAAATGAACTAGGTGAAGAGCAATATACGATTTATAGAGAGCACCAAGCGGCGCGAGATCATCAATTTTTTCATGTCACCTTAATTAATCCTTACGAATATCAAACTATTGATAAAGAAAAACTTAATTTATCACAAAAGTTTCGTGTCACGTTACATGGCTTAGGTACAGTCAATAAAGATGATAAAAGCAGTTATTTTGTTGTTGCTTCATCTGCTGATGGACAATTTATTCGACAAAAATTATTGTTAAATAATAAAGACTTCCATGTAACGCTAGGCTTTTATCCTGATGATGTTTTTGGTGTTAGTAAAGGCCGAGACACGCTGATCAGCAAATAAATTTCATTACTTTTAATTGATAAACTTGTGATAGATTTGTGATAACTCTGTGAAAGTTTAGCCATGTTTGCTTTGCATACTGAATGCGAAATCATTTAGTCATCAAGGGAAACACATGAAATTTTTTAAAGCAGCATCAGCTATTGCATTAGCGCTTTCAAGCTCAGCGTTAATGGCACAAGAATTAGACGTCAAATTTACTAATCTTACTCAAGGTATTTATTACACACCTATTTTAATGTCAGCTCATAACGATACTATGTCGCTATTTAGTGCTGGCACCGCCGCGACACCAGAATTACAAATGATGGCCGAAGGTGGCGACATTTCAGGCCTTGTTACCTTACTTGAAGCCGCGAATGCAAACAATGCCGCCAACCCCGCCAGTGGCTTGCTTGCTCCTGGTCAATCAACAACGGCAATGTTAAGTACTGATGAAGGTAATACGTATTTGTCGATTGTGACTATGTTACTACCGACTAATGATGGTTTTGCCGGCTTAAGCCGTTGGAAAATTCCATCAGAAGCAGGCAGTTATACCTTTAATATTAACGCTTATGACGCCGGTACTGAAGCAAACAACGAAGTGATCAACGGTGGCGGCGCTCCAGGTGTATTAGGCATTCCAGCAGCTCCAGGTATGGACGCAGGTACGGGCGGCACAGGTGTGACAACTGAAGAATCGAATACCACCGTGCATATTCATCGTGGTAGTTTAGGCGACGATAACCTAACAGCAGGTAAAAGTGATTTAGACAATACCGTACATCGTTGGTTAAACCCAGTTGCCCGTGTAACTGTTACAGTGAAATAGGGGATAATTATGACTATTTTTTATAAAAATCAGCTCGCCCGTAAAGGCATCTGGCCAGCACTAGGCTTTACGGTTTTACTGTCAGCCTGTGGTGGGGGGAGTAGCAATTCATCACCCGAGCCAGTACCGCCAACACCTCCTGCTCCGGTAACTTATACCTATGAAGTTAGTTTGACTAATTTAACTCATGCGCAACCATTATCACCAGTTGCGGTTATTTTACATAATGATGGTGCTTTATTTGAACTAGGGGCTAGCGCGACTGTTGCAATGGAAAACTTAGCTGAAAGTGGTGATAACTCACAAGTACTGGCACAGGATATGGTGTTAGCGAGTGCAAGTGGTGCTGGCGTTATCATGCCAGGTATGAGCGAAACCGTATCGGTGAGCCTTGTCGACACAAAACCTATGATGCTATCAACAGCAACTATGTTAGTTAATACTAATGATGCCTTTAGCGGGATTAACGCGATGTCGTTAGAAACACTGGCCGTAGGCGAAAGTATTTCGCTGCGAACAAGTTCTTATGATTCAGGCACAGAAAAAAATAGCGAAACAATGGCAACAATACCGGGTCCTGCTGCTGGCGGAGAAGGTTTTAATGCTGAGCGAGATGATGTTAACTTTATTGCTATGCATTCCGGTGTTATTAGCAGTGATGATGGCTTAATGCAGTCGGTATTAACCCAAGCGCATCGTTTTGATAACCCGACATTAGCAATATCTGTAACTCGTGTAGAGTGATCATTAACACTAAATCATGATGTTTAGGTCACTATATTAAGGTAGTGACTTAGTTGCTAGTTTTTATATCTGTGCTTCGTTCTTGTCAATAAAAGATAATAATAATGGAGCAAAGCATGGATACCATACTGGTGGTTGAAGATGATCAAGATATTGCCGACTTGGTGACGTTAACCTTGCAGGAGATCGGTGTAACAGTGGAACATTGTATATCTGGTGAAAGCGCATTGGAAAAGTTAGCTGTCAATCAATATGACTTAGTGATGCTTGATGTGATGTTGCCGGGTATCTCTGGTTTAGATGTGTGCCGGCAATTACGCGAGCAAAAACCTGAGCAGGTGATTTTAATGGTAACCTCAAGAAATAGTGAAATTGATCGGGTGCTGGGCCTTGAGCTTGGCGCTGACGACTATATGACTAAACCGTTCAGCGTTCGAGAGCTACAAGCTAGAGTTCGCAGCCAACTAAGGCGTGTGCATTTGCTCTCAAAAATTAGTCAGCAACAATTAGCGCAGCAATCACCTGAGCATTACCTTACTGTCGGTACTTTACAAATAGATAGCATTACTCATAGTGCCAGCCTTAACGGTAAAAATATTGAATTAACCTCAACAGAGTTTGATCTACTGTTTTATTTAGCCTCTCACCCAGAACAAGTATTTTCTCGCGAACAACTATTAAGCTCAGTATGGGGTTACCACCACAGTGGCTATGAACATACGGTAAATTCACACATCAATCGATTACGCAATAAAATTGAACGTAATGCCACTAAACCTGAAATTGTTCAAACCGTTTGGGGCGTTGGTTACAAACTTTGTCGTCAAGGTGTATCGGCGTGAAATTTTCGCTTTATCACCGACTTTCATTATCGTTATTAGCGGTTTTTTTGGTCATCATAAGTGTGTTTTTTGTTTGGGCTGAACACTTAGAACAGACTACGCGTTATGAGTCTGAGCAGCACTTGCATCTTTCCCTTGCTGCTAGTCTAGCGCGTGACAACCCCTTGCTACAAGAAGGGGCTTATGATCACCAAGCCCTAAAAAACCTTTTTCATACCTTGATGGTTTTGGGACCTGCATTCGAGTTTTACTTTGTTGATCCTCATGGTGCTATTTTAACCCATTCGATAGCACCTTCGCTGATCAAACGCGATAGCATTAATCTAAAACCGCTAATTCAATTAACTCAAAATCAAATCAGCCTACCTATTTACGGCGATGATCCTCAACATGAAAGCAGAAAAAAAATATTCTCTGCCGCGCCCGTTTTTAATGGCAGTGAGTTAAGAGGTTATCTTTATGTGATTGTTGCGGGTGAGCGTTATGAGTCAGCCTATAGTCGTTTAGATTCAGACCGCCAAGCCGAGCTTTCTATGGTGATGCTTGTTGGTGCGTTACTGTTTCTTTTTATTGTCATGCTGGGTATTTTTTATTATTTTACCCGACCACTTCGTCGACTAAACAGTGATATTCAGCAACTTAAAAAAGTGGGCTTTGATAAAGCTAAAGTGAGTTTAACGCCATGGATACCCAATAGTAGTAACGAAGTACATCAATTGGGCATCGCTTTTGAAGAAATGGTCAATCAAATTAATGGCCAATTGAATCTATTGCAGCAAAGTGACGTGCAACGAAGAGAGCTGCTGGCGGATATTTCTCATGATTTACGTACGCCGCTGTCGTCTTTGCAGGGCTATATAGAGATGATTGCTCATAAAGGTGATGAATTAACCGCGCAAGCGCGAGAAAAATATATTAATACCGTGTTAAAGAACACGCTGCAGTTGAAGTTACTTATTGACCAAATATTTGAGCTTGCCCATCTTGAAGGAGGCCAAGTATCGCTAAATTTTGAAGCGTTTAATCTTGCAGAGCTACTTTACGATGTGGTGGCAAAGTTTAATTTAGCGGCGAGTGAAAAAAATATCGACATATCGGTTGAGCCTAAATGCTCATACACTCAAGTACATAGTGATATCGCTAAACTTGAGCGGGTGATCAGTAATTTACTTGAGAACGCCATTCGCCATACCGGTGAAAATGGAAAAATTGTTTTTGCTATTGAAGAATATGACAGCAATCAATGCCGATTAAGTATTACAGACAATGGTACCGGTATAAAAGCCGAAGAATTATCATATATATTCGACACTCGTTACCGTGCTAGTAATGCGATACAAGACAAAAATAAACATACTGGTTTGGGTTTGGCCATTACCAAAAAATTATTAGAGCTTTTGAAATCTGATATCAAAGTGCAAAGCACCTTAGGTGCAGGTAGTTCGTTTTCATTTAATTTAAGACGAGTAAACCATTAAAATGATTAGGGTTAGTATTTCTAATAAACAATAGATATTTACATTTTCATTACTTAGAATAGGCCCACAAGGGAATTATTTTAGGAAATCAAATGAAAGTTAAATTAGCGGTTTGTCTTGCTGTGATGACATTGGCGGGCTGTACAACATCTTCAACGGGTCGTTCGCAGCTAATGATGGTGCCTGAAGATGAACTTAATAAAATGGGCGCGGCCTCATTTGAGGAAATGAAAACAAAAGAAAAAATTAACCAATCACCCCAAATTAATCGTTATGTGCAATGTGTTGCCAGCGCTATTACAAAAAATGTCCCTAAGTCAGCCCATGATGGTGCCTGGGAAGTGGTAGTTTTTGATTCTGAACAAGTTAATGCCTTTGCACTGCCTGGTGGTAAAATTGGTGTTTATACTGGCATATTAAAGGTGGCTGAAGACCAAGATCAACTCGGTGCTATTATTGGTCACGAAGTCGGGCATGTTATTGAAAGTCACTCGAACGAACGCTTATCATCTAATCAAGCCAGTCAAATGGGCTTATCGCTGGTGAATGTTTTATTAGAAAGCCAAAATGTCGAAAGTCGAAATACCGTGATGGCGGGTTTAGGCTTAGGTATGCAATACGGGGTATTAATGCCGTATGGCCGCAGTCATGAAAGTGAAGCGGATATTGTCGGTCAAGACTTAATGGCAAAATCTGGCTTTGACCCTAAAGCCAGTATCAAACTTTGGCAAAATATGGCGAAGTTGTCAAAAGGTGCACCACCTGAATTTATGTCAACCCATCCGTCAAACGCGACGCGCATCAAACAATTAACTGAACATTTACCTAAATCAACGCCGTTCTTTAAACAAGCAACGGCGCCTAAATGTGTTAAACCTACTATATAGCATTCACTGCTTCAGTATGTTTAGACTACATAATCGAAAAGCCTGCATTTAGCAGGCTTTTTTATATGACTTTGTCTTTTAAAACACTCGTCATGTGAGGTGAGACTATTTAGCTTGATCAATAAAGCAATTATTTTTTAGTCAGTCGCCAAAACGCGAAACTAGCAACAACAAATAAAATCATCGGATAATAAGCGTTAGTGATAACTTCTATCGGTGATATTTTTAATGTGGCGCCTAATAAAAGTGCTTGAGCGCCATAGGGCAATAAACCTTGATTTATGCAGGCAAAAATATCTAACAAGCTAGCTGAATGCGCAGGCGATAATTCACCATCTTGTGCTAAACCCTTGGCTGTTTCGCCGGTAACGATAATAGATACCGTATTGTTGGCAGTAAAAAAGTTACAACAAAAAGCTAATGAAGCAATACCAAGACCTGCGGCGCGTTTTTGGTTGTTTGGACTCACTTTACGGGTCAAGCGTTCTATACTTGCCGTAAGCGCTGCTAAGCCACCTTGGCGTTTAATTAACTCGCTTAGGCCACCAATGAATAACGATAAAATAAAGATATCTTGCATACTAGCAAAGCCTTTATTGATATCACTCACCCAATTCACTAATTGGTAGTCATTATTTATCATGCCTATAGCGGCAGCTAGCACAATGCCGATAATCAACACCATAAACACATTTATGCCCGACAGTGCTAACGCCAAAATAACGATATAGGGTAAAAAGCCAATAACATCGAGTTCTTGGTTCACTTCGTGATTAAGTGTCACACCATGGGCTGCTAATATTGCTAAGCAGATTATTGCTGCAGGCACCGCAAATTTAAAATTCACTCGAAATTTATCTTTCATATGAGCGCCTTGGCTACGAGTAGACGCTATAGTGGTATCAGAAATTATTGACAAGTTATCGCCAAAGATGGCGCCAGAGATAATACAGCCGGCAATAACGCTAGCGTCAATATCCGACGACTCAACAAAACCTAAAGCAATAGGCGCAATGGCGGCAATGGTCCCCATTGACGTACCCATGGCAGTAGCAAGAAAAGCAGCAACTAAAAACAGGCCGGGTAATAACAGATAGTCTGGAAATATTGATAACCCTAACTGAACACTGGCATCAACACTGCCGGTGGCTTTGGCGACTGCCGCAAAGGCACCTGCCAACAGGTAGATAATACACATAGTAATAATGTTCTGATGACCAGCGCCTTGAATAAATTGGCTGATTTTTTCATTGACGGTATCTCGCCCCATGTAAATCGCCAATAGAATAGCTGGAATAATGGCAATACTGGCCGGTAATTGGTAAAACGCAAAGTCAACGCCCTGCAACGATAAAACGATACCAGTACCGAGAAAAAGTGCGAGAAAAACGCCGAAAGGTAATAGGCTGATTAAACTTGCCATTGGTTGGCTTTTGGGAACAGATTTTGAAACAGGCGTTTGAGAAGTATTAAGGCTCATGTATAGGATCTTTTTATCATTATTATTTTATTGAAATTAAACCATAACGACTTTCTGTGGAATGTCTATGATGTCGTGCATTATATGATGTTAATTTTAATTGTCAATCTAGACGTCTAGAAGTTTACTTGAGTATTAGTACCAGTAAATACACAACAAATTGTGCCGCGGTGCTTTGCAAGCTGGCAAGTTCCATTACTGTACAGCAGTGCAGGAAGCATATCATTGACGCCAGTTTTTAACATTCGGTGTCTGATTATTTACTTTTTGCATGATAAACTGAGCAAAATTTACTGTATTTATAGGAAGAGTGATGCATTTTGTTATCGTGGGTTGTGGTGCCGTTGGTGGTTATTTTGGTGGTCGATTAGCGCAGCACGGCGAAAATGTAACTTTTATCGCACGAGGACAGCAGTTTAAACGTATGGAAGCATCAGGCCTAACGATCAATAGTATTGAAGGCGATGTGCAGCTAGATAGTGTTAATGTCCTTGATGCCACCAGTTTAAACAGTGACAGCTTAGCAACGCCGGCAGATGTCATTTTTCTTTGTGTAAAATCTTATCAGTTAACCTGTGCAATCGCACAAATAAAGCCACTGATACTAAAGAATACGCGTGTTATATCTTTGTTAAACGGTGTTAATGCCTTTGAAGTTATGCAAGATCAAGGTGTTGCTGGAGAAAATATTATCGGCGGTTTAGCCAAGATCATTGCTGAAAAGTTAGATAACGGTGTTATCAATCATACTGGCGCTAAGCCTCATATCACTTTAGGGGCTTTTGCCGATAAAAGTCTGAAGTGTGCCGCTGATGAACAAACTCTTGCAGCAAAAGCGTTGGCGACAGAGCGACTTAGCGAGATAGCTAAATGCTTGAAACTTGCCGGTATCAGTGTTGGCGTAACCAGTGACATTAATCTCGCTTTATGGCGCAAGTTTATGCTTGTTGCTGCATGGGGAGCATTAGCAGCATCTAGAAAACTGACCTTAGGCGAGATCCGTTCACAAAGTCATATTGCCTTTTTATTAGAACGTATTGTTAATGAATACGCTGATATTGCCCGAAAAGTGGGTGTAAGCATTAGTGATAAACATGTGAGAGAAACATTAAGTTTTTTATCCCGCCTGCCTGATAGTAGTGAAACGTCGATGCAACGTGACTTAGCGTTGAGAGGAAATTCAGAGTTTGATGTGTTAGTCGCCTATCCGATGGCCTTGGCAGAAGAATTAAACGTATCGACGCCAGTGTTAACGCAATGTTATCAAAAAATAACTGAAGCGTTACCACAGTAAAAAAATAAAAAGCTTATAATAAATAACAAAATTTGCTTTGCTAGCACTTTAGACAAGGTGAACTTTATGCTATTATTTCGCGAATTTTTATCGTATCAATTAATGTGAATATTAAATATGTCTGAGAATAAAATCGAAACAATCGAACAACGCGTAAGTTACGGTGTAGGTCGTCAATTAGGTGATCAACTACGTAATAACCCTTTTAAAGATTTTGATGTATCAGCTGTACAAGCGGGCTTAGCTGACGCAATTGCTAACTCAGCTAGCCAAGTATCTGATGAAGACTTAAATGAAGCATTTGGTATTGTATCGCAAAAGATGCAGGAACTAGAGCAAGCAGAAGCGAAAGAAAAATCAGCTGAAGGCGAGGCTTTCTTAGTAGAAAATGCTAAACGTGATGAAGTAACTGTTACTGAATCTGGTTTACAATACGAAATATTAGCAACAGGTGAAGGCGAAAAGCCAACAGCGGCTAGCACTGTGCGCACACATTACCACGGTACTTTCATCAACGGTGATATCTTCGATAGTTCTGTTGACCGTGGTCAACCGGCTGAATTTCCTGTTGGCGGTGTTATCGCTGGCTGGACTGAAGCATTACAATTAATGACTGAAGGTTCAAAATGGCGTTTATATGTGCCGTACAACTTAGCTTACGGTGAACGCGGCTCACAAGGTGCGATTCCTCCGTACGCAACCTTAGTATTTGAAGTTGAATTACTAAGCATTGTTAGTTAATTTAATTGTTATAAAAAAGCCCTCAATTGAGGGCTTTTTTATGTACAGGATGTACGGTATGTCATGTTCACAGGGATGTGAAAGAATGACGATGTACAGGATGTAAAGGGTGTCGTGATTACAGGGAAGTGAAAGCATGACGATGTAAAAGATTTTCTAAATACTTACTGAATACTAGCAAAGTTAGATCATATGAATTCTATACAGCCAGAACTCGAACAATTATTTCAACGTTACCTCAAAGCGTTTGATCAGCAAAATATAGCAGCTACGCAGCAATGCTATCAACTACCATGTACTTTGCATACACCAGATAAAGTACTCCTTATTGAAGACGATAGTGCATTTGAACGAGAGTTTTTAGATATATTCACTGTGCTTAGTCAGGCAAAAATAACGCGCTTTATTGCCTTAAAGGCCAGTTTTAGTGAGTTGAGCGACAATCTGATATTAGCCTGTGTTGATTGGCAGTTTATTGGTCCCAACGACGAGGTTTTTACTGACTTTTCGGCATTTTACCATCTCGCCTTCAATGCAGGGCAATGGCAAATTTTTAATGTTGTTTCACAAGAGCTAAATCAATCGGTTGAGTTGAATACTCCTTTTGATATTTAGTATAACCCCTTATTAACACTAGTAAGTAGGAAGACGTTACTATGAAAGTGAAAGTAGCTATTTTAGGCTGTAGCGGACGTATGGGCCGTAATTTAATACAAGCGGCTATTGAGCACAAATCGATAGAGCTCATTGGTGGCAGTGTTCGCAAAGGCTCGTCATTTGAAAATTTTGATTTGGGGGAAATAGCAGGTATTGGCGCAATTGGTCATAAAACAACGACTGACTATCAAACGCTTTTAGCCGCCGATGTACTTATCGACTTCACTTCGATAGCAGCAACGCTTGAACACATACAATGGTGTAAACAGCATAATAAAGCTTTAGTTATCGGTACAACCGGTTTTTCAGACCAGCAAGTAGAAACCATCAAAGCTGCTGGCGAACATATCCCCTTAGTTTTAGCACCCAATACCAGTGTCGGCGTAAATTTACTGTTTAAGTTGCTTGAAATCACTGCCAAAGCAATTGGCGACTATACTGATATAGAAATTTTTGAAGCCCATCACAGATTTAAAAAAGATGCGCCTTCTGGCACTGCCGTGAAAATGGGCCAAGTGATTGCAGATACCTTGGGTCGAGACTTAAATAAAGTCGCAGTTTACGGTCGAGAGGGGATCACTGATGAAAGAGATCCTAGCACTATCGGCTTCGCCACTGTGCGCGCTGGCGATATTGTTGGCGAACATACGGCATATTTTGCCGATATTGGTGAACGACTAGAATTAACGCATAAAGCTAGTTCTCGTATGACTTTTGCATTAGGAGCAATGCGAGCAGCATTTTGGTTAAGTGAAGCTCCAGCGGGTTATTACGACATGCAAGATGTTTTGGGCTTGAAAGATTAAGAGCAATTCATTAAAGCGTAATAAAGGTATTAGATTTGCTATAACTAAGCCACTTAAGTGAATTAAAACCTGACTAATTGGTTAGTATTTTAGGGCTTTTTATATAGATAAGTATTGTTTTTGGCGTCTTTGCAGCAATGTCGTCAAAAACAGAGGTTTTTCACAATTATTACTAGACGAAAGAAGCTTTCAAGCGTAAAATAAGTGGATTTTGTCAAAAATTTACAGTTCATGATGAACTGGCTTAGGTTTTTGGCATTTTTTGTACGTATCGCTTTTACAGTTAATGGTAAGTTTTTAGTTGTTTACCATTAATATTCTTTCTTCTTAACGGAGGTTAAATTGACTAAATCTGCCATGTTAGTGCTTGAAGACGGCACTGTATTTAAGGGCACCGCTATCGGTGCAGAAGGAGCGGCTGTTGGTGAAGTAGTATTCAATACTTCAATGACCGGCTACCAAGAAATTCTGACTGATCCCTCTTATGCAGAGCAAATTGTTACCCTAACGTATCCACATATAGGTAACACAGGTACCAATAGTGAAGATGAAGAATCTAGCACTATTTGGGCTAAAGGTTTAGTTATTCGTGACTTACCGCTATTAGCGAGTAATTTTCGTAGTGAACAAAGTTTAAGCGACTACTTAAAAGCAAAAAATATTTTAGGTATTGCTGATATTGACACCCGAAAACTCACCCGTATATTACGTGAGAAAGGTGCACAAAATGGTTGCATAATTGCGGGTGACTTAGCTGACGAAAGTGCAGAAGAAGCAAAGGCTCTAGCACAAGCACAAAGTTTCCCGGGCCTTAAGGGCATGGACTTAGCAAAAGTTGTTTCTACCAAAGAAGCTTACCAGTGGACTGAAGGTAGCTGGCAGCTAGGAAAAGGCCATACTTGTTTTGCAGATAAACCAGAAAAGCTACCATTTCATGTGGTTGCCTACGATTTCGGTGCTAAACGTAATATTCTACGTATGTTAGTTGACCGTGGTTGTAAGCTTACTGTAGTACCTGCACAAACCTCAGCTGAAGAAGTATTAGCCATGAACCCCGATGGTATTTTCTTATCCAATGGCCCTGGCGACCCTGAGCCGTGTGACTATGCCATCAGCGCAATTAAAAAATTCTTAACCACAGATATTCCCGTTTTTGGTATCTGTTTAGGTCATCAACTGCTTGGTTTAGCCAGTGGTGCTAAAACCGTTAAAATGAAGTTTGGTCATCATGGTGGCAACCACCCAGTGAAAGACTTCGAACGTAACGTTGTGATGATCACCGCACAAAACCATGGTTTTGCGGTTGATGAAAATAATTTACCTGAAAACTTAACCGTGACGCATACCTCACTATTTGATGGCTCAATTCAAGGTATTCATCGTACGGATAAGCCAGCCTTTAGCTTTCAAGGTCATCCTGAAGCGAGCCCAGGTCCTGCAGATGCAGCGCCTTTGTTCGACCACTTTATTGACTTAATCGTTGCTGCAAAAAAAGCTTAGCCCCTAGACAAGAGAAGAGAGATTATAAAATGGCAAAACGTACTGATTTAAAAACTATCTTGATCTTAGGCGCAGGTCCAATTGTGATTGGCCAAGCATGTGAGTTTGATTATTCTGGCGCACAAGCTTGTAAAGCACTGCGCGAAGAAGGCTACCGCGTTGTATTGGTTAACTCAAACCCTGCAACGATAATGACAGATCCCGAAATGGCCGATGCAACTTATATCGAACCGATTCATTGGGAAGTTGTGCGTAAAATTATTGAAAAAGAGCGTCCTTGTGCCGTATTACCGACAATGGGCGGTCAAACGGCATTGAACTGTGCGCTTGAGCTAGAAGCTAAAGGCGTATTGAAAGAATTCAACGTTGAGATGATTGGTGCGACAGCTGATGCGATAGATAAAGCTGAAGACCGTAGTCGTTTCGACAAAGCCATGAAAGCGATTGGTTTAGACACGCCACGTGCTGAAATAGTACATACCCTTGAAGAAGCGCATGCGGCCAGTAAAAATCTAGGTTTCCCTTGTATTATTCGTCCATCGTTTACTATGGGGGGTAGCGGTGGCGGTATTGCTTATAACCGTGAAGAATTTACTGAAATTTGTACCCGTGGTTTAGATCTTTCTCCGACATCAGAGCTATTGATTGATGAATCATTAATCGGTTGGAAAGAATATGAAATGGAAGTGGTTCGCGACAAAAATGATAACTGTATCATTATTTGTTCGATTGAAAACTTCGACCCTATGGGCATTCATACTGGTGATTCAATTACCGTAGCACCCGCTCAAACGCTAACCGATAAAGAATACCAAATCATGCGTAACGCATCGATTGCCGTATTACGTGAAATCGGTGTTGAAACCGGTGGTTCCAACGTACAGTTTGGTATTTGTCCTAACACAGGTCGCATGGTGATCATTGAGATGAACCCAAGGGTATCTCGTTCTTCAGCATTAGCGTCAAAAGCAACGGGTTTCCCTATTGCTAAAATTGCCGCAAAACTTGCTGTAGGTTATACCCTTGATGAATTAACTAACGATATTACCGGTGGTGCTACACCGGCATCATTTGAGCCAACTATTGATTACGTAGTCACTAAAATCCCACGTTTTAACTTTGAAAAGTTTGCTGGTGCGGAAGATAGATTAACCACGCAAATGAAATCAGTAGGCGAGGTGATGTCAATTGGTCGTAACCAACAAGAATCACTACAAAAAGCATTACGTGGATTGGAAGTGGGCGTGAATGGTTTTGACCCTATGGTTGATGTCACTCAACCGGGTGCTAAAACCAAAATAATGCATGAACTACAAGAGGCTGGTGCTGATCGCATTTGGTACATTGCTGATGCATTTCGTTTAGGGTTAAGTGTCGATGATATTTTCCGCCTAACCAATATCGACCGTTGGTTCTTAGTGCAAATTGAAGATATTGTTTTAGAAGAAGCGAAAGTTGCCGAAGGTGGTTTAAAAGTATTAACACCGAGCTATTTACGTAAACTAAAACGTAAAGGTTTTGCTGATTCACGTTTAGCCGACATTATTGGTGTCGCAGAAGCTGAAATTCGCAAAAAACGTCATAATGCCAATATTTTCCCAGTATATAAACGAGTTGATACCTGTGCGGCGGAATTTAGTTCAGATACCGCTTATATGTACTCTACTTATGATGAAGAGTGTGAAGCTAACCCGACAGATAAAGAATCAATCATGATCTTAGGTGGCGGTCCAAACCGTATCGGCCAAGGAATTGAATTTGATTACTGTTGTGTGCATGCGGCACTAGCATTACGTGAAGATGGTTATGAAACCATTATGGTTAACTGTAATCCTGAAACTGTTTCAACTGATTACGATACCTCTGACCGCTTATATTTCGAATCAATTACTTTTGAAGATGTACTTGAAATTGTTCGTATTGAAAAGCCTAAAGGCGTTATCGTGCAATATGGTGGTCAAACGCCACTTAAATTGGCCCGTGCGTTAGAAGCTGCTGGTGTGCCAATTATTGGTACTTCACCCGATGCGATTGACCGCGCTGAAGACAGAGAGCGTTTTCAGCAAGCCGTAGACCGCTTAGGTTTATTGCAACCAGAAAATGCGACCGTCACTTCAATTGACGAAGCGATGGCAAAAGCTGAAGCTATTGGTTTTCCATTAGTGGTTCGTCCATCATATGTATTGGGTGGCCGTGCGATGGAAATTGTTTACGACCTAGAGGACCTACGCCGTTATATGACGGAAGCGGTAAGTGTTTCAAATGATTCGCCAGTATTACTTGACCATTTCCTAGATGACGCCATTGAAGTTGATATTGATGTGGTATGTGATGGCACTGATGTTGTTGTTGGTGGCATTATGCAGCATATCGAACAAGCGGGTGTGCACTCAGGTGACTCAGCATGTTCATTACCTGCTTACAGTTTAAGCCAAGAAGTACAAGACGTTATGCGCAAGCAAGTCACTGACTTAGCGTTCGAATTAGGTGTTATTGGCTTAATGAACACACAAATGGCTGTTAAAGACGATAAGGTTTACTTAATTGAAGTAAATCCTCGTGCTGCACGTACTATTCCGTTTGTATCGAAAGCAACGGCGGTACCTTTAGCGAAAGTAGGTGCTCGCGTAATGGCAGGTAAGTCATTGAAAGAACAAGGAATAACAAAAGAAGTTATTCCACCATACTTTTCAGTTAAAGAAGTCGTGATCCCATTCAACAAGTTCCACGGTAGTGACCCGTTAGTTGGGCCAGAAATGCGTTCAACCGGTGAAGTGATGGGCGTTGGTGACACCTTTGAAGAAGCTTACGCTAAAGCTAATTTAGGTGCTGGCGTATCAGTACCAAAAGATGGCCGCGCATTAATTTCTGTACGTAATAGTGATAAAGGTCGTGTTGTTGAACTAGCTAAACAAATGGTTGCTTTGGGTTATGAACTAGACGCTACTCACGGTACTGCGGTTATGCTTGGTGAAGCTAATATTCCATGTCGCTTAGTGAATAAAGTACATGAAGGTCGTCCACACATTCTTGATAGAATTAAGAATGGTGAGTACAACTACATTATTAACACTACTGAAGGTCGCAAAGCGATTGAAGATTCTAAAGTGTTACGTGGTGGTGCTTTACGTTACAAAGTCGCATATACTACAACTCTGAACGCTGCATTTGCTGCTTGCCAATCACATGCTGCAGATGACCGTAATATCGTAACCTCAATACAAGAGTTACATAAACGTTGTAAATAATTTATATTAAAGCGGTCTTTATCCTAATATTGACCGCTTATCGATAAACGTTGTGTAAGCGAATTATTTTCTAAAGGTGGTTATCTATGAAAAATTGCATAGATAAGCCGCCTTTCTTGTTAGAAAAAGAAGAGTAAAATGACAAAATATCCAATGACATTGCTTGGCGCTGAGCAATTAAAAGAAGAATTAAGAATTCTAAAAACAGAAAAACGTCCTCGTATTGTTAAAGATATTGCTGATGCGCGTGAGCATGGTGACTTAAAAGAAAATGCTGAATACCATGCCGCTAAAGAAGAGCAAGGCTTTTGTGAGGGGCGTATTCAAGATATCGAAGGTCGCTTATGTAATGCACAAGTTATCGACGTCACAAAAATACCCAATACGGGTAAAGTTATTTTTGGTGTTACAGTAACCTTATTAAATATCGATACCGAAGTAGAAGTGACTTATAAAATTGTTGGCGATGATGAAGCCGACTTTAAAACCGGTCGTATTTCGTTAAACTCACCTATTGCTCGTGGTTTAATTGGTAAAGAGGTGGACAGTGAAATCGAAATTACTACTCCTGGTGGTGTGGTTGAGTATGAAATTGTTGCGGTAGAGCACATTTAATTATCAGTCTTATTTGCTAAACGCAGCTCATCTTAAAGTAAGTGCGTTTAATATCAATAAAGCCAGTAATTAGGAAAGACTAGGGGCTGTTGATCTTTGTTTAATCATTCAGCTGAGAGATTAAATCACCTTAATTAAGGCGAAAATGGTGTAGTTTAGTCATCTAAATTAACTATTTTCAACGCAAAGTAAGGTGATTTTAGCCTCAGCCCTTTGGGCAATGGCTATTTTTAACGCTAGCGGCATTAGAATTTCACTTATTTGGAACAACCAAACCCCGTTCATTCTGCTTTGCTAACATCAAAAATAACCTATTGCTGAAAATATAAACAAAGATCAACAGCCCCTAAACTACTGGCTTTTTTTTGCCTGGAGCACGTCGTTGTGTTGACAACTGATCGCACTAACATTTTTATACCCCATACGTTGTAATTGCTCTGCAGCTAAAGCGGCACGACCACCAGAAGCGCAATGTAAATAAATTTCCATATCCGGATCTGGGCAGTATTTAGCAATATTCATTTCTAAAACGCCTCGAGGAATTTGTAACGAATTTTCAATTATTGAGGCGTTGCTCTCTGCAGGCTCTCTGACATCAATAAAGATCGCTTGTTTATTTTTGAACGCCTGTGTCGCACTAACACAGTTAACCGATGCTTTCGCCTGAGCAACTAATTCTGGTACTGATAAAATCATTTCAACATCCATAGATAATTCACGTGTATGTTTTAGTTTATGATAAAGATAAAAATTTGTATATTAGTTTTTACTAATATAGTGTTTTGACTTTCTAAAGACATAAAAAAAGGGCATCAGCCCTTTTTTGAATAAAATTTAATTATTAACTCATTAAATTTTTGGAATACGTATTTTCTTTTCTTCGGTTTGGCGATAAATAACTAAGGTTTTACCGATCACTTGCACTTTAGTCGCGTTTGTTTCACGACAAATCGCATCAACAATGAGTGCTTTATTCTCACGATCATCAGTAGGAATTTTAATTTTGATTAATTCGTGATGATTTAAAGCGAAGTCAATTTCGGCAACTACCGCTTCGGTAAGACCGTTATTACCTAGTAATACAACGGGTTTAAGGCTATGAGCAAGGCCTTTTAAATACTGAATTTGTTTTTTATTTAAGTTCATTAACAATTTTCGTTACAAGTTAGCTTGAATTATCACTATTTTACCTCCATCTAGTTTGTAATACTAATATTGTTTACAAAGCGAGAGCTTTTTAACGTACTTTTATCGCTTGTTTTTCGTTAAGATAGTCTGCAGTTATTACAATAGTAAATAACATTAACGAATATCCTGAAGATAAGTAACGCTTTAATAGCATAAATATATAAGTGGATTGAATGAGTAAAAATAAGGTCAGTGTCAGTAGTGCTCGATGGTTAAAAGAGCATTTTGATGATGAATATGTAAAAAAGGCGCAAAGATTAGGGCTTAGATCACGCGCTGTTTTTAAAATTGAAGAAATTAACAAAAAAGATAAACTCATTAAGCCAGGCATGAAAGTGGTTGATTTAGGCGCGGCTCCAGGCGGTTGGTCTGAATACGCAACGAAAGTTGTGGGGGATAGCGGGCAAGTTGTTGCATGCGACATTTTAGCTATGGACCCTATTGCAGGTGTTGATTTTCTGCAAGGTGATTTTCGAGAAGAAGCCGTACTTGATGCTTTATTGACCCGAATTAATGGTAAAAATATCGATGTTGTTATGTCTGATATGGCAGCAAACTTTACCGGTAATGACACCGCAGACGCGGCTCGAAGCATGTATTTAGTAGAGTTAGCGCTAGATATGTGCAATCAAGTTTTAAAGAAAAATGGCGCTTTTGTAGTGAAAGTGTTTCAAGGAGAGGGCTTTGAGCAATTTATGAAAGATGCTCGAGCCGCATTTAAAACCGTTAAAACTCGCAAGCCAGAATCGTCACGTGCTCGTTCACGTGAAGTTTATCTAGTGGCGACCGGCTTTAAATTGTAGTAAATTAGGTGGAATTATTTCATCGCACCATTTTGAACATTAGCAAGAGGTCATTAAGTTGAGCGATATGGCAAAAAATCTTATTTTATGGTTAGTTATTGCAGTTGTATTAATGTCTGTTTTCCAAAGTTTTACTCCTGGAAGCGGCAAAGATCAACAAGTGGATTACACACAATTTATCCAAGACGTACGTCAAGGGCAGATTAGAGAAGTTGACGTTGATAGAAATGGCGTTATTAATGGTATTAATCGTAGTGGCGAAAAGTTTGTTACTGTTATACCCGGTGGTTATGATCGTGATTTAATCAACGATTTAGTTAAGAAAGGCGTTAATGCTTCAGGTGAACTACCAGAAGAGCCTAGTTTCTTAATGACTATCTTTGTATCTTGGTTCCCAATGATATTGCTTATTGGTGTCTGGATTTTCTTCATGCGTCAAATGCAAGGTGGCGGCGGTAAAGGCGCGATGAGCTTCGGTAAATCGAAAGCGCGTTTATTAGGCGAAGATCAAATTAAAACAACTTTTGCTGATGTTGCCGGTTGTGACGAAGCAAAAGAAGAAGTATCTGAGTTAGTCGACTACTTGAAAGACCCATCACGTTTTCAAAAGCTAGGTGGACGTATTCCATCAGGCGTATTAATGGTTGGTCAACCGGGTACCGGTAAAACACTATTAGCCAAGGCCATTGCGGGTGAAGCGAAAGTACCGTTCTTTACTATTTCAGGTTCAGACTTTGTTGAAATGTTTGTTGGTGTTGGTGCCTCTCGTGTGCGTGACATGTTCGAACAAGCTAAAAAATCAGCGCCTTGTATTATTTTCATCGATGAAATTGATGCGGTTGGTCGCCAACGTGGCGCCGGTATGGGGGGTGGTCACGATGAACGTGAGCAAACACTTAACCAAATGCTAGTTGAAATGGATGGTTTTGAAGGTAATGAAGGGGTAATCGTTATTGCCGCAACTAACCGTCCAGACGTATTAGACCCTGCGTTACTTCGTCCAGGCCGTTTTGACCGTCAAGTCACTGTTGGTTTACCGGATATTCGTGGCCGTGAACAAATTCTTAAGGTGCATATGCGTAAAGTACCTTTAGGTGATGATGTTAAAGCATCGGTAATTGCTCGTGGTACCCCAGGTTTTTCAGGTGCTGATTTAGCTAACTTAGTTAACGAAGCAGCATTGTTTGCCGCCCGTGCAGCACGTCGTGTTGTTGGTATGGCAGAGTTTGAAAAAGCTAAAGATAAAATCATGATGGGCTCTGAACGTCGCTCAATGGTGATGAGTGAAACTGAGAAAGAAATGACCGCTTATCATGAAGCAGGTCACGCTATTGTCGGTCGCTTAGTGCCAGATCATGATCCCGTTTATAAAGTCAGTATTATGCCACGTGGTCGTGCGTTAGGTGTGACTATGTATTTACCAGAGCAAGACCGTTTTAGTCATAGTAAACAACATTTAGAAAGTAATATTTCATCACTGTATGGTGGTCGTATTGCTGAAGAAATGATTTATGGTTTTGAAAAAGTTTCAACAGGCGCTTCAAATGATATTGAACGTGCCACGCAACTTGCTCGTAAAATGGTTACGCAGTGGGGTTTTTCTCAAAAAATGGGGCCAATGCTATTTGCTGAAGAAGAAGGTGAAGTGTTTTTAGGTAGAACATCATCTAAATCACTGAACATGTCTGACGAAACAGCACGCGCTATTGATGAAGAAATTAAAGACTTTGTTAATCGTAACTATGAACGTGCGGCGACTATCTTAAAAGAAAATGAAGATATTTTGCATGCGATGAAAGATGCGTTAATGGAATATGAAACCATTGATGCCTTACAAGTAGATGATCTAATGAATCGTACTAAAGTTCGCCCACCGGCTGATTTCGATGGTACGAGCTCTGATGATAAATCAGATGACAATGCTGACTCTAGTAAACCATCAGCAAAAAAAAATGATGAGAAAAAAGGAACAACTGAATCTTCAAGCTCAACGGAACCTTCAGATATTCCTGCTAAATAAATAGCAATGTATGACCGAAAAGCCTCAATGGTTAAATCGTTTGATTTATCAGCTGTTGAGGCTTTAACTTATGTAAAGTTTGAAGATTATTTATCAACAAAATGAATAAAGAGTATATGCAGGTAACTGAACTTAATTGTCCAAATTCAAGCCTAGACTTATCGATACCGCAAGTGATGGGGATTCTTAACCTTACCCCAGATTCATTTTCAGATGGTGGTAAGTACACGCAACTAGAGCTTGCGCTTGCACAAGTTGAATGTATGATCGCTGATGGCGCTAGCATTATTGATATTGGCGGTGAGTCGACACGACCTGGCGCTTTAGATGTCAGTGAAGAAGATGAGTTAGCACGGGTTATTCCTGTACTTATAGCGATTAAACAACGTTTTAATGTTGTAGTGTCTATTGATACTAGCAAAGCCTCAGTAATGAGCGCAGCGATAGCCGCAGGTGCCGACATGATTAATGATGTAGCTGCGCTACGAAATGAAGGCTGCTTAGCGGCGGTGGCACAAAGCACTATCCCGGTTTGTTTAATGCATATGCAAGGTTTACCTCGTACCATGCAGAATAATCCAAGCTATGAGCATGTTATTAACGATATTGTGGCGTTTTTTCAACAGCGAATTGAAGCTTGCGTTAATGCCGGTATTGCAAGAGAGCGAATCATTTTAGATCCAGGCTTTGGTTTTGGAAAAACACTCGAACAAAATTTTCATTTGTTAGCTCACTTATCTGCATTTAGCCAACTGAAACAGCCTTTATTGATCGGGATTTCGCGTAAATCTATGATTGGAAATTTATTAAATCGAGATGTTAAACAACGTCTTGCTGGTAGCATAAGCGCTGCCGTTATTGCAGCCCAGCAAGGGGCTAATATTATTCGTGTTCATGATGTCCAAGAAACTGTGGACGCATTGAAAGTATTACAAGCCGTTACTGATAATCAGTAAACAGTTAGGATTAAAGAGCTAGTTGCAAAGCCATTAGCTCAATGGAGAAACTCATGTCAGAAAGAAGATATTTCGGTACCGATGGAATTCGTGGATTAGTCGGCCAATACCCAATTACCCCACAATTTGTTATGAAGTTGGGTTATGCCGCCGGACGTGTTTTAGCTGCACAAGGCACTAAAAAAGTACTCATTGGTAAAGATACACGTATATCAGGTTACATGTTGGAATCAGCATTAGAGGCAGGGTTCTCTGCAGCGGGTATTGATATTGGCTTGCTAGGGCCTATGCCAACGCCAGGCATTGCTTATTTAACAAAAACCTTTCGTGCGGAAGCGGGCATTGTTATTAGCGCGTCACATAATCCATTTTACGACAATGGTATAAAATTTTTCTCTCAAGACGGACAAAAGTTACCCGATGACGTTGAATTAGCTATTGAAGCTGAATTAGATAAAGAAATGGGCTGTGTTGAATCAGCGCATTTAGGTAAAGCCAATCGCATTGAAGATGCTGCTGGGCGTTATATTGAATTTTGTAAAAGTAACTTTCCAAATCAGTTTTCATTGAAAAACATGAAAATCGTGGTAGATTGCGCCAATGGTGCCACTTATCACATAGCCCCTAAAGTTTTTCGAGAGCTAGGCGCAGAAGTTATTGAAATTGGCACTTCGCCAAATGGCACTAATATTAATCATGAATGTGGTGCAACATCGATGGTAGCAATCAGTGCTGCTGTTTTAGAGCATCAAGCCGATCTCGGCATCGCATTAGATGGTGACGGTGATAGGTTAATGATGGTTGATCATACCGGTTATGTTATTGATGGTGACGAGTCGATTTATGTCATCGCATTTAATGATTTACAAAGCGGTAATATCGACGGCGGTGTTGTTGGTACCTTAATGAGCAATATGGGGCTAGAACTAGCGCTAGCTGATATGGGGGTTCCATTCGCCCGCAGTAAGGTCGGTGACCGCTACGTGATGGAAATGTTGAAGAAAAAAGGGTGGAAACTCGGTGCTGAAAATTCAGGCCATGTGATCAACCTAAATCACACTTCGACAGGTGATGGTATTATTGCCGCCTTGAATGTTTTAACTGCGGTTTGTAATACCGGTAAAACCTTATTCGAATTACGCCAAGGCATGACCAAGCTACCTCAAGTTTTGGTCAATGTAAGATTTTCGGGTGAGAGTGACCCTTTAGTTAACACCGATGTTGTTGCAGCTGTTGAAAAAGTTAATGAAAAACTAACCGGCCGTGGTCGTGTACTGTTAAGAAAATCTGGTACAGAACCTTTGATTCGTGTCATGGTTGAAGGCCCTGAACATGAGGAAGTAACAGCCTTGGCAAACATTATTGCTGACGCTGTTAAGCTTGCTTGTTAGGTGTAACAATTTAGCCATTTTGCTCTGTCGAATAAATATTGAGCAATTGAACGAGATATTGCTTGAAAAACTTGTATCTTGCCGACAGGTTAGTTAATATCTCGCCGCTTTGATTTAGGAATGAAAAATGAATAGACGCGCAATAGTTGCAGCAAACTGGAAAATGAATGGCAGTTTAGCATTAGTCAACTCAATGGTTTCAGAGTTAAACAATTTAACGTTGAATGAAAATGTTGAAGTTGTTGTGTGTCCAAGCTTTCCTTACTTAGCAGCATTTAGCTTAGCGAGTAGCGATATTAATTTATCTGCGGCATTTAGTTTAGGTGCACAAAACCTAAACGAACATGCTAATGGTGCATTTACCGGCGAAGTATCTACGTCAATGTTACAAGAGGTTGGCGTGAATTATGTTATATTAGGGCACTCAGAACGCCGTAGTATATATAAAGAATCAAGCTCACTTGTCGCACAAAAAGTAAGAGCGACGTTGGCGGCCGGCTTGCAACCTATTTTATGTATAGGTGAAAGTGAAGATGAACGAATGGCAGAGCAAACCGAAATCGTTTTAGCTGCGCAATTACAGCCAGTAATAGATGAGATAGGTATTGAAAAATTTGTAGATGTTGTTATTGCGTATGAGCCTGTATGGGCAATTGGTACAGGAAAAACAGCATCGCCAGAAATGGCACAAGCAACCCATCAATTTATTCGTGATTTTATTGCGAAAATTGATGAAACCGTCGCAGTTAAAGTACCATTGTTGTATGGTGGTAGTGTCAATGCGACAAACTGTGAAGAATTATTTGCACAAGCTGATATCGATGGTGGATTAATCGGCGGTGCTAGTTTAAAAGCCGAAGAATTTAAAATAATTTGTTCGGCAGCAAAGGGATAATAAAATGTTGTATCAAGTATTAATTGTAGTGTATCTAATCGTTGCTTTATGTTTAATCGGCTTAGTGCTTATTCAACAAGGCAAAGGTGCTGATATGGGTGCCTCTTTTGGTGCTGGTTCATCAGCCACTATTTTTGGTTCAAGTGGTTCTGGTAACTTTTTAACAAAATCTACCACTTACCTTGCGATAGCGTTTTTCGTTATCAGCTTAATATTAGGTAACTTAACGGCTAATCGTGTTAAAGCAGGCGCTGATTTTGATAACCTAGAGGTTCCAGCTGGTCAAGTTGCACCGGCAATAGATGCTATCCCTACTGAAAGCATTGAACCTAAAGTAGAAAATACTGATGTACCGACTAGCGACGCAGCGGTTGAGAAAGGTAGCGACGTACCAAACTAGTTTTAAAATATTTGCAGATATGGCGGAATTGGTAGACGCGCCACCTTGAGGGGGTGGTGCCTTAGGGCGTGAGAGTTCGAGTCTCTCTATCTGCACCACATACAGGTTCAACAAGAACCGATAAAAACCGGAATAACCTATTTAAACAAGGTGTTCCGGTTTTTTTATCTCTGACAGTTTATTATATAAGTGCTGGAAAAAAACATTAGATCTTAGTAACGCTGTGATTCACATTGATATATTTAGCTACCTAGTGGTTTGCTGAATAAAGGTATGAAATTTTCGATTTGTACTATTTGCAGTTTTTTATCAGATAGGCGATTAAATAACTGACACAGTTATATTCAGTATTACTTACGATGTAACTATGAGCTAACGACATAGCGAGACCAGTTGCTCGTTGACAATTAATAGCACTAAGGTAGCACTGCTTTTTGGCATTTTGTTTATTACCATTAGTTCTGTTCGTTAAATGAACAAAACTAATGGTTACAAATTTAATAAACAGGCCAATTATGAAAAACACGATAAAAATAGCAATAAGAAAAACTTTACTTACTTTCATCTTAATTTTTGCTTGTCATAACCTATTTGCCGCATGTTTAGATAGTGTGGTGTTAGTCCATGGCAATACCGGTTCTCCTTCTGACTGGGCCAATACCTACGATCTCCTCAAAGCCAATAATTATCAAGACAGTGATATTTATCGTCCATCATGGGGCAGTTCATCTGCCAGTAATAATAATCACAGCGGATCGGAAGAAATACCGGTGAAAAATGCAATCAATGATGCGTTGGAAAATTCTTGCACGGGAAAGATAGATATTATTGCGCATTCAATGGGGGTTACCTTAGCAGCGCAGCAAGTTATCAAATTAGCTAAAAGCAATAAGGTAGATGCCTTTGTCGGAATAGCAGGTGCATATAGAGGCTTATGGACTTGTGGCACTTACCCTTGGAATGTTTGGACGCCAACATGTGGTATTAACGGCTTATCTGTATCTAGTCCATTTTTAGATTGGCTCTATGGAAACAACATTGCCAGTCGAGTTTACTCGATAAAAAGCTGGAGTGATCAAATTGTATGTGGTAGTGGTTTTTGCAGTGTTGGAGGCGTTCATTCAAGCCAAATAGCTAACGAAAACTCCAGCTACACTTATGCCTTAGGTCACTTCGGCTTGCAAACCTATACTGCTGATAAGCAGTATGCCTTGATTAAATAGACTAACGATAATAATGCAGTTCACAGGCCAAATTCTAACCTTGTAGTATATGTGTTAGATTTTGGTTTATTAAGGTTTAGTTGGCTTTATATTAGCGCGACACACGACTTTATCTTGTTGCTTGCGTATAGGGTAAGAAGATAATTTAGCATTGTTTTTTATGTTATTATTAATAAAGTCTAATGACGACTTATTCAATTTAATTTTTATCATTAATGCGACCTGAGCTTAAATGTATGGCTACAAATAAAGTGAGAACAGGAAATTAAAACAAACTTGTTCTCACTCATCAAAAATACCAAGGGGTTATAGGCTAGCTTTTAGTCACAGCTTTTTTGGTGCTTGTCGATATTTTTGCCACAACACGACGGTTTAGCTTGTGAGCTGCTAAGGTATTCGCGTCTGATAATAATTGCGTTTGACCATAGCCTATAGTTGTTAGGCGGTTAGCGTCAATATTGAACTTGCTCACTAAAATAGTTCTTACTGAGTCAGCACGCTTTTTAGACAACATTAAATTGTAGTCAGCATCACCGGTAATAGAACTATGTCCTTCTATTTCAACCGATGTATTGGTGTACTCTTTCATAAAATCAGCTAAACGCTGAATATCATCAACTAATGCCGGTTTAACTATCGAGCTGTTGTTTGCAAAAGCAACATTAAGTTTAATTTCAACTTCATGTTCTGAATATAATGTACAGCCGGTAGAATCTACTTTTACAGTCGATGGAGTCTTATCGCAGCGGTCAATGCTATCGCTAACGCCGTCATTATCGCTATCTAAAACTTTAACTATTGGTTGTTCAATAATGGCTTTTGCTGACGTTTTAGGTTTGCTGATAACAGCTGGTTGCTTAACGTCACCAAAAGCATATTTTACACCTAGCTTTACGCCTTGGTCGATAAAGCCATAATCTACATCTTTGTAGATAGCCGCTTCACTATACAGTGAGAAACGGTCGCTAATTTTAAAGTTATAACCAGCACCAACATTTAAAGCGTTGTAGCTTTTAACGTTGTTAAAGCGCTTTACACCAGCAAAAGCATAGAAGTTACTATCATCAAATTTATAAATTGCGTCGATACCAGCACGAGTGCCGTATTCTTTATTGCGCCCGTTGTCGATGTCGTAGCGAGTTTTAGCAACTTCAATACGTACGTTCCAGTAGTCGTTGATTATTTTTTGCAAATCGATACCAATTGATTTACCAGCTTCCATTTGTTGCCAGTCAATTTGGTTATCTTTGTTTGTGCTTGACTTGATGTAGTCGCCAAATACGCCAAGTTCCCATGTTTTATCGATATTTTCTGCAGCTAGTGGTGTGCTGATAAGTGCTGCAAGTAGAGAGATTTTAAATGCTTTCATTGGTAATTCCTTACTGAGAGATAAATGCTTTTTATTAATTGCTGCCATCTATAACGCTGAGAATTTCAATAAGTCACAAATTAATTATATTTTTATTAAATCCTCCAATTTATCTACTCAAGATGAGTGCGGTTTTTATCTGACATTATTTCGCTAACATGCCGTCAAAGCGTTAACTATTCGTAACATTATCATTGAAAATAAACTAGAATTCGCCGCCGTAGAATTATCAGTAAATTAAATACGATTAAAAATAAAATTAATGTGACTTTTTACGGTTAAAAACCGTTGTTAGTTAGAGCGATAAAATTATTGCTGGGGAAAAGATGAAAAGCATAGAACAAAGTTTAATTGAAGAGCTTGATCGTGATGATGACATTACTTTCACGACAACAGATGAAGAATTATTTAAACGAGCAGTTACAACCGCTAATGTACAACAAGGTAGCAAAGATTTAATCGCGCTAGGTATGGCCTCTATTTGGGTGGTATTTGCCAGCATATTTATGAAAATATTAAAGCCTATATTTAAAAATATGGCCGATAACAATAGGATCAAGTAATGGAAACCGAAAATATCACTGAAAAAACCTACACGGGTCTTATGACTATTTGGCATAAGGTCGTTACCTTTATGCCTGATCTTATTGTTGCGTTATTATTTTTGCTTGTTGGTTGGATTATTTCATCATTAATTAAGCGCTTTCTTAATAAGTCATTAATCAAAATTGGCTTTAATATTTTTCTAGATAAACTTGGTTTTGATAGCCTGCTGCAAAAAATGGATATTAAAGTTCAAGGTAGCCAAGTCGTTGCTAGCATTATTTCAACTTTTATCTTGCTGATATTTTTACTGGCGGCGTTAGATATTGTTGGCTTAACAATGTTGTCAGGGTTGATCGACACACTCGCACTTTTCTTGCCTAAGTTATTGGCAGCATTAGCCGTATTGCTGTGTGGTTTTTTCGTCGCACAAATTGTGTTTAATGGTGTAAAAATTGCTGCTAAAAATACAGGTGTTGACTATGGACGCTCTGTTGCAGAAGTTTGTCGTGGCATTATTATTGTTATAACAGTTTCACTGTCGATTACGCAGCTTGATATAGACGTGTCATTACTTAACACCATACTTTCGGTGATTATTGCCAGCGTTGGTCTTGCTGCTGCTATTTCTCTAGGAATAGGAACGAAATCGATGGCGCAAGAGGTGGTTGCGGGTGTTTATCTTCGAGAAATGTATCAAATTGGTGACAACATTGAAGTAAAAGAAGTGAAAGGTGCTCTTGTTTCTATTGGTAGTGTCGCTAGCAAAGTGATCGCTGAAGAAGAAAGCATTATTACTGTACCTAATACCTTTTTGTTAGCGAATAAAGTAACTAAAAAATAGGTTACTTTTCATTTGAATTCGTTTAACGAACGTCAGCTCGTTGCTTTAGCGCAAGAGAGCTTACCTTATGATACGCGCTTTTTTCAGCAGCTGATCACACCTTACATGCCTAAATTAAAGGGCTATTGTGTCAAGGTGCTCAGCAATCAATCGGATGCTGAAGATGCCGTGCAAGAAACGATCATTAAAGCCCTGACTAATTTAAAGGGCTTTAAGTGGCTAGTATCGTTTAAAGTTTGGCTATTTAAAATTGCGCATCATGAGTGCATCAATAAAATTAGAGATCGTCGTTGGGACATTATACACAGCGACGATGATTATTTAGATAGCCTTGAAGCTAAGTTACCGGAAGAAGATTTATCGACGCTAATATCAACTATGCTTGAGAACTTATCTTTTGTCGATCGTAATATTATGTTGTTGCGTTACCGCACAGGATTAGAGTTTCAAGAGATTGCTGATATTTGTGAAATGAAGCTTTCAGCGGTAAAGATGAGGCATAAGCGGATACTTGAATTTCTTACGGGAGCGAATCGACACTAAGCACTTATATAGGTGAGTGCATTACGAATATAAAGTGAGTAACAAATAAAGGAGCTAATTTGCTCCTTTATTTTTTTGATTTTACCTATTGTGTAGAAGCTATTTTTTAACCCATTGCCCCGCAGTATTCTGAATTAAATGGCCTGGTTGAGTTTTTTCTAACGCTTTTTGACCTGCCAAGGCTGTCACTTGTTGCATAGTGATTTTATTTTTACGGGCTAAGTTAAGGTAAATATCTTTGCGTTTTTCATTAACACTGTCGACTAAACTTTTTGTTTCAGCGTTGTTAACGACTATACCTAAATAGCCATTTGGCATTTCGCCAACTAAACCTTGTTGTTTGGCGTCATCAAGCGAAATCGCCCATGCTGAAAATGCCATGGTTGATGCGAAAAGTGCGTAAGCAAATTTTTTCACTATGTTTTTTGTCATGTTATTCGTTAATTTAATCATGGCTATCTCCTAAAATACGTCGCTATCTTCACTGAAAATATCATCAAGTTGTTTGTCGACTTTCACTTTAATTTCATGGTCTATTTTTAAGTTTAAATTAATCGTGATTGGCTCTTTAGCGCTAACTTCTATCTTATGTGTGCAACCGGTTATTATAAAAATGGCTAACACCGTGGTTAGTATTTTATTCATGCTTACTCCTTAATGTTTTTTTGTAACCCTTTGATAATACGTTGTTCAAATTGTTCGGTAATAGACAGTGATTCAAGTAAACCTAATAAATCATAACTTAGGTTCAAGTTAAGATTTACATCGTTGTCGAGGTCTGGATTACGACCTTTAATTACGGTTTCCAAGAGCATGTAGCCGTCATCTGCCATAGAAACATCAGAGGACAGTTGATGATAGTGTAAGTTTTGCAGCGCATCAAACGCTAATTTTAATTGACTATTATTGGCTTTAAGTTCATTAACTGCTGGGTTATTAAGTACCTGAATTAAGCCATTACTCACGTTATGCAGCTTGCCTTTTTCCATAGTATATTTTTCACCGTCAAAACTAATTGGCAGTTGCCCTGAGATATTGCCAGTGACCACGATACCTTGTTTTTTGTCTAATGCTAATACTTGCTCTAAGTCTATATGAGTAAGCTGAACGTTAACTGAATGGCCATGTTCTAAGGGCCATTGAACTTTAGGTATAGAGAAGCTACCGCCCAGAATATCACCCTTGAGTTTTGTTACTGATACTTTAAAATCTTTTTGGTAACTCAGCGCTGTGCTAATAGACAGTTTTGCTATCGGCGTAGGCGTATCGATTAATGCCACGGTTAGATTTTCTTCTGAATTATTTCGGGTACTTAACTTACCGGCAAAATAGTTAAAGTTCTGTTGCCAATTTAATTCTTGTAGCCAAATACCTTCTACCTCGCCGCTAACCGATGTGATGGCTAATGAGATGGTTAGGGGCGTATTTTCAATAGCAGCCCAATCGCTTATTTGACCTTCAACACTGTAGCTCAATGCGCCATCTACCAAGGCAACCTTTGCGGGTAGTTTTATATTTAGTGACAGTAGGTCTGTTAGCGATAAAGTTGAAGCCGTGAGAGAAATATTAGGTTTTTCTACTGTGCCCGAAATCGCTAAATTTCCTAAAGGAACGGTGTCAGCACTTAACCGAGTATTTATATTAATGTTATCCAAGCTACCAATAATAACGCTATTGAGCATCAATGATTTGATATCCAATATTTTTGCTGCTCGTAAGTTGTTAGCTTGGCTGTCGATTTTTACGTTTAAGCGCATAGCTTGCTGATCTTGAAGGTGAATATTGCCTTGTAGATGACTGGTTATGTTTTTAATGGTTAAGCGCTTTTTATCAACGGAGTTCTGTTTCGTCGATAGAGCCATATTATTAATAGATAAAAACGAATTTTCAGCAATGTTTATCAGTGTTTCAGTGCTGCTTTGGCGAACAGAGCCTTGTAGTTTTATTGCCATAGCTTCAGAGGTGAAGCTTTTCATTGGGAAGACGATTAAGGCACTATCAAGTGCAAAGTCGAGCTCAGTCAATAGTTTATCTTTTAGTGGTGACTTAGGACTCGGATCATCATTTATATTGCTATCATTATCACTCGTGCGCTTATTGCTAACAGCGAGTAAGTTATTAAGATCTAATACGATATTATTTATGTTGAGTTGATGAGTGGGGGGGGCTGTAATGCTAGCCGGTACTTGAGTAGCATGGTTTTGCGCTGTTATTTCTATGCCAGATAATGACAGCTGTTGAGTATTTACCTGGTACGATAAGGTGCCGTTAGGGCGAAAAATTAGTTGATTGACCGGGTTATCGTTTAGCAGGCTGATAAGTTCAGTAGCTAGCAAGTTTTCATCGAGTTGGCCAATTAAGTGCGGGTGACTAAATTGCAGTTGTAATTTGTTGTTTGCGTTGAACTGTATGGCTATTTGGGGATTGCTGTCAGCATTGTTAGTGTCAAAATTAACTTCTCCGTCAATATTGAGTTCACCGGTTAACTGAAACGGACCACTGTTCTTTATGCCCTCATTGGCAGCAAGCTTAAAAGCGTTTAGTTGGCTTTTGATTGTTAATTTATCGTCCTGATAATTAATTAAACTATGAAACTCGCCGTTAGCTTGAATGACTTTTTTAAGTGCAGATACTGATGATGGCAGCCGAATGTTCTGCTCGAGGTTATGATCGAATATAAAGTCTATTAAGGGGGTTAATTGAATGGTTAACTCGACATCAACGCGCTCTTGCTGTTGATTTGTCGAAACCTTAGCGGCTAAAAAGCGCTGTTGTTGTGTATCTTTTAATGCCAGTTCGAGTTTATTTTGTTTAGCAAAGAAATAGCCTGAATAATAACCATCCTTCGCTATTTTTTTCGTGGGTTTGTGCTGGTTTTCTTGGTTGTTTATATTCAATTTAAAGGGCAGGTAGTACAATTTTTTAACAGCAATATCAAAGGGTAAATCGAGTTGGGTTAATTGTCTTAATTGAGTATTTAACTGCTCTGAAGCTGATACCTTAGCAGGTGTTTTATCCGCGGTATCAAGCTGGCTAAAGAGTTCAGCTTTGCCATTAATCATTACAGAGGCAATATCAATACGCTTGATTTTTTCTGCTTCTGCTAATTGGAAGTTGATGGCCATATCGTTAATATTGATAGTTGCTTGTGGCGTTTCCAGACATAAATGACTTATTGAAAGTGCTAAGTTAGCCGTTAAGTGAAAATCTAGACAGGTGATTTTTGCTTGATATAACGCTAATTGTTCTTTGCTAATGCTATTGATCAGGCTAACACGGGCAATATAGCCGATAATAATTACGCAAACGCTAACCGCTATAACAAATAAGGTTTTTTTTGGAAATTTCATCTGCTTGTTTTTTGTCCTCGAACCATGTTCTTTATCACTTATTATTTTTTCATTAACGCCTACTGTATTGTTGTTATGCCATGGGATCAATTAAAATCATGGCTTTGAATTATCTGGTAACCAATGTTAGGTGCGCGTTGTTTATCAATTAGTGATAAAAATGTTATTAATCTGACCATCTCGGTTGTATCAACTTCTGTAGTAGCGTTATGATATCGACATTTTTTACTGTAACGATTATAAAGAGAGATGCATGTCAGCTGTTCCATTAGAACGAATTACTAAAGAACCGAACGTATCCGCCACTGCCTGTGTTATCTGGTTGCATGGTTTAGGTGATTCAGGCGCCGGATTTGCGCCCATTGTGCCTGAATTGGGCTTGCCAAAAAACCATAGCGTGCGCTTTGTTTTTCCTCATGCACCTGAGCAACCGGTAACGATTAACCAAGGTTACGTTATGCGCTCATGGTACGATATTAAAAGCATGGACTTACATAATCGTGCCGATATGGACGGTGTGCTTGAGTCTGAAATTAAAGTTAAAGCCTTGATTCAAGAGCAAATCGACAGTGGCATTCCTGCAGCTAATATTGTTTTAGCAGGTTTTAGTCAAGGTGGTGTTGTTGGTATGTTTACCGGTTTACGTTACCCTGAAAAGTTAGCCGGTATTATGGCGTTGTCATGTTATTTACCCACTGCTGATGCTTTGCCTGAGCAGCTAAGCGCTGCTAATAGCAATACTGCCATTCTCCAACAGCACGGTGATAATGACGATGTTGTGCCGCTAAGCGCGGGCAAAATGGCTAATACTTTACTGGTGGCTAAAAATTATCCAGTTAAATGGCAAACCTACCCAATGGCACATAGTGTTCACCCAACACAGATTCGTGATATTGCGGCGTGGTTAAAGGCTCGCTTAGATATAAGCTAATTGTTAGGGGATTTAAATGACAGAAGTTAACGTTAAGCTTGTTTTTGAGAAAGAAAATAAAAACAGCGTCCGATTCAAAGAAGTGCCTGAACCCGGCAAAGCTGAAGTGTTAGGCAGTATTTATTTACAGAAATGGCTTGCTGGTAGCGCTAAATCGATTGAAGTGTCGGTGAAAGTTCCCGAGCAGTAAAATAACCACCTGCGCTAGCTATTTGCTAGCGCGCTTTTCTTTCAAATTAATTCATTTAACCGATTTTTTTAAAGACTAGCAGGCGATTATTGGCTGGCATGGCATGATCGTTTTCTAATGACAAGCCGGCAGCATTTGCCAGCGCTATAACTGCCTCAATATCACGAATAGCACTTGCACTATCACGTTCTTTTAACCAGAGATCAAAATTAGCATTACTTTCACTGGTGTACTTTCCTAGATAATTAAATGGTCCGTATATACAGCACTGACCATAGCTATTTAAATGTTGTGATACGCCCTGAAAGAAAGCCTCAACCAAAGACCACTTTACAATGTGTAGCGTGTTAGCGGTGAATATCGCATCAACTTTTGTAATTGGCCAACGGTTATTTAAATCAAGTTCAATAGGAGACAGCAAATTATCTTGAGGAAGTTCATTTAACCATAGGTTAATACCTTGATGATTAGCGCTAATATCGCTAGTTTGCCATGCTAACCACGGCAGGTTTGGCGCAAAGTAAACCGCATGTTGTCCGGTGCCTGAGCCAACTTCTAGCACGGTTTTACAGGCTTTTAAGCGCTCAACTAATATCGATAAAATAACGGATTTATTATTCTCACATGCTTGGGAAAAGGGCTTGTTCATTATTTTTCTCGGTCGCTCATAGATGTATAGCTAAATGATTATGTACTGGGTTGGTTGACTTTAAAGGGTAATAATTGCTGACATTGCAACTGGTACGCTCGCATTTGTTGCTGCTCCTGTAAACAAAAAGCTTTAATTGCTGGTTTAAATGCCGGATGTTTTACCCAGTGATATGACGTGGTTAGTTTTGGCTCAAAGCCACGTGCTATTTTATGTTCGCCTTGTGTGCCGGGGTGGAATAGCATGAGATTATTTTCAATACAAAATTCTATGCCTTGGTAGTAACACAATTCAAAGTGCAAATTATTATATGACTTTGTACACCCCCAGTAGCGACCATATAAATTTTTGTCGTCAAAGAAAAACCAAGCACAGGCTATGTCTTCACCTTGGCAGCTAGCGATGATCAGTAAAACATGTTCAGGTAGCTTTTTGATCACGGCTTGAAAAAATTCAAAGGTTAAATGCGGTGTATGTCCGCGCCTTAAATACGTTAGTTGGTAGGTTAAATAGAAAAATGCCAACTCTGCGACGCTAATATCTTTACCTACAACGTGCCGTACCGATATACCTTGCTGGCTTATTGAGAGCCGCTCTTTACGGGTGTTTTTTCGTTTTCGAGCGGTAAAGTTTGATAAAAAGTCATCAAAATCTCGATAGTTATAGTTAAGCCAATGAAATTGTACGGTGTTGCGTTGATAAATGTCGTTGCATTGTTGTGGCGTAACATTCGGCTCGTCTTGGCTATAGAGTAAATGCCAACTGCTGAGTTGTTGCTGTTGGCAGTGCTCGCTTAATAATTGGAAAACATCGATGAGTTGCACGTTATTAGACAATAGCTTGTTGCTAGTTACGGGGGTAAAGGGCGTTGTCGCAATTAACTTGGGATAATAGGGAATTTCATGTTGTTGATAGGCATCGGCCCAGGCCCAGTCAAAAACATACTCGCCCCAAGAGTGCGACTTAATATACATTGGCAATATCGCGTTAACTTTGCGCTCATCATCACTAAGCTGTAAATGATGAGGTTGCCAACCTTGCGACTTGCTGACAGAAGTACTGGCCTCTAAACAGTGAAAAAACTGATAGTTTGAAAATATCGACGCTTGACTATTTAGTCGTTGCCAGTCTTGTTCAGCAATATCGACAATACTATTTAAAAACTCAATTTTCACTGATTATTCGGTCACTTATGTTATGAGTAATAGCAGCTTAACAGATGATTAATTTAATGGGTATAAGCTTTATATTTATTATGCTTGAGTTGTAGTGGGTAAATGTTTTTTTGATATTTTTACATGCATCTCTACGATAAATCAGGCGCATTTATTCGCAACAAAAAATTAATATCTTTAGATTTAATTCACTTGGTATAATGTAAAAAATGTAATCAAGGTAATAGAAATATGAGCACTAACGAAATACTAACGTCTTTTTTAGCACAAGTTAAAGACAGCCAGAACATTTGGGCATTGCAAGATAAAGAAAGCGAAGATTGGGTAGTACTTGATTCAATCAATTTTGAAAATACTGAAGTGATGCCTCTTTGGTCAACGCAAGCGTTAGCTCAAAGTCACTGTGTTGAAGAGTGGGCTAGTTATTTTCCTGTCGCTATTCCTGTTGCTGAATGGATGGAATATTGGGTTGAAGACCTACTAGAAGACGGTGTTATTATCGGTCTTGATTGGCAAGAAAATGATGAGTGCTTCGAATTAGAATTAGCTGAATTTACCCAAGCATTAGCAGGAGTAGAAAGCTTATAATATTCGAACTAAAACCTTTGAAATTTTAACCTTTTGACACGCTATTTAGTGGTGAGCTGACCAACAGTATGCTTGTTTATACTGCTATTTGGCTCATCGCTAAACTTTAAAAATCTTCTCTCCATATGGATTATTTATTTACTTTTAACTGATTTAGGGTAAAAAAATAAATTTATTTTTATCTGAATAGTAAAGCCAAACTCGCTTTAAATTTGTCCTTTAAAAACCTCTTCTTGGAATTTTCCTTTAATTAGTACAATGAAGTAATTGACTTTTTGTCATTTAATTTCATTGATTTACGAAGTTTTGTTGTGCTATTGGCTCTGTTGTTTTTTTGTCGTAGAACCGATGAGTTTTATTTAAATTTCAAAAATAAGTTTATTTCGATTTTAATAACATGGTCGGTAAAAAAAATGAAATAGCGCAGTAACTTCTTAGGTCATATTGTGCAGTTATGCATACGCTCGAATAAATTAATTATTTGGTCGATGGATAATCTGGACTAAAGTTAAACTTTAAGAAGCTCAAGTAAATAGGAATAAAAAATGGTGAAAACAATATTGGAAAGAGGTTACGGCTTATTAAACTCGAGCAAAAAATTAGACTTTCTTGCACCGTTATTAATGCGTTTGTACTTAGTACCGATTTTTTGGATGGCGGGAACACATAAAATAGAAGGTTTTGACAATATTGTTCAGTGGTTTGGTAATGATGATTGGGGACTAGGTTTACCTTTTCCATTCATTCTTGCCATATTAGCCATTGGGGCAGAGGTTATTGGTGCCATCGCTTTATTGCTAGGCTTAGGCGTACGTTTAATGGCGGTTCCTATGATGTTCACGATGATCATAGCAATGACATCAGTGCACGGACAATATGGTTGGCAAGCGATTGCCGATGCTAATGCACCATTCTCTAATGAGCGAGTTGAAGCGGCAGTTGAGAAGAAAGAAATTATCGTTTCGCTTTTAAAAGAGCATGGTAATTACGAATGGTTAACTAGCAGCGGTAATATTACTATTTTAAACAACGGTATAGAGTTTGCCGCAACCTATTTTATTATGTTATTGGCCTTATTTTTTATCGGTGGTGGTCGCTACGTCAGTCTTGACTACTGGTTTAAACGAAAAATGTTGCCAAATGCATAAACAACACTTGAAGATTACAATACAACAGAAAACCCGGAGAATATAATGAGTCAAAATACAAAAACTAAATTTCAAGGTGCAGCAGTAGCATTAGCCGTTGCAGGTTTAATGGGGTGTGCAGCGGTATCGGCTGAACCAACAAGTAAAACAGCTAAAGCAAGCGGTAATACGGCTGAAATGGCTCATTGTTACGGTGTTAATAAATGTAATGGTCATAACGACTGTAAAACAGCTGAAAATGCCTGTAAAGGTCAAGCGTCATGTAAAGGCCACGGCTTTGTCGCTATGTCGACAAAAACCTGTGGCGATATTGGCGGCACGGTTAAAGATGATTGGCGTGGTGAGGTCAATACTGCTGAGCTAACGCACTGTTACGGTGTCAATGTTTGTAAAGGACACAATGACTGTAAAACGGCTGAAAATGCCTGTAAAGGTCAAGCGTCATGTAAAGGTCATGGTTTTGTCGCGCTTGCTGCGCAAGCATGTGACGATGTTGGAGGTACGGTTGGCGAATAATCAACCTATTGACAATATGACAGGAGAGCGCTCGCTCTCCTTGTCTAATGTCCCAGTACCTGAACATTTCCTTGGTTTTGGCCTTGGCCTTAGAACTGAGCACTTTCAAGATGTTCTCAATGATAAAATCAATATTGATTGGTTTGAAGTTGTCTCAGAAAATTTTATGGTCGATGGCGGTAAACCTAAACACTATTTACACAGTATTCGTGAGCTTTACCCTATGGTGATGCACGGCGTGTCTTTATCTATAGGCTCAACTGACCCGTTAAACTTTGACTATTTACGTAAGTTAAAAGTACTAACGAATGAATTACAGCCTGAATGGATTTCAGATCATTTATGTTGGACCGGGGCGCATGAAAAAAACAGTCACGACTTATTACCTCTACCTTACAATGATGAAGCATTAAACCATGTTTGTCAGCGGGTTGAGCAAGTACAAGAATTTCTAGGACGGCCGATATTACTGGAAAATGTTTCAAGTTATTTAAGCTATAAAAATTCAACAATGACCGAATGGCAATTCTTTAATGAAGTAGCGCGTCGTTCTGGGTGTGAAATATTACTAGATATTAATAATATTTATGTCAGTGCTCGTAATCATGATTTTAATCCACAAGATTATCTTAACGGCATAGCAAAAGATAAAGTTAAACAATTTCATTTAGCCGGACACAGTGATTATGGCGACTATGTTATCGACACCCATGATCATCCTGTGGCAGATCCCGTTTGGCAGCTCTACGAAAAGGCACTACAGCGTTTTGGATGGATAAGTACTATGATCGAACGAGATGATAATATTCCACCGCTAGTGGAACTATTAGCAGAAGTAGACACTGCGCGCAATATTGCTACGAAAACCTTAGGCTCGTTAGGCTAATCGGAAACCAGTGAAAAATGATGAAAAGAATAAGAGCAAATATAGCGTGAGTAAACTTTCACTGCATTCTCTGCAGCAGCAGATGATGAATTATTTAACTGATGATAAATCGGCAGTTGCACAACATGTTGTTGAGCATGGTGGCATTAGTCGTGAAGCTCGTTTACATATATACAAAAATGCTTATCAAATGCGCTTTAAAGAAACTATTGATAATGATCACCAAATATTAGGCATGTATTTAGGCGATGATTTATTTGATCAAATGGTTAGTGGCTATATTAAAGCTTACCCATCGAACAATACCTCGTTAAGAAATTTTGCTGACTCGCTACCAACGTTTCTTGCTAACCAAATACCATTTAAAGATTATCCATTGATTAGTGAGTTAGCTCATTTTGAGCGTTTGTTAATGGTGGCATTTGACGCGAAAGACGCGAATCATTTTACCCGTGAGCACTTGCTGGAAATGCCACATAAACATTGGCCTAGTTTAGTTTTTCGTTTTCACCCTAGCGTACAAATAGCTATGTTTAACTTTAATAGCGTCGAAACGTGGCAAGCATTAAAGCAAGAACAAGCACCCGAGCCGGCAAAGCAAGCGGCTAATATTTGGTTGCTATGGCGAAACAACGACCGTTTAACCCAGTTCAGATCACTATCACAGCAAGAACACCACTTGATGACTATGATGCTTAACGGTCATGACTTTGCAAGTCTGTGTGATAACCTGTTATCCCAAAGCCCTAACGAAGACATTAGCCAACTTGCGCTGAATTATTTATTGTCATGGATAGATGACGGCATACTTGCTAGCCACTAGCTACTATTTTCAGTGTTACATAAGTAAGGCTATTAATAGCGAGTAAGTGACTATAGCAGGCTTGCTTTAGTTTCTGTTTTCTCATCATTTTTATCTAACATTACAGCAGACGAACTTCTCATTGATATACCTTTAGTATTATTAAAAAAATTACGGTAATATTATGAAAACAGTAATTTATTACTACTATAAGGAGTGGCTGTCTGGTGAATTATGGATAAAATTAGACTGTCAAAAAATATAGTCTTAGATTGCGTGAGTACTGCTTTAATTATTGACAATAATGTTCAAAAACTAGTTCCGCTTGATAACCTAGAATTTCAAGTATTAAAATACCTCGTTGAGCATAAAGACGTCGTCGTAACTAAAGACGAATTGCTGGCCCTTTGGCCGTCGCGCGTCGTTATGGATCACTCCCTTGCTCGCGTAATGTCTATTTTGCGTAAAAAGTTAGGTGATTCGTCTAAAAGTCCGACATTTATTAAAACTCTTAACCGTCAAGGTTATCTCTATATTGGCCTAAACTCCCCTGTTACTGACACGCAAATAGTCGGTGAAAAAATCAAACGTAGCATCCCGATATTACCGCTATTTTTTGCCGTTAGCTTATTAGCTCTATTATCGGTGATTTGGTATTTCTTGTCTGACAGCGGCCCGAATGAGCAATTTATTTACCAAACAGAAATTATTGTCGACCCTGATACCCAAAAACAAGATTTAAGTATTAATCAAAGTGGCAGCCATTTGGCATATTCGGCAAGAACTTTGGGCCAAGAATATTGGTTTTTAAGAGTGAAAAATTTACGTACCAATAGCGTTATTGATCACAAAATTGACGATGTAAATACTTTTCATCCCATTTGGCTTGATGACAACACGTTGGTATTTCAGCATAAATCAGCAAATGAATGCTCGATAAAAAAAATATCCTTACTACCAACGGAACAATTATCTCAAGTAAGTAACATTACAACATGTAATAGAAATAGTGCAAGCCAAACCATAGCGGTGCTAACCAACAGTTCAGTCTTACTTGCTGAAGCATCGCCACTTAATGGCAGATCATTAATACACTTGTTAGATATTGCTTCAGGTAAAAAAAGCGTTATTGAACTCAATGAAAATGATGATAGCGAAATTTACTTTATTCAAACTAGCCCAGATAGAAAATATTTGGTGACTTTGAGCACCGCCAATTGGTTTAGCACGACGATTAAACTCTATGATATAGATGATTTTAAAAATGAAATTTGGCGTAAAGAAATAAAAAACATTCTCTACACGGTAGCGCTAACCAATGAAAAAATAACTTACATTAATGAATATGGTGGTGTCAGTGTTAGTTATATCAATAGCAACCAAGTTGAGTCGTTAAATGCTATTTTTACCTCCAAAGTCTATAGCCCGCTGGCACATGAAAATAATATTTTCCTATTGGAAGGCTTATATGCTTCAACTAACCTAACACTGGTTAATTTCCTTACCAACAAAGTTAAAGACATTAGTCACTTCAACGGTGCAAATATGACTTTGCCAAAACAAGTTAATAATAAAAAGTTTTTATTTGTTTCTAACCAGTCAGGAAAAAACCAACTTTGGCTAGCCAGTATTGATAGTGGAGAAGCCAAGCAACTTACCGTTTTAGATCGCTCTTATAATATTAGCTCGTATGACGTTGATGGCTTATTAAATCGTATTGCCATGACAACACAATTTGGCGTTTTAGTACTCAATAAAGAGCACAATGGCCAATATAAAGTATTAACATCTATCCCGAATGCCCAAGATCCAGTGATATATGAAGGTTTGCTTTTTTATACGAAAATTCGACCTGATGGCACTGATATCTATCAATATGATCTGTTAACACAAGTGGAGCAGCTTTATATTAAAGACGGTTATAAACTGGTGCAAGACGCGGGGTATTTTTATTATATAAAGTACTTTCAGCCCGGTATTTGGCGCGTCAGCATGAATGAAAAAAATCATTTTTTTGCAACGCCGCTTGAGAGTTTAACATCAGAACAATGGTATATAAAAAATGGTGAACTTTACTTGCTAAATGAAAGTCAGATGATTAAATATCATTTGCAACAGCAAACACTGCAGTCGTTTGAAAATACTCAATGCAGTGAACCAGAGGTATGGAGCACGAACTCTTGTATAAATATTCAGGATGCGCCACGAGCGAATAGAATTGTAAAAATATCTAAAAAACGACTGCCTAAAGGAAGGTAAAGTCTTTTAAGCCATCAACACCCCAAGTGCTATAACAGCCATTGCATGAATAACTTGGAATACGCGAGCCTAATGATATTATTGGCCGACGAATAGCGATTATTTGCTCATTTAAAATAGTTTGGATAGAAGGGGAGTTTATGACGATAACTTCCATATCATTTTCTGGCCATACACGTTCTTGCTTTGCATTTACTAAAAGAGGTTTTTTTGCCATTGCTTGCAGCAATAGCGGAAAGTTATCCGAGGTTATTTCTTCTTTCTCTTCAATCATAGTAATAACGCTTGGAAGGTCAGGATGCCGAGCTTGGTATGCTTTCGCTAAGTATTTGTCTGCTTTTTCTTGGTTGTATAAACCAAAGCTCTTATTTAAGTACACTACCCCTAGTAAGAATGTAGAGTTGAGGAATTCTTTTCGAGCAGATTTTTCTAAGTTGATGGTACCTTTTTTTAAGTTTTTGTATTTTTCATCGCTTAAGTAAATCAAGCCTGTTTTATATAAGGCTCTGACATTACCATGTCGTGCAGCTTTTCTAAGGTGCAAAAACCCTTTGTCTTTATCCATATTGGTGCCAAAACCATGATAATAAAACTCACCCATGGTGGTTAATGCACTAATATGGCCTCGATGAGCACCCGCTTTAAATTTATTAAAATAATCTACACATTGGGCAGTGTCACACTCAGTAAGTTGCATAGCCGCAGTAGGGCTATTCATAATAGAGAGCGCGATGGTTAAAAATAATAATTGAATTGTTTTATTCATTAATTATTTACCTTTAGATATGGTCATATTTTACGTACTCACTATGTATACTCCTAATCATCCAAACAGCGTCTTTAATCATGTTAAAAACCATGTGTTTTCAATGACAGAGGATATATGTCTTTTACTATCAATTAAACCTTTACAGAACAGGTGAATCTTACGAAATTTGAAAAGGTTAAGCTATCTAACTTTATTCTATAAGTCATTAATATAATATTTAAACTATATCATTTAACACACATTGAATGCCAAAATAGTTCAATACCTAAATTGCAAAAAGCTAAGGATAAAATACGTAACTTTTTGCATTACCTCGTTTTCAATTGCTAAACAGTTGATATTACGGTATTTAGTTTATTTTCATAAAACTAGGAGGAAAGTCACCACTGAACATCGCTCCCAAGGATGTCTGAATACAGCCTATCGTCTGACTGCAGGATAGGCCCGGAATTCTAGATCCTGTTGTGGTGATTGCTCTGCGAAAGGATATCAAATCTGCATTTAACAGTTGTGTTAAAGGTGGCGAGGTAATTGTTATCATTTCCATTTCATCTTCTGGCCATTGACTAACGCCATTACTACCAACTACTAATGGCGTTTCAATTAATTTTTGAAATAGCAATGGAAAATTACTTTCATCTAGTGAGACGCTAGCTTTAATATTCCGTATTACAGTGGGAATTTTTTGGTGTCTTTGTTGGTATGATTTACTCAGATACTTATCAGCTAAAGCAAAATTTTGTGGGGTGTATTGATTATTGTAATAAATAGTACCGAGTAGAAGGTTGGCATCCTTATAGTTTTTTTTAGCCGCTTTATTTAAATACTTAACAGCGGCATCAAGATCAAAATGTTTTTTACTGATCAAATAGATTAAGCCTAATTTATACTGCGCAGCAGCGTTAGCATATCTAGATGCTTTTTTGAGATAAGTTATCGCCTTCAACTCGTCTGGCTCTGTGCCATAACCGGTATAATAAAATTGACCTAACGTTGCCATAGCTCCTGCATGGCCTTTTTTCGCCGCTTTTTTAAATTCATTAAAATAGAGTTTACATTCATCACGTTGACAATATTCCATGGTAGAACTTGACTGACTTTTAACTAATACTTCATTACTATAAGAGAAAAAAGAACAGCCAATTAAACAAAGTGTTAAACCTATTCTTTTGATTTTCATGATATTAATTCCATTTGGCTGCTTTGTTAGCATTCAGGTAATTCTATAAATAGCTAAACATAAATGCTTAGCTGATTTTATGGTTAGCTGTTATTGGCTTGCGCTAAGACCTCCAGAGCCAGTTGCATCAACCATGTTCAACATCCCCGGAGAGAAACCACTTAAATCTCCACCCAAAGACTGATTACAACCTATGATCTCACCACAAGATTTACCAGGGATTCTTGAACCGGTGTTGGTAACAGTCTTGCGATAAGCGACTAAATTCTCGGCTAGGATTTTAGTTAAAGGAGGTGAGGTAATGGTTAATACTTCCATTTCTTCCTCAGGCCATTCAACAGCACCGTCGTTAGATACTATAAGTGGGGTTTTGTTTAACTCTTTAAGTAGTAGAGGAAAATTACTGTTATCTAAGGACACTTTCGCTCTAATATTCGTAATGACTACTGGCATTTTAGGATGACGCTGCTGATATGATTTACTCAAGAACTTATCAGCTAATGCAAAGTTTTGTGGTGTAAATTGGTTATTGTAATAAATGGTGCCAAGTAAAAGATTGGCATTTTCATCATCTTTATTAGCGGCTTTTTCTAAATATTTAATGGCATCGTCAAGGTCATAATTTTTTTTACTGGTTAGGTAAATTAAACCTAATTTATATTGCGCATTTGTGTCTGCATATCTGGCTGCACGCTTGAGGAACCGAATGGCTTGGTCTTCATTAGGCTCTGTTCCGTAGCCGTTATAATAAAATTGCCCTAAGATCGCCATGGCGCCTGCATGGCCTCTTTTGGCAGCCTTTCTATACATTTTAAAATAGCTTTTACATTCGTCAAGTTGGCAATAAGCCAGTGAGGAGCTTGACTGATTTTTTGTTACTTTATCATTACCATATGAAGAAGGTATAAAGGCGATTAAACAAAATACCGTACCCAATATTATATTTTTCATTTTATTGATTCCATTTGAGTGGTGTTTGCAATGTTCTTGCTTAACTATATTGTTCAGTCGATAGCCAAAACACTGACATTCTTGTGTGCGTTATACGTTTACGCAGCACCGTCCAACTCTTGCAAAATTATGCTTGAAATAGAAATGATAAAAGTTAATGTTTTCTTATATTACATTTAAGTAGTTGAAAAGTAACACTTGTTTCTATGCGTAATGATGTTTTTAGTTATGTAAAGATAATGGTTATCAGCATGTTAGCGCTTAAGTTATTCGGGATGTTAAGCCATTCTTACATTTTCACAACAAAGTATTTATTGCTACTGGTAATAAATAGGATTACTTTTATGGTCAACAAAGTCGTTAATGATGTCGGGTAAATTGATGCATAATAAGGTAAATAACAGCCATCAGAATTATGTTACGGAAATAAATTAATTCAAATGATCAAATCACTTGCTAAACGCATTCTTGTAACCGCTATTTTTGCCGCTTTATCTGGTTGCAGCTCGTTGCAATTCACTGATATTTTTCAAGGCTATAATAGCCAAATGAAATCAGTGAAAGCAGCGCAACGTCAAGGAGACTTTGTCAAGGCGCAAAGCTTGTTGAACGAGCGTTCAGTTAGTAATAGTAGCTATGTGTTAGGCTTACTAGAAAGAGGTCGATTAGAATTTTTAGCTAATAATTGGTCAGCTAGTCAGCAAACATTTGCCCAAGCGTATATTGAGGTAGAGGAACAACGTAATAAAGCTAAAATTCAAATTAGCAAAGGGTTTGAAAAATTAGGCGCTGTGGTAAGTAATGACAATGCGATATCTTATCAAGTGCCGTATTATGAACAAAGTATGCTGCACAGTTATCAGGCACTCAATTACTTATTTCAACATGACCTTGAAGGAGCGTTGGTCGAAATACGTCGTGCAAACTTAGTCCAAGAAAACGCACTTAAAGCGTATGAGCAAGAAATTCATCAAGCACAGAACGAACTTTATAATTCAGGTATGAGCAAGGATAGCCTCGCGAGTACTTATCCAAGTATGGCGGATACTATAGGTCAGGTTAAGAATGGTTTTCAAAATGCTTTTACCTTTTACCTTTCCGGCATTTTTTATGAAGCAAGTGGCGCATTAAATGATGCATACATAGATTATAAAAGAGCGATAGAAATATATCCTGAGAACCCTTACTTGCAACAAGACATTTTACGTTTGGCAACAAGGCTAGGCATGCAAGATGATTTAGTTAACTTTCAACAGCGCTTTGGTAAATATCAAACACCACGAGGGAACGGGCAAGGGCAAATAGTTGTACTTATTGAGAAAGATATTGTTAATAGTAAACAAGATGTTGGCTTAAACCTGCCGGTCGGACGCAGTAATGGAGGCTTAAAGTTTTTCAGCTTTTCACTACCTGTCTACCAAGGCACTTTGCCGCACTACAGCCAGTCAACATTTAAAAGTGCGGATAAAACCTATCAAGCCAATGAAATTGTACGTATTCAATCATTGGCGGCGAAAGATCTACAAGAGCAATTACCATCGCTGTTGACTCGACAAGTCGTTCGAGTGGTCGCGAAAGAGCAAATGCGACAAAAGCTTAGCCGAGAAGCCGGTGATGTCGGTAATATTTTAGCCAGTATTTATAATATTGCTTCTGAAAGAGCCGATACTCGCAGTTGGTCAACGCTGCCTGACCAAGTCAATATTGTTCGAATGAATGTGCCTGTAGGTGAACAAACACTGCAAGTACAGATAAATGGCCAACAAAAAAGTATTGCCGTTAAGGTGCAAGCTAATAGAATTACCTTAATTAAATTTTCCGCTATCGGTAGCTATACTGAATACCAAACGATTAATTTATAAATTAATGTCAGGTGATGAACTAGAACGTAAGTTAGGAGGAAACATGTTGATTCGTAAAAATGTAGTAAAAGCGGGTGAAAAAACTATCGCTAGCTTAGCGGTCATATTACTGAGCACCTTGGTGATTTCTGGCTGTGCCAATAAAAAGCCTCCGGTTACCTCTGGTACAGGCACGAGTGCTATGATCCAAGGTGATGACTTTAGTAAGCATCTTGAAGTACATAATGCTGACTTGGCTAAGCGGTTATTTATCAGCTCGGTGAAGTCACGTACAAGTAACGGCTTACTGGAAGTCAACTTACAGTTGACCAGCCGTTATGAGAAATCGCAAAAGTTACAATATCATTTCAATTGGTTTGATGCCGATGGTTTTGTTATTGAAGCAAGAAAAACACCATGGAAACCCTTAGAATTACATGGTCAACAATCAACAACTTTACGCGGCTTAGCACCGAACATTAATGTCAGCAGCTTTAATGTTTATGTTCGCGAAATCCCTGAAAAAGCATACAAATATTAATCGTTAAGGAAATGTATTATGAATAAATTAGCACTAGTAACAACACTCGGCTTAACCCTAGTTCTCGCAGCAGGTTGTGCTAATAAATCAGTGGTTCGTTATGGTGATGCCACAGCAGTAGAAACTACCGATATAAATTTTGGCTCAACTGATTTGCAAAAAGTTGCCGCCGAAATGACGGATTCATTATTATTGTCACCGGTTGTTGGTACATTAACGCAAAATTCTCGTCCAGTGATGTTTGTTGAGCGTCTAAAAAATAAAACCAGTGAACATATTGATACTGAGTCAATTACCGATTCTATTTCTACTAAACTGTTACGCTCAGGAAAATTTCGTTTTGTTGATATGGGGCGCGTGGATGCGGCACGTGAACAACTTAAATTTCAGCATGACGGTGGTATGGTTGACCCAAGTAAAGCATTACAGTTTGGTCGCCAAATTGGCGCTCAATACATGTTATACGGCAACTTATCGAGTATCGTAAAAAGTAATCAAGATAAATCAGACGTTTACTACAAGTTTACACTACGTTTAATGGACCTAGAAAGTGGTTTAGTTGAATGGGCTGATGAAACTGAAATTCGTAAAACAAAAGCAAAAGAGTCAGTGGGTTGGTAAGTTAATAAGCTAAGTGCTTTATGCTGATTGATGTAAAGCACGTATATCGACATGAGTGATAATGAATAAGGAGAAGGGTATGAAAGCTATCTATTTGTCGTTAATCTGTTGGCTGCTTATAATACCTGTTTCGCATGCTGACTATGAAAGAAACAAAGCGGTACCGGTTGAAAAAGTATTATTTGGAAAAGTATTATCGGTGCGTAATATTACCGAACAAGAATTAATTCAAGATAAAAACCAAGGCTGGAAAACTTTTGGTGGTGCCTTAATCGGTGGCGCCATTGGTAATCAATTTGGCAGTGGCAGCGGGCGAGGAGTAGCCACTATATTAGGAGCTATTATTGGTGGCTCAATTGCTCATGATCGCAACCCTGAGTATCGTGAAAAAATACTACATTTAGTTGAGTTAATGATTCAAGTGGATAACGGTGATGAGTATATGGTGATTCAGGATTTAGATAGCCGGATGTTATTTCAAGCTAAAGATGCGATTCGCATGGTTTATCTTGCTAACGGTACAGTGCGCATTGATAAACAAATGTAATTTTTCCGTTCGCTATTCAAAATGAAAACGTAAAAGCTTAGTTGAGAAACTAAGCTTTTTTAATTGTTAGTAAACCCATTGTTAGCTGGTTGGCTTATTTTACCTGAACGATAGGTTACTAGTGTACCGACAATAAAACAGATGCCGACATAAAGCCAAATGGCACTCGCCACCACTTGCCAAACATCTATGCCATTAACACTCATAAGTGTAGGAATAATAATTAAGCCTCGTAGCGTACATAGCAAAGCAATAGTCATTAAAGCCGGTGTGGATAAAGGAACCCTACGAATGATACCGGCTGCGGAAAAAGCGAATATGGTGCAAGCAAACATGGCAGCTGCAACCACAATAGTACTCAGCGGCGCTAGCAGTGTTCCTTGCTGTGCTGAATCAATGACTTGTTGAGGTGCTCGGGCAAAAACAAACCAACTCGGACCGCCTAAAATGCATGCTAAATGCCAAATTGCAGCGGTCGAAGTAATAACCCCAGCACTGATTAATAATTTTGATTTAATATCTATGTTCATGAGAATCATTATATTTTAAGGTAGATTTTCAATAAAACAGAGCTTAATTTTATTTTAAATTGAGCATAATGTAATTGCACTTAGCTTTCAATAGCGGGCGTTGGTACGTCATTTTTAGTGACATTTTTTTTCTCTGAAATTTCTTTCGACCATTGTTCATCAGCCGCCTCAGCATATAACCCTTTTTGGTTGCCCCCCTGCGATGGCGTAAATGATAGCTTTGTAAATAGTGGAAAATGATCTGAACCAATTGAAGGCAAGCGTTTAATCTCGCACAAAGTAAAATGCGAGCTGTGGAATAAGTGATCCAATGGCCAACGCGCAAAAAAGTAATTTGCGTGAAAGGTATTAAATGCACCACGTCCAACACGTGGGTCTAACAGGCCACTAATTTTTCTAAATAACCGCGTGGTTGCAGACCAAGCAACGTCATTAAGATCACCGGTTACTATGATAGGTTGTTCACTTTTTTCGACACTACGACCAACAATGACTAATTCAGCATCGCGTTCTGATGACTCAGTATTTTCTGTTGGACTAGGTGGTGCGGGATGAAGAAAATGAAGGCGGATTTTGTCGCCTGTTCGTAATTTAAGAGCGACATGTACCGATGGAACATCTTGTTCAACTAAGTAACATATTTCTTCTTGGCTTAACGGTAATCGTGAATACACATGCATGCCATAAAGGTTGTCGAGAGGGCATTTTACGCTGTAAGGCATTTTTTCTTCTATTACTTTGAGTTTATCTTGCCACCATTGATCTGACTCCAATGTAACTAGTACATCAGGCTGGTATTGCTCAACGAGGGCTATCAATGCCTCAGCATTTTTATTCGGGGTATAGACATTTGAGGTTAAGATGCTGAGTTGCCTATTAGGATCGTTATCCATAGTGAGTTTAACTTCTTTAGGCCAGAGAACTGTAAAAGGTAATATCCACCATAATTGCCAAAGTAGGCAGGCTGTTGTGGCAACAATAAGTACCTGCACAGCAACACTGTCAGTATCAAGTAGAATAATATGAGCAACTAACAAGGCACTAGCAAAAAGCATAAATTGTAAACGCGGAAAGTCCATCCCTCTAATCAGCCAATGTGGATTGCGCGACAAAGGTACTAGGCTAACCATAACAATGAAAAATGTACAAAGACTAAGTATCAATAACATGGTGAATTTGATCTTAAGAAATAAGGGCTTATATTATACGATATAGACAGCTGTGAAAATTTATTTTCTTCTAGTAGACACAATTGAAGACAAGATTGTAGAGGTTAGTCGAACATTTATTAAAATCAGAGTAAAGAAAACTAAAAGTGTCTTAGCTACGTATGATTGATTAAAGACACTAATATAAACCTAAGGACAATTGATTTTATGTTTTCAATATTTAAGAAAAATCCAATAAAAAAGCTTAATAAAGACTACGAAGCAAAACTTGAGCAAGCAATGCAAGCGCAAAGAAAAGGTGATATAAAGTCGTATGCGATGATCACTGAAGAAGCGGAGAAAATTGCGGCTCAAATTCAAGCCTTAGAGAAACCATAAATAAGATTCACATCATAGATATTACTTAGGTTGACATTGGCCATGTCATGGCTATTTTTGCACCACCATCAGTAATATTACTCACCGATAATTGCCCTTGATGATTGCGGCTGATTTCTGCACAGAGTGATAGGCCAATACCTGAGCCTTGAGGCTTGGTGGTGTAGAAGGGGGTTAAGACATTATCTAAGTTAGCAAAGCCTGGACCATTATCAGTGACCTCAATCGTTTGTTCATTATTGCTTGAATATAGTGTGATATTTACCTGGCAATTTTGCTCTGTAACGGCTTCTTCGGCATTTTTTAGGATATTTATCAATACTTGTGCAACTTGATTAATATCGCCGTAACATTGATTATTTCCTTGAAAACTCACTTGGCAGCGTTGACTTATCATGGCTTTTGCCTCAATGAGCAGCGCTGAAAAATCAAACCATTGAGCTTGTACTGGCGGTAATTGTGATAATTGACTGTACTGGTCAATAAAAGTCATTAAACGGTCGCTGCGTTGTTGAATGCGACTGAGCACTTTTCTGGTTTGTGCTTCATTTAACACCTCGCTAGATAATAGGGTATCCGCCATTGAACTCATGGGTGTTAGTGAGTTGCGTAGTTCATGGCCTAATACGCGGATTAAATTGTTTTGTGTCGTGCTTTGGTTTTTATTTAATAGCTGGGAAATATCTATCGCGCTAAATAGCCAGTTATCCTTGCCATCTTGGGCGTAACGAATGCTTTGACATTGCCATTTATCATCATAAATGGCATGAGAAAATTGCTGGTTATCGAGCATGAAGCCTAAATCTTCTGCATGAGTGCCCACTAGCATAGGCTGTTGTAATAATTCATTCATGGCATTATTGCGATACGTTAACCGCAGCTGATGATCAAATAAGCACACAGGTACTGACCAAGCGTCTAAAATATGGCTCAGTAAGGTTTCTAACGTCTGATTTTGTTCGTTTTTATTCGCATTTCGCTGAGCAAGTTGACTGATCTCTTTTTGTAACTCTAGTAATAAGTTGTTCTTATGTTGTTTTTTAAAGCGTAGGTTTTTCTCACCTTCTCTTAATACTTGGGTAAAAGTGGTGAGCTGCATAATATTTAAACACCAAAATCGATAAGTAGCTCTCGCGATCCAAGCCAATGGGTAGCATAAGAAAAATAGTAGCGTAACAATGGCTAAATGACTCCAGCCTAAACTCCAGGTCAGAGCCGCTGTTAATAAGAGCATAATAACCGCGGTGAGTGATAAGCCAGCAATTAGCCATTTTTCATGACTCATGTTTAATACCAAACTTCTCTAATCTGCGATAAAGCGCATTACGCGAAATATCTAAGAGTTTTGCTGCTTCAAGTACTTGGCCCGATGTCACCGCCATTGCTTTTTCGATAAGCTGTTTTTCTGCCTGCTCAAGAGGCTGTAGTGCAATCGTTGTTGAGCTCACATCGGCACTATCTAACAGTAATTGTGCGGCGGTTATTTCATTATTCATTGCCAACAATACTGCGCGTTCAATGGTATGGCTTAATTCTCGAATATTGCCCGGCCAACTATGCTGTTTGAGTTTTTCAATGGCATCTTGACTAAGGGTTAAAGTGCTCTTGTGATACTTAGTGCTAAATTGTTGGATAAAATTTATGGCTAATGGTGCTATGTCTTCTATGCGCTCGCGCAGAGGTGGTATGGTGATCACTAAGGTATTTAAGCGATAGAGTAAGTCTTGTCGAAAGGCTTTTTCTGCCACCAGTTGACTTAAATCGGCATTGGTGGCGCTGATCAGTCTAACGTCAGTTTTTTGAGTATGACTAGAGCCCAATATTTCATATTGTCCAGTTTCTAGCACGCGCAACAGTTTAGGTTGTAATGATAATGGCAAAGAGCCTATTTCATCAAAAAACAAACTGCCTCGATCTGCCAATTGGAAGCGGCCGACACGATTTTGCTTAGCGTCAGTAAAGGCGCCTTTTTGGTGACCAAATAACTCGCTTTCAAATAAAGTTTCTGGAATCGCTGCCATATTCAAAGAAATAAAAGGTGATGATTGACGGCTTGATAATTGATGGATGCGTTCGGCGAGTAGTGATTTTCCTGTGCCATTTTCGCCTAAAATAAGGACATTGGCGTCGGTAGGCGCAATTTGTTTAACCAATTGCTCGATAGCTAGCATGCTATTGGAGTGACAAATCCACGCTTTGCTCTCAGCTTCAGCAAGTAATTGCCGATAGCCTTGATGTTCTTCCTTGATACGAGAAAAACTCAGTTGTTGCTCAATGCTATTGAGTAGTTTTATTTTATTCCATGGTTTTTCAATAAAGTCACTGGCGCCTTGTTTTAAGCCCTTAACGGCTAACTCAATAGAGCCCCAAGCTGTCATAAGAATAACCGGAATATTATGCGACTTAAGCTGAGAAAGTATATCAAGGCCTTCTTGGCCGCTGGTGGTGTCGCGGCTGAAGTTCATGTCTAATAAAATGAGATCAGGTTGGTGGCGAGAGGCCTTAATAATGACATCTTTAGCACTGGCAGCTTCGATTATCTGATAATTTTCACTGGTCAGTAATAACTCGAGCGCTAAGCGAATATCTTCATCATCATCAGCGATCAATAGGGTTGCTTTAGGTTGATTCAAGCCAATCTCCGTAATTTTAACGGTTAACAAAAAACAGAAGGTGATCAATAGATCACCTTCTAGCTAGTTATAGTAAAATAAATTTACCCTCAGTTATACATCTAAATGCTTTAGATATCGTGTTGATTATTGACTGTTTTTAAGTTTAATCAGCACGTAGCGCCTGCATTGGATCTGCGCTAATAACGCGCCAAGCGGGCAAAATAACGGATAGCATCACTATCATGACCAAGCTTACGTCGAGTAATGACATTGCTAACCAGTTAAAGCGAGGTAAAATGTCGAGATGCTGGACTAATTGTTGATAACCGACTACCGCAGCAATAAAGCCTAACCCTAAGCCTATTATTAGCATCCACAATGCATCTTTTAGTATAAAGTTAACTAATGTCATTTGTTTCGCACCGGTTGCCATACGCAC
>CAJXUN010000015.1 GCA_913061475.1 uncultured Colwellia sp. | reverse complement strand
TGATCACATGGATGTGAATGAATGGCGATGTTCAGGATGAACGGTCAGGTTATATCTTCCCGACATAACCTAAGTACCTACATCCGTATAAGCAATGCCATACTCACATGGATATGAAAGCATGGCGATGTTCAGTGAAGCTATAAGCTAAGACTTACCCGCTCGTGAAACATATTCGCCGGTGCGGGTATCAACTTTAACCACATCACCAATTTGTACGAATAATGGTACACGCACAACAGCACCAGTGACTAATGTTGCTGGTTTGCCACCCGTACCAGCGGTATCACCTTTTAGGCCTGGGTCTGTTTCAGTAATGGCTAATTCAACAAAGTTAGGTGGATCGACCGAGATAGGGTTGCCATCCCAAAAGGTAATAGTACAAACATCACCTTCAGCTAACCACTTCGCAACATCGCCAACGGCTTTTTCATCAGCAGCAACTTGCTCAAAGGTTTCATTATTCATAAAGTGCCAAAATTCACCGTCAGCATATAAGTAGCCAAGTTCTGAATCCATCACATCAGCGCCTTCAACACTTTCACCTGACTTATAAGTTTTTTCCAATACCTTGCCAGATATCAACTTACGAATTTTAATACGGTTAAATGCTTGCCCTTTACCTGGTTTTACGATTTCATTATCGATAATGTTACAAGGTTCACCATCAATCATTAATTTAAGTCCAGCTTTGAACTGGTTAGTGCTAAAATTAGCCATAATTATTATGCTCGCTCGTTCACGTAGTACACGTAAAGGTTAAAAATTGAATATAGAAATGCCGCAAATAATAACCCAAATCAGCGATAAATTGCACACTTCTTGGCAAAAAGAATTAGCAAATGTAATTACCGATCCAAAAACCCTGCTAGAGTTGCTCGATATTCCACCAGAAAACTACCAACAGCACTTTGCTGCCCGTAAATTATTTCCAGTGCGTGTGCCACGGCCTTTGCTGTCTCGCATTAAAAAAGGCGATATCAACGACCCGATCCTCAAACAAGTGATGCCGTTAGATGTAGAGTTTTCAATTACTGATGGCTATGTCGAAGATCCACTCGAAGAACATGACACCGTTGCGCCCGGTTTACTACATAAGTATAAACACCGGGTACTAATGATGGTAAAAACTGGCTGTGCCATTAACTGCCGATATTGTTTTCGTCGCCACTTCCCTTATGCAGATAACAGCCCGAATAAAGCTCGATGGCAACAAGCACTGAGTTATATTCAAAACCATCAAGAAATTAACGAAGTTATTTTTAGCGGTGGCGACCCATTAATGGCGAGTGACGAACACTTACAATGGTTAATTGATGAAATTGAAAAAATATCACATATCAGGCGCTTGCGTATTCATACACGCCTGCCGATTGTTATTCCACAACGTATAACCCCTGCTTTGGTGAAAACCTTAAGCTCAACAACACTTAAAGTGACGGTTGTTTTTCATATTAATCATGCCAATGAAATTGATGAAAGCGTTATTCAAGCTATTGAGCCTTTGCGAGCAGCGAGAATTCCATTATTTAATCAAAGTGTCTTATTAAAAGGTATTAACGACAAGGCAAATACGCTCGCCACATTAAGTGAGCGTCTATTTGATATCGGCATTCAACCTTATTACCTACATTTATTTGATAAAGTGCAGGGAGTTGCTCATTTCGATATAAGTGAAGAAGTCGCTAAAAAAATTATTTTACAGCTGATGGCCATTCTACCCGGCTTTTTAATGCCTAAATTAGTCAGAGAGATCGCTGGTGAGAGCAGTAAAACACCAATTAATGTAACTTAATAAAAACCTCCGTTATGTTATAGCTACAACTAGTGCGAGAAATTACGCGAGAGACTAACAAAAGCAAAACCAATTTGGCATAATAGCGCCATTGAAAATCCAAATAGAAAACGAGTCATTATGAGCGAAGCAGTACACAAGCAATTAATCGAGAATATCTCGATAATTTTAAAAAAATCACTAGCGGCTGATGCCACATTAACGACTTTACGTGAAGCCAAGCAAGCGGGCTTTGCGGCAATATTTACCGCTGATGCTGGCTTTAAATGCTCAGCTAACACCTTCCAGCCTTATGTTGAAGAAGTAGCGAATGACTTAATTTTTTGGCAAAAAACCTCAGATCAAAAAACCTTGATTGATATTGTCAAAAAAATTGAGCAACTGTTTACTGTTTTAGCTAAGTTTGAAGAAAGTTAATTGCAATCGTTAGCATAAAAAAACGCAGCTAGGCTGCGTTCTTTTATAACTAAATACTCACTATTAAAGTGGCATAAATGAGCATCAGCTACTATTTCACCAGGTCATTCACAAAGGTCTTTTTAAACCAAACATCAAACATTTCTTTTTCATAACCAAATGATTTACTGTTGTATTTCAAACGACTATTCATTAAGAAACCCATATCCTTTAACGACACATCAGCACTCTTTACAACGTCATTTTCAGCGTTTAGCAGTTGATAGCTAAACTCCATTCGTGGGAAAAATATATCTTTTATAATACGAATACGCTTTATGCCGCCAAAATTCACATCGCCAGCCAAATCCATATTAGTAACATCGATGATAAGTTTGTGATTTTCAGGTAGCGCTGCAGCTACTTTGGTAAAATGTTTTTCAAAAGATTTAAATACCCGATCTTTAAAGTGCTTGCGGTGCTCTCCGGCGGCATCAATATCATCATACTTGTCTGAATTTGACCACTTAACTTCAATTTCTGCCGCTTGTACATGGGCCAATTGCCCAAATACGGGAAGCGCACATAGTAAATACGTTATTAATTTTTTCATCAGCTTTTCCTCTTTTTACTTACATCAGTATAGTAGCCCCTAAAAAATTAAAAAAGTATTAAAGTATTAAAAAATTTACTTAGCCATACCGTGTCGCAAGCTGCTATCTATTTATTAACGCCAACCAAGCTAACGAGTCAGGTTAATCATCTGCCAATCGACAATAATTACCTCAGTAATTTTAAACCAATCAGAACTACCATCACAACGAACGTTGCTTGCCAGAAGCCTCATTAGACACTTGAACAATAGTCGACTCAGGAAAAATGACGATACCAGTGCCTTGCAGCTGCTTAATACTATTCAGCGTCTACAACGCCTTCTTGCTAGTAAAGCCATTTATCAACTCATGTTTGTTACTCGCGCTAACCCCTAGCGTCGATTTCATCATAGCGTAAAGCTCAATTAACGGCTGCTGAGTTTTATATTCAATATTAGTCACTAACGGGCTTCTATTGGAAAAGAAATAAAGAAATGTACTCGCTAGCGCTTTAATCATTGTTAGCTAGACAACAAATAAAATGCATTGATATTAAGTGCACCATACATGATTGATTAATATCAACCAAATGTGCTGTCCGCACAGGTAAACGCTGTTTTTTAGTCACCACACTGTTATACAATGTTAGTCATCAGGTCACCAAAAACTTCACCCAGGCTGAGATTGACTTAAATTGTCCCAAAATCAATTTTAAAAAGGCCAGCAGTGGTACAGAGATCAATAAGTCAATCAATCCCCATAGCCAACCGGTTATCAGAAGCCAAACAATAATAAAAGGATTTATACGCATATTTTTAGCTAATGCCAAAGGAGTAATAAGTTGTGATTCTAGGATCGTGAGCACTAAAACACCGCCAACAGCAATCACAACCTTGATATCTGCTCCCCATTGAACCGAACTTGCGATAGCAACCGCAGCCACAGCAAATGTTGGTCCAACAAACGGAATAAAGTTAACAAAACCCACTATCAAGCCCCAAAGCAGCGCGTCATCTAACCCTATAACGGTAAATATCACAATTGAAAATATACTGAGACCAATATTAACTATACTGACAGTTAAAATATAACGCGATAATTGTTGTTGAGCGTTCAAGGCAAACTAAAAAGCTCTTCTCTGCCGATTTTGACTAACAAATAATTCCACATAATGGCGAAATAATTTTGCTGAATAGACGAGGGTGAATAGTATTAATAATATGATGGTCATAAACTGTATCAAGGCAAGCGGTGCTGAAACCATAAACTCACCGACAAATGAAAATAATGACTCTTTCAGCTGCGCCTCTATTATATCATTATATTTAGTCTGTATATCAGCTTGCTGTTCATCTTCAAACTATGAAAACCAACTATTTTTTACCTGCTCGGTTTTGCGGTTACTCGTCTCAACGTTGGTGTCTATCACTCGATTCAATTCATCTATTTTTCCGACACATGCATTGGCAGTTCAAGTAATAACTTAGCCCACTTTGTGACAGGTTCTTGCAATTGTAGAATGAGTAAGGTTATTGGAACGATCAAACAACTCAAGAGCATAATCGCACCAAGTACATGTGGAATATAGAATCGCTCTAATGCTTACCCCTCAGGACTTAGCAATAACGATATTAAGCTTTCAACTAACAGTAATAAAATCAAGTTTTGAGCTAAGTATGCCGTATAAAAAATAGCGATTAGGTCATCACGAAAAAATATTTAGCAAGTAACTATAAAACTTAAGGCTTATTATTTTGTGACAACTTTTATTGATAATATTCACCTGAAAGGGTATTAATACGATACAGCTTTATAGATAATTCCTCACAACGATAATTTAAAAGTCATTCAAATATTCATGGAAACTAATCAATGAATCAGACATACCCAAGCAAACCTGAGCGCAAAAAAAATAATCCACTTATCGAAATAATCTTTAATATTATCGTACCATCAGTTATTTTAATGAAATTATCCGGCCCTGAATATTTAGGCACGGTAATGGGTCTTATAGTGGCACTTGCTTTCCCTGTCGGTTACGCCATATATGACTTTATCAAGGTTAAGTCATTGAACTTTATCTCACTATTAGGCTTTTTAAGTACTTTTTTGACTGGCGGTATTGCACTTTTTGAACTGGATGTGCAATGGCTAGCCATTAAAGAAGCGGCAATTCCCGCAACAATTAGTTTGATTGTTTTAATGTCTGGCTTTTTTGGTAAGCCATTATTAGCAAAATTACTATTAAACTCGTTGCTCTTTAAGTTAGACGAAATTTATGATGCGTTGGCCCAGAAAGGCAAAACTGAAAAGTTTAAGCAGCAAATTAACTTTGCCAACCTTATTCTAGCCTTAACCTTTATATTCTCAGCGGTAATGAATTATCTCTTAGCAAAATGGATAGTCACCAGTGCGCCAGGCACAGTTGAGTTTAATGAACAATTGGGCGAAATGACTTTCCTAAGCTATCCTGTTATTGCTATTCCATCAACGTTGATGATGTTTGGCATCTTTTTCTATGTTGTAAAAGTCATCACTAAACACACTGATTTGTCATTCGATGAAATGTTAAAAACTAATTAAAAAATATCTTAGTAAGATAATTCAGCACTCGATACCAACCGTCAATAACGGCCGATCAGCGTCGTTATTGACCCAATTCATTTGCAAAGGCAAGTTTGAGCAATTAATTTGACTCTTTACTTGTTACTACTACCATTATAAACAGCGTGCCTATTACTGCCCTGCTCGATGCATATTCGACCACGGCCTTCCCCCTCACTAAAAAGCAGCAAAAACACTCTTAAAGATTGAAAAACAGCCTATTCATCGTTTTTTTTCCATTAATGCACCGAAAGTGTTAACTTTAACGTTTTTATTTCTCAGGTGTTGAACATGACGACTAAAACAACACAGCAAGTAACCAAAGATAGTTGGTTTAATCGTTTTTTAGCAACGGTTGAGTTCTTAGGTAATTTGCTGCCCCACCCAATCACATTATTTGCTTGTTTTTGCTTATTCATTATTGTCTTTAGTGGCATTGCTGATTGGTTTGGTTTAAGTGCGATAGATCCACGGCCTATCGGCTCATCAGGCCGTGATCCGGACGGTATTATTGAAGTCGTGAGTCTACTAAGTGCTGAAGGCTTACAAAAAATAGTTACCGGCTTAGTAACAAATTTCACAAATTTTGCTCCACTAGGCACAGTATTAGTTGCGTTACTTGGTGTCAGTGTCGCAGAGCATTCAGGGATGTTATCGGCGGCATTACGTGGCATGGTGATGGGCGCATCCAAGCGCCTCGTGACTTTTATGGTGGTTTTTGCCGCGATTTTGTCAAACACCGCTTCGGAACTTGGTTACGTGGTGTTAATACCGCTCGCGGCGATGATATTTCATAGTCTTGGGCGACACCCATTGGCAGGTTTAGCTGCTGCCTTTGCGGGAGTTTCTGGCGGTTATAGCGCTAATTTATTACTAGGCACTATTGACCCGCTGCTGGCTGGTATAACAACTCCTGCAGCACAAATGATAGATCCAAACTATGTCGTTGGCCCTGAGGCAAACTGGTATTTTATGATGATCTCGACATTTCTGATCGCCATACTCGGTACCTTTATTACTGAAAAAGTAGTTGAGCCAAGGCTTGGTAAATACAATGAAGATGACGCGAGTGAAGTACTTAATTCAAATATTCAGCACTTATCCGCACTTGAACGTAAGGGTCTAATTTACGCCGGACTAACATTTTTATGTTTAGCAATATTATTGGCCCTAACCATTATTCCTGAGGATGGCATTTTAAGACATCCTGAAACCGGTCTAGTTAAAGGCTCCCCATTTCTGAAAGGTATCGTTGCTTTTATTTTTATTACTTTTGCGATTCCTGGTTTTGTCTACGGTAAAGTTGTTGGCACGATGAAAAACGACCGTGATGTTATTAATGCCATGAGTAAAAGTATGGGCTCATTGAGCATGTATATCGTTTTGGTATTTTTTGCTGCTCAGTTTGTCGCATTTTTTAACTGGACAAATCTGGGCACAATATTAGCGATAAATGGCGCAGAATTGCTGCAAACCTTAAGCATGACAGGACCTGAGGTCTTCATTATGTTTATTTTCATGTGTGCACTGATCAACCTCACCTTAGGTTCTTCATCGGCGCAATGGGCCGCGACCGCACCAATATTTGTACCAATGTTAATGCTTATTGGCTATGCGCCAGAGACTATTCAAGCCGCTTATCGTATTGGTGACTCAGTAACCAATCTTATTACTCCCATGATGAGCTATTTTGGTCTGATACTCGCGGTAGCAACTAAGTACAAAAAAGACATGGGGATAGGAACCTTAATAGCCACTATGCTGCCTTACAGCATGGCGTTTTTAGTCGGCTGGATTGCACTATTTTATCTTTGGGTATTTGCCTTTGGTCTGCCTGTTGGTCCAGGCTCACCGATATACTATCAACCTTAACGAACGCCAGCATTAACTGGTGATTCAACGATCATGAGTAAATTTCGTATTTTATTTAACACCGAACAGCAGATGTTAGGTGAATAAAGTACGAAATTCATCGCTTTGCCTAGTGAACTTATTGCTTGAATAAGCACAGTGAATGACGAGCGATAATAATACTAGGGCATCGATTGGCGAAGCCATCGTTTCTTTGGCGCTAGATTACATAAATAGCTAACTTCAATGTTTGACCAACAAAGGCCGTTATTAACAGCACATTATTAATTTTAAAATAAAGCCCTATTTCTACTTCGCGTATTAAAAATCACTTAGTGCTGTGTGTGCAAATTCCCCCTTAAAGTAAAAGTTTCAACTAAGGTGATTTCCGCACTGTAAAGGGATAAGTGAACATTTGTGAAGGGAGAACCGGATTGGATTTAAACGCATTTACCTTTTTAGTGGCATCAATCACCTCTTCTAAATTCAGAAAAAAACATGTTTAACGTTAATTAGTTATCGATAAACGATAACAAAAGCTTGAATTCGTACTTTTATTAATTATAATGATTTTCTTTATAAAAGAGACAAGTGATAGTGAATACTGAATGTTAGCATCGCATGAACAACAAACACAGACTACATATAGAATAATTTATATCAGCAAATTAACTAAAATGATGATTTTGCTCTGTGGTGTCATACATACCGGATTGTTTCTATTTTTTGCACTGCTTAATGTAGATTCATCAAAAGCGAAACAAAGCTTTGGCGAAAATAATATTAACTTAACAGCCATCAGTGAAAAATGGTTAAGTTACGCAAATTTACTAGAAGATTCCGGACTTAATAGTTTTTGGATATTAGGTACGGTGGACTTTGTTGCACAAATATTAGTGCTTTTTTTTATGTTCCGGCTATTTGGATTATATGAGAAAGGAGAAATATTTAGAGTACAGAATTGTCGCTATTTGCAACTTATAGGTATTACATTATTCTCATATGGCCTAGCCATGATATTCCTGCCGGCACTTGTGTCTTTATTCATCAATTTATTCTTTGAATATCAGAAACTTGAAATTTTTTATTACTTTGGTAGCGTAGAACTTACTCAATTGATTTGGGGTTCGGTTATTTTAGTCATTTCTTGGGTCATGAAAGAAGCTTGTTTAATGAAAGCCGAACAAGGATTAGTGATCTAGTGGCCATTATTGTAAATCTTGATGTCGTGCTAGCTCAGCGAAAAATGAAGTTGAAAGACTTGTCAGAAATATTGGATATTACGATACAGAACTTATCGGTATTAAAAAATGGCAAAGCTAAAGCTATTCGATTCACTACCTTAGATGCGCTATGCGAAGCACTTGATTGCTGCCCTGGTGATATTTTACATTATCAAACAAAGAGTAATACTGAGTTAGAACAAGATTAGGAGCATAAGAGGTAAATGACATGGAAAATGTAATACTAGCCGTAGTGTTGTGTGTTATATCCGTTATTATTATTAATTTTTTTCAGTTAATGTTCACTAAAGCAGATTGGGCCTACATTGAATCGAATAATGTAGCCAAGTACACAGCTAGCCCCCAAATATCAATAACTAACAACGTCAATGATAAAGAGTTAATTCCGGAAATTGACAAAGATTTGTTATTGATTGAAGCGGCTATGTTATTAATTTTGGAGCACTACTCTGATCCTTGTTTTAATACCGAAAAACTTGCATCTATGGTTAATTCCAGCCCTCGAAGTCTGCAACGAAAGTTTAAATTAATATGTCAATCTTCACCGAGTAAAGAAATTAAAAAATATCGATTGGAGCACGCCGTTAAAGCCCTTGATGCCAGCCATAAAATAAAAAGAGTGGTGTTTGAAAGCGGTTTTTCATCACCATCATATTTTTGTAAATGCTTTAAAGAACATTTTGGCTGCACCCCTTCTGAATACCTATTGAAACAAAAGTAATTATTCAAAGCTGACCTTATATTTTATCTCAAGATATAAGGTCTCAATACTATAGTGATACAAAGCAACATTCATTTTGACTTGAATAGCACTGATATTTATCAAAAGCATTATTTTTTATTTCTTACCTTTGTATAACTCCCTCTTAATTTGTCAGTCAAACAATTAACAGTACCTTTTACTTAATAAAGCTAAGTCATTTTCGGATGAATAATTACTAAATTTTGCACTGAAATTTTATTGCCTACTTTTCATTTGATTTATTCATTTGTAAGTTTAATAGGTTTGCGACAGAGAGTAGTAATAATCCGCCAGAACCTGTTTTGGCGCATTCTTGCTATGTTGTTTGCTTATGCCAAATGCAATGATGAATGGGTCGAAACAATGAAGTTTCGATACAATTTAAACTATTATTTAGGAAGAAAAAATGAATCTTGATAACAATGAAATAAATAATGAATACACTGTAGAAGCATTGGAAGCGCGTTTTGAAATGGAAGCAGTCGTTGATGATGGCGGCGCTGAGACTGATGGAAGTTGCGAGTGTAAAGTCACTTGGTAATTCCTTGCGAGAGGAGAAATTCTCCTCTCAATTTTTTCTACTATTGATAATTCAATATGCCTATTCAACTTCATTCAAACATTCAAATTAGTCCGTTTATCTCGTCCGGCAAACACGAGAACAGTCAATTTCTCATTCAATGTGAGCATATAAACTACGTTGTCTCTGCTTCCGTAAAAACATTGATTGAAAGTCTCATTTCATATCAAAACTCCAATAAATCTCTAGTAGAGAGTTATTTTACGACAACCCAACGTAACGCATCAGAAGCAGATATTATTGCATTAGCTAAACAATACATTCCAAAAGAGCTGTTCGCTAATGTGGAACTTCCCCCTCAAAGAAACCCTTTTATTTTTAGTGTGACACTGTTGCCAGAACGATTACTAAGTCATGTTTCAGCACTATTAACCCCGCTGTTCAATAAATGGTTTTGTTTAATCATCATGATCGCCTTCATAGGTATTCATGGTTCATTACTTACACAAGTCAATCAATCAGCGGCACTAGGAATACCAATAGGCGCAATTCCAACATTTATATTGGCAATGCTTTTGAGCTACTTTATTCATGAGTTAGGCCATATTAGCGCCTGCCAACGTTATAACTGCCCCCATGGCGGTATCGGTTTTGGCATTTATTTGGTCTTCCCAGTTTTTTACGCTGATGTTTCCAAAGCATGGCGATTATCACAAACACAAAGAGCGGTTGTTGATCTCGGAGGGTTATATTTTCAGTCTATCTTAATTATTGCCGTTGATTGCTACGCCTATTTCACCGCGAGTCAATTAGCGTATGTACTCTCTTGGACTATTACCCTTACTATGCTGCATACGCTCAATCCATTTTTCAAATTTGATGGTTATTGGTTACTAAGTGATCTCAGTGGAATTACCAATCTTCATGACAAAATGCGTACAGCACTTGTGCGTGTGAAAAATAAAATATTCCACCGTACGCCATTAAACTTTAACCAGGACAGAGCCCTCTATTTGTTAATACCTTACAGCATATTGGCAACAATGTTTTTCATCTATGTGGCAACGTTTCTAAGTCAAAAACTATGGCAAACAGGGCAAGATATTACATTGGCTTTTTCTCAAATACAGGGAAACAGCTTATTTGAGAGCTTTACGCTAATGCTTGAGCAAGACGCATTATTCCCATTACTAAAAACCATCATGTGGGCAATTCTCTTTGTGTTGCTACTATCTTTCTACTTAAAACGAATCAAAAACCTGTTGATTCAAGGTGATAACTTGGAGACGCGACATAAATGATGAACCTTTTATCTAAACTGTTAAATAATACTGATAAAACAGACTTATTAGAGCAAAACAAACAGCAGGAACGTTTTTGCAAAGTAACCACATCAAGTATTAGCGGAGCAGAGTGTACTAAGCATTTAGCTGCAATGCGACGTATTGATAAGGCCACGCGACCCCCATCATCCAACGAACATGGGTTATCAAAAGTTGCATCTCACCCCGTATCTGAACATAGGCGAGTTATCACGTCTGCGTATAGTAACGCTTTAATCGAATTGCTCGCTTCAATGTACCGCAACCGTTCAGTACACTTTTATTTAATCCTAGAGCAAGCGGAGCGCTTACCCTATTTGCAAAAACTGATAGCTCTATCACGAATAACATTAATAAGTCATCACGCGGCGCTAACATTATCCACGCAATCAAACGCTGGCATACAGGTATTTGTCAGTATTCCTGAGTTTCACCCAAAAACCTTAACAAGTGAATACCAAATTGATATCCATGGTGAGAGGTGTATTTTTTCATCATATCCGTGGCTACTTAGTCGCAAACAGAAAATACCTCTATATATCCTAGATGCAAATAACACATTAAGTTTAGTGGACAATATAAATGATATGTATCAGCGCTTAGCGCAAAGTTATCAAACCCCAACCACTAATATTTATAGCTGGAGTAGGTTACAAAGCCATAAAGTTGAAAACTTAGAGCAAAGCTTTATCTCACAAGTTAATCAGCTAGAGGCATTGTTAAGGTATATTCGACCTAAGGTTAGCGATGGCGACTTACAACCGACACTTGAAAAAATAAAACACCAGAAAACGCAATTATTACAAAGGAGCTACGGATGACATTATCATCGTTATTTCAGAGCATTTCTCGACATGGTGATTCTTATAAACGCGTATTGATTGATACAGATACCCGCAAGCAACTACAGCGCGCTTTACAGCATATTGACAGTAATCACAGTTACTTAAAAATATGTCAGCATTTTCAATCTATGGCGAGAGTAAACGAACTAAATGACTTCTGCCTATCCAGCTCTCGTTCTGCCTTACAAGATTTCATCGCTTCTAAAGTTTGGGTCGACAATCCAAAATATTGGCAGCAAGCACATCAATTTGACGGTCCGGTGATTTTTGTTACCCCTCATTACGGCCCTTTTGCAATGGGATGTTTAAAAGCAGTACTAGATATGGGTAACGATAAAACCGTTAATGCGTTTTATGATCCACCAGAGAAGAACCCGACAACAGCCATATATAAAGACGTATTAAGTAGTTTAGGAGATGGATTTAACCCAATATTTAATGATAGTCGAGGGTTAGTTAGAGCAATCAAGTGTCTGAAGAAAAAGCAAATATTAACTATGATGCCTGATGTATTTGATTTATCTGGGCAATCAATTTCAATTCCTTTTTTTGGTCACTTCACCACAGCGATGGCAGGCACTGCATTTTTAGCGCTGAAAACAAATGCTTTAATTATGCAAGCGTACTGTGTTCCGGATAACCACGGAGGCGTTAAATGTATTTTACATAAACCATTCAAATTTCCAAAATCAAGCGACGCAGAGCAAGATGTATATAACCTAACGAGTCTCTTATTCAAATCTATTGAACAGCAATTAAGATTAGCGCCGGAGCACTGGATTTATCTTCGACAATTAGATGGCCGATTAGGTTTACCTCTACCTGAACACATTAATTTTCCAAGCAGTAAACACAAAATAATGGCACTGGCAAAAAGTCTACAACTTGATTATTCATCAATTGAAAGCGCATTAAAGTCAAATATGAGAGGTATCGATTTAAATTAATTCACGTTATGAGATTTTTCATAATCAATGTTTGGGTATCACATTGATTTATATATTGAGTTTAGCGCTGTATCAACATTCAGGGCTATGATAGATAATATTGGAGTTTATATGTTTAGATATATGTTTTTATTTTTTATTCTACTTTCGAATGCAAGTTTAGCGGCTGAAAAGCGTGATACTGGCTTCAAATTAGATGTTATTGTAAAAGGTTTTTTTTCACCTGAGGTAAAGCAGGCGACAGTAAAGTCTGTGCGTAGTGGTTCTATCGCTGAATCTAAAGGAGTAAAGGTTGGCGATCAATTACTCGCAGTTGCCGGTTGCGAAATTCCAAGTTGCCCGGCTTCTATTGCTAAAGAATATATATCACAGCCTATTGGGACTATTGTTAACTTTCAGTTTAAGCAGCCTAATGGCAAGAGTTATTCAGTAGATATCGAACTGATGTAGAGTCTGAATTTAATGTGCTTATTTTGCGTTGATTTTGGTAAGGCAATTCACTTAGATTTGAAACATTAAACAAAAAAACTGCCGAAGCAGTTTTTTTTAATTAAGCGTCAAGTAGCTAGTGCTATTTATCGCCCAGCGAATTTACTACTCAAACGAACCTTTGAATTGCAGTAAAATCATAAGATGTCGAAACGCGTTGTTAACGATTGATGCCAGATTTTAATCTCTCATTGCATTACATCGCTTATACTTCCTGCCACCTCATAACAAAGCGATTATATAATTGCCGAGACTTACTTACTTTTACCCCAAAGACTAGCTAGCTCTTATAGGTTAATGGCGGGGCCTAATACGTTATTTTCAATGTGGAAGCAGATAGCTTACGAAACTCACTTGGCGTTTTCCCTGTTTCTTGTTTAAACGCTTTATAGAATGAAGATCTGGCATTAAAACCAACCTCAAGTGCAATATTAAGTACCGTATCATCATTCGCTAATATTTTCGGTATAGCCGCTTTAATGCGCCACTGATTAATAAAATCAAAAAAATTGGTGGATAAGGTTTCATTAAGCGTTTGTGAAATATAGTTAGGCGAAATAGCGATAGTACTTGAGAGCTTTTGTAGAGATATACTTGAATCTAGATAGAGTTTATCTTCTCTCATTATATCGTTTATTTTCTTTGCTATACGATTCGACTGTTCTGTATCTAATGCTGAACGCTGATACTTTTTTGTTGGACTTAGTACTATATTTTGTTCATCGTCATTTTGAGTGGTTATATTCTCGGCAATATTATCACTATATTCAAAAAAAGCCGGTTTTTGCTGAAGACCAAAATGAGCCATGCTCCATATTAACAATAATGACAGCAAGCTCTCAGCTCTGGTATTAAATAAAAGATTATTAAACAGGCTTGAAGAGAATAATGTCAGCAACGAAAAGAGCCAAGCACTAATAGCAACAAATAATAACCAGTTCATCCAGTTAAGTTTTTTACCTTCATGATTAGCAAATGCGTTTTTCAATTGTTTCCGATAATTAATTAATCGGCGAGTAATAATAAAAATTGTATAAACGCACTGCCCTAACCAGAGCAAAATAATCACCAACAAGCTCATTAACAAAACAATAACTAAGGGATCAGCCACATCGGTATCATCAATAAATATTGCGGTATGTATGTCATTTGGCAACAGCAACATCAGTATGCTGATTAATAGTGCAGGCCATAACAAAATAAAATGACGAAGGTGTTTTGAGTTAAATTTCCAAGTATTATCTGCCGTGATTCCTTCAACATAAAACCATAATGCAGGACACAATGTAAAAAGCGCAGGAAAGACTAATGCGCTATAAAATTGATACCAATTAGGAAATTGAACGCTCACAATAGGTATCATTGCCAGCAGACCACTAGCAAGTAAAAAGACTGATAATGGTAAACATATTATCGACGTTTTCGCTCTGATCAGAAGTACGGGAATACTTAGCAGTATTTGCCCTAGCATAATCATATTAAGGGTCATTACTATAGGGTCGGTCAAATCAAATCCTTTTTATACTTTATGCAGCGGTGATTATTTAACACTTTAAGTAGCTTATTCTACGCCACTTTCCACTTACACCATACGAAAAAGTGTCCGTGCTTTTAGTCTAGGACGACATAAGCCATTAGAAAATATATTCTTTTAATTCAAAACAGCAATGGATTTTTAATCCTTCGACTTTTCCCGTGCATTGGGTTTAATAAAAATATATTTAACGGAGTTATCAATGAATGCAATCAGTAACAAAGAAAATACGGGTGCCGTAAATACTAGTAACGTCAGCATTAATACCGCAAAAGTTTTTGAAGACTTTCAAATAAACGTCAAACTGAAAATTTCAGCGCTTTGGATTGCTGTGATGTTTTGTTACGTCTATGGCGACTATATACAAGTTTATGTTCCTGGCATTATCGCAAAAGCAATAGAAGTAAAAGCAACCACTGAAACTCAATTAGAGTTTTTTGCCATTGCATTGTTGATGGCAATGCCAAGTGTCATGATATTTTTCACCTTAGTGTTAAAGCCTAAGCTGAATCGTTGGTTAAATATCACACTCAGCACGCTTTATATCATTATTCTGATCGCGACTAATTTGGCAGAAACTTGGGTGTTTTATCTATTTTTAACCGTAATAGAAGTTTTAATCTCAATGGCTATTGCTTGGTATGCATGGAAGTGGCCAACAACGCAAACTTGAGTAATCAACATCATAACTCAAGCTTGCGGCGACTGGTGATTTTTCACACCAAATGAACGCTCAACCTAGATAAAATTAAAAATATAAAAGTGATGAATATATAAATGAAAAAGCTAACCTTAATACTGATATACGCTCTAAGCAATCCTTTGCATGCCAGTACTGTCAATTTAGAACAGACAAACGCTGACTTTAAAAAAGGCAACTTGCCATTAGCTAATAACTTACTATCACAACAAAATGATAACAATGCGCAAAAGTATCGTTATCTTGCACTAAACGCCTTAGACATCGGTAAATTAGACGATGCCGAGCAGCACATAGAAAAAGCGATTGAGTTAAATGCTAAAGATGCAAACGTGCAATTTTCCTATGCAGAAATTATGGCCAAGAAAGCTGAGTCAGCAGGTATTTTTTCTCTGTCGGGATATATTAAAAAAGTTAAAAAAGCCTTTACTGCAGCTGTTGAGTTAGCGCCAACAAATAGCAAATATCGTCGTGCGCTCATCCAGTTTCATATCAACGCGCCAAGTATACTCGGAGGTGATATCGATGAAGCATTGAAACACAGCCAAGAATTAAAGGAAGTGGATGCTTTATCTGGTACAACGGCCCTGATACACGTTTATGGAAAAATGGGCAGCGATAATAAATTTAATGATGAATTAAGTAATGCGCTGCAAAGATTTGTCGATGAACCGGAGTTATATTATCAATTGGGTATTTACTACCAAGAACAAGAAAATTTTAATGAGGCCTTAACTTATTTTCGACAGGCGACAAATATGGCAACCGCTACAGATAAACAACGTGATGCAAAATATAGTGCTTTCTTTCAAGTTGGTCGAACAAGTCTATTTAGCAACAGCAACTTTCATGAAGGTGAAAAGGCAATGACTCAATATCTTAACGAAGCGGTAATTTCCCCTTCCATGCCATCAAAAGATTGGGCTAAGTTTAGGCTAGCAAATATCGTTGAAGCTCAGGGGCAAAAATCAAAGGCAATAATGCTATATAGAAGTCTTGGTCAGGAATCTTCCGACAAGGTTCTTCAAGAACAAGTTAAAAAACGGATAAAGAAACTGAGTTAATCCTATCTATAATAACTGCTATCTAGCTAACTTCGAAAGTGAATATTAATTTATTGCCAATAAAAAAGCCCAAATATTGCTATTCGGGCTTTTTCAATGTTGAGCTATAAACAGCAATGCTATTTATGCGCCGAGTAAATTTTCACTAACAAGGCGTTTAGAGCGACGCATAGTATTTTCTATGCGAGCGAATAAACAACGACGTTAGCGGCAATTTAATCAAGCATAAATTACATCATGCCGCCCATCCGATAGATATCTACCTGTTTTTATTGGGTTATTTATATGGGTATTAGTAGTGACACCCCACTTTATACCCCTAGGGATCAAGAATCACAGTTAACCATTTGAAATTTAATGGAATTAATTCTTATCTGAAATATCATAACGTTTCATCACTTTCGAAAGCACAATCGGTATTAACACACATTCAACAAAACTAATCACTCATATCCCGACTACCAATCACTGTAGCTTTTAGGCTCATTTTGACTGTTCAATAGGATCTTCCAAACCACTAGATAAGCACTTTCAAATAAGTGTAGCCATGCGAGAAATTAAATCTGGCATTATAAAGTACTGCATAGAATCAACCAATGAACTAGACCATTCGCCATCTTCATTGCCGTTTGTTAAGTATACAATGACAAAGTGGTTATCTAAGTTTTTTTGAAAAAGCAATCTGACTCTAACAAGGCCACCACCATCGTGTCCTAATTCTCGCCATAATCCCGTTTTTTCATAGTCCCAGCCTGTTGCGAAATAGCTGGTGTCACCATTGGATAATTGATAGGGCTGCCAAAAATCGAGCAATAACGGTTTCGAAACTAAGCGTCCATTGGCCATTGCAGAAAGAAAGGTAGCCAAATCACTTAATGATGAATAAGCATCTGCATGTGATACCGCATAATCAGGAAAACTAATTTTATTCTCCTTTAGAGTATCTCCACTGTTAGCAAGGTAAGCGGTTACCAGTCTCGACTTAGGAACATCTTTGAACCCTAGCCATGTATTCTCCATTTTAATCGGCTTAAATATTCGATTATTTATTAAATCGCGATATGGTTTTTTTGTTATATTCTCTAAAGCAGACTGAATCAATAAATAATTGGTCTGGCTATAGCGTATTTGTGTATCCGGCTCAAATAACAGCGGCGCCTCTTTTAATTGCTCGTAGGCTAAATCAATCGAAGCTGGAAATTTGCACTCAAAGGATATGCATTCAAAATACTCAGGCAGCCCAGAGGTATGATTGACTAATTGCTCAATTCGAATGTTAGCCCATGCGTTTGGTAGATTGAGGACAAATTTAGAGATGGGATCGGATAAATTTAACTCTCCAGCTTCTACGAGTTGCATTACTAGTGTACTGGCGAAGAGCTTGCTTAGTGAATAAACAGGAAAAACGTCTTGCTTACTTACAGGTTTTTCAGTTTGGGTGTCACTAACACCGTGAACCTGACTATACAGTAACTTTTGATTATACTTTATCATTAATGCTTGCGCTGGAATGCCATGCTCTTCAGCGTTTGTTTTAAGTTGTTTGGATAGTGATTGACTCAAATCTGTTGTCTGAAGATTGCAGCCACTTTGCAAAGCAGCAAGTGCAATAATAACGACGGTATTAATTCTTATTGATAACATAAATTTATTTCACTTATCTTATTTAAAGGTATTGCTATATTTCGTTCATATATACATTGCTTTAACTTTGGTTCGTGATCCCGATATCATCCAATATAATAGTTTTTGCTTGCTTAGGGTTGAAAACAAACACTAACTCCAATTCGTTATATGTATGAGTTGCAGTACTAAATTGGATAGGAAATGTGAATGTTTGTAACACAGGTTCAGTTGGCGCGTATATAACACCTCCTTTCTCAAGTTCAGAGAAATCAGAAATTAATTGAGGTGCTATTGTACCTACTGTACTTAAATTTCCTTTAAATAAAAGAGCTGACTTATCCCACATTTCTATGCTGGCATCGGCAAGTAAATTATATTTTTTACTGTCTGCTAATATGTTTGAACTGGCAAGAGCGATTGAAAAAATTACATTCAATTTTCCGCTACGATTATTGTGAAGTAATTGATGCTTTAAAAGCTTAATCGAAATACGTGACTCGATTCCTTTGCTAAGCTCAACTTTTAAAACATTATTTGACGTGTTGGTTCCATTGCGTAATTTTTCGAACGTTATGTTAGTAGTTGCTTCCATTAACGTTTTTTTTGTTATAGTTTTTACGAACACTTTGTTATTTTTGGCACTTTCAAAATCTTCTATAATTGTATAATCAGAAGACAGATATCGACTTACATAGATATCATTAGGAAGGCTAAACTCACGAGCAACTGGGTTTTTTAACAGCTCTAAATACTGCTTTTTATTTGCTAATGTTACTTCTAAAAAAGCTGAAACATAGAATTTGGTCAAACTCTCCTGCTCTTTTGGTTTCAACAACTTAGAATAAAAGTCCTTTTCACTTCCCCAGCGATAATCATCAGACATATCTTGGTTAAAGTTTATATGGTTAGCACGATATATATAAATCAACTGCTTAAAATAGTTTTCTCCATCATCAAAATAAGTTCGATGCCATTGCTGGCTACCAAGAAATTGATAAACGTCTGCATCATGGCCACCTTGCAAAACAAGATAGTTCACATTCCTAAGTTCATTTGGACCATTAACGTGGTGATATTGCCCATCCATAGGGGCTAATGCAATAACAGATTTAATGTTGAAATCAAACTCTGTTAACTCATTACTTACAGGTATAGTTTCCCATTGATTGAAAGCGGCTGCCAAAGCCACTGCCTCCCCACCTCGTGACATTCCAATAAGTGCGATGCGGTCAAAGTCCAACGTATTGTAAAAGGTATGGCCTACCTTTTTATTCCACTTTTTTAGTTGTTTAAGGTGCTCTAGCAAAATCCATGCACGGGCACCATTTTCACCCCATAAGCCATTCAAGTATGTTTGATTTACTTGAACCACAACATGCCCGCGGCTGGCTAGTAGCTCACCAAGGTAATCAAAGCCGGGGGCAGAGTTACCATGAGTTATTATTACGAGAGGCAATGGTTGGTCATTTATTGGCAGCCAAACCTTAGCCTCTAACTCTAAATTTCGATTGTTAAACTGGTGATATGCATCAGACTTATACCCTTTTTTTCGTGAATAATCTCCAAGGAAGTTAGGTAAATTTACTGTTGGCGCAACTATATCAGGCTCATTCAAGTAAAATAAGAATGGTTTTTTGCCATAGCGAATCATGTTGAATTTATATTTGCCATTTTCTGCCGGATCAGACAGTCCAGTATCTGCATAATAAGGTGCTATATAACTGGCTTTAACACGGTCTAGAATATCGGAAGCAAAAACAGGAAATGAAGCTATGATCACCAAAAAGATAGAAAATAGGTATGAAAGGCGGTTAATCATGGCACTGTCCTGATATTAAATTTTAGTAGTATTATTAAAAGCCTATTATGTTAATTATTGATAATAAGCTAATTTTCATTGAATACTGGATTTAGATGCCCGTAAATTAACAAAGGTTTAAACAATAGCAGTAAATTTTACCATTCGTTGTTAACCACTTGCTGACAAGATGTTCGCTATTTTAAGCTACGTTAAGTGCAATGACGGCTTTAGGCTCTGAATTCAATTGAACAGCAGCGATAAACTAACTCTAGGAATACACACAATTAAGACAGGCAAAATGTTACGCATATTGATACCAACTAAAAAAGCCCGAATATTACTATTCGGACTTTCGTTTTAATGGTTAAAGCTGCAATTTATAGAGTATAAATTCTACTACATCCTGCCGCCCATGCTACAACTATCTAATTGTTTTTACTGGATTAGTTACATGGGCAATAGTAACGACACCCCACTTTATACCCCTACAAACCTAGCCTATAAGTTAACCTATTGAATTGAAATAAGATTATTTCCCCAAAATTTCATAATGTTTTATCATTCTGAGAAAAAAATCTATAATAAGCTTGCTACTAACTGTCGCTAATTGGTATTTTTATTACAAATTCCACACCTTGGTGGTTAGAATCTATAATATTTATATCGCCACCAAGTTGCTGGGTAACAATATTGTGAATAATATGAAGTCCTAAACCAACACTGCCATTTTTTCTATTGGTGGTGAAAAAAGGATCAAAGATTTGTTTTTGATTAGCACTCTCAATCCCTTTGCCGTTATCTCTGATGCATAAAACAACACTATCGTTTTGCTTTTGCAGGCAAACATTTATTTCACCTTGCATCTTTGGACTCGAAAAACCGTGTACTATGGCGTTGTTAACTAACTGTTCAACAATATACTGATATGATTTTTGCACCGAATGAATCATGATATCTGACTGGATATTAAATGTTATTTTATGTCCAGCCTTGACGGCTACTGGTGTGATTGCTTCCTGAACTTGGCCCATATATTTATCTAATCGAAATGTTTGAAGATTTTCTGCCTCAGATGCAACTGACACCATCTTAAAACTATCGATCAGTGTCGCTGCTCTCTCATAACTATTTGAAACAATCGTATTGCATTGGCATAAACGTTCAATTCGCTCTTTAAATACTCGTTGGGTCAACTTCCCTTTTTCACTTAACGATTTTATCACTTCAATATCTAAAGTAATAAGGCTAGCAGCAGTGATACCAGAGCCTATTGGAGTATTTAATTCGTGAGCAACCCCTGCCACCAATCGACCTAAAACGGCTTGTTTCTCAGTTTCCACTAGCTTATTTTTAGTTTCCATTAACAAATTGTATGATCGAGTAACTTCTTCACTTTTTGTTTTTAAGTCCAACGTTCTTTCTTCAACTTGCAATTTAAGTTGATCTTGCCGTTTCTCAAAGCGCCTTACACGTATTTTATACAAAATGACCAACACAAGGATAATTAGCAAAAATAATATCAATCTTGCCCACCAGGTTTCGTACCAAGATGGGGCGACATGAATATTTAAAGATAAAAAGTTACTCTGCCAAGCTCCCATTTTATCTGCACTTTTTATTTGTAGGTAATACTTACCAGGGTTTAAATTTGTGTATTTAGCAACCCGATGTGTATTATCGGTTTCTATCCAGTTTTCATCAAACCCATCCAGCTTATAGGCATAGCGAAGTTTGGATGAAGATGAAAAGTCCAATGCTGAAAATTCAATAGCAATACTCTTGGATGTCGGGAGTAGATAGATGTCTTTTGCATTTGCAAGGTAAGTTTTATTTTCATCAATTTTGATTTCAGTTGCCACAAGTGGCGGCTGATAAAGCTGAACTCGAAAATTTTCCGGTTTTATCAATAATCCCCCCATAGTCCCTCCAAACATCATTGTACCGTCTTTCATCAAAAGACTTGAATCTAGCCAGATACCGCCGACATTTGGGCTATCAAAATGATCAAAAAAGTATATCGACCAATCATTGGGATCAAGCATTGCAGCGGAATTCCATATTCGACCAAGTGAATCCTCCAGCATATTGCCAAATTGTAATGGAGTATCTTGCGGCTGCTTTAGTTTTTTATCTATAAGTTCAAAGGTAGGGAATTCATTTAAGTTTGAGCTAATGAGACGATTTAGCCCACGATTAGTTCCAATCCATAACGAATCATTTTTAGTAACAAGAAAGCCGAGCACCTCAGTGCTAATAATGCCACTATTTTCCTGCGATACATTAACCAATGCAGTTCCATCAGGTGGAATATAATATAGCTTAGATAGCGACGCGATCCATGTTGTTCCATTCGCTTGATGAACGATTAGTTTTATAGCATCACTAAAAGTAACCAAAGGTTCATCTAAGGTTGATAATTTAGTAAAACTTTTTTTATTAACACTACGATAATATAAGCCTCTACTTGTACCTACCCAAATTCTTCCTTTAATATCAGATGATATAGCCAATATTTGTAGTCCATCAACCCCATCATCAATGCTGATCGCAGTCAGACTATTTTCTTTTATACGGTATTGATAAAGGCCATTTGCCATTGTACCTATCAATACCGTGTTATTGTCCGGTTGATGCATAGCCTTAATAGAATCGTTTTTCAGTAACGCTATTTCGCTATTGTTAGCATTTACCTTTGACAGAGGATTGTCGCTTAATTCAATGATATTAATACCATTTGCGTCAGTCCCCTGCCATATTTGACCATTATTGCTTTCTATTGCAGATAATACACTTGGTGAGGTTCCTTTATTAGTTGATGGCATTTTTTTTCGTAAAGTGCGAAACGTTGAATTATGTGGGTGGTAATAATTTAAACCCGCTCCCCAAGTACCAACCCAAATCAAATTAGATTTATCAACAAACATTGCGCCAATATTGTCCATACTTAGACTATCACTGGAGTTTTCTTTATTTTTGTGTTGCTCGGAGATCTCGCCAGCTTCTATGTCAACAACATATACACCTTGGCCATAAGTACCAATCCAAACTTCTTCATCGCTAATTTGAACGATAGAAAATACCCATGGTTCATCATTATCTTTATATTGAACACGATTAAAACTAAATCTTTCGAGCTGATTTTCCCCGACAATTTTGGCATAGCCATTTTTTCTTGTCCCTACCCAAAGGACGCCTTTTTGATCAATAGTTAACGAGGTAATATTTTGCTTATAAAAAGAACTTTTACCATCAGGTTGGGTGTGAATGCTTTCAATAGCATGATTATGAGGTGTTAACCTATTTAGTCCGTTCCAACTTCCAATCCACAAATCGCCGCTTTGAGCAATTGCTAACGAACGAATATGGTTATCATTTATTCCGGATTTGTTATTCTCTTGATATTTAAAATGCACAAACTTGTCTTTATTTAGGGGCAAAAGATCTAGTCCGTTATTGGTGCCAATCCAAATGCCACCTAGCTCATCCTCGACAATAGCTTCAATGCGATTATTTGCGATACTATCTCTATTTTTTGGATCATGTTGGTAGTTAGTGAATATATTTTTTTGAGGATCATACACAGATAAACCATTATTCATTGTACCTATCCATAGTTTTCCACTTTTAGATACGTAAAGGGTTTTTACATAGTTCCCTATTAATGAGTTTGTGTTTTTCGGTTGGTGATTAAATTTTTTAAATGAATAGCCATCATATTTAACTAATCCTGATTGAGTACCTACCCATAAAAATCCTTCGTGATCAGTTGCCAGTGCAGTAATGATCCCTTCCGGCAAAACATCTTCGTTTCCAACAGTTACAAAAAATGGCGCTCCATACTCAAAAAGTTGTGCAGAAGTAAGCTCAACAACAAAAAAATAAAAGAAAATAAAAAATGAAGAAATAATAGAGATACGGCTATTCATTACACCCCCTTTTGTGATAACACTAAGGATAGTACAATAAAATCAGCTGATTTCTATTTTTGCTTTTTAAATGCTATTGATTATCGATAAGCCTTTGATTCAATTGGCGCTGATTACCAAGGTAAATTCAGAAAAAACATTGAAATTTCGACACTTTAAAGGTGTTTATCTAGTCGTTATTTTTGACAATAAGTATGGTCGTTTGAGTGAATGGCCATGCTAGAACTTTAAATTGAAAGCAACAAAAAAAGCCCGAATATTACTATTCGGGCTTTTCAATTTTTACGTGGGTAAATAAGCGTTATGCTTTACGCAGAATAAAACGTTTAGTTCTAGGCGTTATAAGCGTAGCGTACGTTTTGTTGGTACGTGAGCGAAATAACAACGCCGCAATAGACGTTTAGACCAGTAAAATTACATCATGCCGCCGATTCCGATAGATATCTACTTGTTTTTATTGGCTTAGTTATATGGGTATTAGTAGTGATACCCCACTTTATACCCCTAGAAATCAGCGTGCAACCTAACCTATTGAATTAAAATGAAATTATGTTTTTTTGCATGCATTGAAGAATAATGTTCAATATAAAATCAAAAATCTAAATTTTTCTGTTCATTAAATTTATATCCTAGCGCTTTATAACCTTTTTCTCGTTTCTTCCACATACGCTGTAATGTTGGGAAGTCATCAATAAAGTCGTAAACTTGAATAACAGTTTTACTACTCCATTCTCGCTGAATTCGTCCAGCGTATTGCGCTAAAATGCCTTTCCAAGCTATCGGTAGTGTTATAAATAAAGTATCTAAACGTGGTAAATCAAAACCTTCACCGACGTATTTTCCTGTAGCTAAGATAACAACAGCTTCATCATTGCTTGGTTTACTGGATAAGAAAGTTATTCGTTCTTGTCTTTGCTTTGTTGAAATACCGCCATGCAGTTCAACAACCTTTATTCCCTTATCAGCCATCAATTTAGCAAGTAATTCAATATGCTCTTTTCTTTCGGTAAGTACCATGACAGATCTGTCATGGTTTACGGACTGCTTGATACTGTTAACAATCATTTCATTTCTAGCTTGATCACAAACTAAGTGTTTATAAACTTGAGATATATGTGGTTTAGTCTCAGGAATTAACCATTCTGAAGGGAAATTAGTATTAGTCTTCACCACCTTCACATTCTGTTCAAAGCTACTGGTGGAGCTTGCTGCCTTATAAACAACAGAGCCTATTTGGAAGTGCATTAATTTTTCTAAACCATCTTGGCGTTTAGGTGTAGCTGTAAATCCGTGGATATATTTAGCATTTACTGATTTTATCAAACACTCATAGTTTGATGCAGGCAAGTGGTGGCATTCATCTATTAATATTTGCCCATATCTTTCAATGGCAGGTTTAATGTCTATTCCATTACGGCTAACTAGGCTTTGATAAGTAGCTACATCAACTTCATAGGTCAGCTTATCTTTACCACCTAATAATGAACCTACTTCCACGTTCGCTAGGAATACTTTTATCCGTTCAAGCCATTGTTCCGCTAATTGGCGATTATGAACCAAAATTAAGGTATTCACCTTCCTTTTTGCGATAAGAGCTAATCCTGTAACGGTTTTACCAAACCCCGTCGATGCAACAAAAACACCATTGGTTTGTGCGAATAAAGCGTCAATAGCTTTTTTCTGCTGGCTTTTAAGTTTACCAGTGAACTTGATTTTTTCTAGTTGGCTACCTTCAAATCGTTTATCGGTGTATTCAATCTCTATTTTTTGGCTTGATATGATGCGAGTAACTTCGGCTAAACAACCTCTAGGTAAGATTAAATAACCATTTTCTATATGTGCAGAACAAATATATCGACTTGTACCAATCGTTGATAAGCGTAAGGCTTGTCGTTTGTAGAACTCTGGATTAGAAAATACTGCACAATGTTTTAACTTAGAGGTCAGTTTTCCGGGTAAATTAGAGATTGGAACATATAACTGATCAGCTAGCGTTAATGTGAGCATCGAAGGGCAATCGTTGATCTTAATGTTCTCATTAACGTTAAGTTTCTTCCATGGCTCATTATTTTCAATGTCTTCTGGCGCTATTTCAATATAAGCATTTAGCTGGTTCAGGGTTGATTGAAGCTGCAGTTTAGTCACTTTTTCAGTAGCTGCTAATATTGACCACTGATCTTTATATGGAACGCCTTCATTATTTATGAAAACACTATTGTTATATTTTCTTGGCTCTAACTGTAATGGTAAAGCAATCAGGTTACCAAAGCCCCCCACCGGCATAATATCTTGATTAGGAAATAATCTATCGAAGCAATCAAATGATAGTAACGGATAGCGTTCCATTGTTTTACGCAGTAAACCATTACCTAATCGACGAGCATCGCTAGCAGTTACAGTTTGTGAGAAGAAGATCCACACATGACCACCGTTGCCACTTCTTGAACGTTCTAATAAATAAGGAACATCTAATGATTCACAAGTAAGCGCAAATGCAGTTACCGCTTTAAACCAATCGTCTTTGTCGAAATCTGCAGCAAGAATATAGGTTGAATTGTCATTTAATAATGGGTAAATCCCTACGGTTTGAATACCTTTTAAGTGTCCATAAATAGCTTGATGATCCGGAGCTTTAAAATTCTGATTTTTACATTCTGTGCAACTTATTTTCGGTTTATTACAAATTTTTGGCTGCCATTCATTCCAACAAGCGGGAGAATAACCACTGCGACCATTTTTAGATTCCCATCTAAATGGGTAAACATCATTACGACCTTTAAAATAGGAAAGAAAAAGGTCAATTTTAGCTTCAGGAGAGGCGTGTAGGTTAAAATTTTGAGCTAATTCAGCTTCGTGTTGTGTGATTAACGCTTGGCGTTCATTGAGCAATGCAAGTCGCTCTTCATTTAATAATTGAAGACTAGCATCTAATTTGGCAAGTTTATTAACATGGCTTTCAGGCATAATTATATTTCCACCAAAGTCCGCTCTATTTTTTAATCATTAAAAATGTTTTGAGGGATCCATGCGTTGATGAAGAATACGAGCAACATCAATACCGCTACCACTGACTTGATAGAACACTATATGTTTTTCTACAGGAAAGCTTTTAGCACCATTGTAAACTTCATTTCTTTCTCTACCGAAGTCAGGATATTGAGCAAGTTTTATTAAGGCGGCATCTATATTCTGTGCGTACTCTTTTGCTTGCTCATTACCCCATGAACTCATTGTCGTAGAGATTATTTTATATAAATCTTCTTCTGCTAAAGGAGAAAGCCTATAGGTTGGCATTGTAGCCCTTACTTTCAGACTGTTTATTTACGGAAAGAGAGGCTTGTTCAAATATATCCATAACACTGTGATTTGACGATTCGCCCGCAGCTAGCTGTTCAAAACCTTTCGCCACTTCTTCGCGTAATATTTCAAGCTGTTGATTTTTAGCCGTATCTTTTTCAAACAATAATCTCAATCCATCACGGATCACTTCACTTGCTGAGGTATATAAACCATCAGACACTTTTTCAGTAATTCTTCGTTCGAACTCTTTACCTAAAGTAATATTCATAATTAATTTTCCAATAATCCAATAATCCAATAATCATATTATGCGCATAATACGCACCCAATTCAAGTTTAACTAAAAGAGAGTAATGAAAGTAAAAGTCAGTAGATTGCTTTTCTGGCTTCATTTAATTGATACATTCTCGTAACTTAAATCACAACATGCTGCCCATAGATGAATTATCGCCTTGTTTTTATAGAACTAAGTATATGGGAGGTATTATCGATACCCCACTTTATACCCCTAAAGTTATAAGGCTTTATGAAAAACAGAAACAAAAAAGCCATAACATCAATATGTTATGGCTTTTTAGAAAAGCGATTTAGGCTAAAATCTATACATCATGCCGCCCATGTAGAGATTATCTGTTTGTTTTAAATGAATTAATTAAATGGGCATTAGTAGTGATACCCCACTTTATACCCCTGCGAATTCACGACCTAAGTTAACCAACTGAATTTTAACAAATATACTCGTCAAGTTAAAAATTAGTAACTTTTATTTGTAGTAGCTCAGACCTAATCTGCAATCAGCTTATAAATACGTATTCCATTAAATATAGCTACCCACATTCTAGCCACCGCCCCCTATAGTCTTGGTAAGCTCGCTTATTTAATTTTCAATTCACACCTCAAAGCTGCCATTAGTTATTGAGTTACTAGCGGCTGCTTGGAATCTTAAGCGATTTTCAATTGAAAGCTAACTTAGTATAAAACGAAAATCTAAAACTTCTCGGATTAATAAGTTGGATTTTTAGGCCTTCAGGATAAATGAAGCTATTGTTACATTCCTCACCATTTAATTCTTTTACCCATTGTAGATATCTTCCAAGGACATAAAAAACGGTAGATTGATGCTACGAATGCACTAACTTATGTGGAGGGAAGTTTATTTAATTGGGATTGATTCAGTTTATCTATATTACTGGGACTCAGTTTCTTCAATTGTGCGACAGCTAAACCATTAAGTTGAGCTGAATTAAGTCTATTCAACTGTTTTTCATTTAGTTTTCTTAACTGGTTTGCAGGTAATTTATTCAACTCGTTCGTTGGTAGATCATTCAGTTCTGCAACGGTTAACGTTTTTTTGCTTATTTGTGCTTCGTGTTCCATATCAGCAAACAAATGGTTCTTTTTATTATCGAAGGTAATCGAAAAAGTACTATTTTCAACGTTTTCTAATTTCAGAGTCAACGTTACCATCTTTTTAGCTAACTCATCGACATTAACATGCTCTTCGTCTGATAATTTTTCAATGCTAGTTTCAAGAGTGTTATGCACTTTCTCGAATAGGCTTTCTGCGAGAGATTCTTCTTTTATAGTTAGCTTATCTTTTTCAAAGAGCTCATCTAGCTTTTTATAAATACTCTCAATATCTTTTTTTTGATCTGGTGTTAGATGGCGTTCCAATATTTGGTCTATTTCATCGGAAGTCGCGTCTATTTCTTGGGATAACCTACCCTCTGTCGACAATGATAAATGATCAAATGCGCTAATATTCGCTGATGCCGTTGTGTTGTTATGATCTTCTGGTTGTGACTTTATTTCTTGCACGTCATTTTGTTGATTTATTGTTGCAAGACTTTGCGTCCCCGCTTCATTGCCAATTTTCATTTGCTATTCCTTTAGTTAAGGTCGTCACATGTTTGCCTTGATTTAATTATCAAGGCAAACGGTTAGCGTTAAGTAAGATTATTAGCTAGTAGGGGACTCCATTGTGGTATCAGTAAACTTTAATTTTTCAATATCCGTTAAAGTATTAAGTCCGTCTCGGTTATCTTGCATATCTTGTACTGTAACTTGACCATTTTCATTGGTAACTTGATACTCAGAAGAAGAGCCTGAAAAAATCACCGTATTGGCTGCTGAATTTCCAGTAATATTATTGTTAAGTTGATTTACAACTACATTACTTTCATTTTTCCCAGTAAGTGTAATGTCTTTTAAGTATTGAGAATGGTGGGTATAAGACAAACTATCGTTAAACTTCAAGCTAAAGTCACCGACAAAACTTTCATCAATTCGCGCGTTATAAGTAAGATAGGGATGAAAAAATTTATTATCCATTATCGCAGCGCCTTGGGGATCCTTTGTTACTAGATCATCACGAACTTTTGCAATGTACATGCCCCACATACCATACTGGTTATCAAACGCGCCCCAAAGACCATAGTAAGTATCAATCACTGAAGCTAAATACTCCTGTGACAAGCTATTTTCAGCTGTCAACTCCGCTATCCAACCAGCCTGATCTTCTGGCCACGCCCAAAGCTTACCTGAAAGTGCTGTGACTTGTGCGGCACGGATCTCTACTTGATACTCTGGTAGTACGCCGTTAAAAGTAGCATATTGATCTACACCGATGCCAAAATCATGAACAAAATGTAAAATCTCTTCAAAAGAAGCATCTCGATGCTCATAATTTTGATTTATATACCAGTTACCCCCTTCTACTTGCATTTCACCAAAATATAATGGTTGACCATCAAGTTCAGCCGCAGCATTAGTGCCATCATCAACACCATTTAATAACAATAGTACTGCGCCGTTATCAGCCATTTTATTGGCGACAGCGCTTTTATCTGCACCATATTCAGAGCCAGGGTAGTCCGTTAAAAAATGTTGTAAAATATTACGAGCGCGAACAATTTGGTTATTAGTTACTTCATTTTGAGCAAGAATATTAATGGCACCACCATTGGGGGTATCTATTTTTGTATAACGATCAAATTTCAACGCTGCGGTATATGTCCCTTTTAATGACTCAGGTACTGCTGAAATTCCCAATTCATTCGCTGTAGGTGTTGTTGGCGTCGTCGGAGTAGTTGGTGTTGTTGGTGTCGTAGTTTCGGTTGTAGGCGTAGTCGTTTCTGATGACGAACCTGAATTACACCCAACTAAAAGTGAAGTGGCGAACAATAGTAAAAAATAATTTAGATAGATAAGCTTCATTTGTGATCCTCTTGGTTAATGCTTAAAAGGGATCATACAAGATTATGTTTAGTGAAAGGGTAAGCCTATGTAAGCAATAAGTTGCTTTGTAAGCGCTTGTAAGAAACATCGAAACTTTTGCTAAAATCAGTACAATGCTATTAACTAATTATCCTAGCTCTATAAAACAATGCATATATTAATAATTGAAGATGACAATGAAATTGCTCGCTTGACTGAGATGTACTTGCAAAGTGATGGCTATCAAACCACGGTTGTTTGTGATGGGAGCGTTGCTATTTCTACAATTCGTGAGTTAACGCCAGATCTTATCCTACTTGACCTGATGTTACCCGGAGTTGATGGATTTGATATATGTAAACAGGCACGGGAGTTTTATAGTGGACCTATAATAGTATTGACCGCCAGAGAAGATGATATTAGTGAAGTTAGTTTACTAAAATTTGGCGCAGATGATTATTTAAGAAAACCAGCAAAGCCTCATATAATGTCAGCTCGAATAGAAGCATTATTGCGCAGAGCAAAAGTTGACCTCATAAAACCAGCACAAAAATCAGCTAATAACCTTGTCATTAATCATGACACTTTATCGGTGACTTTACATGACCAAATAGTTGATTTAACGACCTCTGAATTTGATTTGTTAGCGCTATTAACAAGTAAAGTAGGCCAAACCGTTTCACGAGAAGAATGCATCCAAGCGTTAAGAGGTATCAATTACGATATAACCGATCGCTCGATCGACATGCGCATCTCAGGACTTAGAAGAAAGCTTAATGATGACAAGCAACCTTATAAACTGATTAAAACAATTCGAAATAAAGGCTATATACTCGTTAATGAATAATTATATTACACCTTTTTTTACTCGCTTATATGGATCCCTATTTTTAGCTATATTTACCAGTGTTTTCCTGACCTTTTTTATTTTGGATAAGTGGAATGAGCATGATGCAGTAGAAGACTTTGTTAACGACACCATATTTGTTAATAACTTGCTCGAAAGCCAAAGAAAAATTAAAAAAATTCAAGCAAATGATTTTTATAGCAACATTGATAAGCAGGATTATCCGTTCGATATTGGCTGGTTAGGTGCTAAAGACATACGTCAGTTGTGCACTGAATGTGTTTTTCTCAATAGTCATAAAAATATCGATGTTTATGAGTTAGAAGACGGAGAGTTATTAGCTATTCACGCAATAGAAAATACTTCCGATAAATTTATTATTAAAGACAAATCGCAAGAGCTTGAGCTAAATGGCTACGACTTACCGGAAGAGTCTTTTGATATTGAAGAATATTCTATTTTTATTCTTCTTTTTGTTATTGTGGTGGTTATTGGGTTAGCGCTGTACCTTCCGATAAGAAAACTTCAAAAAGACATAAATCACCTAAACCTGATAAGTTCCCAGTTTGGTAAAGGGGAATTAAAGTCGAGAGCTAATCACCTTTCAGAGCCTTTAACAATACTTGCCGAAAGCTTCAATAGAATGGCCTTAGCTTTGTCTAATAAAGTCAATGAAAGCCAAATATTTGCACAAGCCGTTCCACATGAACTAAGAACACCATTAAGTCGAATACAATTAGCGACAGGTATTCTAAGGAAAAAGAGTACGAGTTCAGAACAAGTTGATTTAGTTAATAATATTGATCAATACATAACTGATATTGATGAGCTGTGTTCTCAGATCATTCAATTTTCCAAGTTGAATATTCAAACGGACGAAAATAGTAACGAAGAGTTCAATTTAAACCACTTTATCGAACACCGAATATCCCAATTAACATTGAATTCAACGATATGTGTTGATGCCCATTTTACTGAAAATATCACCGTTAATTGTAATGCGGCAAATTTGCGACTAATTATTGACAATCTACTAAAAAATGCGGTGAGTCATGCAAAAAGCAATGTGATTGTAAACGTTAATAAAGTCGCTGCATTTGTAGAAATATCCATTGAAGACGATGGTAAAGGCATACCAAAACAAGACTATGAGACAATTTTCATCCCATATGCTCGATTAGATAATAGTCGTACGAGAAAGACGGGTGGTTTGGGAATGGGCTTAGCAATTGTTAAAAGTGCTGTGAACCAACTTGACGGAGAAATAAGTATTTCTAGTTCAGCCTCTGGTGGTGCAAGGTTCAAAATAAAACTGCCAATTCTTCATTAATTAAACGCCATAAAAACAAACAAAAAAAAGCCCGAACATTACTATTCGGGCTTTCATTTATTAAGTGCTTGGCTTACAAAAATAGAGTTTAAGCTCTATTTCTACATCATGCCGCCCATTCCACCCATACCACCCATGCCGCCCATATCAGGCATACCACCTGCAGCGCCAGCATCTTTCACTGGTGCGTCGGTGATCATCGCTTCTGTTGTTAGCATTAAGCCAGCAACTGAGGCAGCAAATTGTAATGCGCTACGTGTTACTTTAGTTGGATCAAGGATACCCATTTCTAACATATCGCCGTAAGTGCTGTTAGCAGCATTGTAACCGTAGTTGCCTGTGCCGCCAGTTCGTACTTCATTCAACACCACTGAGGCTTCGTCACCTGAGTTAGTTGCGATTTGACGTAAAGGAGCAGACATAGCACGAATAGCAACGTTAATACCGTGAGTTTGGTCTTCGTTGATGCCTTCTAAGTCTTTAATTGCATCAGCAGCGCGTACTAGTGCAACACCACCACCGGCAACAACACCTTCTTCAACCGCTGCGCGAGTTGCGTGTAATGCATCTTCAACGCGGGCTTTTTTCTCTTTCATTTCCATTTCTGTTGCTGCGCCAATTTTGATCACCGCAACACCGCCAGCCAACTTAGCTAAACGTTCTTGTAATTTTTCTTTGTCGTAGTCAGAAGAAGAATCTTCAATTTGACCGCGAATTTGTGCAACACGTGCTTGGATTTCAGCTTCTTCGCCAATACCATCGATGATCGTTGTATTGTCTTTAGAGATAACAACACGTTTTGCTTGACCTAAATCTTCTAATGTTGCTTTTTCAAGCTCCATGCCGATTTCTTCAGAAATCACAGTCGCTTTAGTTAGTGTTGCGATGTCTTGTAACATTGCTTTACGACGGTCGCCAAAACCTGGTGCTTTAACTGCTGCAACTTTTACGATACCACGCATATTGTTAACCACTAATGTTGCAAGTGCTTCGCCTTCAACATCTTCAGCAATAATAAGCAGCGGCTTACCTGCTTTAGCAACACCTTCCAATGTGCTTAGTAGTTCACGGATATTAGAGACTTTTTTGTCAACTAATAGAATGAATGGGCTTTCTAATTCAACACTACCGCTTTCTTGGTTGTTGATGAAGTAAGGAGAAAGGTAACCGCGGTCGAACTGCATACCTTCAACAACGTCAAGTTCGTCAGTCAATGCTTGACCTTCTTCAACGGTAATTACGCCTTCAGTGCCCACTTTGTCCATTGCTGTTGCAATGATTTTACCGACAGTTTCATCAGAGTTAGCAGAAATAGTACCGACTTGCTCAATAGCTTTGTTGTCGCTACATTCTTGCGATAAACCTTTAAGTGCTTCAACCGCAGCAACAACTGCTTTGTCGATACCACGTTTAAGGTCCATTGGGTTCATGCCAGCAGCAATAGATTTTAAACCTTCGTTTACAATCGCTTGTGCTAATACTGTTGCCGTTGTAGTACCATCACCGGCTTCGTCATTGGCTTTAGAAGCAACTTCTTTCACCATTTGTGCGCCCATGTTTTCGAATTTGTCTTCTAACTCGATTTCTTTAGCAACACTCACACCATCTTTAGTGATCACTGGACCACCAAATGATTTGTCTAATACAACATTACGACCTTTAGGACCTAATGTTACTTTTACCGCGTCAGCTAAAACATTTACGCCACGTAGCATTTTTGCTCGTGCGTCATTACCAAATAATACGTCTTTTGCAGCCATGTTAATAAATTCCTATATCAAAATATTTCATTAATGCTTTGCTTTAAGTAAGTTGACTTTAGAGCAAAGAAAAAGCGCGGAGCTTACAGTTGTAAGTGAGCACTTTTGATGCCGCTATTAAGTTAAATAACGACAAGCCAAGTATTAATTATTCTACGATTGCTAAAATGTCAGATTCTGACAAGATTAGTACTTCTTCGCCGTCAATTTTTTCAGTTTTCACGCCGTAACCTTCACTGAAGATCACTTGGTCACCAATTTTTACATCCAACGCGCGTATGTCACCGTTTTCTAACATTCGGCCCTTGCCTACTGCTACGACTTCACCACGTGTTGATTTCTCAGCAGCACTACCTGTTAATACGATACCGCCAGCAGATTTTGACTCAACTTCTTTACGCTTAATGATCACACGATCGTGTAATGGACGAATACTCATTTTGTTCTCCTGAGATGTTCAATTTAATAAAAAATTAAGGATTTTAATTTTGTTGATTCAGAGATGGGGATTAAATGAAACTTCACAAGTCCATCTCGGTATTTTTTTAATCTTTGCGCTCAAATTCACCATCTAAGGTTTGGCCTTTATGTGGTGGTTGAATATGTTCTTGAAACGGGCTTTCAGGTGGTTGAGAGAAATCAGCTGAATTCTGGCTATGGCTGTGAAACTGAAAACCTTGTTGACCCGGGTTGTTTTTCATATGTGACATAACGCTACCAGCAATTGCATGACGAACCGCAGGAACTAATAAACTCAAACCAAAAAAATCAGTGACAAAACCAGGCGTTACTAACAGCACGCCAGCAACTAATAACATGAGTCCAGTCACAATTTCGTCAGACGGCATTTGTCCTTGTGCCATTTTTGTTTGTACAGAACTTAAGGTAGCTAGCCCTTGTTGACGGACATATTTTGCTCCTAACCATGCGGTAAAAATAACGATAGCAATGGTTGGCCAAAGACCAAAAACTGCCCCTACCTGTATTAAAACGGAAATTTCAATAATAGGAATAATAATGAACAATACAAATAAAAGGCGAAACATAGCAGATCCTAATAATCTTTAATGAAACTAATATGGGGGTTAACGGGTCTTTTTCAAGCAAGCGAGCTTTTAGGTATGTTTAATTTCGTTACAGCACCTTAATTTATAATGGCTTTACTACTTACTGATTGAAAAAGATTAGCGTAAACTGCTCGTGTTATTCATCATATAAACCATACAGTTTATGGTGTTCATTTAAGCGTTTATTAAGGTGTTTGTGATAATGTATCAAGTAACTTTATGTACCTGCCCTACCGCGTCGGTAGCACAAAACATTGCTGAGCACTTGGTATCTGAAAAACTAGCCGCTTGTGTTAATATTTTACCCAACATGATTTCGGTTTATCGTTGGCAAGGCAAAGTTGTTAATGAAACAGAAGTACAGTTAATGATTAAAAGTACATTAGCCCTATTTGATTCAATCAACAATCGCATTAAGCAGTTGCATCCATACGATACTCCTGAGGTTATCACCCTGAACATCCAGCAAGGCGATAATCAATACTTAAACTGGATCAATGAGTCTTTAAAATAACGGTTATGAAAAAAATTGTTGCTGTATTTTGGTTAATGCTTACCAGCTTATCAATTGCTACACCGCCTTTAGCAAACGCACAAGAGTCAATTTTTAGCACTCCTGCCTCATTATTTAGTAATGATGATGAGTTTTTGAAAGTGGACAAAGCGTTTATTTTTGATTTTCATCAACAGAAAAATAAACTACAAGTAAGTTTCAATATTGCCGACGGTTATTATCTGTATCGCCATCAATTTAAATTTACCACGAGTAACGCCACTATAGTGCCGGTCGACCTCCCCACTGGCGAAAGCCATGAGGATGAATTTTTCGGTATTCAACAAATATTTACTGGTCAGTTAGCATTTACCATAGATATAGAGCAGGCTAGTAGCGATGCTAGTCTTACCGTGCGCTACCAAGGTTGCGCAAAAAAAGGCTTGTGTTACCCTCCGACTAAAAAGACCATTGATTTAAGTGAAGTTGCTTTAACAGCAAATACCGCCAGTGATACAAGCAATGTTTTAGCTGCCTTAGATATAAGTAGTGAGCAGCAAAAAAATGTAACGGCAACTAAAGCAAACAGTAGCGAACAGCATCAATTAGCTGACATGCTTAAAGGTGATAACATCTGGTTAACGCTAGTCGCATTTTTCGTTGGTGGTTTGTTATTGTCTTTTACTCCTTGTGTATTTCCAATGTATCCTATTTTAACCGGCATTATCGTTGGTCAAGGTGATAAATTATCCACTAAAAAAGCCTTCACGTTATCATTTTTCTACGTACAAGGTATGGCGGTTACTTATACCTTGTTGGGTATTGTTGTCGCCATTGCTGGCGCGCAATTTCAGGCTATGTTTCAACATCCAATCGTACTTATCGCATTAAGTGCCTTATTTATTTTCTTGGCACTTTCCATGTTCGGCATATTTAATTTAGCCTTACCCAGTAGCTGGCAGAACAAATTAAATCAGCTCAGTAGTAACCAAAAAGGTGGCTCTTATATTGGCGTATTAGTCATGGGCGCTATTTCAGGTTTAGTCGCATCACCTTGTACTACCGCACCATTAACTGGCGCACTTTTATATATCTCGCAGTCTGGCGACATTTTTTTAGGTGCGTCAGCTCTATATGCACTCAGTTTAGGCATGGGGTTACCCTTACTAGTGTTGGGTAGTTCAGGTGGTAAGTTACTACCTAAAGCCGGAAATTGGATGAATGTGATTAAGAATATATTCGGTTTATTACTACTCGCGGTGCCTATATTCTTACTAGAGCGTTTTTTACCTGTACTTGTTATCGACGTGCTTTGGGCTGTGCTTATTTTGGCTACTGCAGGTTACTTTTATACCGTCAACCAAGACTCGTCTAAAACCTTTGGGTTTGGCTTGCGCAGTATCATTATCTTCTTAGTATTCTTTATTGGTGCGAATAAAGCCTATCAATTGGTTTATCCTGCTAGCAATATTTCGATATCGCAACAAACTGATAATCATGGTTTTATCCATGTAAAAAACCTCACAGAAATGAATCAAGCCATAGCAAAAGCTAATGCGGAAGGTAAAACGGTGATGGTTGACTTGTATGCTGATTGGTGTATCGCCTGTAAAGAATTTGAAGAGTACACTTTCTTCGAAGCTAACGTGCAAAAATCACTAGCTGGCACTGTGCTACTGCAAATAGACTTAACTGATACGGGTTCGAAAGATAGTGTTGAACTCATGTCTACATTTGACATTTTTGGCTTACCATCGATTCTATTTTTCGACTTAAAGGGTAATGAATTATCGCAACGTAGAGTTACAGGCTTTATGGGCGCTGATGAGTTTTCAGCTCATGTAGATGAAACATTCTTACCTTAAGCTTAGTAAATAACAATACCATCAACTGGTGATATACCATTGATTCCAAATAAATAAAGCGCCTTTTGGCGCTTTGTTATTCAGGAAAGTTTACTCTAGCTAACTACACTGTTTAAGTCACATCTGAGCTCACTATTGTTTTCCAGTAGCCATCTGCCATTTCTCTACTAATAAAGTCAAATAAATCGACTTCAGGGATAGGCTTCGAAAAATAATAGCCTTGAATAAGGTCACAATCATTTTCAGTTAAACTGCGCAGCTGTGCCTGTGTTTCAACCCCTTCAGCAATAACAGTTAAACCTAAATTTTTCACCATAGCGATAGTCGACATAATAATTTGAAAATCAGCATGATTTTCCAGCATGCCGAAAACAAAACTTTTATCAATTTTAATCACATCAACTGGCATACGCTTAAGGTAGGCGAGAGAAGAGTAACCCGTGCCAAAATCATCAATGGCAAAGCTAAAACCTAACTCACGCAGCGCATCCATGGTTTCTATCGCTTTATCAATATCTTTAACCAGGGTTTGCTCCGTTAACTCAAGCTCAAAACTTTGCGCACTTACCTGAAAATCTTCGAGTAATTGCTGTAAATAGCTTGGCAAGTTAACATCAGCAAACTGGGCAGCCGATAAATTAATGGCTATTTTCACATCACTTAAGCCAATATTACGCATATCGCCATACAACTCAAAACAACGATGAATAACCCAATAACCAAGTGCAATCATGTGTTCAGAGTTTTCTAGAATAGGAATAAAATCATCCGGAGACACCATGCCACGTTCCGGGTGCTGCCAGCGTAATAATGCCTCAAAACCATGCACTTTATTAGTTTTTGCCACCAGTTGAGGCTGTAAACTTAAACTAAATTGCCCTTTGGCAAGTGCTTGTTTAACTTCACCTTCCATCATCACTCTTTGAGCTACACGCTGGAACATGTCGCCATGATAAACAAAGTATTGATCACCACCGTTGTCTTTCGCCTCATACATAGCGATATCGGCATGGCTGATAAGTTCGCTAGCTTGTATCAAGTTGCTATCAGTCATTGCGATACCAATGCTGCTTGTTACATAAAACATACCTGTGTTAATTTTTATTGGCTGCTGAAAACTTTTTAATATCGCTTTCGCCAGTGCCTCGGCTGTTGTGGCTGATGTATCACTCTCAAGTAAAATAACAAACTCATCACCACCAAAACGACAGACCATGTCGCCACTACTGACACTCAGGTTTATTCGATTTGCCGCTTCAATAAGCAACTTATCACCTTCGCCATGACCATGGCTGTCGTTTACTTTCTTAAAATCATCTAAATCTAAAAACAAAATACCTATATTACTATTATTACGCGTGGCATTTTGTAACAGCTTACGTAACTGATAATTCAACATGTTGCGATTAGGCAGACCTGTTAACAGGTCATACATGGCGATATTTTCTAATTCTTTCGTTTTTTGAGTGACTTCTGTGTTTAGCTTTTCTAATTGATAACTCAAGTCTGTTGTAGCACTAATCAAGACATCAATTTCATCAGGGAATATTTTCGATTGAATTATGCGTACTTGACGAAACTGGTCGAATTCTTTCCGTGCAAGCAAAGGTAAAATATCAGAAAGCACTAATAATCTTTTGGTAAAGGGGCCGGCAACAAAATGTACTAAAAAGGCTAAAACGATAACTATAGCTAACGCCGAGAGCATAAACTGCATACGATAGGTCTGATATTTATTGGTAAAAGAGCTGACATCATCAACCTGTGCCATATAAAAATCTTGAGACGTTGACGATGCTAGCGGCAGTAAATTAATTAAATAACTACTATTGTCATACTCAATCTGCAAACCACCGACTTTAATTTTTGACAAAAGTTCGTCATGATTTTTTTGCGAAAAAAGAGCCTTCATAAGTGACGTTGCCGACGAGGTAATAATTTTTGCTTGGGCTAATGTAGCACCCTGCGATTTATTAAAGGCTACAATAGCCACTTGATTTTCAAGCGCTTGATTTATCGCATAGATAACATCAACAAATGAAATCGACATAGCAACAATCGCCATTTCTCCTTGAGCATTTAATATCGGTATCGATACGATTTGTTGGCACCGTTGTACACAGCTCAGGTAATCATCAGGAGAAAAACTATCACTGACTCGCTTCATACTAGCCAGCACTTGCTTGGATAATGGCGCAGACTGGTAAATAGGTTTCAGTTCACTTGAAACTAACCATAACGCTTCAATATTGTGGTTTATTTGCAGTGCGTCAAATTGCTTTGCTAACGCATCCGCGGCATGTTTAAAATCAGACTCATTCTTAAGCTGAATAAGATCAGTAAATGATTCTAACCAAATACGTACATGCTCTCGCCCAATTCGACTCTGTAGGTCAAATTGCGCAGCTCCTTGTCGCAATTTATTACTCTGATACTGGCTAAATTCCTGATCCAATCGCGAAATGGACAGCATAGAAATCGACAGACTCAATAGTAATAAAGCACTGACTACCAAAACGAATAGTTTTACTGAAACACTAACAAAACTAGCTTTCATCATTAAAACCAATACATAAATTGAATAGCCCAGACCTGCCAATTTTTACTATCATTGGCGATCGGATTTGGTTGAACAATAGGCGATAACCTGGCACCGCCTTCCATCCAGTGATACTCAGCACTTACTCGAGAATCACTAGAGAAATCATATGAAAGCCCAATCATAGTATCATGATGAAAACCAAAATATGACGGCACTAATCCGCCCGTACTTTGCGATAATTTCGCTCCGTTTCTATCATCTTTATTAGCATAAAAACGTTCATATCGAGTCATCAGTGAAAAATCTTTCTGTAATTGATAACTCGCTTGCACGTAATAACCTTGACCTATTTCATCTCGGTGAAAGCCAGGAAAGTAAAATCCTGAGGTAACAAAACGCTCTTGAAATATTTCCGCGCTAAACTGCCAAAACTCGCCTTCGTAAATAGCATTTGCAGTATAAAACTGAAAAATGAAATCGCCATCAAAAAAATTATCTATTTCTACCCGATCATAGGTAAAGCTTGAATCTAACGCTGAGATACCAAAGCGCCACTGTGAATATGGCGGGCGCCAATAAATACTCGCTTGAGCATCAAGGTCATGATCTATTGTGCCTAAGGCTAATTTACCGATAACCACATCGGCCTGGTCGTCAGAAATTGAGCTTTCACCACGACTGAAATTAAAGTCTATTTCACCAATAGCATCATCGCTATACCTTAACTTGACCGCTGCGCCATCGCCACCGACCGCAATATCTCGAAAACCATCAAAATAAACCACTTGTGGAATAATAATGGACGGACGAGCAAAAGGTATGTCTCGGGTACTGGAATGCAACCAATGATTGTTTTTAACGCGGCCAAAATAGAAACTCGCTTGCCATACGTCGTTATGAAACGCATCCCACTCTAGAAGTAAATAGTCAACGCGAGGACCTTCATGATAGCGATTGCCACCATTTAGGTAAACCGCTTGTCCTGCAATGCGAAACGTATCATTAAGTTGATATGAGGCATTGATCCCTACTTCAGTTAACTCAAACGACAGATTTTCATCATCATTAATATAGTTACTACCGCTGGCATCTATAACTCCCTGTGCGACAAAACCATGCACTTGTAATGACTTATTGCTTACTTCGCTAGCACTTAAGGTAAAGGCTAAGCATAAATGACACAGTACGATGACAAAACAATACGACACGTGAGACGGTCTAATCATCAATTTTAATGACGTTAACATCTTTGACCTCCGATAAATTATCCACATAACCAATAGCACCTTTAGTCAATTTGATCGCCTTAATAAGCTCTTGCTGAGTGGCGACTTCAATGGGGGCGACCCCATAACCCGAAAAGGTTAATTTGTTCCATATTCGGTCAAGTTGATAAGGAAATAAGCGTAATTGTTGTTTGCAAAATTGTTGATGAAGTGGATTATTGCTCGCTAAAACATACACCACAATGGGTGTTCCATTTTGCCAATGAAGTTGGCGCATAGAATAAATTCGACGCAATTGGGTAACCGACAGCGATGGGGTATCAGCGGTTATATTCGAGATAATATTAATTGCGTAAACTTGAGGACTAAAAAGCAAGATAACGACAGCAATTTTAAAAAAGATGGCTTTAATAATTTCATCCTTGTAATTAACATAAAATGACATGACAACATTTAACTTACGATTGATCTCTTGCAATCAGTTAAATCAATGAATTAATTAAAATTCCTACAGCATTTAGTTTAGTGAAATTTTGATAACTTGCCTAATATTAATCGCTTTATTTTCCCCATCAAGTGATTAGACCAGTATTTTGCTGCTATATTCTGCGAAAACACTATAATAATCGTCAAATGAGATTAATCATGGCATTTAGCCTTAATTAAATTCAATCACATTGTAAAATATGACATGATGTTAGCATCACTTAACAATTAAGGTGTTTTTACCGAAGATGACTACAAAGTTTAACATTTTAGTATTAAATGGTCCCAATTTAAATATGCTAGGCAAGCGTGAACCGGCTATTTACGGCTCATTATCGCTCGCGGAAATTATGACAAACTTGACCGAAGTTGCCAAGGGTATGAATGTGCAACTGAGTCAACAACAGTCAAACGCGGAACATATACTGATTGATGAAATTCATGCAAGCTTTGAAAAGATCGATTTCATCATCATAAACCCTGCTGCATTTACTCATACCAGTGTTGCGCTGCGGGATGCTTTATTATCGGTTAGCATTCCCTTTATTGAAGTTCATCTATCAAATGTACATACACGTGAATCATTTAGACAACATTCATATTTATCAGACATTGCGGTCGGCGTAATTAGTGGCTTAGGAGCCAACGGCTATGAATATGCCTTAGATTTTGCAAAAGATTGGTTAGATAAAAACAAATAAATACTCTAGTGATAATTTTCACTCTAGTTTTCACACACATAAATTTAATAATGATCAAAAAGGTATTCAAATGGATATTCGTAAAATTAAAAAGTTAATTGAATTAGTTGAAGAGTCAGGTATCAACGAATTAGAAATTTCTGAAGGCGAAGAATCAGTACGTATCAGCCGTGGCGGTACCATCATGCAAGCAGCACCTATGATGCATTCAGCCCCAATGATGCAAGCAGCAGCGACACCAGCCGCAGCCGCGCCTGCAGTTGCAATTGAAGCAGCGGCTCCTGTTATCAGCGGTCATATTGTGCGCTCTCCTATGGTAGGCACATTCTATTCAGCGGGTTCTCCCGATGCACCGGCATTTGTTGAAGTGGGTCAACATGTTAACGCTGGGGATACATTATGTATCCTTGAAGCGATGAAAATGATGAACCAAATAGAAGCCGACAAATCTGGTGTAATCAAGCAAATTTTAGCGGTAAATGAAGATGCTATTGAATTTGATCAACCGCTATTCATCATTGAATAAGCCCAACCATTAAGGGTATTTTCATGTTAGATAAAGTTGTTATCGCCAATCGCGGCGAAATTGCCTTAAGAATATTGCGAGCTTGTAAAGAGCTTGGCATTAAAACGGTGGCTGTTCATTCAACGGCCGATAAGAACCTTAAGCACGTATTATTGGCCGACGAGACCATCTGTATTGGTAAACCATCGGCTATGGATAGTTACTTAAACATTCCAGCCATTATTACTGCTGCTGAAGTGACAGATTCCGTAGCTATCCATCCTGGTTATGGTTTTCTTGCGGAAAATGCTGATTTTGCTGAGCAAGTAGAAAAATCAGGTTTCGCCTTTATTGGGCCAAAAGCGGAAAGTATTCGTTTAATGGGTGATAAAGTTTCAGCTATCAAAGCGATGAAAGCAGCTGGCGTACCTTGCGTACCAGGCTCAGACGGACCACTAACTAACGATGCTGAAGCTAATTTAGCGCACGGTAAACGTATTGGTTATCCGGTCATCATCAAAGCTTCTGGCGGCGGCGGCGGACGTGGTATGCGTGTTGTTCGTCGTGAAGAAGATTTAATTGAGTCAATTCAACTGACCAAATCGGAAGCGCGCTCAACCTTCAATAATGACATGGTTTACATGGAGAAATTCCTTGAAAACCCTCGTCATGTTGAAGTGCAAATCATGGCTGATGGCCAAGGTGGCGCGATTCATTTAGGTGAACGTGATTGTTCAATGCAACGTCGTCATCAAAAAGTTGTTGAAGAAGCACCTGCACCGGGAATTACTCCCGAAATGCGAGCAAAAATTGGTGAGCGCTGTTGTAATGCCTGTATCAAAATAAACTATCGTGGTGCCGGTACTTTTGAGTTTTTATACGAGAACGGCGAATTCTATTTCATTGAAATGAATACGCGTATTCAAGTAGAACATCCAGTGACAGAAATGGTTACTGGTGTTGACTTGATCAAAGAGCAACTTCGTATTGCAGCGGGTCAGCCATTATCTTATACCCAAGACGATATTAAAATATCTGGTCACTCCATTGAATGTCGAATAAACGCAGAAGATCCGCGTTCATTTATTCCTTCGCCAGGTAAAATCACACGTTTTCATTCACCCGGTGGTTTAGGTGTACGTTGGGATTCTCACATTTATGCTGATTATTCTGTGCCACCACACTATGACTCAATGATCGGTAAATTGATCACTTGGGGTGATAGTCGTGACGTTGCCATTGCGCGTATGCGTAACGCATTGAGTGAATTAGTGATTGACGGTATTAAAACGAACATTGCCCTGCATTTGGACATTTTAAATGACCAAGGCTTTGTTAACGGCGGCGCTAACATTCACTATCTTGAGAAAAAACTCTCTGATTACGAATAGAAACTAAGGTTTTTGTTTTTGACAAAAAAGCTCTGCGTGCAGAGCTTTTTTATTTATACCAAATTGATTAAGTTCTTTCCCACTCAGCGAGAATTAAAAGGCATAGAGGCAAGGCATTGATTGAAGATAATGGTTATTCCCTTATCAAAATCAATAACGCAGCATATAAGACTTTTAAACTCGCCCTCTGGGAGCTTTCTCGATATCCACTAACATCGTTAAATTTATTTGATTTAGAATGACTAAACCGAAACAAATTCGCCTTGTTTTTGAACATCGAGAAGCGCTCTGAATTGGGAAGAAATTTAATCAAATTGGTATTATAATGATTTTATTAATCGAATAACGCTGTAGATATTATGACTGAATTACTTGAAAAGCCTTTACCGCCCGCTGATGATGACTGTTGTGGTGGTGGTGCATGTAACCCGTGCGTTTGGGACCATTACTACGCAGAACGAAAAAAGTGGCGCTTACAACAAGTTGAATTAAAAGCACTTGAAGAACAAAACAACTGACCAAATAAAGCATAGCCGTGATTAATCCGCTAATTTAATCACTTTAGCAACGAGCTTATTAATACCACTAGCTGCCTCAGTGAGTGACGTGGCCAACATATACGCCGGCGTAGAAACCAACTTCCGACTGCCATCGACAACGATATCATCAACGGCACAATCTCGATGCGCTAGACCTATATTCATTAAGGTTTGTGCAATGGCAGTATCATAGCCAATCGTAGCTTGAGCACCGTCACCGTAAATCAACGGGATCATGACCGGCGCAATACACATATAGCCTGCAGGTTTATTTGCTTTAGCAAATGCTTGGCACACCGCCAATACTTGTTCATTAACGTTCATATCCTCATTATGGATAGCAAAGTCAGACAGATTTTTTGCAGCGCCAAAGCCACCTGGCACTATCAAAGCGTCAAATTCTTCGATATAAAATTCAGATAAATCTTCGGTATCGCCACGTGAGATACGAGCAGACTCGACCAAAACATTACGCTGCTCTTGCGCCATAGCCTCACCGGTTAAATGGTTAATAACATGATGCTGATTAATATTGGGCGCAAAACAACGATATTTTGCACCCGCTTGCTCTATCGCAAGTAAGGTTAACACCGCTTCATGTATTTCAGTTCCATCGTAGACACCACACCCCGATAAAATCACCGCTATATTTTTCATATTTCCTCCTGTTTTATTGCTAAAACTCTGTGCAGTAATTGACAACCTAACACCAGATAAACAGCGCCGGCCATTAAGCACGCAAACGGTAGTGCGCTACCATCGTAAAATACCGCTAATATCGGCCCCGCTAATGCGCCAATGCCAAAGCGTAAAGTACCATTTACCGCTGTTGCCGTGCCTGTATGTTCAGAAAACTCTTGCAGTATAAGCGCATTCGCATTTACTGAGATCATAGACAAACTGCCCATAAGTGGCAATATTGCGGCAACGTGAAACGGTAAAGCTAAAGATAAAACGCTAGCCAATAACAAACTGGTCGCGGCAATAATCGCTAATAAAACACCATAGCTCAGCATTTTCCGTGAGCCAATACGCGTCACTAAACGGGTATTAATAAAATGTGCACTCATTAGTGCTAAAACATTAGCGCCAAATAAAATACTAAAGGTAAACTCTGAGACCTTAAACACCGTTAAATAAACAAACGGAATAGCCGTAATATAGGCAAAAAAAGCTAACGATACCATCATCGAAGAAATAAGATCTAAACGAGCTTTTTTATTACTAAATACAATTTTGTAACGCTGAATCACACTAAGTTCTTGAGGTTTTTTCGCTGACTTTACTTCGGGGAGAAAGTAAAAACTAAAAACAAAAATGATCAAAGCATAAATGGCAAGCACGTAGAATATCATTTGCCAACTATTCAGTAATAACACACTGCCAATACTTGGAGCTATCATAGGCGCTAGCATCATGATCATACTGACATAGGACAACCCTTTCGCCGTGTCTTTACCATAAAGTTGACTAATAATACCGGGAACAACTACCGTGGCAGCGCTACTGATAAACGCCTGTAAAAAGCGCAACGCGATGAACTGTTCAATATTTTGGGCATATGTTAGTGCTAATGTTGTCAGAATAAAACCAACTAAACCTAGCATGACTAAGCCACGCCGAGAATATTTGTCAGCCATAGGTCCAAAAACTAGCATGCCGACTGCGTAACCAAATAAATAAATACTTAAGCTGTTTTGTACCAAAGGCATTTTTGTTGAAAAATGTTCAGCAAGGGTCGGCATGGCGGGCAGATACATATCAATTGCTAGCGGAGATACCGCGATAATGGCCGCCAGCAATGGTAGTAAGTATTTTAAAGAGATAGTAACGGAGTTATTCGGCACGCTAATGTGTCCTGGCTTTTTAGTATGTAAATGTAATGCGTAAAGTTATGTCTTGAAAGTTATGCATTTGGAATGACTCATTTGACTTGGTTCATCTGGATATTGATGTACCAGTTTCCCCAATGTCTGAATTGCTTGATCTATGCGATCGCACCATTGCACCCCAAAACTAATACGCATGTAGTTTTTATATTTACCCGAAGGAGAGAATATTTCACCGGGTGCAAAGTTTACCCCTTGTGCAATGGCTTGCTTAAAAAATTGACTGGTGTCAACGTGAGATCGACAACGTATCCACAACACACTGCCACCTTGCGGTTTCGAAATACACACCTGTTCAGGGAAATGTTCAGCAATTAATGCCCGCATACGTTCACAATTATTACGCAATGTTTTTCTTAACACTTGTAAGTGCCTGTCGTACTCACCACTCATTAAGTAATCACTTAATGTCCATTGTTGTAACATCGAGGTAGAACAAGATTGTGCTCGTTTTATACGTTTGGCTTTTTCTTCAAATTTACCGGGTAACAACCAACCAACCCGATAACCTGGCGCGGCGGTTTTTGAAAAAGAAGAGCAGGTTAGCACCAAACCCTTTTTGGAATATAATTGCGCAGGTACCGGGCGACAATCAGAAAAATAGAGATCGCTGTAGACCTCATCTTCGATTAATGCAATGTCATTTTTCTCAAGTAATTGTACCATCGCCTGTCGCTGCTTATCGGTCATCATTGAGCCTAAAGGATTACTAATGGCGCTTGAAAATAAACACGCTTTTAGCGGGTGTTGCTTGATAACCTTAGCTAATTCAGTAACGCAAACCCCCTCTTCAGTGCAGGTATAAACCTCTAAAGCTTTCATACCCAGACTTTCAATCAATTCAATCAAGCCAAAATAACAAGGTGACTCAACCGCAATAATGTCACCCCGTTCAGCAACGCATTGCAAAGCAATGGAAAGTGCTTCTTGTGCGCCATTAGTAATAATGAGATCTTCATGATTTAGCAAAACACCATGTTCTTGGTAACGAAAAGCCAAATTCAAACGCAATTTCGGATCACCGTTCACCGGGCCATAACTGACCGCTTTTTCTGAAACACGACTTAATACTGAACGCATTAATCGGGCTAGCGTTTTATCCGGTGGATGCGCATGCACCGGATTAGAAATACCCAGTGCGACAGAGTCCGGCATATGCACGGCCTCATAAACCTGTTCGATTAAACTACGGCAAGAAATTTCCATTGGTTCGCCGCTGGACCATGTAGCTCGCATCGGTAATAAAGTGCGAGCTTGTGTGGCTTTTAAATAGTAACCCGACTGCGGACGCGCTGAAATTTTGCCTTGGCGTTCCAACTCAACATACGCTTGCTTCACGGTGGGCACACTAATTTCAAACTGACGACTCAGTTTCCGTAAGCTCGGTAATTTATCGCCGGGACGTATTGCACCGCTTTGCTGCTGATGTTCAACAAAGTCGATCACTTGTTGATACAAAAATTCCGATGATGATTTGTCAACTAGCCGCATAACTGTATAGGTTTCATTTTCATTTTTTTGTGTATGTTATTAAAACAAAAAGTCAGTAAAATGTCTATGCATCGCTGCTAAACATATATTTGAACAGCTACCTTGACCTAGAGCTTACCTAGTTAATGGACTTAACGAGAGACAATTATGAACAATACATTTCTATACATAATTACGGTCTTGATCTGGGGTTCCACTTGGATCGCCATTAAATACCAACTCGGCGATGTCGCACCAGAAGCATCAATAGTTTATCGTTTTGGTTTAGCTGCAATACTGTTATTTGCTTATTGCTGGTTTAAAGGCTTAACGTTACGCTTTTCATTGCGCCACCACCTACAGTTTTTCCTTTTTGGCGCCACATTATTTAGTGTGAACTACTATTTACTTTATTCTGCTCAGCAGCATATTAACTCAGCGCTAACCTGCATCGCCTTTTCAATGATCATGTTTTTTAATGTTTTCAATGCCCGAATTTGGTACGACACTAAAATCACTCAACAAGTTTATGTCGGCGGTATTCTGGGGCTATTAGGTATTATTACGCTATTTTGGCCTCAAATCAGTGACACCGCACTCGGTGCTGAGACCTTATTAGGTTTAGGGCTTTGTCTCGGTGGTACGCTGATAGCTTCAGTAGGTAATATGCTTTCAATGAAAAATCAAAAACTCAAGTTGCCACTTATGTCAGCTAACGCTTGGGGTATGGCTTACGGCGCTATTTTTATGGCAGTAATCGCTGTAATACAAGGCAAAAGTTTTAGTTTTGACTACAGCTTCGCTTACATAAGCTCATTACTCTATCTCGCTATTTTTGGTTCTGTTATTGCCTTTGGTAGTTACTTAACCTTACTCAACCGTATTGGCGCTCATCGAGCCTCATATGCATCAATAATGTTTCCAGCAGTAGCGGTAATTATTTCAACTTTTGTCGAAGGTTTTGCTTGGAGCATCTATACCGTTGTAGGCTTATGCTTTATTTTGGTCGGCAATCTCGTGGTACTCGCTCGAGCTAAAAAGCCGTTAGACAATGCAAGTTGTCCAGAAAAAACTACAACTAAAGCCATTCTACCTAAGGTAAATCAATCAAACTTAGAGACAGATAGCCTATAATCAGGTTTAATTCTTTCCAAATGGTCAACTTTTGTGCGCAGTTCACTTTATTCTAAGTGCCAATTGCACAGCGGCGCTGAATACCTTCCTTTTCAGCGCCGTTTTTTCTTAACATTATCTCCTCACTTTTAATTTAATCATTGTTAACTTTTCTGATAACCTACAAGCAAAGGATTTAGGATTTAAATAGCTATGGCTCGAATAATAATAATAATATTACTATCGTTGTACATTAATTCTCCAGTTTCAGCGAAAGTTTTGCCGGTAGAAGCTTACGGAAAACTTCCTGTTGCAAATCAAATGAAGTTATCACCTGACGGTAACCTTATTGCATTTATTCGCAACCATGAAGGCACATCATATATTGGCGTTATCGATAGGCTAAAGAAAACCACCGACTTTGTTACTTATACCGATAATAAAAAATTTAAAATAGATTGGTTCCGTTGGGCTAATAATGAAATGTTACTCATTAGCGCTCATTATCCAGTTCATCGTATGCTTAGAAAATATACCGAAGCACGCTTATATAAATTAAGAATCGACGGCTCAGAAAAAATGCGTCAAGTTAGTCAACCCAAAAACGGCGAACGCTTGGCGCAATATCAAAATACTATAATAGATATGTTACCTAATGAGCCTAACCATATTTTAATGGAAATTGATTACAAAAATGGTAATTACCCTGACGTATATAAAATAGATTTAGAGAGCAAAAATTCACGTAATCGGTTAGTTCGGGGAAGAGAATACATCAGTCACTGGATGACCGACCAACAACACAGAGTGCGCCTCGGCTTTGGTATTGAGAAGACGCGTATTTACTATTCTCTTTTTGATCTTGAAAGCAAAAAATGGCGCAGAATTTGGGATTATGAGATTTTTGACGCGCCAGATATTACACCACTGGGCTTCGGCCTAAATCCAAACAAGCTATATATAAGAGCCGATCATCAAGGCCGTTACGCTATATTTACTGTTGATCTAACTAAAAGTGACTTACCTCGTACCTTAGTATATGCAGATAAAGATTATGACATAGAGGGTAGTCTAATCTACTCACGCCTAAATAATGATGTTATTGGTGTTTATCACGGTGAATCCGAAAATAGTAAAGTTTATTTCAACCCTGATTATGAAAAGTTTCAACAAGCATTAAATCAAGCCATTCCTAATACATCGACTAATATTACTAGCTTTAGCGATAATGAACGCCAATATATATTACACACTTCCAGCGCTGAATCAGCTGGTCGATATTATTTTGGCGATCGAGATACTGGAGAATTGAAGCCACTGATAGATGAGTACCCTCAACTTAACCAAACCAATCTGATAGGAAAAACCAAGCACACTTATCAGGCCCGTGATGGCTTAACAATAGAGGCATATCTGACATTATCTGAACATGCTCCGGCTAAAAACAGACCCGCCATTATAATGCCTCATGGTGGCCCAATGAGCAGAATTTACGGTGGTTTTGATTGGTTTTCTGAGTTTTTTGCTAATCGTGGTTATTTGGTATTAGAACCAAATTTTAGAGGTTCTTCTGGCTATGGCTTCAAGTTTGAAATGTCTTCAGTAAAAAGCTGGGGTGGCGCGATGCAAACTGATTTGGCAGACGCTGCAACATGGTTGAGCAGTAATTACCAAGTCGACAAAAACAATATTTGTATTGTTGGTGCGAGTTACGGCGGATATGCCGCACTAATGGCTGCAGCCAAACAGCAAGATATTTTTAAATGCGCTGTAAGTTTTGCTGGTGTATCAGATTTAGAATATTTGGTAAGAAAATCACGATATTTTACCAATCATAAAATAGTAAAAAAACAAATTGGTGATGATGCTGACGTACTCGAACAGAATTCACCCGTTAACTTTGCTAAAAATATCAATATTCCTGTCATGCTAATTCATGGTGATCTTGATACTGTAGTACCTATAGAGCACAGTCAAAAAATGTATGCGGCTTTAAAAGATCACGACAAGGAAGCTGAATACATTGAACTTGAAAATGGTAATCATCATTTAAGCATTGAAGAAAATAGGTTGAAGACACTAAGTTCAATCGAGAATTTTCTAGCGAAACATTTAGCACAAGTAAAATAATATCAAATCAACAGAGCGACAAAGTACGTGTCGCTCCATTAACTTGAGAAAAAACTTCAATATATACTCCCCAGCTAGCCTAAGCCAGATGAGCAATCACACTTATTAAACTAGGCTTAAGTAATACTCAGTAACATTTTTCCTGCGATTTCTTTCACTAACTTTGCCGCCAGTTGCGAGGTCATATTATCGATATCTTTATTAGGGTTAAACTCAACAATATCTGCGCCGATTAGCGGCATATTAATTTGATGGATCAAGTTAATGACTTCACGAGTTGTTAATCCACCCGGTTCTCTATGTGAAACGCCCGGCGCAAAAGCGGGATCAATGCCGTCAATATCTAATGACAAGTACACTGGATGCTCAAACACTAACGGTTGCGCTAATGGCCAATGTCTCATCGCTAATGATTCAACATTAAACTTAGCAATTTGCTGCTCCTGATGCAGGTTTAGTGTTCTTATTCCTACTTGCACTAAGCGCTCGCAAAGGCCGTCTTCCATGACTCGGGCAAAAGGACAAGCATTGGAATAGCGATTACCTTTAAAGCAGTCATACAAATCAGAATGCGCGTCAATGTGCAATATAGTTAACTGCTCAAAATACTTACCATAACTTTTTAACACTGGATAACTAATACTGTGATCGCCACCTAAGGTGAGTAAGCGGGTATTTTCCGACAGCAACTGATCGCAACGTTGTTCAATTTCATCAATAAAATTGTCCGATATTGCTATATTGACATCACCGGCATCAAGCCATCGTTGAGACTTACGTAAATTTACCCCTAACTCTGTTGAACCATTTAGCGAACCGCTTTTTAGCACCTGACGAATAACCTTGGGTGCTAGTGCGGGTCCGCGTTCGAAGGAAGAATTATCGTCAAACGGTATACCTAACAAGGCAACGTTGAATGGATGATGTTTTGTCATTTATTGTCCTGCGGCTATAACAACTCCCCCCTAAATTAACTTTTAAAGTAAGTGTTGTTACTAGCCGAATCGTTGTCGTCTAAACGCTAAAAATTAATAACTACCAATAGGCGAGCCTGGCGGTAACTGTATCTTAGATACTGGCGTCGCTATCTTGTCATGACTCAAACTGTAATTAATTTGATTCGCCAACAAGGCAAACTGTGCGCGTGAGCCTTGGTATTTTTTTGTACTGCGCTTATCCGTTAACCATTGTGATAAATCAGTTAAGGTTAAATATACCTCGGCCTTAACTTCCGTTACTAGGTTTTCGCTGTGCCACAAGGCTAACAAATGCTCAACCAATTGCTGATTCACCCGTTGTTGTACTAACAAAGCAGTAGATTTTTTAGGGGCCGACTGCAAAGTTGCATCAACAAGCTCGGTAAATAGCTGCCCTACTGATGGTATATTATTATCAAGCATACTTTGCTGTTGCAATCTTGCTAGGCGTTCAGCATTAAGCAGTAATGCCAAGGTATGTTTGGCACTAGCCTCGGCAGCACTAATAGGGTCAAACGTTAGTCCTGTGTTACTGGTAAAGCTTTCTCTATCACGGCTGTAACCATAAGCTTTAGGCGGAATTAGCCTAGTAATTTCAGCAGGTACCGATAAAGTGTCAGGCGACAAAGTTAATAATAAAGCTTGCAAGGCGGCATATTGTGACTTGCCTGAAACCATTTTTTGTTGATTTGTAAATTGCTCACTACGCAATTGATAGCCATAGTCGACACCGGCAATAAGTTTAGCTGTCGCCTCAACTTGAAAACGATGAAAATTATAAATCGGCACCAGTACTTGTTCGAGTTCTGACATTGGCGTGCCAACAGGAATACTGTTTAAGCCAAAGTTAGCTAAAGCGAGTTTTCTCACTTTTAATACCCGGGTTAATTCCGCGGCAGCGTCTTTACCGTTGTCCCATAAGTGTCCTGTCGCATGAGCGCCTGATTGAGGTCGTGCATCAGGATCAGAGACATAGGCTAAACCTTGTTGCTGGGCTGAATTAACTAGCTCAGATAAATATTGTGTTTCTTGCTCTTTACTCACGTCGCCATAACCATAAGCAACCACATATTTATCCCAGTCGCCAATATCTGTTGCGTAGGCATTTTCTAAGCTGATTTCATCATTTTTAATGGTGATTAACGGGTGTGGGTAATCCATCACCGATGCGCGGTCGTTAACACTGGCCGCAAAGTTATGTGCAATACCTAAGGTATGCCCTACCTCATGTGCTGATAGTTGACGAATACGTGCTAAAGCCATGGCTTTCATCGCACGGGTATCGGTATCTGTAGTTTTAAACGGTGAAGTTAAGCCAAGGGCAATTAAGTAATCTTGACGCACTCGTAAAGAACCCAATGTGACATGGCCTTTAATAATTTCTCCCGTGCGCGGGTCAATCACCGAGGCACCATACGACCAACCACGAGTGGCACGATGTACCCACTGAATGACGTTATAACGCACATCCATCGGATCGGCATCACTTGGTAACATCTTAACTTGAAAAGCATTTTTATAACCAATAGCCGCAAATGCTTGATCCCACCAACGAGCGCCATCAAGTAAGGCACTTTTTACCGGCTCAGGTACGCCAGCATCAAGATAATAAATAATAGGTTCAATAGCTTCACTTACTTTTGCTTGCGGATTTTTTTTCATTAATCGATGACGAGGAATATTGCGCTTTATTAGCGGCTCATCAATAGCGCTGGCATAATCGGCGTAAGAATTTTCCCAAAAACCACTATAAGGATGAAATTTACGAGTTTGATAACCATCATCAGGTAGCTTAATTAATGAATGATGTAAATTCACTGTTACAGCAGATGCATCTGGCGTAACAGAACGTAAATGCGCACCGGCTTTGCTACCTTTATAAGTCACTGTTGCTTCTAATTCAGTGTTGTTTGGAAAGGCTTTACTGCGTTTTTGATAAACACCACTGCGTGAGGCATCAACCTTATAATTGCCTTGCGTAGTACGTTGTAACTGTACTGATAAGTTATGAATGTCTGACAATAAGAATGGCGTGTAGTCAATCAGCGTTTTACTGTTATCTTTTGAGCTATTACTGACTTTAAAACCCCAAATAATTGAGCTAGCAAACGCCTCATCAACGGCTTGTTTTTCCAGCGCATTATCAGTATTAGCACGATAGTAGGTATTGAGTTGACGTAAAAAAACTTTGTCACCCACTTTTTCAAAACGCACTAAACGAGTATCACCAAGTTGTCCTCGGTCTAAACCAATATCATTAGAGCCAACGCCATGCGGCAAACCACTTTGAAATAGGAATTCTTTTTCAAAGTGCTCTATTTCTAAAAATACTTTGCCTGTTTTATCATCAAGGTAAAAAGAAAAGTAACCTTGATGATGTTGCTTATCTTTAATAAATTCAGCGTAAGTTGTTTCAGCTTGCGCCAGTGCTTGTGCTGACAACATGCAGCAGAAAAATAAAACCATTACCCTAATGAAAAAATTCATTCTATATCCTTGCAGTCTGTAAAATTAAATAATTAGAAGTGCTGAAAATACTCATATTCTTGTTATAATCAACTTAAAAGTAAGCTTAAGCGTTTTTAAGGTTACTTTATCGTTTAATTAAAGCAACTTTTGATGCCTTGATAGTACATCATTACATCGAAAATTAAATACAATATACAATTCACTCTTGTAATTAAGAGTATGACTTTAAAGTAATTAGGTAACCCGATGCAACGACTAGCTCCCGCTTTACGTGAAGATAATGTACCATTAGATTTAATTTCATTAATAAAAACCATTTTAGCTGCCACTAAAGAAATATCATTTCGTGTCAGCCAGGGTCACTTAGGTGACACTATGGGCTCAACCTTAGATGAAAATATTCAAGGTGAAGTGCAAAAGCATCTTGATGTTGTCGCCAACGAATTATTTAAAGACATTTTATTAGAATCTGGCTTTGTTAAGGCGGTATCGTCTGAAGAAGAAGATACTTCAGTTGCCGGAGACCCAAACGGTAAATTCATCGTTTCATTTGATCCCTTAGACGGTAGTTCAAATATCGATATTAACTCGCTAATTGGTACTATTTTTTCGATTCATCAAGCGCCAACAGATATGGATGCGAGCGATCCTGATATGTTTAAGCAATCAGGCAACAAGCAAGTGTGTGCCGGATATGTACTTTATGGCCCATCAACCATGTTAGTGATGACAACAGGCCGCGGTACTCACTTTTATGTGCTAGATCGTACGCATGGTGGTTACTTACTCGTTGAGCGTAATGTTCAAGTGCCACAAGATACGCAGGAATTTGCTGTTAACATGTCAAATCAGCGTTTTTGGCAAAAACCTATGCAAAACTATATCAACGATTTACTTGCCGGTGACACAGGTCCACGTGGTAAAAATTTCAATATGCGTTGGATTGCCGCTATGGTAGGTGATATTCACCGTGTTTTATGTCGTGGCGGACTGTTCACTTACCCAAGCGATAATAGAAACCCAGATAAGCCTTATAAATTGCGTTTAATGTATGAAGCCAACCCAATGAGCTTCTTACTTGAACAAGCGGGTGGCTTAGCCATGACCAGCGAAGGACGTATTATGGATATTGAACCAACAGATATACATCAACGTGTTGAAGTGATCATGGGCTCAAAAAATGAAGTTGAAGCTTGTTTAAGTTATTACAAATAACCTAATACTAATCCCCCAAAAAAAGGCTCATGATAACTTTTCAGGAGCCTTTTTAGTCAGTTAAAAATATAAGACCTACACAGTACTGTCTATTGCCGCCCGTAATTTAAATGCCAACAATCGGCATATAAGCAGTTACAATTTGATTACAATTTTTCGATAAATCTGCTGTAAAATTTGATTTACATCACCTATATTGAATGAATAAATTTCTATTAATACATTTTTATCAGGGACGATGAAATTATGACTCATATCACCACGATCGAACGTACCTTTACCGAACAAGAACAACTTGTTTCTACCACCGACTTAAACGGCACCATTACCTACGCTAACCCTGAGTTTTGTGAAATAGCCGGGTACAGCTTAGAAGAATTAATTGGCCAGCATCACAACATTGTCCGCCACCCTGATATGCCCAAAGCCGCATTTAAAGATATGTGGGATAAGTTAAAGCGTGGCGACTCCTGGCGGGGTATGGTGAAGAACCGTTGTAAAAATGGTGATTACTATTGGGTAGACGCCTATGTAACCCCGATAGTTGAAGACGGTAAAATATCCGGGTATCAGTCAGTTAGAGCTTTCCCGACCGAGCAACAAAAAATACGCGCACAAGCAATGTACGACAAGCTAAATAACAACAAGCCCCTAGTAGATTTGCATGCCAATATCATGCTTAAACGCTTAACCGCACTTGCTTGTGTTATCTCGGCAATTGCAATCGATTGGATGCTCGTAGGTACTACTACCTCAACCTTAATTTTATTAGCATGCCTAGCTTTAATCATAACAATTTTTTCGGAAGAATTGATACGAATTCCAAACTACTTAACGCAAACAAAACGACTGTTTGATAGTCCGTCACGACACGTTTACTTAGGCAAAGGTATTCTTAATATTATTAATTACCCGGCAGAGCTCTATAAAGCAAGAATAAAAACCGTGTTAGGGCGAAGTAACGATTCAGGTAGAAGGCTAGCAAAACTTGCTGATGAGCTTGCTCAAACATCAGACGAGATGCTGACAAGTATTCAAGAAGAAAATGATCATATTGGCCAGTTTGCTACGGCGATCACGCAAATGAGCGCGACAATTATTGATGTCAGCAAAAGTACCACGCTAGCACATGATAAAGTTGAAGAAGTACAAAACGATTGTCTGCAAAATATAGCGACGATTGAAAAAAGTGAAAAGAAAATTAATCAATTGGCCATGGATGTTGAAAATGCCGCCAATAATGCCAATGAATTAGTCGGTGATGTTGATAAAATATCAACGGTAATGAGTGAAATCCAAGGTATTGCGGATCAAACCAACCTCCTAGCCTTAAATGCTGCCATCGAGGCAGCAAGAGCAGGTGAACAGGGTCGAGGTTTTGCTGTTGTTGCAGATGAAGTTAGAACCTTAGCCAGTAGAACACAAAGTGCTACAGAGCAAATTCAAGTCTCAGTGACTGAATTACAAAATACCTTAAAGGCTTGGAACCAAGTCATGTTAAGCAACAAAACCAATGCTGACGAATGTTCTGCAGAATCCAAAACCATTAAGCAAGCCATGCAAACCATTATTGATAATATTCAAAATGTTAATGATATGACCGCGCAAATTGCTACCGCATCAGAGGAGCAAAGCGTGGTTGCCGAACAAATCACAGAAGGCATTCACAATATTGACAATATATCTCAACGTAACACTCAATTAGCGGCAGATGTGTCGAGAAAAAGCACAGAAGTTAATAAAAATGCAGAAGCTATTGAAAGGCTTAGCACCAACTTTAGTTAATCATTACACCTTATTTTTGCAAGTTATTACTTACTAAAATGGCTACCTAAGTAGCCATTTTTTGTGCCTAATTTCATATCATCTTAAACTACCTCTCCTAGCTCCCCCCTATATAGCATCATCAATTTTCTATAACCTTCTGTGACAAAAATCACTAAAAGCTCGTTTTTTACCCACGCAAAAGCTTGACTTAGATCAAAAAAGGATTACAATTTTCACAAATTACTGAAAATTCAGAAAGGCCTGTAATTATGAAAATAACAGCTATGACGCAATCGCTAGTACTTCACTTTGGTGAAATGGGTTCACGTTGGGGGTTAAACCGCACACTGGGACAAATGTACGCAGTTATTGTACTGACCGAGGCGCCTCTCAATGCCGACCAGATCAGCGAAGCATTACAAATATCACGTTCCAATGTCAGCATGGGTTTGAAAGAACTTAAGTCATGGAACCTAATCAAGCTACATCATATACCCGGCGATAGAAAAGAATACTTTTCAGCGCCAAGTGACATCTGGGAAATTGCTCGCACGTTAGTTGTAGAGCGTAGAAAGCGCGAACTAGACCCTACATTATCAACATTGCGCGACGCCCTAATGGAACAGCCAAGTAATGAGTCAGACGAGTATACGCAAATGCGTGTTAAGCAGATGCATGACTTAATGGAAATGGTGACATTGTGGACCAATGAAATGCAGGGCATGTCATCAGAAAAGCTATCCGCTTTACTCAAATTGGGTGAAGGCATTAGCAAAATTTTAGATGTAAAAGATAAATTATTACTACGATAACAACTTTGCGCTCAATGCGTTAAAACCTGTCAAAATTCAACATAACCTTAAAAGTGGAGTACATCACGTGTTAGATGCAGCAGCTATTGCTAATGACACAAGTTTCATGCTTTCACGCATCCAATTTGCTGCCAATATTAGTTTTCATATTTTATTTCCTACCATCAATATCGCCTTATGTTGGATATTGCTATTTTTTAAAGTGCGCTTTAACCAAACCCAAGATGAAAGCTGGTTACGCGTCTATCGTTTTTGGGTGCGAATATTCGCCCTAACCTTTGCTATTGGTGTGGTAAGCGGCATTACCATGTCGTTCCAATTTGGCACTAATTGGCCCGGCTATATGGAAACCGTCGGGAATATTGCCGGACCATTACTCGGCTATGAAGTCATGACCGCGTTCTTTTTAGAAGCGTCATTTCTTTCCATTATGCTGTTTGGCATGGACCGAGTATCTAACCGAGTGCATACCATGGCAACGGTTTTAGTTTCTTTTGGTACCACGCTGTCAGCATTTTGGATTTTATCACTCGACTCATGGATGCAAACACCGGCTGGTTTCGAAATGATCGATGGTGTAGCACATGTCACAAGTTGGTTTGAGGTTATATTTAACCCTTCAATGCCCTACCGTTTAGCCCATATGTTGTTGGCCTCGGGGTTGACTTCCGCTTTTCTAATTGCCGGCATATCCGCTTACCGATTAGTTAAAGGTGACAATAAAAAATCAGTAAAACAAGCGCTTAATTTTTCAGTCACCTTGGCTGCGGTTTTGATCCCAATACAAATTTTTGTTGGTGATTTACACGGTCTAAATACCTTTAAGCATCAACCAGCAAAAGTTGCGGCAATGGAAGGTGTTTGGCAAACTGATAGCGGTGTGCCGTTATTGTTATTCGCCTTGCCTGACCAAGAAAAACGTGAAAATCATTTCGAAATTAAAGTACCAAATTTAGCCAGTATTATTTTAACCCATGATCCGCAAGGCGAAATCAAAGGCCTAAACGACTTTATCGGCCAACATCCCCCTGTTGCTCCGGTGTTTTTCAGCTTTCGTATTATGATCGGTATTGGTATGTTAATGCTGCTATTTTCTTGGCTAGCCACTTATAAATTTGTCATCAAAAAACAATATCCAACTTGGTTACTAAAAACCGGTATTGCTATGACGTTTTCTGGTTGGCTAGCAACATTAGCCGGTTGGTACGTTACTGAAATTGGCCGACAACCTTATCTTGTTACCGGCATATTACGCACTAAAGATGCCGTAACCACCACACCACCTGAAGACATTGCGCTGTCGTTAACCTTATATTTGGTTATTTATGGCTTTTTGTTGATTGCTTATATACGTACTTTATTTGTTATGGCCAATCGTGCGGTCATATTAGAGCAATCAAATGCAACGATGGTCGACAACCTATCTGCGCCGGAAAATGACATTACCTCACGTGTAACCGCTGAAGGAGATAAATAATGACAACTGCAACTATAGACTGGCTACCCATGGTTTTTATTGGCTTAATGGGACTGTCATTTTTAATTTACGCGATACTCGATGGTTATGATCTCGGTGTTGGTGTGCTATTGCCATTAGACAATCCACAGCAGCGCGATACTATGATCTATTCTATCGGGCCATTTTGGGATGCCAATGAAACATGGCTCGTGATGGCGATAGGCTTATTATTGATTGCTTTTCCTAAAGCCCATTCCATTATTTTTCAAGCCTTGTACTTACCAACCGCGGTTATGTTGGCTGGATTAATTTTACGCGGTGTATCATTCGACTTTCGTACCAAAGCACCGAGCACTGATAAACATAAGTGGGATTATGCCTTCAAGTTCGGGTCATTATTAGCAACATTATCCCAAGGTTATATGTTGGGGCGTTATATCACGGCATTTGATGATTCATGGTTAACCATTGGCTTTTCAATTTTGTCAGCGGTTTGTGTTACTGCTGGCTATTGTTTTATTGGTGCCGCCTGGTTGGTAATGAAAACCGAAGGAGAGCTGCAACGTAAAGCAGCTAAATGGGCAAAAATAACCAATATTTTAATGGCTATTGGTATTATTACCGTCTGTATTACCAACCTGTTAATCGATCAACAAATCATGGATAAGTGGTTAGGTGGTATTCAAGTATTAATGCTTGTGCCCATTACGCTTTTATTTGGCTTTACCTTTATCACCGTGCACATCTATTTAACTAAAGTGCCAATGGAGAATGACATAGGTTGTTGGTACCCGTTTCTAGCGGCAATAATGTTATTTATGCTTTGTTTCTGTGGTTTAGCCTACAGCTTTTACCCTTATGTTGTACCATTTAAAGTAACCATATTTGAAGCCGCTAGTGCAAGGGAATCATTATGGATTATCTTTGTCGGGGCTGCAGTGGTGCTACCCATGATCGCAGCTTACACTATATTTTCTTATAAGGTGTTCTGGGGGAAAACCACCAAGCTCAATTACTAATAACAAGATGTTAGCGTAAGTCATCTATAAAAAAGCCCGATATTATTAATTAATATCGGGCTTTTGACTCAGCTAGCACATTAACTCATTAGCGCTACTTGTCGCTTTCACTCTCTTCACTTTCCTGAGCTTTTTTAGCTTCGGCTGTTTTAGCCTTAAGCTTAGCTTTATGGTCTAATTTATAATCTGGCATTTCTTTATTGCCATCGATTAAGTAGTTATCCATCCAGCGCATTAAACGCAAACTATAATCATATTGCGCTGCTGCTTTACGATTACCATGGCCCTCACCTGGGTAATATACTAATCGCACATCTTTGCCTTGTACTTTCATATAGCGATACATTTCCATCGACTGAGCAGGATGTACACGCGGATCATCTTTACCATGCATAATAAGCAAAGGTGTTTTAGACTGATGCGCCCAATAAATAGGACTGCGCTCTAGGTAATATTGCCATTTATCCCAAGGATAAGAACGCGCATGCACTAAGTGCATTTCGTTAGAAATATCGGTAGTACCAAACTTAGATAATTGGTTTGAAATGCCGACAAACATAACACTGGCGGCAAAATGTTCAGTCAACTTAGTTGCGGCCCAAGCAGAGGCATAGCCACCGTAGGACCCTCCAGTAATACCGACACGCTTGCTATCTACTAAACCCATTTCAACTAAGTGTTGCTTCATATCGACTAAATCATCAAACTCAGCGCCAGCATAATCATTTTGGCCTAGTTTAGAGTACTCCACACCTTTACCCGTAGAGCCTCGATAATTAGGATAAAACACAGCATAACCACGTGCTGCGCCCATTTGACCTGGTTTTGAGTAAGCGGTTACCCAACCATTTTTTTCATGACTTTCAGGTCCACCATGCACTTGCATGATCAATGGATAACGCTGACCGGCTTGATAATCAAGTGGATATACCAGAATACCGCCAACGTCGACGCCGTCACGGGCTTTTATCGTGATAGATTCTTGTTTAGCAAAACGCTTATTTTCTAACCAGGGGTTAGAGTTGGTGATTTTGGTTAATTTTTTACCACGAATAAGAAAGCTTTCATTCGGATGTTTAGCGGTATGACCTTTAACTGACAAAGTTTTATCAGAGTTTGATATAGATAATGTCGAGGCAATTATTTGTCCCGCTTTGACCTGAGTTTTATAGCTATTACTGTTTGGTTTAATGTTAGCGATAATACTTTCAGTACCCACTTGTGCGATAAAATTCAAGGTATTACTTTTATGCGACCATTGGATATCGCTGACATGACCAGCAAAATTGGGCAGCCAATCTTTGATTGCACCGGTTTTAACATCCGCTAAATATAAGCGGCCAGTCGCGGGATCATGTTTATCTTGTGCACCAATCACCGCTATGTGTTGGCCATTATAAGAGAATTCGGCATTACCCAACTTACCTTCGGTAGCAATCGACATAGTCACTTGTTGCTGTGCAAGATTCATAACGTGCCATTGGGCTTTAGTGTATGAGTCGTCTATTAATGCTGTTGGCTGAGTTTTCACTAATAGCTGCTTATTATCAGCTGACCAATTCATATCACTAACAAAACCCGCAATATTGAGCGCATCTAAGACCACAGCCTTATCTTGCAAAGCTAGGTCTGTGACAAACAATTGTTTATTTTCCAGCCCCATTTCGTATACTTCAGCTTTGAAGCCCAAATCCTTAAGTTTCTTCTCAGACTTATCTTTTGCTGGCATCGCTAATAGTGCCACTTGTTTAGCGTTGGGGCTAATATCATAACGACTAATTGAGCTTTCTTTTAAAGCCAATACTTTCTGGCGTTCACCCCCATCGACAGGGATGCGGTAAAGCTGAGTGAACTTTTCGTCTTTAAATTTTGCTAAAAAGTAAACATACTTACCGTCTGCTGACCACTCCAATGCGCCAACGTTTACCTTACCGGAAATAAACGCTCGCTCATTACCCTTAGCGTCACTAATAAAAAGTTCACTATAGTTGGCACCATGTTTGTCAACATAGAGCTCTCGTGGTAGCGAACGGGTATAAGCAACATAATCGCCACTAGGGCTAATGACACTGTCACGTATAGATTTGATATTAGCAATATCATCGATAGTAATAACATTGTTAGCAAACGCGCTGACGCTCGCAAGCGATACCAACGCCACTAATGATTTTAATTTAGACATATCTTCCTCAAAAAATAAAAATGCTGTCATTCGCTATTGTACGTACGTGAGCAGACAGCGGTTACATAAGAATACTAACGTAATCAAATCAAAGCTTAAAGCGTTATACATGCCAACAAGCCCGGTTCAAAAACATGAAAATACTTTGTCGACGCTATAATTGAAAAGACTGCAAAGCTGACTAGGCGAATGCTTAGGTTTTTTGCTAGAATATGCGCCATATTCAGATAACATTCCTAACGGTAATGTCGTTACGGGTTAACGGCACTTGGAGATCACAATTTATGTCAGCTTACGCAGTAGGGCACAAGGTTCCTGATTCAGATTCAATTTGTTCAGCAATTGCTCTTTCATATTTAAAAACCACCATTGGTGAAGACGTAAAACCGGCACGTTTAGGTGAGCTTTCACCTGAAACTTTATTTATTCTCGATAAATTTGGTTTTGAACAACCGGAACTTAAAACTAGCTTTGCTGATACTGATGGCATTTATGTTGTTGACCACTCAGATCGTATTCAAGGCCCTGATGATATCGATGATACAACGATATTAGGCATTATTGATCACCATAAATTAGGTGACATTACCACATCTACACCACTAGAAATTTGGGTACGCCCGGTTGGTTGTACTAACACCATTATTAAAATGATGTACGACTTTCACAATGTTGAGATCCCTAAAAACATTGCTGGTGCCATGATGTGTGCCATTTTGTCTGATACGGTTATTTTCAAGTCACCCACCTGCACCACAGCTGATATCAAGTGTGTTGAAGCATTAGCAGAAATTGCCGGCATTGAAGATTACAAAGGCCTTGGCATGGAAATGTTCACCGTAAAGTCTTCAGTACAAGGGACTCCTGTACGTGACTTAGTGCTTCGTGACTTTAAAGACTTCAATATGAAAGATAACATTGTTGGCATTGGCCAATTAGAAGTTATCGACTTAGCATTATTTAATGAAATGAAAGCAGATTTACACGCAGATCTTCAAGCGGTTAAAGAAGAAGGTAATCGCCATACGGTGATGTTACTGCTAACTGACATTATGCAAGAAGGCTCTGAGTTATTAGTGGTGAGTGATGATACAAGCATCGTTGAACAGGCTTACAACATGCGTTTAGTTGACGGAAAAGTATGGTTACCGGGCGTAATGAGCCGTAAAAAGCAAGTGGTACCACCGTTGCAAGATACTTTTGCTTAACTGATAGTGCAGTGACTCTCGTTACTAAATCAGCCAATGGCTACTTGCGTAAGTGAGTGGCCATTAATTTTATTTAACCTGAACAGTAGGTAATGAGAACTTTATGTATAAGAAAATCAACAGCTGACATTATTAAATAAAACTTATAATTAGATTAAATCGTTAATAATCCACGATTAAACTCCCCAAAACACTTTCACTTATCGTGCATAATCGCCAAAATTTCGCTTCAGTAAATCTTATTTTAAATTATGCAGTAAGGCACAAACATCAATGCTAGACGATTTTACGCAATTACAAAGCCGCTATGACCAGCAGGGTTACTTTGTCGTTAGAAACTACTTTAGTGACGCGGAAATTTCAGCACTGAAAAACGTCATCTTAAAATTTCATCAAGCATGGAAGCAAGACAACGCACAATTTTATCAGCAAGAAGCATTTAATTCGTCATTAATTACCGGCAGTAAGTACTTAGCCTTTGACGACCGAGTAGCACTTTTCAATTTCATCAGTTCAAAAAAAATGATGGCTATCATTGAGTCTGTTATCGCCACTAAACCGGCCTTTATGAATACCCAGCTATTTTTTGATCCTTACAATCGTCAGCAAAAAAACTTTTGGCATCGCGACTGTCAGTATGATCATGACGTAGAAGCACAGAAAACCGTGATTCACGACACACAAGTATTGCACCTTCGTGTACCTTTATTCGATGAACTCGGTATGGAGTTAGTCCCAGGAACACATAAACGCTGGGATAGCGCTGAAGAGTTTGATGTTCGCGATGAACGAAATGGCAAACTAAGCAGCGACAGCCTCTCTACGGGCAAAGCAATTAACTTAGCTGCCGGCGATTTATTAGTTTTTTCAGCGGATATGATCCACCGAGGCCTTTACGGTTTAGATCGCTTAGCGTTAGATGTTTTAGTTTTTGATTCTTCAGCCGACTTTATTGATTATGTTGATGACGATTGCTTACCTGATATTTCAATACTAGATAAACTTAACGACCCAAAGCTGTTTAAAAACACTCTCGACTTAAAATCAATGGGCAAAGTTTAACAAACCAAATCTAGCCAACTGTTCGTTTTATTCTACCAATAAACTGACCGAGTATTCAGAACCATCGGCGCGTTGCAATGTTAACGGTAATGACTGCCCCTTAAGTTTACTGATCAATTTTTTACCCTCCTGAGCACCACAACCTGGAATTTTACAATCCTCGATTGCAATTAACTTATCGCCCACCTTTATACCTGATTTATCCGCTGGAGAGTCAGGGTCAATCTTTATAACATCAGCATTTACAAGCTCAGGGCTAAAGAAACCACTTACACCTACCTCTAATGTAAATCCCGTATAGCCTTTTTCTTCAGCAAAAACAGAAAATGAAAACAAAACTGATAAGCCAATAATTACAAATAATTTCATGTGCTTTATATCCTTTTAAAACCTGATGCCAATGGCGGCAATAATATAATTGATTAATGATTAAAAGCCGACAAAAACAACCAACTGCAACTTTTTAATTTCAGCGCTTTTGGGTTATGGTTTAGCTCAACACTTTGATTTGGTTTAGTGAGCTAACTCTAATATGAGTTTGAAAATAATACTTATTAGTTCGCTTACCTTGAGAAAAAAACCAAATTTTAATTTGTTTAGCTTCACCAGTAACTTCGATATTTTTATCAATAAAGTATGTTTCAGGTGCGAAGCCATATTTTTTTGTCAACGCGGCGATTGTTTTAGGATGAAGTGCTACGGTGATATTTCTTCGATCTCTATAATCTAATTCAGTATTTAAATAGGTTACTTGTCTCACACTACCTGAGGCTTTTATTGAAAATTGAAACGTACCTTTTATACCCTTTGGTGCATTCATGGCTGTTTTTTCAATTAATCGCATCACGTCAGTTGAGCCTGAACTTGACGTTAACTCATGCGTGGAAGTACATGCAGATAAAAATAAAATTAATAATAATATTAAATACTTCATTAAGGTAACATCCTTGTTGGTATAGCTAATACCCTATTACAGGCGATACTTTCGTTGGCTAAAATGTTTAAGACACAAATATAAAGCTGTTTTAGTCTCGTCTAATTAACCAAAGGTTATATTTTTCATTGACATTTTTATTAATAATTATAATAGGTTATCAGCAAAACTCTGCCTTATCAAGCAACATGTAAATTAGGAAATGAGAGCGATTATGTCACTTCAACGTAAATGTAATAGGAGGGATTACAGATAATATTTAAGCAAAAAGTAAAATAAAAAATGTGAAACGTATTAATTAATAATTTCAGAATAATAACCCATGAATAATTCTTATAAATTAAAAAGCCATTATGGGTGCTTAAAATATAACCGATATTATGACTTATGTAGTAAAATTAGAATTAACAATATCTAAACAGTATTAAACGCTATTTTTAAGTGGGGAAAACATATTGAAGACTCGTGCACGTATTATCATTTGTATTATTTTAATCACATTACCCGCAACTAAAATTTTTGCTGACGTTAATAAAAACTCATTCACACTTTATAAAATAGGAAACGCTACACTAGCAAAGTCAACAATAGATGACAGTACAGAAGCATTAGTGCTAAAAATGATTCTACAACAACTACCTGAGTACGATATAAACTTTAGAGATGTTGATTATGACACCGCTTTTAATAATATAACGACTGGCGATAATGCTTGCCTACGCAACTTAATTAAAACACCAGCACGAGATGAATACTTTATATTTTCTCAACCCCAAACTCTATTTCTTGGCTTACGAGTATACTTCAGCCCATCCATTAACTCAGATTATATGAATAATTTCGAACAACTTTCTATCAGTGAAATTATTGATGAAAATCCTGAATTACATATTGGTATAGAAGGGAATCGAGCTTACGGCAACCATATATCTAAAAAACTTGAAGAACTGCCCTCGGTAAATAAATTTATGAGATTTGAGAGTGATGGAGAGAATTTAATGATAGCGATGTTACTCAAAGGTCGATTTGATATGTTGCTTGAATATCCTGAGGTTATGGATTTTAAATCGCGTCAAATTTTACCTGATGTTACGCTACGCAGCATATCACCAAAAGGTTCTGAACCATTGATTTATGGTCGCTTAGCTTGCAGTCAGTCTGATGCTTCAAGCCAATTCATCAAAAAATTTAATAACGCGTTAGATAAGATATACCATTCTGATACATACTTATCTGCACATTTAGCCTTAATTAAAAAACCACACCAAAAGCTTTTTACAGAATTATTTAGTGATTTTCTTATCCAACAACCCAACTAATTAAAATGTTAGCTTCCAATCGTTAGCCATTTAATTTTTCCTTAAATAGCAAACAAAAAGCCCAGTAATGACTGGGCTTTTTTTCTTTTATTTATCGAACGTTAAATGTCTTTTACACCCATATTAAACAGGGTAAAGCCGTAAATATCGGCATACTGCTCAATGGTTTTACTAATCGGGGTACCAGCACCATGACCTGCATCGGTTTCAATGCGAATTAAGGCTGGATTAGCGCCAGCTTGTTTCGCTTGTAACTCAGCGGCAAATTTAAATGAATGTGCGGGAACAACACGATCATCATGATCACCAGTGGTAACCAATGTAGCTGGGTAATGAGTACCCGCTTTAACATTATGTACCGGTGAATAACCTAATAAATAATTGAACATCTCAGCATTGTCATCTGATTTACCGTAGTCATAAGCCCAACCCGCGCCAGAGGTAAACGTATGGTAGCGCAACATATCTAGTACACCAACCGCCGGTAGCGCCACTTTAAATAGCTCTGGGCGTTGCGTCATTACCGCACCGACTAACAAACCACCATTAGAGCCACCCATAACAGCTAACTTGTCAGGTGAAGTTACTTTTTCTTTAATCAGATACTCAGCTGCCGCGATAAAGTCGTCAAAAACATTTTGCTTTTTCAACTGCGTACCAGCGTTGTGCCATTTTTTACCGTACTCACCACCGCCACGTAAATTAGCGACGGCATAAACACCGCCTAACTCTAACCATGCCGCACGCGTTGAGCTAAATCGTGGCTGTAAGCTGACATTAAAACCGCCGTAACCATAGAGAATAGTAGGGTTAGTGCCGTCTAATACTAAACCTTTCTTATGAGTAATGATCATCGGCACTTTAGTACCGTCTTTAGACGTATAGAAAACTTGTTTGGATTCGAAGTTGTCGCTATCAAATTTAACTTTCGACTTCATATGAACTGCAGATTCACCAGAAGCAAGATCTAAGCTAAAAATTGTTGAAGGCGTTTTCTGATTACTGAAAGAATAATAGAGTGTAGTTTGCGATTTTTTCCCACTAAAACCTGATGCGGTGCCAACTTCTGGTAAAGCAATATCACGAATTTTTTTACCGTTTAAGTCGTATTGCTGAATGAGTGACGTGGCATCTTTCATGTATTTAGCAAATAAGTACTTACCGCCGGTTGAAACTGATAAGACATTGTCAGTTTCCGGAATAACATCTACCCAATTATCTGGTGTTGGCTTTTGTGCGTTAACTTTGATCACGCGCTTATTCGGTGCCGCCATATTAGTGACAAATAATAAATCATCACCATGACTACTCACCATGTAAGTATCTGAGTCAGTATTATCGACAACGGTAATCAATGGCGAATTAGCCTTCGTTAAATCTTTAATAAACAGCTTATTCCCTGAGGTAGACACTGCTGCTGACACTAATAAATAGCGTCCATCTTTAGTGACTTCACCACTAACATAACGATGTTTTTCAGCTTCAGAGCCACCAAAGACTAAAATATCTTCAGATTGAGCGGTCGCTAATTGATGATAATACAATTTATGTTGATCGGTTTTAGCAGAAAGCTCACTGCCGGTAGGCTTGTCATAACTTGAATAATAAAAGCCTTCATTACCAACCCAAGATAAACCACTAAACTTAATGTCGTCTAATTCGGGTTCAAGTACTTTTTTTGTTTTGGTGTCAATAACACGTGCTTTACGCCAATCACTACCACCCTCAGAAATTAAATATACGGCTAATGAACCGTCTTCACTAAATTCAATACTCGCTAGAGATACTGTGCCATCTTCACTAAAAGCATTAGGGTCTAAAAACACTTCTGCTGGCGCATCGCCTTTTTGACGGTACAAAACATATTGATTCTGTAAGCCATCGTTTTTATAAAAATAGCTGTACTCACCTTCAATGAAAGGCATACCTACTTTTTCGTAGTCGAGCAAGGCAGAAAGACGAGATTTGATTTTTTCGCGATAAGGAATTTGTTCGAGATAACGGTATGTGGTTTTATTTTGCGCCTTTACCCAATCTGCAGTTTCAGCGCTCATGTCATCTTCTAACCAACGATAATTGTCAGTGATTTTAGTACCGAAGTAGTCATCAATAACCGCAACTTGTTTCGTGCGGGGATAAGTTAATGTCTTACTTTCATTGGTAACGCTTAACACCTTGCCGGTTGAAGAGGTTGATGACACATTTTGTCCGCAGCCTGATAGGCCGAACAACGCGATCAATATTGCAGAACTTAAGGTTATTTTTTTATTATTCATAATTTACCAAGTTATTATAGGAAATGGGTCTTTTATTATGAAGCCATAATATGGCAGACGATAATTCATGTCTACCTAACGACAAGCGTTAATAAAAATTAATGAAAGCTTACCTATTTATTATTATGATTAAGATTACAAAAACAGTTAAAAAGGTATCCATGTGAATATTGAAAATTCAGCTCGTCTTAGTTATCAACTCATTGACGAAAGTGACAGTGAGTTTTTATTTCAACTCGATCAAGACCCAGAAGTGATGCGTTATATTAATAATGGCGTGATGACGACCCGAGAAGATATCCGCGATAAATTTATTCCACGCCTTAACGCCTATAAAAATATAGACAAAGGCTGGGGTTTGTGGAAAGTAACCATTATCGAATCACAGCAAGAAATAGGTTGGATATTAGTACGGCCAATGGACTTTTTCTCTGATCAACCAATTTGGCATGATATAGAGTTAGGCTGGCGTTTTGTCCAATCGACTTGGGGTAAAGGTTATGCCACAGAAGCCGCGATACAAGTTCAAAAAGCACTAGCAAAGCAACCGGAAAACAAAGTATTTAGTGCCGTTGCTATGCATGGTAATGATGGCTCAGTTGGTGTGATGAAGAAAATAGGTATGGACTATATAAAATCTTATATCCACTGTGACTCACAGCTCGGTGATTTAGATGTTGTGCTATACAGCATGAAAAATAAAAAATAAAAAATAAAAATTCGTTACTCTTCACATTTATGTGACCGTGACATCCTGTGCAAATACGCTATTACCATCGACAGATACGGATAAATTAATATCGTGATGCTATGAATGGTAAGAAACGACCACTCCCCGCGCTATACCGTACATCGTGTACATACACGCTCTTTCACATCCATGTGACCGCGTTATACCGTACATCGTGTACATAAAAAAGCCCAACAAAGGTTGGGCTTTTACAAGTTAACTCAGAAGCTTAGCGATAAACGGCTAAATCATCAGTGCTTAACTTATACTTTTTCAAATACCGTAGCGATACCTTGGCCTAAACCAATACACATAGTGGCTAAACCGATGTTAACATCTTGTGCTTCCATTAAGTTTATCAAGGTACCTGAGATACGCGTGCCTGAACAACCTAGAGGATGGCCTAATGCAATAGCACCACCATTAAGGTTAATCATGTCATCCATTTTGTCTTCTAGACCTAATGAACGTACACATGACAACGCTTGAGCAGCAAATGCTTCGTTAAACTCAGCCAATTCGATATCAGCTAAGGTTAAACCTGCACGTTGTAATGCTTTCTTCGTTGCTGGCACTGGACCAAAGCCCATTGTTGATGGATCACAACCTGCGATAGCCATACCACGAATTTTAACACGTGGTGTTAAGCCCATTGCTTTCGCACGTTCAGCTGACATCACTAACATTGCTGAAGCGCCATCAGAAAGTGCAGAAGAAGTACCTGCAGTTACCGTACCGTTGACCGGATCAAATACCGGACGTAAACCCGCTAAACTTTCAATGGTAGTTTCAGGACGAATAACTTCATCATGCTCAATAAGCGTTAACGCGCCCATCGCATCATGACCTAAGGTAGGTACGATTTCGTTTGCCCAACGGCCTTCAAGCATTGCTTTATGAGCCAGTTGATGAGAACGAGCGCCAAAAGCATCTTGTTCAGCACGAGTAATACCGTGTTGCATACCGAGCAACTCAGCTGTTAAGCCCATGTTACCCGCTGCACGTGAAATATGTTTGCTCAATGCAGGATCGAAATCAACATCGTACATCATAGGTACGTGACCCATATGTTCAACACCACCGACCATAAACACATCGCCTTGACCAGCCATGATATTAGTAGTGGCATCATGTAATGCTTGCATTGAAGAACCACATAAACGGTTAACGGTAACAGCACCTGTAGATTTTGGAATATCTGTTAATAGTTGAGCATTACGAGCAATGTTAAAACCTTGCTCTTTCGTTTGCTTAACGTTGCCCCAGATAATGTCTTCAATTAATGCCGGATCAAGGTTAGGGTTTCTAACCAATAATTGCTGCATTAAATGTGCTGATAAAGTTTCAGCACGAACATTACGAAAAACACCGGCTTTTGAGCGCCCCATTGGGGTACGGATGCAATCGACAATAACGACTTCTTTCATGATTTTCTCCTTCGCCTAAGCTGTTTTAACATCGGTTGTAAAATATGACTGACCAGATTTCGCCATTGCGCGCATTCCATCAGTAACTTGATAAATTTCGCCTAAATGCGCATATTTATCTGCCATTGCAATAAAGTTATCTAAGCCTAATGTTTCTAAATAACGAATTGGACCACCTCTAAATGGCGGGAAACCAATTCCGTAAATTAAGCCCATATCAGCTTCAGCGGCAGTATCAACTACGCCTTCTTCTAAACAACGCACTACTTCATTGACCATAGGGATCATCAAGCGTGCAATGGTTTCATCTTGGCTGAAGTCTTTTTTCTCTGCGCCAGAAAACAAATCATAAGCCGCTTGTGCCGCGACTTTAGTCGGGCGACCGCGTTTATCTTTGCCGTAATCGTAAAAACCTTTACCGTTTTTCTGACCTAAGCGTTTTTCGTTATATAAAGCACTAACGGGATCATTAGCAATTTTGCTCATACGCGTTGGGAAACCGGCAGACATAACACCTGTACAATGATCTGCAGTATCAATACCAACAACATCTAGCAAGTATGCTGGACCCATAGGCCAACCAAATTGTTTTTCCATGATTTTATCAACGGCAGTAAAATCAGCACCTTCAAGTACTAACTGGCTAAAGCCGGCAAAATATGGAAATAAAACACGGTTGATATAAAAACCAGGGCAGTCGTTAACTACGATAGGTGATTTACCCATTTTCGCCGCATAGGCAACTACAGCAGCAATAGTTTCATCCGACGTTTCTTTACCACGAATAATTTCAACTAATGGCATTTTGTTTACTGGATTGAAAAAATGCATGCCACAAAACTTGTCTTTGCGTTTGACACTTTGTGCCAGCAAATCAATTGAGATAGTCGACGTGTTCGAGGTAACAATCGTGTCATCGCTAACATAGCTTTCAACTTCTGCCAAAACCATCGCTTTAACTTTCGGATTTTCTACTACCGCTTCAACAACAATATCAACATCTTTAACACTGTCGTAGCTTAATGATGGTGTAATGTTATTTAACACACCGGCCATTTGCTTCGCATTCATGCGGCCACGTTCGACCTGCTTAGTGAGAATACCTGTGGCTGTAGCTAAGCCTAAATCAAGTGCTTGGTCATTAATATCTTTCATGATGATCGGTGTGCCTTTATAAGCAGATTGGTATGCAATACCGCCGCCCATAATACCTGCACCCAATACAGCCGCTTTATTAACCGCTTTAGTTGCTTGCTTAGCGGCTTTTTTCGCCTTGCCTTTCACGACTTGATCAGCCATAAACAGGCCAATTTGTGCAGTAGCAGCATCAGTTTTTGCTAATTTAGCGAATCCTGCGTTTTCTAATGCCATAGCGCCAGTACGGTCTAAACCGGCTGCCGCTTCAATCGTTTTAACCATTACCATAGGTGCTGGGTAATGCTTACCCGCTTTGGCTGCGATCATACCCTTACAGGTATTGAAGGTCATAATGGTTTCTACTGGCGAAAGCTTTAATGCTTCAAGCTTAGGTTGACGCTTCGCACGCCAATCTAATTTTCCTGCAATCGCTTGGCTTAACATTTTTAATGCTGCTTCACGCAAGTGCTCAGGCGCTACAACCGCATCAAGTAGGCCAACGGCCATGGCAGGTTCAGCTTTATGTGCTTTACCTGTCGACATCCACTCTATCGCATTGTCAGCACCAATTACACGAGGTAAACGCACCGTGCCACCAAAACCAGGCATTAAACCTAATTGCACTTCTGGCAAGCCGATTGAACATGATGTATCGGCAATACGGTAGTCACAGGCTAAAGCCATTTCACAACCACCGCCTAGAGCAAAACCATTAATGGCAACAACCGTAGGTAAGTTAATATCTTCAAAAGAATTAAAGACGTCAGAACCTTCTTTAATCCAAGGTGTTAACTCAGCTTCAGGCTTTTTAAATATCTCTAAGAATTCGGTGATATCTGCACCAACGATAAATGAAGATTTACCAGAAGTAACCAGTACCCCTTTTGCTTCACTGCAATTATTAATCGCATCAACTACCGCGATGTATTCTTTAAACGTTGCCTGATCAAACTTGTTAACTGAACCTTGCGCGTCGAATTTAAATTCAACAATGCCGTCATCTAACAACTGGGCAGAAAGGCTTTTGCCTTGAAATAACATGCCTACTCTCCTGACTTTTAATGGATCTTTTATAGATCAATTGACTGGTAATACATAATCATAGATTACTACCAAGCGTGTGAACATCTCAGTGACTCATTATTTATCATTAACGAGTAAAAGAAATAAAGTGCCAATGAGTTTGCCTTGAAAAATGCTTGAAAGCAAATTTTTTTAAACGGGTGTTTTAATTACCTGTATTAATATTAAAGGATGAGTAATTTATTGGTAAAGCAATCATCATTAATTGCGTTTACGAACACTTATAAGTCAAATAAAAATATTAAGTTACAGCTACTTTCAGCCTGCCTAAAAAGAAAAGCGCCTCAAAAATAATATTTTTTTCATATTATTATTTGATACGCCCACGCGTGCCCCGTAGCTCATTCTTTTTCATTTTATTCAACAATTCTTGCTCCATATCTATGCCCTGCCAATGCGCAATATCTAATACTCGTAGAACAATATCAGCTAACTCTTCGGCAAAGTTATTTGTGGGTTTTTCACCGCGACACTCATTAATTGCCTCTCCAACCTCTGAAGCCACTAAGGCTAGAGCTTCTAACGTGGTTTTATTATGCCAACCCATACGTTCAACCCAGTCATAATTTTGCTCAGCAAGTTTATTGATATTCATAAAAAGTCTCATGGTTGTGGTTTAATTTAGGAAAAATATTAGCGATTATTAAAGTAAATATTTAAATTAAGCCATAATGCATTCATCGTGTATTTGGTTACTAATTAACTTACAATAGGACACGACTGTCAACACTGTATAGCTGGATTTAACATGCCATTACGTACAAAATTACATTCACCTGAAAACTTACTCCTCGCCATGGCATTTATTCTCCCTTTGGTGTTTTCAGTTTGGATGGCCTTACTCAATAATTTTGTTGTTGAGCGAGCTAATTTTACTGGCGTCGAAATTGGCATGCTACAAAGCTTAAGAGAAGTGCCGGGTTTTCTCGCTTTTACCGTCATTTACGTGTTGTTATTTATTAAAGAGCAAAAATTAGCGTTAGTTGCTTTAGGCTTAACGAGTCTTGGGGTGGCAGCGACCGGTTTTTTCCCTACGGTGATAGGCCTATACCTAACAACAATTATTATGTCAGTTGGCTTTCATTATTTTGAAACGGTTAATCAATCACTTACCTTACAATGGATTGATAAAGATAAAACCGCACACTTTTTAGGTCGAGCTTTATCAGTAAAATCAATCGCATCTTTGTTAGCATTTAGCAGTATTTGGTTATTGATGGAGCACTTTGCTTGGAGTTATAAAGCAACCTATTTATTATTTGGTGGCATTGCTTTAGTGTTTACTATTGCCTTAGCGCTATCGTTTCCTCACTTTGTGCCACCTGCAGAACAAACTAGAAAGCTTATTTTACGCAAGCGCTACATATTGTTTTATGCCTTAACATTTTTCAGTGGCGCTCGTAGACAAATATTTGTCGTCTTTGCCGGTTTTTTAATGGTAGAAAAGTTTCATTATAGTGTTACCGATGTAAGTGCATTGTTTCTCATTAACTACGTCTTTAATTGGTTATTCGCAGCCAAAATTGGCCAGTTTATAGGTCGAGTCAGTGAACGTAGTGTTTTACGTTTTGAATACATTGGCTTAACTATACTTTTTGTGCTTTATGGTTTGGTCGAGAACGCTAATATTGCGGCCGTACTATATGTGATTGACCACTTGTTTTTTGCCCTGGCTATTGCGATAAAAACCTATTTTCAAAAAATTGCTTTACCGGAAGATATTGCCGCAAGCGCAGGTGTAAGTTTTTCGATTAATCATATTGCAGCCGTGCTTATTCCAGCTTTACTTGGTATGGTTTGGATAGTTAATGATTCGTGGGTATTTTATATTGGTGCTGGCTTTGCGTGTTGCTCATTACTACTAACACTGTTTATGCCATACGCGCCGAGCCTAAACGTAGAGTTTCGTACAAAAGAAAATGCACTTGTAGAACAAGTGCTTTAATATACGCTCAAATCGATGGCTTTTATGTTTAAGCTATCGATTTCTTTCTTCTAAACACATAAAGAACTCATCTGCCGGCATCGGCTTAGCATAATAAAAGCCTTGCACTTCATCACACCCTAAAGCCTTTAATTGAACTTCTTGTTCGTTAGTTTCAATGCCCTCAGCAATAACCTTTAAGTTCATTTGCTTACCTAGATTGATAATGGTGTCCGCAATAATCGAACCACCTGGCTCGGCAATATCATTAACAAACGAACGATCGACTTTTAATCGATCGAGCGGTAATTTCTGCAAATAGCTCAATGAGGAAAAGCCCGTACCAAAGTCATCAAGGGCGATACTAATGCCCTGTGCTTTTAATTTTACTAAAGCATCAATAATAACTTGCGGTTCATCCATTAAGACATTTTCAGTGATTTCTAATTCCAACTTGCTAGGATCTACGTTATTGGATTGTATTATTTCAATAATAGTATCGACAAAGTTATCACGTTTAAATTGCGGAATCGAAACATTCACGGAAATACTCACATTCTCAAATTTACTCTCAGCAAGTCGATGTAATTGCTGACAAGCTTGATCGACAACCCAATTGCCAATTTCAATAATTAAACCAGAATATTCAGCTAAAGGAATAAATACCGCTGGTGAAATAAACTCGCCTTCTGCGGTCTTCCAACGCAGCAGAGCTTCAGCACCTATTATTTTACCTGTTGCCAAACTTAGTTGTGGCTGATACCAAAGCTGTAGACGATTGTCAGCAAAGTCAGTTCGTAATTGTCTGATCATGCCTAAGCGCCAAAGGGTTTTATCTTCCATTTCTTGGTGATAATACACGTAAGGCTCTTGAAGAGATTTTTTGGCAAGGTTAAGAGCAATATTGATTTGATTTAATACTTTCACGCCACGAGAACCCGCAGATTTTTTAGCGCAAAAACCAAAGCAAGCACTGACAGGTAAGTTCTGCTCACCTGCGGCAAATGGACGACTAAATAATGCCATTAATGTTTCAGGGTTAACAAACTCTTTCGGTCCAATAATACCGAAAACATCAGCACCAATTCGAGCTAAATGATTTTTTTCACTTAACGCTCGAATACGCACAGAAACCGCCATTAATAATTGATTACCAACATCTTGACCTAAGCCATCATTTATATCGCTAAAATGATTAATATCAACCAGTGCAGTGACTAAATCGTCATCGTTACTTTGACAAAAATCATCTAATAAATTAACAAAATCTAAACGATTTGGTAATTCAGTTAACCAATCTTTATAAGCGGCATTGCGCAGTTTTTGGAATAAATGAACATTTTCATACCCTGTGGCAATATTAGTTAGAAATACTTCAATAAGCTGCATTTCAATGCTGGTTAACGCTTGCTCCAGCTCTAAATGGATTACCGCTCGAAAGCTTCCGCTAGCAAAATAAAATGAGTTCGAGTTTACATCGAAAAAATGCTGTTTTTGTTGGAAACAACTGGTGATTTGTCGTGCAATATTTCGATTATCCAGTGCGGTGAGTTTTTGATTAATTTTCTTATCAGGCAAGCCTTCTTGCCCAAGGATATATAAACTTAGATCGTCAGCACCTTCAACAATACCTTGACCTCTTGCACAAAAGGTACTGTTAGTACTAACCACAAGCTTTTTAAACTCTGCCAACACACCTTGTGCGTAATCATGAACGGTTCGTAGTTCTAATAAGTTGGCAGCGGCACCGATTATTTTCTCTAAACCCTTTCGGTTTTGTGTCACCGAGTCTATTTGTTGATAAGAACGAATTGCAGCATAAACCGTGGTTACCAACTTTCGGCGAGTTAATTCAGTTTTGGTTTTATAATCATTAATATCGTAATCTTTAATGACACTTTCTTCAGGTGCGTAGCCTGGTTGGCCTGTTCTTAAAACAATACGGATATCATCACGTTTTAATTCTTCGCGAATGTATTTTACCACGGTAAGACCAGCATCATCGCTTTCCATCACCACATCAAGCAAGACTAAAACAATATCGTCATGCTCTTCAATGAGTTTACAAGCATCCTGGCCGGAATAGGCGTGTAGATATTCTAAATGTCGACCTAAAACAATCAAATCAGACAAGGCAAGCTGAGTTACTGAATGAATTTCAGGATCATCGTCGACAATTAAAACTTTCCAAGTATCCCTTATAGCAGAGTCAAATATTTCATCTTCATCGCTATCATCGATAAACAAGAAATCATCGTTCGTATTTTCAGAAGCTTGCATATCATCCTCAATGCACTAGTAGACAACAACTAGTAGAATTTATGAACACCAATTTCATTAAAAATTGTCATATTATATAGTACATAATAAAAGTCGGATTGGTATTATTCAACATTTCGTTGTAATAATATTTACATCATTGACTACATTTGACAATAAATTGTTTATTTGTACAAAATAAATCAATAGAAATATAGCTAAGTAATTATAAAATAATAACAATAATTAAGTACAAAAAAATAATCATAAATATATAAGAGAATGAGTAAATTCTATATTTACGCTATAATAAATTTCACGGCGATGATATGTTGATATTTTCAGCACTTTACAGTTTTAAGGGGTAACAAGTGACGTCAAATTCGATAGAAAACGAGAAAATAATCGAACACCCTGTGGAATCAAACACACAAAAAATCGTCAAGCATGATTCAGAAAAATCAACATCAAAAGCGAGTACTAATTCTGCTGCTAATGGCTCATCGCAAAAACAATTATTAGGATTAGCAAAAAAATTCTCTCTTGATGCCGCATTTCTACCCGAAAATAAACAGGCACCATTAGAAGATAGATCTTATCGACGCAAAAAGCTAAACCAATTACGCCAACAACAAAATATGGAAGCCATTATGTTACGGGCAGCTCAGTATTGTTCTGATGGCACGATTACCGATCGAGCAGATCAAGACTGGTTTAGTCACTTTGTCACACTTGCTGAAGGTATTAGTAATAAAGTCATGCAGGATTTGTGGGCAAAAATTTTAGCGGGTGAAATATCTCAGCCGGGGTCTTTTTCACTAAAAACACTACAAACGTTTCGGTCCATGAGTATTACTGAAGCTAAACTACTAGCAAAAGCCTGCAGTTTAGCCGTTACTGATGCAAGAAAGAAAAATATCAGGGTGATCAGCGGCGCTTATCAAATCCCCAAATTATTTAACTTCTTTAATCGTCAGCGACAGCAACGTATCGACCTTAATCGAGCAGGATTAAGTTACGCTGACATTTTAACCTTAGCCGACAACCATTTATTGTTTGAGCAAGAAACAGAAAGTCACTCGCTGGCAAAAGGTGAGAAAATTCAATTCAATTATAATGGCAAGCAGCTGAGCTTTGTAGCAAGCAAGGTTGATTGCATACTCACTTTTTACAAGTTTACACCTATTGGTACCGAACTAGCACACCTAGTGGCTGATAATGTCGATAATGATTATTTAACTGCACTTAAAAACCAGTTAGCGGAAAACTTTGCCGTGGAGGGCTAGAAAAGCGTAAAAGAATGCAACAAGTACATTCTTTTTATTAGCGCAACTAAATACCGTCACCGTCAGTATGCAAGCCACACTCTCGTTGCATACCCGAGAAGCGTGTATCACTTTCATCCATCCCTGCCGTTAATGGCCTTGTGCTATGTACATCACCAACCGAAACATAGCCTTCTTCCCAAAGTGGGTGATAAGGAAGATTATTCTCAGTTAAATATTGATGAACGTCTTTATTTGTCCAATCTATAATAGGGTGTACTTTAAAGCGTCCACGTAAAACACTAACAACAGATAAACCTTCACGATGGCTCGACTGTTGACGTCGAACGCCGGAAAACCAAGTTCCAGCCTGCAGTTCACTTAATCCACGCTCTAACGGTTCTACTTTATTACGTCGGTTATAAGCTTTTAAAGCGGCTTCATCGGTGGCCCATTCTTGTCCATACTTGGCTTGTTGCCAAGCAGCACTTTCTTTAGCACTAAACACTTGTAAATTTAGCTTTAAGCGATCAGTCATTTGCTCAATAAACTGATAAGTTTCAGGAAACAAGTGACCAGTATCTGTTATGAGTACTGGTATATTAGGCTCAATCTGAGTCAACATATGCAACATAACAGCTGACTGAATACCAAAGCTAGAGGACAAAACAAATTGCGATGGCAAGTTCTCCATCGCCCATTCTACACGTTGCGTTGCCGACTGTTGCTCGAGCAATTCATTCCATTGCTTTAGCCATGGCTCAGGCAACGAAGCAGGAAATCGACTATTGATCACCGGTTGGATCCTCGCTTGAATAATATTAGTCATGAAAATCTCGCTTGCTGACTTTTACTTCTTTGATAATTCCAGCACGAATAACAAAATCGCCGAAGGCTTCAGAAGTATTTCTTTCAGTGACCCAGCGAGCAACCAAAGTGTCAATTTCTTGCAAAATATCTGCTTCGTTAAGGTTTTCTTTATACATTTTAGGTATACGAGTGCCGGCTATATTGCCACCTAAATGCATGTTGTACTTGCTAGGACCTTTCCCAACTAAACCTATTTCAGCCAACATGGCACGACCACAGCCATTAGGACAACCGGTTACACGCAAAATAATGCTTTCATCTGCGACATTGTGTTTTGCCAGTATTGCTTCAACGTCTGTTACTAAGCCAGGTAAGTAGCGCTCAGCTTCAGCCATCGCAAGCGGACAAGTAGGAAAAGCTACACATGCCATAGAATTTTTACGTTGAACAGAAACATTATCTGCCATTAAGCCATGTGCGCGTGCTAATCGTTCAATCTCAACTTTATCTTCAGTTGCAACCCCTGCAATAATTAAATTCTGGTTCGCGGTCATACGAAAATCGCCTTTATGAATTTTCGCAATTTCAGCTACACCGGTTTTCAACGGAAAATTGGGTTTGTCTAGCAAGCGACCATTTTCGATAAATAAAGCTAGATGATGTTTACCATCAAAACCTTCCGTCCAACCAATACGATCACCACGGCCAGTAAACTCATAAGGACGGCTTTGTGCAAAAACGATACCTGCTCGTTGCTCAACTTCAGCCTTGAAAGTATCAACACCAACACGGTCTAAGGTATATTTTGTTTTCGCATTTTTACGATTAACACGATTTCCCCAATCTCGTTGCGTAGTCACAACCGCTGCGGCAATGTCTAACGTTTTATCTAACGGCACAAAACCAAAATCATCAGCTTTACGTGGATAAGTTGATTTATCTCCATGTGTCATGGCTAAGCCACCGCCCACTAAAACATTAAAGCCAATCAACTTACCATTATCAGCAATAGCAATAAAATTTAAGTCATTGGCATGCACGTCAACATCATTTTGCGGTGGAATAACAACCGTAGTTTTAAATTTACGTGGTAAATAGTTTGGCCCAAGAATAGGTTCTACTTCACCAGTTTCAGTGCCGCCTTCAATTTTTTCACCATCTAACCAAATTTCTGCATAAGCACGAGTTTTTGGTAATAAGTGTTCACTAATCTTTTTAGCCCACTCATAGGCTTCTTGATGTAGCTCAGACTCAACCGGGTTTGTTGTACAGAGTACATTACGATTAACATCACCCGCCGTCGCAATAGAATCAATACCATACTCATTCAAAGTTTGGTGCATTAATTTAATATTTGGCTTTAACACGCCATGAAATTGAAAGGTTTGACGAGTTGTTATACGGATGCTGCCATAACTAGTTTTTTCACGAGAAAATTTATCAATTGCTAACCATTGGATTGGCGTAATAATACCTCCAGGCATACGAGCTCGTAACATGACGTTATGTAATGGCTCCAGCTTTTGCTTAGCACGTTCATTACGAATATCACGATCATCTTGTTGGTACATACCATGGGTTCTGATCAACTGAAAATTATCGGCGGTAAAACCACCAGTAACATTATCTTTTAAATCGTCGACAATGGTGCCACGCAAATAATTACTTTCGGCTTTTAATCTTTCATTATCAGCATGTTTACCTTCAACAATTAAAGGGCCTTTTGCTTGATCTTTTTGAGTCAAGTCGGTCATTAGTATACATCCTTCTGATAACGCTTAGCGTTACGTAAATCTTTTAAGTAAGCGTTTGCTTGTTCTTGAGATAATTGACCTTGTGTCGCTATAATATCTAACAAAGCAGCCTCAACATCTTTTGCCATGCGACTCATGTCACCACAAACATAGATATGTGCACCACGCTCTAACCACGAAAAAACCTCGCTGGCATTTTCTTTTAATCTATCTTGTACATATATTTTTTCTGCCTGATCACGAGAAAAAGCGAGGTCGATTTTAGTTAGCAAGCCTGATTTTAGGTAACTTTGCCATTCAACTTGATATAAGAAATCTTGAGTAAAAGTTTGATCACCAAAAAATAACCAATTATCGCCTTCAGCTTCGCTCGCTTCGCGTTCCTGCATAAAGGCACGAAATGGTGCTACTCCAGTACCGGGGCCAATCATGATGACAGGGGTATTGCTATCCGTAGGCAAACGAAAGTTATCGTTATGCTCAATGAACACTTTAACTTCGCCGCCTTCTTCAACACCGTTGGCTAAAAACCCCGATGCGCCACCTTGACGGGTAGCCTCTTCAGCTTGATATTGTACAAGCCCTACAGTTAAGTGAACCTCTTCTTCAACTTCGCTTTGAGAAGAGGCGATAGAATATAGTCTAGGTGTTATTTTTCGTAATGCGTCGACCAGCTCTTGAGCTTCTAATTTAACATCAGTCGCTAGTGGCGAAGATTTAACTACATCGACAACTTGATGATTAGCGGCATACTCTCGTAATGCGGCTTTATCATCTAATATCGCAAGTAAACAGCTCGCTTGAGACTTATTAGCCCAAAATTCAATAAAGTTAATTGAAGTTTGTGTTATTTCAAATTTACTTTTCAATGCCTCAGCCAGTGTTAAACTTTCCTCGACTACCGCTACCTTGTCTTCTTCATTAAGACCTAACGCAGCAATAAGTTCAGTAACAAGCGCATGAGAGTTTTCAAACCAAACACCTAATGCATCACCTGCTTGATATGTCAGTCCTGACTCACCTAAGTCTATTTCAATATGCCTTACATCCTTAGCTGAATCTCTACCGGTAATTTTCTGACTAACTAATAATTCAGCAGTATAAGGTTGCTGCTTAGAGTAAAGCTCTTCTGAAGTACTTATATCATTCAAAGGTAACGTGTTGCTGGTGTTTGCATTTTCACTGCCAAGCAATGTTTTAGACTGCTTAATAACATTAGCTGACCACGTATTAGCGTCAACTTCATAGTCAACATCGCAATCAACGCGTGGCGCAATTCTTTTTGCACCTAGCTTTTCTAAATAAAGGTCAAAGTCTTTACCTGTTTGACAGAAAAACTCATAACTTGTATCACCTAGTGCTAAAACACTGTAATGCAAATGCTCAAGCTTGGGAGCTTTTTTTGATGCTAGAAACTCGTGCAGTGCAATAGCGTCATCTGGTGCTTCACCTTCGCCATTTGTACTTGCAACAATCAATAAATGTGTAATGTTTTTAATCGCTTTAGGTTTAAGCTCGCCCATGCTTTTTAATTCAACATTTAAACCCTCTGCACTCGCCTGTGCAGCAAGGCTTTTAGCAACGCCTTTGGCGTTGCCTGTTTGTGAGCCATATAAAATGGTCAATGTTGTTGAAGCTACACTTAACGTGGCAGCCGGTGCCTGCACAATAGTTCCACCTTCAGCTTTAGCAGCCAAATAGCCACTAGCCCAAGCTAATTGTAGTGGAGAAAGATCATGAGTACTTTGCTTAAAAGATGCCAATTGATTGGTATCTAGCATGGTTTGATTTAAATTTTTCTGTTCCGGCAACATGTCGACTATACGCCCATTTCTAATTAATGAGACAAGGATAGACTTATTTATGCCGAAAGAAAAAGAATAGAAACGGCTTTTTTATTCAAAAATAGAATATAGAGTGAACACCATTACATATAGATTGAGGTTTATTGAGATAAATAGTGTAATCAACGCAACTTATATTACCGAATTGTGTAACCTGTAGAGTTTGAATTTAGTCTTTGCTGCTTAAACGCCAAAAAACAAAAAACCGTTACATCAGGAGCTGTATCACATAAAAAGAAGAACACCCACACGCTCTTTACAACCAACACTAACATGTTTGACGTAATGGGGCTTACTAATACCATGGGTGCATGGATGCACAAGAACGGTCACTCCTGCTTATCTTATATAGCAAATTTCCTACA